>NZ_LS483431.1:600000-1200000 GCF_900475935.1 Campylobacter fetus subsp. fetus
ACCCTAAATACTACTACTAGACCGATAGTGCACAAGTACCGTGAGGGAAAGGTGAAAAGAACTGAGGTGATCAGAGTGAAATAGAACCTGAAACCATTTGCTTACAATCATTCAGAGCACGATTCTTTATGACGTGTGATGGACTGCCTTTTGCATAATGAGCCTGCGAGTTGTGGTGTCTGGCGAGGTTAAGGAAACCCGGAGCCGTAGCGAAAGCGAGTCTTAATAGGGCGTATAGTCAGATGCTGCAGACCCGAAACGATGTGATCTATCCATGAGCAGGTTGAAACTGGTGTAAGAGCCAGCGGAGGACCGAACAGACGGCCGTTGAAAAGGCTCCTGATGACTTGTGGATAGGGGTGAAAGGCCAATCAAACATCGTGATAGCTGGTTCTCTCCGAAATATATTTAGGTATAGCGTTGTGTCGTAATTATAAGGGGTAGAGCACTGAATGGGCTAGGGCATATACCAATGTACCAAACCCTATCAAACTCCGAATACTTATAACGTAATCACAGCAGTCAGGCGGCGAGTGATAAAATCCGTCGTCAAGAGGGGAACAACCCAGACTAACAGCTAAGGTCCCTAAATCTCATTTAAGTGGAAAACGATGTGGAGTTACTGAAACAACCAGGAGGTTGGCTTAGAAGCAGCCATCCTTTAAAGAAAGCGTAATAGCTCACTGGTCTAGTGATTCTGCGCGGAAAATATAACGGGGCTAAAATGAGTACCGAAGCTTTAGACTTGCACTTAATTCTAATTATAAATTTGGCTATGAGCTTTTAAGTTATATTTCTCATAATTTAATTGCACTCATATAAATTAAATTATGAGAAAATAGTTTAGCTAAAATAATTAGAAGTAATTAGAATTAAGTGCAAGTGGTAGGAGAGCGTTCTATTCAGCGTTGAAGGTATACCGGTAAGGAGTGCTGGAGCGGATAGAAGTGAGCATGCAGGCATGAGTAGCGATAATTGATGTGAGAATCATCAACGCCGAAAACCCAAGGTTTCCTACGCGATGCTCGTCATCGTAGGGTTAGTCGGGTCCTAAGCAAAGTCCGAAAGGGGTATGCGATGGAAAATTGGTTAATATTCCAATACCAATTATTATGTGCGATGGAAGGACGCTTAAAGTTAGTGGAGCTAGCGGATGGAAGTGCTAGTCTAAGGGTGTAGGTTGAGTTATAGGCAAATCCGTAACTCTTTATCCGAGACCTAAAAGGCTCATGACGCTCTTCGGAGTAGATTGAGAATCCATGATACTATCGAGCCAAGAAAAGTTTCTAAGTTTAGTAATAATTGCCCGTACCGTAAACCGACACAGGTGGGTGGGATGAGTATTCTAAGGCGCGTGGAAGAACTCTCTTTAAGGAACTCTGCAAAATAGCACCGTATCTTCGGTATAAGGTGTGCCTAACTTTGTATTAAGATTCACTCCCAAAGCAAAGAAGGTTACAACAAAGAGTCCCTCCCGACTGTTTACCATAAACACAGCACTCTGCTAACACGTAAGTGGATGTATAGGGTGTGACGCCTGCCCGGTGCTCGAAGGTTAATTGATGATGTTAGCTATGCGAAGCATTTGATCGAAGCCCGAGTAAACGGCGGCCGTAACTATAACGGTCCTAAGGTAGCGAAATTCCTTGTCGGTTAAATACCGACCTGCATGAATGGCGTAACGAGATGGGAGCTGTCTCAAAGAGGGATCCAGTGAAATTGTAGTGGAGGTGAAAATTCCTCCTACCCGCGGCAAGACGGAAAGACCCCGTGGACCTTTACTACAGCTTGACACTGCTATTTGGATAAAGATGCGCAGGATAGGTGGGAGGCTTTGATCCATAGACCCTGGTTTATGGTGAGCCATTGTTGAGATACCACTCTTCTTTATTCGAGTAGCTAACTAGCCTAAGTTATCCTTAGGTAGGACAATGTCTGGTGGGTAGTTTGACTGGGGCGGTCGCCTCCCAAAATGTAACGGAGGCTTACAAAGGTTGGCTCAGAACGGTTGGAAATCGTTCGTAGAGTATAAAGGCATAAGCCAGCTTAACTGCAAGACATACACGTCAAGCAGAGACGAAAGTCGGTCTTAGTGATCCGGTGGTTCTGTGTGGAAGGGCCATCGCTCAAAGGATAAAAGGTACCCCGGGGATAACAGGCTGATCTCCCCCAAGAGCTCACATCGACGGGGAGGTTTGGCACCTCGATGTCGGCTCATCGCATCCTGGGGCTGGAGCAGGTCCCAAGGGTATGGCTGTTCGCCATTTAAAGCGGTACGCGAGCTGGGTTCAGAACGTCGTGAGACAGTTCGGTCCCTATCTGCCGTGGGCGTAAGAAGATTGAGGAGAGTTGACCCTAGTACGAGAGGACCGGGTCGAACTAGCCACTGGTGTACCAGTTGTTCTGCCAAGAGCATCGCTGGGTAGCTAAGCTAGGATGAGATAAGAGCTGAAAGCATCTAAGCTCGAAGCCAACTCCAAGATGAATCTTCTTTTAAGAGCTCTAGTAGACTACTAGTTTGATAGGCTGGGTGTGTAATGGATGAAAGTCCTTTAGCTGACCAGTACTAATAGCTCGTTTGCTTATCTTTATATAAGCATCACTTCCTTGTTAAGGATAAATTTGCTTTGTCTTTTTTCTACTATGCGACGTTAGATTACGTTTCAAACTTCGGTCACGAACTTTATGTTCGCTCCTTTGTTTTTACTTATCTGCCTTGCCTAGCGAAAAAAACAGTTAGCAAAAAGTTCAATTAATCTTAGAACTTAAAACGATCCTTGCAAAGAAAATAGTTTTACTCTAGTTAAAACCGAAAAGACTTTTAACGATTATTTAACAAACAGTGTTAAATAAGAGAATAGCTAAACTATTTTTTATTCTTTTATTTAACACTGCCCGTGGCTATACGTGAATAGGAAACGCCTTGCTCCATCTCGAACCAAGAAGCTAAGCTTTTCATGGCCGATGATACTCTCTCTTACTGGGATGTGGAAAAGTAGGTCGCTGCGGGCTTTGTGTTTATGCTTAATTCTTATTATTTAAATCAATCAACTACTTATTATTAATCAAACTATCTATTCTCATTAAAAGTTTTATCAATTAAAAGCTTATTTCTAATGTTTTATGATTGACAAATAACAGATATTAGTTTAATCAATATAAATATTTATGAATTTGGCTAATTGTTGTCGGGTTGATAAGATCTTTATAATTAAATTTAATATAGTTAGTTTATTATTTTATATTATATCATATATTTATATAGATAAATTTTATTAAATTATTAGGTAGTGTTACCATTATACTCTTTATATATATTTTTATCATATTTGCATTACATTTAAGTTTGCTTTTTAGGTTGCTAGCTTATAATGAAATATATTATATTTAAGGAGTTTATTATGAGGTTATTTAGTTTAATAGTTTTACTTGCTAGTTTGGCTTATTGTGCAGTAAATTTAAATACTGCTACTAAAGAGGAGCTTATGGCGCTTCCTGGTATAGGAGAAATTAATGCTAATGCTATAATAGAGTATAGAAAACATACTGAATTTAAAAGCATAGATGAGATAAAAAACATTAAAGGTATAAGCAATAAGAGATTTAATGTTATAAAAGCCGATCTTGCAACTACAGGTAATACAGATATTAATAGTATTAAATCAAAAGCTAATATAAAAGATAAAAAAAGTAAAATATCAAATAAAGATAAAGTAAAAAATACTAATAAAACTAAAAGCAAAACTAAATCCGAAAAAAATAGTGAAGAACTGTAATAAGTAACTAATAATTACAGCTATATTAACTATTAAATTTACTGCTTTATTTTTTAAATGCGGAGTTGAGTAGAGTTTAAAAAAGGGATGATAATGTTTCAAAATATAGCTATTTTACAATTTTATATGCTATAAATCACTAAAATATATGATTTTTACTTGACAAACAAAGTTAATTTTTGTATAATTTCACTTCCTTTTTGAAGTGTTGTTATTTTCTTTGATTAAAGATTTCACATCAAAAATATTTATATTGTCTCGCTAGCTCAGTAGGTAGAGCATCTCCCTTTTAAGGAGGTGGCCGTTGGTTCGAATCCAACGCGGGACACCATTTATTATTTTTTTGGTCGCTTAGCTCAGTTGGTAGAGCGCCACCCTTACAAGGTGGATGTCATAAGTTCGAGTCTTATAGCGACCACCATTATTTAGGTTGCGGCGGTAGTTCAGCTGGTTAGAATATCGGCCTGTCACGCCGGAGGTCGCGGGTTCGAGTCCCGTCCGCCGCGCCATTTTACTGTTTGTCTCGCTAGCTCAGTAGGTAGAGCATCTCCCTTTTAAGGAGGTGGCCGTTGGTTCGAATCCAACGCGGGACACCACTTTTTTAAGTAGGGTTTAGACCCTTTCGTCTAGTTGGCCCAGGACGTTGCACTCTCTGTGCAAAAACGTGAGTTCAAATCTTACAAGGGTCGCCATTTATTTTTTTGGTCGCTTAGCTCAGTTGGTAGAGCGCCACCCTTACAAGGTGGATGTCATAAGTTCGAGTCTTATAGCGACCACCATTATTTAGGTTGCGGCGGTAGTTCAGCTGGTTAGAATATCGGCCTGTCACGCCGGAGGTCGCGGGTTCGAGTCCCGTCCGCCGCGCCATTTTTATATTTCGACGCATACGCGCCATTATGATGTTGCCTCGTTAGCTCAGTTGGTAGAGCATGTCACTCTTAATGATGGGGTCGTAGGTTCGAGCCCTACACGGGGCACCACTGTGTTATTTTTTATTATTCGGCCCCTTCGTCTAGCGGTTAGGACACCAGCCTCTCACGTTGGGAACACGAGTTCGAGTCTCGTAGGGGTCACCATATTTCTATATACTCCTTGCATGCTTTATATTTCATTTATATGCTTTTTAAGGTATTTTTATATTTATTTTATATACAATATAAAAATGGTTGGTTATGCTATATTTAGGAGTGTTGATAATGGATTATAATAAGTCTATATTTGCCTGGAGTAAAAAATTCGAAACAAACTTAGATAAAATAGACGATCAACATCATCATTTAGTCAATCTTATAAATAATTTAAGTAAAAAACTTTCAAATAGTAATCTGAGCAAAAATGAATTAATAGGGCTATTTACTGAGCTTTTTGGCTATGCTAAATACCATTTTCACGATGAAGAGCAGCTTATGGCGGAAAATAAGCTTAATTCCGAGTTTGTAAAAGATCATGTATTTAATCATAAATTGTTTATAGAAGAAGTTGGAATTTTATTTGCAGGATTGCAAAGTGATGATGAAGATGATCAAGAAAATTTAGATAAAACGGCTAAATATATTTTAAATTTTTTAATTAATTGGCTTGCTTTTCACATTCTTGGACAAGATAAAAAAATGGCTAGACAGATTGAAATGGTGAAAAGCGGTATTGCTTCTAAAAAAGCTTATAATATGGTACGAAATAAAGCTTCAGCAGAAGAAATCCAGCCTCTTGTAAGAACTTTAAATAAACTTTTAGAAATGATGTCTAAACGAAACAAAGACTTAGTAATAGTAAATAATGAACTACTTGAGTTAAAAAAAGATCTTGAAAATAAAGTACAAGATAGAACAAAAGAGCTTATCGAAGCAAATGAAAATTTAGAAAAGCTTTCTATGACAGATCAGCTTACAGAGATGCCAAATAGACGCCACGCTATGAAAACCCTTGATTTGTTATGGAAAGAGAATTTAGATAGCGATAGAGGTTTGTCTGTTTTGATGATAGATTTGGATTATTTTAAAGAAGTAAATGATAATTACGGTCATGATGCGGGGGATTATATATTAAGATTAGTAGCTAGAACTCTTAAAGAGTCGGTTCGTACTGATGATATAGTTTGCAGACTCGGCGGAGATGAGTTTTTAGTGATTTGTCCAAATACTATGCTAGAAGGCTCTATTCAAGTTGCAAATAATCTGCTAAAAGATATACACAGTTTAAAAGTCAAAACTAAAAACTGTGAGTGGAACGGAAGCGCTAGTATCGGATTGGCCTGTATGTCTCCTGATATAAAAAATTATAGCAAACTTATAAAACTTGCCGATGATAAAGTATATGAAGCAAAACAGTCGGGTAAAAACTGTTTTATGTATTAACACGGCATTAGTGGATTTATGCAGAAAGGCGGTTTTGTGAAAAATATATTTTTAGTGTTTATTTTTATACTTTTTGGGAATTCGGAGCTGTTTGGTATTAACAGTATATATTGTAATGAAACCTCAAAAGACGCATATCTAAAAGAGGGTTCTACTGTTTTATTAGAAAATTTTAAAAGTAATACAAATGCCGACGGAACTAACAAACAAGAGATTTTAGAGATTACGGACGGAAATACTCACACTTATGAACTTTTTGTAGATGATATATCGGCTAATTATCTTCTTAATATCTGGGATCAAGCTTCACTTAGGATAAAACCAAATTCTAACAGTAAAGTTTCAGTAAAGATCACCGAGGTAAAAACAGCAAGCTCCGTTACTATTGATAATAGCTATGTTCATTTTAGATTTTTAAAGCCTGATTACGCCGATGAAATAGCCGTAGATACCGATAAAAACTATGGTGGAGTATGCTATAAAAAGAGATTAGAACAGTTTGATAAGTCTGCAGGAAATTTATATAGCGGAACAAAAGAAAAAGATGAGTTTTACACTTTTGTAAAATCCAATGATACGGTAAATATACTTTTTGAGATAGATCAAGCGCTTGCAAAAAGTAAATTGCTCACACCTTCTCTTAATAAATATAAATTCAAAGCAACCATAACCATAACCCCGATAGTACCCTCACCAGATTATAGTAGTAATAAACTAATGGTAGTTAATGATCAATACAACGTAAAAGCGCCCGGAGCCGTTAATGCAGCCGGAGATTTTACCGGAGATACAAATTTATATACTCAGTTAGTGGGTAGATCTTTTAATGTGCAAGTTATAAGCACTATTGATCAAGCAAATATAGGACAATTTCATTATGCAGGTTTATTTTCTGAGCTGGATAATGGGAAAATCGTTCCCATAGATTGCACATATTTGTCTTTATTAATGCCAACATCGCCTTATGATGGGTGTAAAAAGGAAATGGATGATCTAACTTTATATTTTAAATTTGCTAATGCTTTAACTGGTATGCGAGGAGCTAGTCCGACAAATCCTATAAGTTATAATTTAAATGATTTTACTATTTCTGCGAATAGAACCGATATAAACTACAATAAGCTATTTTTTGAAATTCAAGGTTATTATAATATTACAAACTCAAATATCAAAATAAGATCAAACTATTTCAGTGTTAGACCTGCTGCGTTAGTTTTACAAACTGCAAATTTATCAAATGAATTATTCGGCGGTGAAAAGTATGAAGCGTCCGTAGATGGAAATGATACGTATACTAAGGTTACTGCAGTAGATGGATCAAATAATGCAGCTAAGTCTTATAACACTAAATTTATATCAAAAGGTATGATTTTCCTAGATAGGAGCGCCGGAGGTACGAAAAATGATAAAACATGGTGCTCGTATGACGGAAGTGAGGATGACGACAAAAAACTTTCAAACGTACCTATGGTAACTACTGCTAAATTTGATAAAGGAGTAGGAAAAGTATATACGGACTATGAAGCTGCGAATAATAAGTATTATATCAAGTATCCTGATATCGGACATACTAAGATATATATTTTAGACGACACTACGACTCAGATAGATCAGATGGAAGGCGACTGCATAAAGGGCAGCGCTTCAAATGACAAAGTAAATGGAAAAATAGGCTGCAACGTTGCTTTAGAAGCGGATTATTTTAAATTTAAACCGACAAAATTTCAAATAACTAAAAAAGAGCTTAAAAATGGCTATATAAGCGATGATGGAAATATAACGTTTTTTGCATTTGGCAAGGATTATAGTATGAGTGAGACTGACTATACTGATTTTATGGGAGGCAAGTTCGAGCTTGATATACAAGCTAGACTAGCTGATGATAACGTGCCTAACTTGTATAGTAAAAACTGCTATGCAAACGATATAGATATAAATTTTGAACTTGATAAAACCGAAGATGAAAAGAAAGCTCTTGAAAATGCTAAAAACAATGTGAGTTTTTACGGTATAGCAGATAGGACTTTGGGACCGGATCAAAATGAAACATATCTAATAAAAATTGTAAACTCAGATGCTAGCGGGGCGCAGAAAAACGACGGCAAATTTAAACTTGCTAAAAACTCTTTTTACGCCGGAGAATCAAATGTTAGCTTAAAGATAAATTTTGATAGAGAGTATAATTCGACTAAAAATCCTTTGCGAATCAAATCAAACGATTTTAAAATCAGCGGTAAAGATAGTATTTACAAAAATAGTGCAATTAATGATATCACTGTTTTAGCCGATGATAAAAATAGAGTTGTGGATTATTTCTACGGAAGAGTTTATGCAGATAACACGGATATCAAAGAAACCGAAAATGTTATTTATGATTTGAATGATATGTACTACGGAGTATATTGCAGTGATGAGTGTAAAGCCAAGCAAGGCGTAGACGAGGAATACGAGTTCGTAAAAGATACGATAAATACCACAGACGATACGACAAATACGAATTACGCGGGAATAAGCGGTTTGGACAATTACTATAGAGTAAAGTATTTTAACAAACTAAACTCCGATATCGATCTGTTTGCTAAATTAGAATCGACACCTCAAAACACGGGTCCTAACTTAGAAATATATAATGATCTTGGCGTCTTAGATGAGCGTGGCACCATAAACGCAAGCCAATGGAAGATGAAACTGAAATATAGTGAAACTGATCCGGAAAATATATTTATTATATCTATGAAAACACCATACTATATGATATTTGATAAAGACTACATAGGAGGAGAGCCTAAATATAGTAGTTTTAAAGTAAAATTTATAAGAAATTCTAAAACTAAATGGGTAGGTTTTGGCGATGAAGGCGATGTTATGGGTATAGAAAAGCAGAATGAACTAATAAAATCAAAAAGCAGAATAGATTGGTAAAAGTGTATTCTGCTCGGTTGCTTTAAATTTAAATAAATAAAGACGGATTTGCTCTAAGCAGTAAAGCATAAGCGTGCAAAGCGCTTTGCTCTCTTATATAGTCTCTATCGCCTTCTAAAAGCAGTCTTGAGGTTTGTACGTCGCCGTTTTTATTTGCTACTGCGACAAATACAGTGCCTACTGGTTTTTCTTTGCTTCCTCCATCAGGACCTGCGATACCGCTTATAGCTATAGCATAATCGCATTCGCAAAGTTTTAATGCTCCAAAACACATCTGTTCCACACACTCTTTGCTTACTGCTCCAAATGTTTCTAATATGCTATTTTCTACATCTATCCAATTATGTTTTATGTGATTTGCATAAGTTATCACCGAACCGTCAAATGCGCTGCTTACTCCTGGTACGGAGCCTATCTTTGAGGCACAAAGCCCAGCCGTGCAGGATTCTGCAAAGGTAATTTTTTGATTTTTTTGTATTAGTTTTTTTGCTATAAAAGATACTATGCTTTTGTCGTTTATGATTTTATTTGCAAATAAATTTGAAGCGCTATCGATAAAACCTTTTATCTGACCGTATTTATTTGCTCCAGCTCTCACGTAAGTAAGACCAGATAGTAGCTCAGTAAGACTGATATTTACATTATAAGTTGTCGCAAGCGGTTCTAAAAGTATCCTAGCGCTCTCTTTGTCTATATCTAAAATATTGAAAAATTGAGATTCTAAGTCTATATTTATAAGAATTTGAGGAAGTTTTTTTGTCGGTTCTGCTTTTATGAGATTTATAGAAGCCGAGTTTAAATCCAGCAAAAAGCTATCTTTTGTATAAATTTGTGCTCTTGATGGAATCAGAGTTTCATCTTTTAATTCTATAGTGTCGGTAGTAAGAGTGGCTAGAATTTTGCTTAAAGTATAAAAGTTGCTATCGTTTGCTATTATGGTTATAAAATCGAAGTTTTTAGAGTGATTTTCTATATAAAACGGCAGTTCTTTATCGCTATTTTGTATGTAATATACCATTCCAAGCTCACCAAAATGTGATTCGTAGCTACTAAAAACATAGTCTAAAAAAGGCTTGTTTATCTGTAATTCTTCGCCTACTATTATGATGATATGTCTCATTTAAACCTCCTAATGTTTAGTATATAATTTTAAATTTAGTATAGATATTTTGTGAATTTTCAAAATCATCATACGAAACGTTGAAACTCATATTTTTGTTTAACGATAGATCGATATATGGAACATTGCTATACTCTCCATTTTTTTGATTTATGACGGCTCCAACTTTTGTTTTGTCGAAAATTTCTTTGCTGATTTCTATATTTGGCGTTATTGTGCTATTTTTGATATCTTTTTCATATGTTGCGTTGAGTTTGGTTTTTATATCAAAGTTTGCAAAAGAAGTTGCGTATTCTATGCCCATGGAGTTATTTGAAAAGTAATTTTTATCTTTTTTATCTATCTTGTTGTCTATGTTGAGTTTAAATTTATCCAGATACGGATTATTAAAATTTAAAGAGTCGATACTAAGCAAATCTATGCTTTTAAGATCGAAATTATCGTTATTTAGTTCAAAATTCGGCGATATTATTTTACTCTGTTTTGCTTCTAATACTTCACTGCTGATTTGATTTTTGATTTCAAAAGGTTTTAGGATTAAGCTATCTCCATTTTGCTTTAAAAAGTCACTTTGAAATTCGCTTGCATATACAAGAGATGCGCTTAAAATTATGGCGATTTTTTTTATCATTTTGACTTTTTCTCCTTTGCTAAATGGTTTTATTATTTTATCATATTCTACCAAGATAAATCTTAGTTTTATGAAATTTTTGATAAAATCCATAAATTTAAAAATTTAAGGTTGTTAGATGGACTATAAAGATACACTGTTGCTGCCGACGACGGATTTTGCTATGAGAGGCAATCTTCCTGAGTGTGAGCCGGCACGGTACGCAAAATGGGATGAGCAAAAAGTCTATGAAAAAATGAAAGCTAAAAGGGAGAAATCCGCTATTAGTTTTAATATCCACGATGGTCCGCCATATGCAAATGGACACCTTCATATAGGGCATGCGCTAAATAAAATTTTAAAAGATATAATTCTAAAAACACACTACTTTTTTGGTCAAGGTATAAGATATACTCCGGGTTGGGATTGTCATGGTCTTCCTATCGAACAGCAAGTAGAAGTAAAGCTCGGCGATAAAAAAAAGAGTATGAGTAAGTCAGATATCAGACAAGAGTGCAGAAACTGGGCTAAGGAGTTTATAACTGTTCAAAAAGATGAGTTTAAGTCTCTTGGCGTGATAGGCGACTGGAATGATCCGTATCTTACTATGAAATTTAAATTTGAAGCAAATATTTACAGAACTCTTTGCGAAGTAGCTAAAAAAGGGCTTCTTGTCGAGCGAAGCAAACCTGTTTTTTGGAGTTGGGCTGCTAGAAGCGCTCTAGCCGAAGCCGAAGTAGAGTACGAAGATAAAGAGGATTATAGCTTGTATGTTGCTTTTTGCTTAAGCGACGCTGCTTGTAAAAAGCTAGGAGTTAGTGACGCAAAAGCTGTTATTTGGACTACTACTCCGTGGACTTTAGTAGCAAATCAAGCCATTAGTTTAAATCCGAATGAAAAATACGCCCTAACAAAAGAAGGTTATATAATAGCTCTTCCTTTAAAAGAAACTCTTATAAATCAAGGTATCATAAATGGAAAAATTTTAAAAGAGTTTGCTTCAAGTGAGCTTGAGGGTTTAAGCGCTATCAATCCTTTAAACGGCAGAGATTCTCGGTTTATACTTGGGGAACATGTTTTGATGGATGGCGGAACTGGACTAGTGCATACTGCTCCTGGGCACGGCGAAGATGATTATTTTGCAAGTTTGAAATACGGTATAGAGGTTATAATGCCTGTTGATGAAGCAGGGCTTTATGATGAGACTTTAAGGGTTAAAAAGCTACTTCCCGAGCATCTTTTAAATGAGTTTATAGGGCTTCATATATTTAAAGCGAATGAAAAATTAGTAGAGCTTTTGGGTGACGCGGCTATAAAAGTTAGTAAATTCGTGCATAGCTATCCGTTTTGCTGGAGAACACATAAACCTGTGATTTATCGTGCTACAAAACAGTGGTTTATATCTATGGACGAGCCAAAACTAAGCGGCAAAACTCTAAGACAAACAGCACTCGAAGCTTTAAATAACGTAAAGTTTTATCCGGAAGCCGGAGTTAAACGTATAGGCTCAATGATAGAAAATCGCCCTGATTGGTGTATTTCTCGCCAAAGAGACTGGGGAGTTCCGATAGCTTTTTTTAGAGACGCTACTACAAAAGAGCCTATTTTCGATAGTGATGTTTTAGAGCATATCGCTAAGGTATTTGATGAAAAAGGCGCTGATGCATGGTGGGATTTGGAAATTGCCGAATTATTACCTAAAGGAACAAATTTAAATCCTGCGAATTTAGAAAAAGTAACCGATATTTTAGACGTTTGGTTTGATAGCGGATCTACTTGGAATGCAGTTTTAAATAGCGGAGATTATGATGCTGGCGGATATCAAGCCGATATGTATCTTGAGGGAAGCGACCAGCATAGAGGCTGGTTTCAAAGCTCGCTTCTTTTAAGTTGCGCGGTAAATGAAAAAGCCCCTTATAAAAGTGTTTTGACACATGGGTTTACCGTTGATGGAAACGGCAACAAAATGAGCAAAAGCAAAGGAAACGTTATAGCTCCTTCAGATGTTGCTAAGAGATACGGAGTTGAAATTTTGCGTCTTTGGGTAGGATTAAGCGATTATTCAAGCGATCTTAAAATCAGCGATGATATACTAAAACAAGTTGCCGAGCAGTATAGAAAAATAAGAAATACAATAAGATTTTTACTAGCGAATATAAATGATTTGGATGATATAAGCAGCCATTTCGGAACTCTTGATAAGTGGATACTTGCTCGTGCTACTAAGAGTTTTAAAGAGGTATCTGAGTGCTTTAAAAACTATGAGTATTCAAAAGGTTTTAATATATTATTAAATTTCTTAAGTACGGATCTTAGTGGAATTTATCTTGATATCTGTAAAGATAGACTTTACTGTGACGAAAAAGACGGTTTAAGACGCCGCTCATCTCAATCGGCTATGGCTATAATAGCAAAATCTCTGCTAAGCCTTATAGCTCCTACTCTTACATATACGGTAGATGAGGCTATAGAGTTTGCTCCAGATATCATTAAAAATGGAGCAAAAGACGCGTTTGATCTAGTTTATGAGCCGCTTGTGTTTGAATTTAAAATAGATGATGAGCTTCTTACTTCCAGCCGTGAGAAATTTAACGAAATAATAGACGTTCTAAAAAAAGATAAAATAATCAAATCCACGTTAGAAGTTATACTAGAAACTAGCTCAAATGAGATTTTAGCAAATGATCTTGATGAGATAATCGACTGGTATATGGTTAGCTTTGTAAGAAATATCGAAAGTGATGAGTGTTTGGCTGAGTTTGCAGTGGGTAATGATAAATTTAAAATAGTAAAAGCAGATAGATATAAATGCCCGAGATGCTGGAAATATGCTGCTAAAATAGACAATGATTTATGCCCAAGATGCGCTAAGGTGTTAAAACGTGTTTAGTGAACCAGTAAGTATGGAGCTAATAGTACTTACCATCGCTATATTAGTCGGTATGGTAAGTGTCGGCATATTTTTAGTTAATAGATTTAAGGAGAACAGGTGATAAGCTTAAAAGATGCGATAAAGCTAAGTAGTAGCGATATAGTAAAGCTTCGTAAAAATTTAAAAGATAAGATAAAAGATAATAGACAATTAGGCGCTTATATAGAACAGCTAACTAATAGCGATATAAGTGATGAGTATGCAGGTGTTCCAATCGCTATAAAAGACAATATTCAAGTCAAAAATTGGAGCATAACAAGTTGTTCTAAGATCTTGCAAGGTTACGTAGCTCCATATCACGCTACGGTCGTAGAAAAGCTTTTGAAAGCCGGACTTGCACCGTTTGGTCGTACGAATATGGATGAGTTTGCCATGGGAAGCACAACTGAAAGTTCGTTTTACGGCAAAACTTTAAATCCGCTTGATCATACTAGAGTTCCAGGAGGCAGTAGTGGCGGTAGCGCTGCAGCAGTTTCGGCTGGACTAGCGATAGCTGCTTTGGGAAGCGATACTGGAGGAAGCATACGCCAACCTGCTGCGTTTTGCGGATGCGTCGGCTTTAAGCCTACTTACGGAAGAGTTAGCAGATATGGACTTGGAGCTTATTCTAGTAGCTTAGACCAGATAGGACCGATAACAAGAAGCGTTGAAGATGCCGCACTTCTTTATGATATTATAGCCGGACATGATCCAAAAGATAGCACAAGCTCAAATTTAGAAAATATAAGCACCTCGGATAAATTAAACAGCGATAGAAAACTTACGATAGCGGTTATAAAAAACTATGTTGATGGGGCTAGCCAAGATGTTAAGGACTCGCTTTATAAGGTAGTTGATAAGCTAAAAGAAGCCGGTCATAACATAATTTATAAAGATCTTTCTAACTCAAAATACGATATAGCTGCTTATTATATTATAGCTACAGCAGAAGCTAGTGCGAATCTTAGTCGTTATGACGGTGTTAGATATGGTAGGAGAGCGGACTCAAACTCTCTTGGGCAGATGTATTCAAAAACAAGAGGCGAGGGATTTGGTGTAGAAGTGCAAAGAAGAATGCTTCTTGGAACATTTGTTTTAAGTAGCGGATACTATGATGCTTATTATATAAAAGCACAAAAAGCAAGAGCATTTATAAAACTAGAATATGAGGAGATATTAAATGAAGCCGATATAATGCTAATGCCAGTAGCTCCTAGTGTAGCTTATAAATTTGGAGAGTTAAGCGATCCGCTTAGTGCGTATCTTAGCGATATATATACTATAGGTGTAAATTTGGCCGGACTTCCTGCTATAACAGTACCGGTGCAAAGTGATAAAAATGGGCTAAATATCTCAGCTCAGCTCATCGGCGGTGCGTGGAAAGAACAAGATGTCTTAGACGCTGCATTTGGTTTGGAAAAATTAGTTAAAGGAAACTAAAGAGATGAAGATAATTAAAAGAGCTTTGACTTTTGAAGATGTTTTACTTGTACCGCAGTATTCAGAAATTTTACCAAAACAAGTTGATATAACCTCTAAATTTAGTAAAAATATAAATTTAAATATACCTCTTGTATCTGCTGCTATGGATACGGTAACTGAGCATAGAACCGCTATTATGATGGCAAGGCTAGGAGGCATCGGCGTTATACATAAAAATATGGATATAGAAAGCCAAGTAAAAGAGGTAAAAAGGGTTAAAAAAAGCGAAAGCGGAGTTATAATTGATCCTATATTTATAAAACCAAACGCTACTATAAGAGAGGCTCTTGAACTTATGAGTGAATATAGGATATCAGGAGTTCCCGTAGTTGATGATGATAATGTTTTGATAGGAATTCTTACAAATCGAGATTTGAGATTTGAAAATGATTTTACTAAACAAGTAAGCGATGCAATGACAAAGCCGCCTCTTATCACTGCGCCAAAAGGTTGTACTTTGGATGATGCGGAAAAGATATTTTCTACAAATAAAGTTGAGAAGCTTCCTATAGTAGATGAAAGTGGCAGACTCGAAGGACTGATCACCATAAAAGATCTTAAAAAGAGAAAAGAATATCCAAATGCAAATAAAGATAAATTCGGTCGTCTAAGAGTAGCGGCCGCTATGGGCGTAGGTCAGCTTGATAGAGCCGTGGCTTTAGCCAAGGCAGGTGTTGATGCTTTGGTTATGGACTCAGCTCACGGTCATTCAAAAGGTATAATAGATACTTTAAAGCTCATTAAAGAAAATGTTAAAGATGTTGATGTGATAGTAGGAAACGTAGCAAATCCAAAAGCCGTTATCGATCTTATAAACGCCGGAGCCGATGGAATAAAAGTAGGTATAGGTCCTGGATCTATATGTACAACTCGTATAGTATCTGGTGTAGGCGTTCCTCAAATTACTGCTATAGCGGACTGCGCTGATGAAGCTAAAAAATTTGAAATACCAGTAATAGCTGATGGCGGTATCAAATATAGCGGAGATTTCGCAAAAGCATTAGCGGCCGGAGCCAGTTGTATAATGGTAGGAAGCTTACTTGCAGGTTGCGATGAAAGCCCAGGAGAGCTAGTTACTTTTCAAGGCAGACAGTATAAAAGCTACCGTGGTATGGGTAGCATAGGAGCTATGACAAGAGGTAGTAGCGATAGGTATTTTCAAGAAGGAACTGCTCAAGATAAACTGGTACCAGAAGGTATAGAGGGTAGGGTTCCATACGCCGGAAGCATAAAACAAGTAGTTCATCAGTTAGTTGGAGGACTTAGAAGCTCTATGGGATATTGCGGAAGCGACAGTATCGAAATTTTCCAAGAAAGAGCCGAGTTTGTAGAGATAACAAGCGCCGGACTCAAAGAGAGTCACGCGCACGATGTTATAATAACTCAAGAAGCACCAAATTATAGAGTTAATTAGTGGAAATTAGTACTCGTAAAGCTCATTTTGACGAACCGCTGTATTTAGAAAGCGGTCGTATATTAAGCGAGTTTGATTTAGTTTATGAAACTTACGGTGAGCTAAACGCCGACAAATCAAACGTGATAGTAGTATGTCACGCTTTAACCGGAAGTCATCACGCAGCCGGAAGATATGAGGGCGATAGTAAGGCCGGCTGGTGGGACGCTCTTATAGGCGATAATAAAGGTATAGATACTACTAAATTTTTTGTTATATGCGTAAATATTTTAGGAAGCTCATTCGGTTCTACAAATCCGCTTAGTATAGAGCCTAGCACAGGAGAGGAGTATCGTTTAAGGTTTCCTGTTTTAGTGATAAGTGATGTAGTAAAAGCACAGATGAGGCTATTTGATAGGCTTGGTATAAAGCAAGCTCACGCAGTCATAGGCGGAAGCCTTGGCGGTATGCAAGCACTTTGTTTTGCTATAGAGTTTCCAAATTTCGCTAAAAACGTTATAATGTTGGCTACTACTTATGCTACAAAAGCGTGGGCTATTGCTTTTAATAAGATAGCCATCGAAGGCATAGTAAGAGATCCGGATTTTAAAAACGGATACTATGATAAAGATGAAGTGTTAAAAAACGGACTTACCGGAATGGCGCTCGGTAGAATGGCAGGTCATATAAGTTTTTTAAGTCCTAGTTCTATGGATGATAAATTTGGGCGAAATTACGTACAAACAGACGGTCTTTATGAACTTTTAGGTAGATTTGAAGTAGATAGGTATATGGAGTATAACGGACATAATTTTCCAAAAAGATTTGATCCTTTGAGCTATCTTTATATAACTAAAATGATGAATAATTTCGATTGTACTCGTCATTATAATAGCTTAAAAGAGGCCTTGAGTCTTACAAAAGCTAACGTTTTGTTAATATCTTTTGATGGAGATATTTTGTTTCCGCCATATCTTATGAAAGAGATGTATGATGCGTATTGCGATATAGGTAGAAAAAATCAAGTTAAATATATATGTATAAATAGCAGTTACGGGCACGATGCATTTTTAGTCGAGGTGGATAAAATAGATATGTACATAAAAAAGGCGCTTGAATGCAGATAGAAAATGAGAGTTTTGAGAGTAAGATAGATAAGTTAAATGAGCTTTTAAACAAGCTAAATGATGAGAATTTGACTCTTTTAGATAGTGTTGAATTATACAAAAGCGGTACAAAATTAGTAAAAGAAGCTAGAGAAATGTTGGAAAATGCTAAGCTTAGTATACAAGAAATAGGTGGAAATAATGGCTAAAATATGCGTGCTTCAGCTAAATACTCTTGCCATGAGCGACTCTAGGATAGATTACTATTTAAAGTTGGCTAAAGAGCGCGGTGCAGGACTAGTGCTGATCGGTGAGTATGTTTTGAACTCATTTTTTACCGAAATAATCAAAATGCCTAAATCCATGATAAAAGAGCAGAGCGAACACAAAAGAGCTTCTCTTTTAAATTTAGCAAAAAAATACGATCTCATCATAGTTGCTCCGATTATTCTTTTAAAAGGTAAAGATATATATAAAGTTGTAGCTAAATTTAGCCCTCAAAGTGTGAAGTACGAAGAGCAAAATATTTTTATAGATTATTCTCATTGGAATGAAAGTAAATTTTTTAAAAGCAGTAAAAAAGATAGTTTGGGTATTATGAGTTTTGCTTACGATAAGTTCAAATTTGGAGTTATGTTTGGTTATGAAACACACTTTGATAGGCTTTGGCAAGAGATGATGTCTAAGAAGATCGATTGCGTGCTTGTGCCTACTGCTTGCACTTTAAACTCAAAAGACAGATGGAACGAGCTGTTAAAAATGAGAGCTTTTACGAATAACGTATATATTTTAAGGGCAAATAGACTTGGTAAGGCTAAATTTGATGAGGTTAGTTCAGAGTTTTATGGAAACTCTATGCTAATTAGTCCGCACGGAGAGATCATGGATAGTCTTGATACGAATGAAGGAATGTTGGTTTGCGAATTAGATAAAAAACTCTTAAATGAAGCTAGGAGTATTTGGAAATTTAGTCAAAAATCCAGCTATTTACAAGAATTTAAGGGATAAAATGCAAAAAGTTCACTTTATAGGTATCGGCGGTATAGGAATTTCTGCTATCGCTAGATTTTTGAAAGAGAAAGATTTTATTATAAGCGGTTCTGATATAAAAGAGAGTAAAACAACTAAAAATTTAAGAAATAGCGGTATGAAAATCACTGTTCCTCATTGTGAAAGTGCGATAGAAGATCCTGATTTTGTAGTATATTCGGCTGCTATAAAAAGTGATAACGTTGAGCTTGTCGAGGCCAGAAAAAAAGGTATAGAATGCTTATCTAGAAAAGAAGCACTTCCTTTTATATTAGAAGGAAAAAGAGTGTTTGCAGTAGCTGGAGCTCACGGTAAAAGTACGACTTCGGCTATGCTTGCGGCTCTTTTAGAAGGTAGCGTTATCATAGGAGCTATAAGCAAACAGTTTGGCTCAAATATGAAATACGAGTCAAGTCAAAATGTTATATTTGAAGCCGATGAGAGCGATAGTAGTTTTTTAAACTCAAATCCGTATTTAGCAGTAGTTACGAACGCCGAACCGGAACATATGGAACATTACGATTTTGATTTGGATAAATTTCACGCCGCATACAAAGGATTTTTAGAGCGTGCTAAAATTCGAGTTATAAATGCGGGTGATGAGTTTTTGGCATCTTTAAAAATGGATTGTATAAAACTTTATCCAGAAGATATAACTGATCTTAAAATGGTTTTAAGAAACTATGAGCCATATACTAGTTTTAATTTAAAAGGCCTTGGCAAATTTGAAGCATGGGGAATGGGCGAACATATAGCTATAGACGCTAGCCTTGCTATACTTGGGGCAAATTGCGAGATAGGACTTGAGAGTATTAGGGAAAATTTGAAGAATTTTAAAGGGATTAAAAAGCGTTTTGATATATTGGTTGCAAATGAAAATTTTGCTCTTATAGATGATTACGGTCACCATCCAACAGAGATCTGTGCAACTCTAAAAAGCGCAAAAGAGTATGCAAAATTACTCGGATTAGAAAAAATCACCGCTATATTTCAGCCTCATCGTTATACTAGACTAAAAGCAAATTTAGAAGGATTTAAAAAATGTTTTGAAGATGTAGATGAGCTTGTGATTTTACCTGTTTTTAGTGCGGGCGAGGCTTCAAATAATATAGTTTTGAAAGATGAATTTAAAAAGGCGATTTTTGCCGAAAAAGTTGAACGAAAAGATAATTCTATAGAGTTTTTTGATAGTTTTGGAGTAAAGCATAGGTTAGACAGCGGATTAGTAATAGGGTTTGGCGCTGGAGATATAACGTATCAGTTAAGGAGTGAATCATGAAAATAATTCTTTTTTTAGTACTTATTTTATTTATTGTATTAGTTTTTGCATCTCCAAAAGATAAATTAAGCTTAAAATCGAAACTTATTATACTATTTTGCGGCGCAGCGCTGTTTTTAGCTGCATTTATATATAATGAAAAAATGCAAGAAAGACAAGATCGAGTTCAGCGTTTACTTGAGGATTTTATGCAAGAAAAAAGCATAAAATGCGGTGAATACGAAGTCGATAGTAAACATTTTAATTATGAGTACGGCACTCAGAGTTTTGTAGCAAAAAGAGGATTTTCAAATTTGAACGGAGTTATAATTCCTGTTCAAAAATGCATAAAGGAGTAAGTTATGTCAAGTCTGTTTAAATCATTAAAGTTAGCTAATTTTACGATTCCAAATCGTATCACAATGCCTCCGATGTGTGTATATAAAAGTAGAGACCTTCAAGGACTTCCGAGATGCTTTCATAGGCTTCATTATCCAGCAAGATCCCTTGGCGGTGTTGGATTTATCATAGTTGAAGCCACTGCGGTTTCTCCTGAGGGCTGTATAAGCAAAAACGATATAGGACTTTGGAGCGATATACAAGTGGAAGCTCATAAAAAATTAAACTATGAGATTAAAAAATACAGTTGTAAAGTAACTAGCGTGCAGTTGGCTCACGCAGGTGCTAAAGGAACTTGCGATGGTATAATAAGCCCTAGCGGCGTTAGATTTAGCGGTGAGTACGGCACTCCTGATATTTTGAATACTCAAGAAATTTACTCTATAGTGACTAAATTTAAAGAAGCAGCTATTAGAGCTAAAGATTCAGATTATGATTTAATCGAGATTCACGGGGCTCACGGTTATCTAATAAATCAGTTTTTAAGTCCGCTTACAAATAAAAGAGAAGATGAGTTTGGCGGGAATTTAGAAAATAGAATGAGATTTTTAAATTTAATTATAGAAGAGTTAAAAGATATCATTCCGTTTGGTGTAAGACTTAGCGCCGACGAGTGGGAAGATGGCGGCAATACTACTGAGGATATAAAAATAGTAGCAAAAAAATGCGAAGAGTTAGGAGCTAGTTATATCAGCGTTTCAGCCGGCGGAGTAGTAGAAAATCCTACTCATATGCCAAAAATAAAACCGCTTTATCAAGCGCAATACGCTAAAGATATCAAAGAAGTTATAAATATACCAGTCATCGCAGCCGGGCTTATAACTACAAAAGAGCAAGGAGAATATCTTTTGGATAATGGATTTTGTGATTTAGTAGCTTATGGCAGAGAGCTTTTAAGAAATCCGAATTTTGCCCTATATGCAGCTGCAAGCACAGGGCTAAATGATCTTATAGATTTCTCTTATAAAAAAGCGTTTTAGATAATATATTCTATTTCTTGGTTTTCACCATTTATAAGTCTAAAAATTTCAGCTTTGATCTCAAAATACTTCGCGGAGTTTGGCTGAAATTTTGGATTTTTAAGCTGTTTTATAATCTTTCCACTATGTAAAACTACTATTTTATCTCCTAAAAACAGCGCTTCATCTATATCGTGAGTTACAAATATCACAGTGGAGTTCGCGACTATATTTTTAAGTTCGGTTTGTAAATTTGCTCTGGTTATAGGATCAAGAGCAGAAAACGGTTCGTCTAAAAATAGCACTTTGGGATTTAGGCTAAGAGCTCTTGCTATGGCGACTCGTTGTTGCTGACCGCCGCTTAATGAGTGCGGGTAAAGGCTCTCTTTGCTACCCAAATGCACTAAATTTAAGAATTTTTTAGCTGTCTTTTTAAGCTCGTTTTTGTCTTTTACGCCTGAACATTTTAGAGCAAATTCGATATTGTCAATTGCCTTCATCCACGGCATTAAAGAGTAGTTTTGGGTTATGATCTGACGGGATTTATGAGCGGCGATCTGTTTTTTAAATTTGACGCTGCTCATTTCTACTTCACCGCTATCAAAAGAGCTATGACCGCTTAAAATCTTAAGCAAAGTAGTCTTTCCAGAACCGCTAGCTCCAAGCAACACGCAAAATTCGTTTTTTTCTATATTTAAATTTATATCATCCAAAATATGCGTAGTTCCGAACGATTTTTTTAGATTAGAGATTTTTATCATATCCAAACTTTCTTGAAATTTGTTTTTCTATCAAACAAAACAGCTGATTTATCACCCAGCCCACTACGCCTATGACGCAGATCACGGCTAAAACTATGTCTATTCGAAGCTGATTTCTAGCATCTATGATGAGATATCCAAGTCCTGTTTGTGCTCCTAGCATTTCGCCTACGACTAAGTTTATCCAAGCCATTGAAGCGGCTAATTTAAGCCCGGATATAAGCATAAGAAAACTAGAGGGAAATATCACTCCGCTAAGCACTTGCCACTTTGAAGCGCCAAAGTTTTTTGATACGATTATTAGCTCTTTTGGGACGTCTTGCACTGCTTTTGAAGCTAGTAAAAGTACCGGAAAAAACACTGCGTAAGATATGATAAATATAGTAGGTTTATCTCCTATACCAAAAATGATGAGAACCAGCGGTACCCAAGCTATGGGCGATACTGGGCGCAGTAAGTTTATGATAGGATCAAAAGCCATGCTTATTTTTGGAAATAATCCAAAAATAAATCCTACGAAAATTCCGCCGCTAAGTCCAGCGACTAGTCCCCAAAAATAGCGGTAAAGTGAGTCTATAATGCCTATTTGAAGTACGCCTTTTTGCACTATCTCGCATAGAGCCATAAAGCTCTGTTTTGGTGATGGTATAAGCTCGTCGCTTCCAAGCTGCCATAATACAAGCAGGGCAAAAACGGTTAAAATTTGATAAAAATATTTCATTTTATACCGCCAGATAGCTATCGATGTTTAAGCTTAAAAGAGCTTCGTTTGCTAGATCATTTTTTATTAAAAACTCTTTAAGACGCTCTAAATCCTCTTTTTTAATACTCAAATCATCATAAGAAGCTATATCCTGATCTAGCACATTTTTTATAATTTTTTGGTTTTGTCCTAGTAGAGATCCGCCTAAAACAGCTGCTTCATCATGGTTTTTAGATATAAAATGAGCAGCTTTTTTAAAGCTTTCTAATACTTCATCAAAGCCGTTTAAATTTAGTATCTCTTCGTGAAAGTTTAGAATACAGCATATATGAGATTTTTCTATATCTTTACTGAAAATCAAATTTTTAGCTCTTTTTTTAGATACGGCTAGCTGACCAAAAGGCTCGGCGACTATGTACGCGTCAAGCCTTCCGCTAAGCAGAGCAAAAGGCATCTCGGTAGGCGCCATATCTATGATATTTACCTTGTTTTTTAAATTTGAACTTTCCAAAAGTTTATCTAGTAAATAATAATGTGTACTAAAACGAGAGGGAATTCCTATATTTTTACCTTTTAAGTCTTCCAAATTTGATATATCTTTTCTTGCTACGAGCGCCGAACCGTTTTTATGAGCTGCAAGGACGGCTTTTATCTTCACTCCGCTTGCTCTTAGCATAAGTCCTAGCGGAGCTAACAAAAACGCTGCGTCTATCGCTTTGCTCCTTAACGCTTCGCTAAGATCAGCCCAGTTTGAAAATTTAATCGGAATAATCTCATATTTTTCGTTTTTGTAAAGCTCTTTTGCTATGATAATAAGATGATCTGTTATAGGCAAAAATCCTACTTTTATAGGAATTTTAAGTTTACTCGCTAGAGTTTTTGATGTGTGAAATGCCAAAAAACTCGCCAAAAATCCAAGTGCGTATCTCCTTGTCATGATGCGACCTTACAAAACTGCTTCCATTTTTTTATGCAGCCGCTACCGTTTTTTATGTCGTCTATCTCTTTTAAAAGATGTTTTATGCTAGGAGTTACTATAAGCACGAAATTTCCCTCTCGTTGCACTCTGGCGGCTTTTGCGTTTTTAAAATATCCTTTGGTTCCGCTAAATAAAACCGCTGCGTTTGTCGTTTTTTGCGTTAAAAGCGACGCGTCAAGTCTTAGTTGTAAAATTTCAAGCGAGTTTACTAAATTTATATTAAAAGCCGCATTTTCAACTTTTTTTAGTAGTTCGTCAAGCTCAAGTTTTAAACTCTCATAGCTAAAAGGTAAATACGCGTTTATATGAGAGTGAGTCTTGTTTGAGCGCTCTATTACTTCTAAACTCGCATTTATGATACCAGCTGCAATTCCTGCTTGAAGCAAGATAAATCCAGGAGTGATCTTGATCAAATAGCTATAGATATCGTTTGTTAAGATATCGCTATCAGGCAAAAAGTACTCTTTTAGGGTTACTGATTTTGTTGCTGAGCCCTCAAGCGTGCTGTATTTTATATGTTCGCCGAGTTTTACTCTCTTATCACACCTTATAACTCCCATTATAGGCTTGTTTTCATCTAAAGCTATAGCTCCAAATACGCTTCCTTGCTCGATATTTGACACCCAAGCAAGAGTTCCGCTCACGATATATCCGCCGTTAGTTCTTACCGCTTTTAGCCGGTTTTTTTCTATACCGGCAAATGCTTTCATAGAATTTGATAGTGCGGTTCCGCCTAAAATTTCAGCTTTTTTTAATTTTGGTAAAAGTTCGTTTTTAAGGTTTTCGTTGTCGCTATTTAGCAGATACCAGATAAGCGCAAATTGGCACCACATGCAAAATCCGGTCGTCCCGCAAATTTCAGCTACTTTAGATATGTTTAGTATAGCTTTAAATAGATCATTTCTTTGATCTAAAACGCTAAAATATCCGCTAGTTCCGAGTTCATTTATGATATCTTTCGCATAAATTCCCTCCGCGTCGATGCGAGGTGCAAGGTTTGCTAATTTTTGTAGTGCCATTTTCAATCCTTTTAAATTTATTTAACTTCTAAATTTACGTTTCTAAGCAGAGTATTTGCAACAGGCGAATACTTAAGCGCGTGAGCGATAAGAGCTTCGTTTGCGGCTTTGTCTGCATTACTTTGTAGATCAACTTTTACTCTAACATCGGTAAATCCAAGAGGTTTTTCGCTTAAATCTCCCGTTCCCCAAACTGCAGTTATATTTAGATCGCCTTCAAGCTCTACTTCAAGTTTTGTTATAACTATGTTTTGCGCTATCGCGTTTGCGTGAATTCCTACGGCTATACAACTTCCAAGAGCAGCTAAAACAGCTTCGCTAGGATTTGGCGCAGTGTCTTCTCCAAGTAAAGTAGGCGGCTCGTCTACTATGTATGCTGGTAGATTTCTTATGTAGTTTGCGTGGCGAAACTTACCTTCTGCAACCGTGCGACATTTAAGCGTTTTTATAACATCCGGATTTTCTTTTCCGGCTTTGATAAGAGCTTCAAGACCGGCCTTATCTATAGGGTCTAGTCTTGTACAAGAATTGATAGCGCAATTTGCCATTTTGTGTCCTTTATTAATATATTTAAAAGATATACTATCTTTTTTATACTGAAATTATAACAGTAAAATCATATCTTGTCAATATAAAGTTAAATACTATATTTTATAATATAAATATAAAGTATATGCTACACAAAGCTTCATAAGTATTTTTATGATAAAATAATCAGTAAAAAAATGATTAATAATTTGGAAATTTTAATGAAAGAACTATTTAGAAAGTTAGATTTAAATGATTATTTAGAGAAATTTAACTCGCTTTTAGCTAGAGAAAAACCGCTTTTTATGAGCGGAGACAGCAAGTTGAATTACGAAAAATTAACTGAAATATCTATTTTAAATTTAAAGTCGCCAAATAGAGTGGCAAATCTTGATGATGCGCTTGCTAGGCTCGCAAAGCAAGGTATCTTGCATATCAGTGAGATTTATGAATTTGTTAAGATAATAGACTATTTTGAATACTTAAAGAAGCTTAAATTTGAAAATAAGATGCAAGCTTATCTAGATAAGATAGAAATTCCTAATCAAATATCTAAAATTTGTTCGTATTTTGATAACGAAGGCGAGTTTAAAGAGAGCATTGATGAGCGTTTAGTCGGTATAAATGCGGCTTTTAAAAACAAAAAAGACGAGATAAATAGCGAATTAAAAAGGCTTATTTATACAAAAAGTATTGTTCCATATCTCGTCGATACTCAAATTCACTTTATAAACGATAATGAAGCTCTTTTGGTTCGCGGCGGATTTAACCATGTTTTAAAAGGCAGCGTTATAGCTAGAAGTAGCGGTGGATATTTTTACGTGCTTCCGGCAAATATCTCAAAACTAAAAATCGAGCAGCGTGATTTGCTTGATAAAAAAGATGAGATTATATTTGAACATTCGAAAACAATAAGCTCTATTTTTAGCAAAAATCTTATGTTTTTAAAATTTATAAACTCTGCTTTTGACCATGTTGATGCTCTTATAGCTAGAGTTATGATGGCAAAACTAGGCGATTTAAATTTTGTTTTAAGCGACGGAAGTAGTGATATCGTTTTAAATGAATTCGCTCATCCCGCACTTAAAAATCCTAAACGAGTTAGCGTGAGTTTTAAAGGCAAAATTTTGCTCATAACAGGAGTGAACGCCGGTGGAAAAAGTATGCTATTAAAAAGTATACTTAGTGCAGCTATTTTAGCAAAATATCTACTTCCTATGAGTATAAATTCGCAGCACAGCAAAATCGGTTCTTTTAAAGAGTTTGATACAATTATAGAAGATCCGCAAAGCGCTAAAAACGATATATCTACGTTTGCAGGAAGAATGTTGCATTTTAGCGGACTTTTTGGTAAAAAATCTCTTCTTATAGGCATCGATGAGATAGAGCTGGGAACTGATTTTGAAGAGGCTGCTAGTCTTTATAGCGTTATGATAGATAAACTGCTCGAAAATGATATCAAAATGGTCATAACAACTCACCATAAACGTCTTGCGATGCTGCTTGCAAAACATAGCGATGTAGAGCTTCTAGCTGCACTTTATGATGAAGTAAACTCTCGTCCGAAGTATGAGTTTTTAGCTGGAACTATAGGCAAATCCTATGCTTTTGAAACAGCGGTTCGCTATGGAATATCTTCAAATTTAGTAGCATTAGCTAAAAAGTCTTATGGGGAAGATAAAGAAAATTTAAATGAAGTTATTTCTAAGACCATAAATTTAGAAATGGAATTAAAAATCAAATTGCATGATGCAAATTTAAAAGAGGAGAGATTGAACTCGCTTTTACAAAGTTTAAAAGATCAAAAAGAGAAAGCAGATGAAATTTTAAGAAGCAGTTTAAATCATCTTGAAATAGAGTATTACAAAGCGATAAACGAAGCAAAAAGAGGAATAAATTTAAAAGATATAAAAGATAAGCAAAGAAGCGTAAATAAAGCAAACGAGCTAGTTTCCAATATACAAAAACCTCAAATCTCGCTTGAACCTTTAAATTTAAAAATCGGAGATAGAGTAAAATATGAAAAAATCAAAGGCGAAATACTTAGTTTAAATAAAAATGAGGCGACTATATTAAGTGATGGATTGAAGCTCCGAGTTCCTATAAATTTGTTAAAAAGAAGCGGAAATCAGCCTAATATTCCGCAAAAAAATATAAATGTAAAAGTACAAAAACCTACAAATGCTAGTGTTGTTATAGATCTGCACGGACTAAGAAGCGAAGAGGCGATAGCTAGGCTTGATAAGTTTATCTCCGATAGTCTTGTAATGGGATTTGACGAGGTTTTGATAAAGCATGGCATCGGTACTGGAAAACTTGCTTACGCAGTAAAAGAGTTCTTAAAAGCCCATCCTAGCGTAAAAGCCTATAAAGACGGTACGCCAAGTGAGGGCGGTTTTGGCTCGAAGGTCGTGAAATTATAATGTTTTGTATATTTTCACAAATAAAACCTATTTTTTTAGATATAATGCAGGAATTTAATAAATAAAATGTTGGATAAAATGTCAAATAAGGTTTTAATAGCGCCTTTAATTCTTATTATTTTTCTTTTTTTAATAGCGAATTTCGCCCTTTTTTATATGAAATTCGTAGAAATTTATGATACGAACGGTACGTCTAATTACTATAAATATAGCAAAAGTACAATTGAGTTCGTAAAAAATTATATAGATGGCGCAAATGATGAAGATAGTATAAATAAAAGACTTAAAAGTCTTGATTTTTTGTATTTAAAAGGTGTGGTTTTAGATATAAACGGTTCTAAATTTGAGACTAAGTATAAATTCGGAAATGATTTGAGCGAATTTGATGTTTTAAGCGAGTACCCGGATGCAAAAGATAAGTTAAAAAACACGAATAATCCGTTTTTTGCTAAAAAAATACTCTTAAATAATAAAGTAGAAATTTCATATATTGAAAAAATAGATGAAAATAGAGCTATCGGGTATGAAAAGATCATGCCTTTTAAAATAAATACTATATATTCAAAAGAGTTTTTAGAATGGTTTTATACAAATATGCTTTTTAGCCTTATCGCAGGAGTTATATTTATGATAACTGCGGTTTGTATAATGCTTAAGTTCTATTTTATGCTGAAAAAGACGATGAGACTAGATAACATAGAAATGAAGCGTATAAATAGACTTTTAGAGATTAAAAATAGAGCCTTAAAAAAAGAGCTTTACATAGATAATCTTACAAATATGCCAAGCAGATATAAGCTTGAAAGAGATATAGCGGACTTAAAGCATCCAAGAATAATCGTCATAGACATAGATGATTTTAGCAATATAAGCGACTATTACGGAGATATGATTGCAAATAGAGTTTTGATAGAAGTATCGTCCGCTATAAAAGAATTTGCAAAGATAAACGGACTTAGCGCTTATAATTTTAGACTTGATAAGTTTGTGCTTTTAGAAGATAGCGAATTTGATATAGATAGATATGAGGCTATAGCAAACGACTTGATAGATAAATTTAAAGGCTATATTATACGTATAAATGATGAATATGGTGAAAATATACTTATAGAAATTTGCTGCAGTATAGGTTTTTGTCTTGATTATAAAGATCCTATTAAAAAGGCTTTGATGGCTTTGAAAAGAGCTAAACAAGAGCATAAAGATTATCTTTGTTATTTTACTTATATGGATACTACCAAAGAGTATATAAGGCGCAAAAGACATTCTCATATAATTAGCAAGGCGATTATGAATAACCAAGTAGTTCCGTATTTTCAACCTATTTTCGATAAAGATAAAAACGTCATAAAATATGAAGCTCTAGTTAGAATAGTAAATAACGAAGATGGAGTTTTGTTGCCTGGTATATTTATAAAAGATTCAAAACTGATAAAAAGATATGCTTACATTACAAAAACTATCATTGAAAAATGCTTTTTACAAGCCAAGCTTAATCCTAATGTTGTTATATCCGTAAATATAAGCATAGGAGATATGATAGATGGGGACGTTAGTGCTTTTATAATAGAAAAATTAAGCGAAATGCAAGTTGCTAAACAGATAGTTTTTGAGGTTTTAGAAGATGAAAATATGGAAGATCCAGATAGAGTAAAAAGCTTTATAGATAAAGTTAGAAGAATGGGCTCAAGGATAGCTATAGACGACTTTGGAAGCGGTTATAGTAATTTTTCTTATATACTAAAAATCAAACCGGACTACTTGAAGATAGACGGCTCTATCATAAAGCGCGTAAGCACACAAGAAGATTCATATATTGTAGTTTCTGCTATAGTTGCTTTTGCTAAAAAATTAGGTATCAAAACTATAGCCGAATTTGTATATAATGAAAGTATATTTAAAAGATGTATAGAAATAGGAGTCGATGAGTTTCAAGGATTTTATCTTGGAGAACCAAACGATAAATTTATAGATTAGCGGAGAAAAATGATGGAGAGTTTTATTCAAGGACTGTTTTTTGGATGGGGCGCAGCCGTGCCAGTAGGTCCTATAAATATACTTATAATGTCTTATGCTCTAAAATCATACAAGTTAGGAGTAGCTACCGGACTTGGGGCTATGAGTGTTGATGTTTTGTATCTCGTGCTACTTAGCTTTGGTGTGTTGCAAATTTTAAACCAGCCCGTTTTATTTAATATATTAGCGATTTTCGGCTCTTTATTTTTGATTTATATAGCGTATTTAACTTATAAAAGTGCCGATAAACTGATTAATCAGGATTTAAATTTAAAAGAGAACTCTTTTACCCGCTGCTTTGTAAAAGGCGCTTTTTTAAATTTAATAAATCCTTATATAATAGGCTTTTGGCTATCGGTATCTAGTTTTGCTGCTAAAAGCTCTAGCACGACTTTAAGTTTAGCGGGTCTTATAGCGGCTATAGGAATTTGGATTTTGGGGCTTCCTTTTGCGGTAAGTCGTTCAAAACGTTTTATTTCTCAAGGCGTAGCAAAAATATTTGCATATTTTTCTGCCTGTTTAATGGCGGTTTTTGCTATTATGTTACTTTTTAACACATTTTTTAAAGGCTAAATATGGAAGTTGTAGAAATTTTAAAAGAGCTTTTGAAATTTAAAAGCATTACTCCAGATGATGATGGTGCTATGAATTTTATAAATATGTTTATGGATGGATTTGATGCTGATTTCGTTGATGTAAATGGCATAAAAAATCTTATTTTGACAAAGAAATTCGGAGATGGCGTTCATCTATGTTTCGCAGGTCATATAGACGTAGTGCCTGCCGGAGACGGCTGGGATAGTGATCCTTTTGAACCTGAATTAAAAGATGGTTTTGTTTATGCAAGAGGCGCCCAAGATATGAAAAGCGGAGTAGCGGCTTTTTTATGCGCATGTAAAGACGCTACTAAATTTAACGGAACTCTTAGTATAATCCTTACTAGTGATGAAGAGGGAGACGGTATTTATGGCACTCTAGAAGCTCTTAAATTTTTAAAAAGCAGAGGAAATTTACCGGACTTTGCTTTAGTTGCCGAGCCGACATCTTCAAGTACATTTGGCGATACTATAAAAATCGGTCGAAGAGGCTCGGTAAACGGGGTCGTAACAATAAACGGAGTTCAAGGTCACGCGGCTTATCCTGAAAAATGCGTAAATCCTGTACATCAATTAGCTAGCGTTTTTTCTGATTTTGCAGGATATGAACTTGATAGCGGCAGTAAGTATTTTGGTGCTAGCAAGATTGTTATTACTGATATTAGAGGAGGTATGGAGGTTGTAAATGTTACGCCAAAAAGCGTAAAAATTATGTTTAATGTAAGAAACTCTGAATTAACTAGTTGTGAAGATATAAAAAGATATACTGAGCATATTTTTAATGGATTTGATTTTACTTTAAGTCTAAAAGAGAGTTCAAAACCGTTTTTAACAGATGAAAGTTCAAAGATAGTCATTCAGGCTCAAAAAAGCATTGAAAATATCTGCAAAATTTCACCTGATCTTAGTACTAGCGGCGGTACTAGCGATGCTAGATATTTTGCGGCTTTTGGAGTTCCTGTTGTAGAGTTTGGAGTAGTGAATGATAGAATTCACGCCATAAACGAGAGAGTTTTACAAAGCGAGGTGGAGTCTTTATATCTTGTATTTAAAGATTTAATTGAGAATTTTGAGTAAATTTTTTTAATGATATTTTTTTAAATTTTTTTAAATTAAAATGATATATACTAATCGAACAATAAATCTAGGAGTTGGACTATGAAAGAAAAGCATTATCAAGTTGCCATTGTCGGTGGAGGTATAAGCGGTGGAGCGCTTCTATATGAACTGGCAAGATATACGGATATAAATAGTATGGTTTTAATAGAAAAATATGGCGGGCTAGCAACTTTAAACTCAAAAGGTACGGCAAATTCTCAAACAGTACATTGCGGTGATATAGAAACAAACTATACATTTGAAAAAGCCAGCAAAGTAAGAAAAACAGCCAGAATGGTCGTAAAATACGGTCTTCAACACGGCTACCAAAACAAATATATGTTTGATGGTCAAAAGATGGCTATAGGCGTAGGCGATAGTGAAGTTGAATTTATAAAAAAACGTTATGAAGAGTTTAAAGTTCTTTATCCTTATATAGAATTTTACGATAAAGACGAATTGTCAAAAATAGAGCCGAAAATTATATATGATGCAAATGGTTTTGCAAGAAATGAAAACGTAGTCGGAATGGGCGTTAAAAGCGGTGAATATACTACTGTGGATTACGGAGCTTTTACAACTACTTTTGTTGATAATGCTAGAAATGAAGGAAAAGAGTGTGATTTATACCTAAATAGCGAGGTGCAAAACATAACTCAAGCCGGCGATAAATTCTTCATAGAAACCAAAAACGGTCTGTCTATTAGCGCAAATTTCGTTGTTGTAAATGCCGGAGCGCATTCGCTATTTTTGGCCCATAAAATGGGCTATGGGTTGGATTTTGGTTGTTTACCAGTAGCGGGAAGTTTCTATCTTACTAAACAAAAACTTTTAAACGGTAAAGTTTATATGGTGCAAAATCCAAAACTTCCTTTTGCGGCTTTGCACGGCGATCCTGATATTTTAGCTAATGGCTGTACGAGATTTGGTCCAACTGCACTTGCTCTTCCAAAGCTTGAGAGATATCATGGAACATATAGAAGTTTTATGGATTTTTGTAAAACTTTAAATTTAGACGGTGATATAGTTAAGATATTTTACGATTTATTTAAAGACTCTGAGATAAGAAATTATATACTTAGAAACTTTTTATTTGAAGTTCCGCTTTTAAATAAACAATTATTCGTAAAAGATGCTAGAAAAATAGTTCCTAGCTTACAAATCGGCGACATATATTATGCAAAAGGTTTTGGCGGAGTAAGACCTCAAGTTCTAAATAAAACTGAGAAAAAATTAATGCTCGGCGAAGCTAGTATAAATACTAAAAAAGGAATTATTTTTAATATGACCCCAAGTCCTGGAGCAACTAGTTGCCTTGGAAATGCTTTGAGAGACGTTAAAGAGATTTGCGCGTTTTTAGGCAGTACATTTTATGAAGATAAATTTAATGAAGAGCTTGTCGATAAAGAGTAAAGATAATATAGATAGTCTGGATTTTTATGCAAAAATAGAACCTCTTTTAGGATTTTACGAAGCTTACGATGAGCTCTATAAAAAATATCTAAATTTAATTGAATCGCTTAAATTTGAAAATGGTGATTTGGCTCTTGATTTTGGCTGCGGAAATGGGAAATTTAGTTTATTATTGTCATCTAAATTTAAAGTTTTAGGGCTAGATATTAGCCCTAAAATGGCCGAAATTTGTAGCTTGAAAGGCATAAAAACTCTTGTTTGTCCTATAGACAAACTTGATATGGAATTTGATCTTATAACAGCAGTTAGCGACGTGCTAAACTATATGACTCAAAATGAGTTGTTTAAGTTTTTTAGTTCTGCTAGCAATAAGTTGAAACCCGGCGGATATCTTATTTTTGATCTAAATACGCAATTCGGTTTTGATAGCGTGGCTAGCGGAAGCTTATATATCAAAGATAAAAATAATGATTTAATAATAGACTCAAACTATGAAAACAAAAGTCTTAATACTGAATTTATATATTTTGAAGAGCAAGATAATTTGTATAAAAAATCTAAATTTGAAATTACTCAGTACTATCACTCTTATAAATTTATAAAAGATAATTGCCCATTAGAGCTTGTAAAAACTATGAAAATAGAGCTTTTTAGCGACTCTTTAGCCGATAAAGAAATTTATATATTTCAAAAACAGACTTAGTAGCCAAATTGTAGTTTAATTTTTGCTATAATTAAGATAAAAAATAAGGAGTAAGTCTATGATAGATAAAAGAACAAAAATCGTAGCCACAGTAGGACCGGCTAGTGATAGCATAGAGACGATAGAAGCCTTAGCAAAAGAGGGCGTGAACGTATTTAGACTAAATTTTTCTCACGGAACGCATGAATATCATAAATCAACATTAGATAAAGTTAGGGAGATTGAAAAGAGATTAGGATTTAGATTGGGCGTTTTGCAAGATATTTGCGGACCAAAGATAAGGGTAGGAAAGCTACAAAATCCGTTTGAGCTAAAAGCAGGAGATAAACTCATAGTCGTCAAAGACGATATAATCGGCGTTCAAATTGCTCTAAATGAGTATAAACTTAGTATAAATCATCCTGAAATTTCAAATCTTATAAAAGAGGGCGAATATATATATTTATATGATGGAATGATTAGAGCTAAAGTCATAAAAGTTGCAGATCGGATAGAAACTATTATCGAAAATGATGGAGTTTTAAACTCAAATAAAGGTGTAAATTTTCCAAATACTAAGCTAAATATCGAAGTCATCACAGAAAAAGATAAAAAAGATCTAGAATGGGGCGCGAAAAACGGCGTGGATTTTGTTGCGGTTAGTTTTGTACAAAATGCGAAAGACGTGCAAAAAGCAAAAGATCTCATAAAAGAATTCGGCGGACACGCTAAAGTTTTTGCAAAGATAGAAAAATTTGACGCCGTTGAAAATATAGATGAGATAGTACGCGTGAGTGACGGTATAATGGTAGCTCGTGGAGATCTTGGCATAGAAGTTCCATATTACAAAGTACCATCCATTCAAAAAAGTATCATAAGAAAAGCAAATGAAGCAAACAGACCAGTCATCACCGCAACTCAGATGATGCTTTCAATGGCAAAAAACGAAAGCGCAACAAGAGCCGAGATCAGCGACGTGGCAAACGCCGTTTTAGATGGAACTGACGCGGTTATGTTAAGTGAAGAAAGTGCTGTGGGTATAAATCCTGTTGCGGTTGTAAGAGCGATGAGCGCAACCATAGCAGAGAGTGAAAAGATCTATCCTTACGGTAAATTCGATGAGTTTTCTTTTGTAGATGAAACCGATATGGTAGCAAGCTCAACTTCAAGACTAGCTACTAGGATAGGGGTTTGTTCTATTATCTCTATAACAAGTTCTGGTCAAAGTGCGGTGAAAATGGCTAGAAATCGTCCAAATATGGATATCATAGCAGTGGCTCACGACGAGGAAACGGCTAGAAGTTTGACTATAGTTTGGGGAGTAAAACCGTCTCTTGTTATAAAAAAAAGCAGGTTAAATATCTTACTTGCAAACGCTATTCAAGGACTGCATAGAGCAGGACTTATAAGCGATGAATGTACTTATATAATGACCGCCGGTTATCCTACTGGCGCCATTGGAAGTACAAATTTTATAAGAATACTAAAAAAAGATCAGATAGACTATTATTTAGACGCTGCTTTGTAGCGTGATGGGGGAAATTTGGAAAAGTTAGACATAGATATAAAAGGTATTAAAACTTCGCTTATTTACGAGTATAGTTCGTCTTTGCCTATTGTAAATTTAAAACTTGTGTTTAAGGTAGCAGGAAGCATTTATGCTATAAAACCAGGTCTTGCAAAGATAAGTGCCGCTTTGCTTAATGAAGGTACAAAGCAACTTGGAGTAAATGAGTTTAGCAAACGCCTTGAAATGCTTGCTATAGATATAAATGCAAGCGCGGGATTTGAAAGTTTTTCTATAGAGATAAACTGTTTAAAAGAGCATTTTAAATTTGCTTTTGATATGTTGATTAAACTTTTGAGTGATCCAAACTATAGTGAAGATACGTTAAATAAGTTAAAGATCAATGCTTTAGGAACTATAGCGGCGAACGCTAGCGATTTTGACTATCAAGCAAAAGTGAAGTTAAATGAAATTTTATTTGACGGAACAAATTTAAGTATGCCTTCTATCGGTACAAAATCTAGTATAGAGAGCATAGAGATAGAGGATATTAGAAATTTTTTGATACATAATCTTGATATATCAAATTTATTTTTAGTTTTGGGCGGAGATATAGAGGTTTGCAATGTTGATTTTCAGGCTTTGAAAAATGTTTTAAAAAAGGGAAAACGACGAGAGATTGAGGAAATTCATACAAGCGACGAATGTAAAAAAGAGTTTATTGTAAAACAAAGCGAACAAGCATATATATATTTTGGCTCTCCATTTAGTGTAAAAGATGATGAAAAATATCTAGCTAGTGTGGCTACTTTTATACTTGGAAGCAGCGGTTTTGGAAGCAGACTTATGGAAGAAATTAGAGTAAAAAGAGGTCTTGCATACTCTGTATATGCTAGAAATGATCTAAATTTATCGTATAAAGCGATTAGTGGATATTTGCAGACAAAAAATGAGAGCAAGGATGAGGCCATAAGCGTAGTTCAGTCTGAGTTTGAAAAATTTATAGGAGACGGAGTTAGTCAAAAAGAGCTTGATCAGGCTAAAAATTTCTTGCTTGGTAGTGAGCCTTTGTCTAAAGAAACTCTATTTAAGCGTCTTTCTATAGCGCAAAATGAGTATTATTTTGGATATGAGCTTGGTGAATTTGATAGAAATTTAAATAAGATAAAGGCCTTAAAGCTTGATAGATTAAATGAGTTCATAAAATCTCACGATGAGATACTAAAACAGTCTTTTGCAGTAATTTATAATGAAATTTGACAGCGACGCCAAAGATCTAAAAAGCATCGGTATAAACTCACTTCTTGATTTAGCTTTGATGTTGCCTAAATCCTATGATGATTTAAGTATTTCACACACCCCAAATGAAGGTGAAAATAGCGTTGAGATAGAGACTAAATTTAGTAAAAGAATAGGCTCTATGCTCACTGTTACGGCATGTTGTATTACATGGCAATGCGATATAAGATTAGTTATATTTAATGCAAAACCGTGGCACTATATGGCTTTTAAGAGCGGAAAGACGATGTTTATTCATGCAAAATCAAGCTTTAGTTATGGATCATGGCAATTTATAAATCCCAAAGTAGTCACAAAAGTAGGCTCGATAATACCGCATTATAAAACAGATATTACAGATGCAAAACTAGAAAAACTTATAAAAAAATATTTAAATTTAAAAAATCTTACAGATGAAGGGCTTGATTTAAAAGAAGCTAAAACCTTGCTTAGCATACATGAAAATAGTAAAAATAGCACAAAAATAATTGCAAATTTGCAAAACGATCCGAGTACTTTGAGAGTTCTTAAATTTGTAGAAATTTATAATTATATAAAAAAATTAAGCAGCAAAAAATCCCAATTTCCTGGAGTACGAATAAAGCCTTTTAATATCGACAGTTGGCTTGAAAGTTTACCATTTAAACCGACAAATGATCAATTAGCCGCAATAAAAGATATAAAAAACGATATAAGTCAAAATATAGCCGCAAAAAGAGTTATAATGGGAGATGTCGGCAGCGGTAAGACTCTTGTTATGCTTGCAGCTGCTCTTATGATATATCCTAAACCGGCGGTTTTGATGGCGCCAACTAGTATATTGGCCGATCAGTTATATAGTGAAGCAAAGCGACTTTTACCTAGCTTTTATAATACCGTATTAGTTAAAAAAGGTGCTAAAAATGTAGATTTTAGTGACGCAAATTTGATCATCGGAACTCATGTTTTATTGTATCAATCCTTGCCGCAAAGTCCACTTGTTATGGTTGATGAACAACATAGATTTGGCTCAAATCAGCGCAAAAAAATAGATGAGCTTACAAGGGATTTTGATAAAAGAGCTCATTTTTTGCAATTTAGCGCTACTCCTATCCCAAGAACGCTTAGTCTTATAGAGTCTCAGATTGTTAGTTTTAGTTTTTTAAAAGAGATTCCCTATAAGAAAAATATTCATACCATCATACTGCAAAACTCTGGATTCAGTGGACTTTTAGAGCATTTAAAAAACGAAATTCAAAAAAACAGACAAGCTATAATAGTATATCCACTTGTAGAAGAAAGCGAAATGAGCAGTTATCAAAGTTTAAGTGAAGCTAGCGGTTTTTGGGAATCTAGATTCGAAAAAGTGTATTTAACTCACGGAAAAGATAGAGATAAAGAAGATACTTTAAAAAAATTTGCCTACGATGGAAATATTTTACTTACGACGACTGTCGTAGAAGTAGGTATATCGTTACCAAAACTCTCTACAATAGTTATAGTAGGTGCTGAGCGTTTAGGTCTTGCTACTCTTCATCAGCTCAGAGGGAGAGTCGGTAGGAACGGCGGCGAGGGTTGGTGCTATATATACACTAAACTAAAAGATCCGCCAAATAGACTTTTAGAGTTTTCTAGGACTTTGGACGGATTTTTAGTGGCAAAATTAGATCTCAAAAATCGTCAAGCAGGAGACGTTTTAGACGGAACTTTACAGCATGGAGCTACATTCAATTATTATGATATGGAAGAAGACATTACTCAAGAAGCAACCCATAGGCTTTGCAAATTTAAAGCCCCATAAAAAGGCTTTAAATATTATTTAACAGAAGTGGTTTTCATTTGGATCTCGCTTATAAGATAGTTTGCGCTATTTATAGCTTTTATCTTGCTTAGTGAGAGTTCAGTTTTTTAGGTTGCTTAATATCCTTTTATGCATGAATATGATATATCCAAGATCTATTTTTGATTGTTACAAATAAAATTTATTGATTGTAAAAGAAAAATTAAGAACAATTTAGATATAATTAAGCATTATTTTATATAAAATTAAAGGTATAATATGAGTAAGTGGAATAGAGACAGCTGGAGAGATTATAATATTTTGCAACAACCGCATTATCCGGATAAAAATGAACTAAAAAATGCTGAAGATAAGCTAAAAAGTCTACCGCCGCTCGTTTTTGCTGGAGAGGTCAGAAATTTAAAAGATGAATTAAAAAACGTTACGCTAGGAAAAAGCTTTTTGTTGCAAGGCGGAGATTGTGCTGAAAGTTTCTCTAATTTTAGTGCAAACGGTATAAGAGATATGTTTAAAATAATGCTTCAAATGGCAATAGTATTGACATTTGCCGGAGGCTGTCCTGTAGTCAAAGTAGGTCGCGTCGCAGGTCAATTTGCTAAGCCTAGAAGTAGCGATTTTGAAGATATCGACGGAGTGAAACTTCCAAGCTATAGAGGCGATATTATAAATGGTTTTGATTTTACGGAAGAGGCTAGAATACCAGATCCAAAAAGAATGATAGATGCTTATTATCAAAGTGCTTCTACGCTAAATTTATTAAGAGCATTTTCGCGCGGAGGGCTTGCAAATTTAAATGAAGTTCATAGATGGAATCTTGGATTTATAAAAAAAGCAGAACTTGATAATAAGTTTGAAAAATTAGCAGATGAACTTACCGGGGCGCTTAAATTTATGGAAGCGTGCGGTGTGACGACTCAAAATACTCCGACGCTTAGCGAAACAAAACTATATACGTCTCACGAGGCATTGCTTTTGCCTTATGAAGAGGCTTTAACTAGAGTAGATAGCCTTACGAATGAATGGTATGATTGTTCGGCTCATATGCTTTGGATAGGTGAAAGAACACGCGGAATCAATGATGCGCACGTGCATTTTTTAAGCGGTATAAAAAATCCGATAGGGTGCAAAATAGGACCTGATGGCAAACCGGGCGATATCATATCTTTAGCAGGGAAACTAAATCCAGATAATGAACCAGGACGCCTAAATATCATTATTAGAATGGGAGCAGATAAGATAGAAGACAGGCTTCCTGCTATATTGAACGATGTAAAAAAAGAAGGACTTAATATCCTTTGGAGCATAGATCCTATGCATGGAAATACTATAAAAGCTAGCAGTGGATTTAAAACACGTGAGTTTAATAATGTTATGAGAGAGGTCAAGAGTTTCTTTGAAATTCATAGAGCGTGCGGTACAATAGCTGGCGGAGTACATCTTGAGATGACCGGTCAAGATGTAACAGAATGTGTTGGAGGTGCGTTTAACGTTACTGAAGATTCATTAGGAAATAGGTATGAAACTCAATGCGATCCAAGGTTGAATGCGGATCAAGCCTTAGAGCTTGCATTTTTGATAGCCGATTTAGTTAAAAAGCGCTAAATTTAACCGTTTTTAATACATTTTTAAATTTAAATTAATAAATTTAAAGAATAAATTTAGTTGGATTATGAAATTTTATAATCCAACTAAATTTTGAAATTTATATTTTTTATATTTTAATTGTCTGACTTAAATTAATAAAAAAATATTATAAAAGTATATTATATTATCTGCCCATTTGCGCGGATTATGTATTTATAAGTAGTGAGCTCATTTAATCCAACCGGACCTCTTGCGTGAAGTTTATTTGTGCTTATACCGATCTCTGCACCAAATCCAAACTCGCCGCCGTCGCTAAAACGAGTAGATGCGTTTGCATAAACACAAGCGCTATCTACTAAGCTTAAAAATCTCTCACAAATACTGTAGCTTTCACTAATTACTGCTTCAGAGTGTCCTGAGCTAAATTCGCTTATATGTTCTAGAGATTCTTCCAAATTTTTTACTATTTTTAAATTTAGTTTAAAATCAAGGTATTCAGTAGAGTAGTTTTGTTCGTTTGCCAACTCACAATCTATGATTTTTGCTGTTTTTTTGCAGCCAAAAATTATAACATTAAACTCATCTAGCGACTTTTTTAAATTCGGTATAAACTCATTGGCCACTTCTTCGTGAACCAAAATAGTTTCAGCAGCGTTGCACACTCCTGGTCGTGAGCATTTCGCATTTACACAAATACTTAATGCTTTATCAAGATCCGCAAACTCATCAACATAGATATGACATAGTCCTTTATCGTGTTTTAAAACCGGGATTGTTGCATTTTGGCTTACGAATTTAACTAAGTTTTCACCACCTCTAGGAACTATAAGATCTAGATATTTATCCATATTTATAAGCTTCTTGACTTCGTTTCTATCGATATCTAGATAAACAACGCAGTTTTTGTCTAAACCGCATTTTTGTAAAGCTTTGTGGATGGCTTTTATTATGGCTAAGTTCGTATTTTTAGCTTCTTTGCCGCCTTTTAGAGCGCATCCGTTTGCACTTTTTATACAAAGTGCGGCTACTTCGGCCGTGACATTTGGGCGAGACTCATAAATCGTAGCTATATTACCAAGCGGAATGGTGATTTTTTCTATTTTTAGTCCGGATTTTGTCTGCCAACCATCTTTTATTACGCCTATAACATCTTTTAAATTTGCTATATTTTTTATGGAGTTGCATAGATTTTCTATGCTTTTACTAGTTAATTTTAATCTATCTTTTAATGCGCTGCTGAGATCTTGAGCAAGATCTAAATCAATCTTATTAGCAGATAAAATTTCATCTTTGGCACTCATAATTTCGTTTGCAATGTTAATAATCAAATTTTCTCTTTGAGTTTGAGTTAGAATAGACAGTGACTTTGATGAGTTTTTTAAATTATTTAGTAATTTTTCCATTTTTACCTGTTCTTTAAGGAGAATTTTGGTAAATTTTACGATTTATAAGCTTTAAAACAAATAATATACGGAGAAAAAATGGAAAATATATACGATGTGGTCGTTATAGGCGGCGGACCTTTTGGTATAGCCACTGTTGTTGAAGCCAAATACAACGGCTTTAAGAATGTTCTTCTGCTTGAAAAAGGTGATAATCACTCTCAAACCATACGAAAGTTTTACAAAGACGGAAAGAGAGTCGATAAAGTTTATAAAGGTCTAGATAGCCAGACTCATGGAAATGTCGAGTTTTTTGACGGTACAAAAGAGAGTACTTTAAATTACTTTGATAATCTTCTTGACAATGGCAAAATAGACGCGGTGTTTAATATCGAAGTTGAAAGCGTAAAAAAAGACGGCGATATATTCAATATAGTAACATCAAAAAACACCTATAAATCTAAAAACGTGATGATAGGAATAGGAAGAATGGGCAAACCTAACAAACCTGAGTATAAAATTCCGCCATCACTAACTCAAATAGTAAATTTTAATCTAAATAGCTGTAATTGCGGTGAAAATATACTAGTCATAGGCGGCGGAAATTCCGCAGCAGAGTACGCTATAGAGCTTAGCAAATGTAACACCGTAACGCTTTGCTATAGAAAAGAGAAATTTACTAGATTAAACGAGATAAACGAAGCACAAGTTTTTGAATATTTTAACGATAAAAAACTAAACTTAAAGCTTGGAATAGACGTTATTGGTCTAGATAATGAAAACGGTAAGGTAAAAGTTAATTTTAGTAATAACTCTAGTGAAATTTACGATAGAATTATATATGCTATAGGCGGCTCTACTCCGGTTGATTTTTTACAAAAATGCGGTATAGAGTTAAATAAAGATGGAGAGCCGATCGTAGATGAGCATCTTCAAACAAATACTCCAAGGCTGTTTGTAGGAGGAGATATAGCTAGTAAAAATGGCGGAAGTATCGTAGTAGCTTTAAATGATGCTCATACCGTGATTGATTATATTATAAAATCAAAATAAGGTTTCGTGTTGAAATTTAGAAAATTTGCTCAAATTTTATTTTTAGTCGGTACTATTTTTTTCATTTTAGGTTGTGAGACCAAAGATGAAAAAGCTCTAAATCAAGATAAACTTAAATTTAGCGACCTTTCTATGGCGGAGCAAGACAGATATATCAGTAAAGACGAGTTAGATAAATTAGGTAGTTATCTAACTCTTTTAAATAACAGAAATATTGATATAAATAGTGATGAGATCCCCTCAGGAAGCGTCGATGAGTTAAGAGATAAAATTGCTGAACTTATTCAAAAAAATAGACTTCTTTTTGCAGATAATGAAGAATTAGCTAAGAAAAATTTAGAAATTATCACAAAGTTAAGAGAGCAAAATTCTCTTAGGGAGTCTGAAAATAAACTAATTTCAGCAAAATATCTTGATTCTATGAATGAGGTCGAAAAGCAACACTATAAAAATATCAACGATCTTACTAAAAAGATAAACGAAGTTCAAAAAGAAAATATCCAAAGTATAAAATCATATGAACAAAAGATAATCGGTCTTGAAAATAAGATCGATGAGTTGGAAAAAGAGCTTAGCAAAAAAGATATAAATTTCAACGAAAAAGTTTCAAGTGCTACAAAAGATCAGTTAGAAAAAAACAAAGAGCTTTCACAAAAAAATAGCTATCTTTTAGAGCAGACTCAGGTACTTAAAAAACAAGTAGATACTTTATCTAAAGAGTTAGATAGTAAATTAGCCGATAAAAAAACTCAGATTGATACTTTAAATCAGACTATTTTGACCAAAGATAATAAGATAAACGATCTCTTAGCGTCTCATACAAATGAGATAATTGAGCTTCAAAACAAGCATTCAAAAGCTTTATATGATATAAAAAATGAGTTAGATAGACAAAAAAACGACTATTTTGGAGAGTTGAATTTAAAAAATATCGAGCTTGCAAAGTTGAATAACGATTTTAAAGAGTATAAGCTAAAAAAAGACGAAGAGTTAAAAAATGCTGAAAATATGGTTTTAACAAATTATAAAAAGATAGAAACTCAAAGGTTAAATGCCATAAAAAGTGATTACGAGAGGATAATTTTTGAACAAAACAGAACGATAGCCGCATTTGAAGGAAAAATGATAAATTTGGAGCTTAAATTTAAAAAAGAGTTAGAAGCTAAGGACGCAAACTATGTAAATACGCTTGAGAATTTAAAACAAAAAGCGCTTTTTTTAAAGAATGATGAAGATAGGTTAAGAGCGGAATTTGATAAAAATATAACATCTTTAAAATCGCAAATCACGCTAAAAAACATACAAATATCAGAGTTGGATTCTAAAATAAAAGAGCTGGAAAATGAGAAAAACGATATCAAAAAAATTCAAAATTATGAAATTTTAAATAACATGATAACTAAGCTAAATGCGCAAAATGAAGAGCTCAAAAATTATGCTAAAAAGGCTTTAGATGAAGCTAAAAAAATGGTTTTAGAAGCTGAAAATAAGGCAAAAGAACAAAACGATAAGCTAAAAAACTATTATGAAGAACTGATAAAAAATATAAAAAATCAAGATAATCAGCCGGTTTTAAGTGATATAAATGTAGATTCAAAGAGATTTTTATCAGAAATTAGCTGTTTGAGTTTAGATAAAAGTGCAAAGCTTGATAAAGATTGCGAAAATAAATTAAACGATATGATAAAAAAGTATGGCAAAAGCCGTATTTATGAGATAAAAGCCGTTATAAGCGATTTTAAATTTTTAGGAGACGATAAAGTCGGTGAGCTAAAAAACGTAAATCTTTTAAATTTAAAATCGACAAAAGATATGTTAAACGCAGCTTCAAAAGCCATAAATTCTAAGATTAAAGATCCGATGTTAGCATACTCTAAAGATGTTTTACTAGAGCAAAGCGGATATGGATTTGTCATTAAAGTTTATGAATGAAACTATTTCAACTAAAAGAAGGGTATCGTTATAACAGCGATACTCTGTTTTTATATGACTTCATATCTAAAAATCAGATTTTTGGTAATGTGCTCGATGTGGGCTGCGGCTGCGGAATTTTAGGATTGCTTTTAAAAAGGGATTTTATAAATTTAAATCTTAGTTCCATAGATATCCAAGAGATAAATTCCACCATAACGCAGCTAAACGCGGATGTTAATAATCTTGTTGCAGCTGTTATTTGTGACGATTTTTCTAAATTTAAAAGCGAGATTAAATTTGATTTTATAGTTTCAAATCCGCCGTTTTATAACAGTCAAATCACAAAAAGCGAAAATGAACATATAAGTATTAGCAGATATAGTTCTAGCCTTGATCCGTTAAGTTTTTTTAAGTCCGTAAATGCAAATTTAAAACCTCAAGGAGTCCTGTATTTTTGCTACGATGCTAGAAGAGTAGGAGAAATTTTGCCTATTTTAAGCAGTTTAAAACTCAAGCTAACAAAGCTTAGATTTGTGCATTCAAGGATAAGTGAAAGTTCAAAATTAGCTCTGTTTGAAGCAAAGAAAAGTTCAAAATCTATATGCGAAATTTATCCTCCTCTTATAATTTTTGATGAAAATGAGTTTAGCGGTGAAGTTAAAGAGATATTTAAAAAATCGGATACAAAAAGTGAGATTTACGAGTGTTAAAAGAGTTTGGTTTTGACTACTGCTTTGATAGCTCAAAGTGTGAAGTATGCGGTGCTAAATGCTGCACCGGAGATAGCGGATATATATGGATAAGCGAAGCCGAGATGGAGTCTCTTAGCTCACATTTAAAGCTTAGCTTACCGGAGTTCAAAAAACTTTTTACGTACCGCGTAGGAGTTAGATTTAGTTTAAAGGAAAAAGAGTATAATGGCGCGTATGCTTGCTTATTTTTCGATGAAAATAATAAAAATTGTAGTGTTTATGAATTTAGACCAAAACAGTGTAGGACGTTTCCGTTTTGGGATTATTTTAAAAAGCATTTTAATGAATTGGAGAAAGAATGTATTGGTGTAGAGCGGCTCTGATTTTCACTTTATTTTTAGCCGGTTGTGCAGATAAACAGAGTGTTGGCGCGAAGAAAAATGAAACTTTTTTTAAGTATTCTGACATAAATACAACTATAGATTTAGAAGCTATGAAAGGGTTTTATCTGCTTGGAGATGCAAAATCGAAAGATGCATTAGAAGTATTTTATATGCTTTACAAGACGACTAAAAAGCCTATTTTTTTAAAAGAGGCTCTTAAGATAGCTTTCGTGATAAAAGATGATAGATTAGATGAGCTTATAACAGATGCTAGAGAGATTTTAAACGCTGATTATGATGTTATAAGAATCGAAATAGGGTATTATATTTTAAAATCACAGATTAAAGATGCTAAAGATCTTGCTTTAAATTTAATACAAAAAGAGAGCAATAATAGCATTAATCACTCTATTTTAGCAACTATTTATCTTTTTAATGATGAACCTATAAGAGCTTTAAAAGAGTTTAAAAAAGCTTATGAGATTGAGGGCAGTGAAGAAAATTTATTAAAACTTGTAGATATGCTTGATAATAAGCTAGATAGAACAAATGAGGCTATAAGATATCTTAATAATTGGATAGGGGAAAACGGCTGTTCTAAGCCGGTCTGCTTTACTCTGCTAAATATTTACTCTGCTAAAGGTGAGCTTGATTTGATGATTGAAGTGTATATAAAACTATATGAAGCTTACGAAGAGAGCGATTTTTTAAACAGAGCTTTGGAAATTTTGCTTTATAAAAAAGATGTTATCTCTGCTAAAGAACTTTTAGAAAAGTATAGTTTTAACGAGCCTATTTTGATGGAGATATATGCCGAGTTAAAAGAGTTTCAAAAAGCTTATAATGTTGCTCAAGATCTATATAATAGATCGCAAAATCCAGAATATATGGCTAGAATGGCTATATATAAATACGAACAGAGTTCTAAAAATATCAGTAAATTTGAATTAGATATGGTGGTTAAGTTATTTGAAGGTTCTGTTTATGCTTTAAATAGCCCTATTTACTTTAATTATTACGGTTATTTATTGATTGATTATGAGATAGATTTGAAAAAAGGGCTTGATATTGCGAAAAAAGCTTATATTTTAGATCCGAATTCTCCTTATATTATAGATTCAATTGCATGGGGATATTTTAAGCTTGGCGAGTGCAAGGAGGCTAAAATGTGGATGGACAAGATACAAAGCGATACTAAATTTATGAAAGAAGACGAAGCAAAAGCCCATAAAACTGCTATTGATAAATGTTTTAATAAAGGAACAAAGTGATACTTGATGAGATAATATCAAAAACAAAGATAAACTTAGAAAACATAAAAGAGAATCTACCCTTATGCAGGCTAGAAAATGCACTTACAAACTCATATATACCAAGAGATGTAAAACAGGTTTTAAAGCAAAAAAATAGCATAAATATAATAGCTGAAATAAAAAAGGCAAGCCCGAGCAAAGGCGTGATAAAAGAAGATTTTGATCCATTAAAAATAGCTTTTGAGTATGAAAAAGCAGGTGTTAGCGCATTTTCTATATTGACCGAGCCTTTTTATTTTCAAGGAAGTTTGGAGTATATGGCACTAGTTAGAAGATATACTAATACTCCTATTTTAAGAAAAGATTTTATAGTTGATATTTATCAAATAGTCGAAGCTAGGTTGTATGGGGCGGATTTTATACTTCTTATAGCAAAAGCGCTTGATAAGTTTTACTTAAAAACTCTTTTTGAATATGCAAAAAGTTTAAATTTAGAAGTTTTGATGGAAATTCACGATGAGACCGATCTTGAAAAAGCGTTATTTGTAGATGCCGATATAATAGGCATTAATCACAGAAATCTACAAACTTTTGATATGGATATGGAGCTTTGCATAAAGCTTATACCTCTTATCCCTAGTGGCAAAATTATAGTTGCGGAGAGTGGATTATATAACAATTCAGAACTAATAAATTTAAAAAAACAAGGTGCTGATGCGTTTTTAATAGGTGAACATTTTATGCGTCAAGAAAGTATTTATAATGCGGTAAAAGATATGAAAGGTGAGTAATGGAACATGAGTTTTCTCCTTGGAGGGCTGAGTATTTTAAGACTAGAAAAGATGATGGAGTAACGGATCATAGTTGTGTTTTTTGCGATATTGCTGAAAATATCCAAAACGACGAAGAAAACTTTGTGCTTTTTAGGGCTAAAAATTGTTTCGCCGTAATGAACAGATATCCATATACTTTGGGCGAATTTATGATAATACCTTATATTCATACCGACAATATTGAGAATTTAGACAAAAATATATGGTCTGAAATGAGCGATCTTGTTCAGTTAGGAGTCGGAGTTTTAAAAGAAAGTCTTAATGCAAATGGTGTAAATATAGGTATGAATTTAGGCTCTGCAGCAGGTGCTGGGATCGCTGAGCATATACATTATCATTTAGTTCCTCGCTGGAGTAGAGATACGAATTTTATCACGACCATAGCATATACAAGAGTGCATGGAGTTCCGTTTTTAGATCAATATCACACATTAAAGAAAGCTTTTCAAAAGGTTTTTAAGTGAAAATTCTATTTTCTCCAAGTGAAAGTAAGATGTCTGGCGGATCTAGAGATGCATCGGTAAATTTTTCATGGGTTTTTCCAAATTTAAATGATAAACGTCTGGAAATTTTAGAGATGTATAACAGTTTTTTAAAAAAAGCTAATAAAAATGAGCTGCAAGCTCTGTTTGGTTTGAAAAAAGATAATGAGCTTGAATATTACTCTAGCGATCTGTTTTCTCGTCCACTTATGAAGGCTATTTTACGTTATAATGGCGTTGCTTACGAGCATCTAAATTATAGAAATTTGGATGAAAGATCAAGAAAAATGATTGATGAAAATACGATTATTTTTTCAAATTTATATGGTGTGATTTTAGCAAAAGATATGATTTTTGATTATAAGTTAAAACAAGGTGAAAGCATAGGTGGTTTTCGTACCGAAGTCTTTTATAAGAAGTATTTTAGTGGTGTTTTAGATGATTTTTTAGATTCTGATATTTTAGATCTTAGGGCTGGATTTTATGAAAAATTTTATAGTCTAACCAAGCCATATACTACTATTAAATTTTTAAAAAATGGTAAGGTCGTAAGTCATTTTGCAAAAGCTTATCGAGGGATCGTGCTTCGCTGTATCGCATTAAATCAGATATCTAGTTTAGATGAATTTTATAATATGCAAATTCCTAACCTAAAGATAAATAAAATTATTAAAAATAGATTAAAAACAGAGATCGTCGTTGATATAATCGGCTAAGTTTCAGCTATTTTTAAATTTAAAACAGATATGTTTTATACTTAAACTAAATTTAATATAATTTTTTGTATAATCCAACTTCTATTTTATAGTTATTTATTACTCTAAGCCTAAATGGTGAAATTGGTAGACACGCTAGACTCAAAATCTGGTACGGGAAACCGTGTGTCGGTTCGAGTCCGACTTTGGGCACCAGGGGTTTTGTATATAACCCAACTCAATTTTAATGTTAGTTTTAATTTATAGCAATAATAATATTTATATACCACTAACTACAAATTTATATTTTATACTGCATTAAGCTTTTTCCAACCTAATTTTAGTTAAACTTTTAAAAACATAGATAAATAGTTTAAATTTAATGTTCTTATGATATTTAACTTATTATTGTTATTTTTTTAATTTAGATTGGAAAATAAATTTATTCTCATTATTTATAGCTATATTATATATATAACAAATAATCTATTTTTAATAGTTTTAGATAATATCTTTTAATTTATTTTTTATCTTAATTGCTTTTTTAAATTTACTTAGATGATGAGTTTATTATAGTTTGCTAATGACAATGTTTGTGTTGAAACTTTGTTTTAGATATTACAGTTATAGGGCTATTTATGTTTGCTAATGACAATGTTTGTGTTGAAACAGAATTATATTTTATTACACAAGATTTAAGCCTTGTGTTTGCTAATGACAATGTTTGTGTTGAAACACAACAGCACTTGGCTCTTGCCAAAACGATATACTGTTTGCTAATGACAATGTTTGTGTTGAAACTCTCTTGCGTACCCTGCAAAGAACATAGCGTCTCCGTTTGCTAATGACAATGTTTGTGTTGAAACTACTAAATTTAAAGGTAGAAAACTTACTAATTATGGTTTGCTAATGACAATGTTTGTGTTGAAACCGAATGAAGTAGCAAATAAAATATCAAAAGACTTGCGTTTGCTAATGACAATGTTTGTGTTGAAACCCCAGTACAAAGCATTCTCTTAAATCAAAATCTTTGTTTGCTAATGAAAATGTTTGTGTTGAAACCCATCTAACTACTGCAGGCGGAACATTTCCCGATGGGTTTGCTAATGACAATGTTTGTGTTGAAACAAGAGCAAACATGGCAGAGACCTTAAAAGAGAAGTTTAAAGGCGTACTAAGTGCAAATACTAGCTATTTTGAAGGAGTGAGCGATCATATTATAAGCCAAATGCAAAATATCGCAAGAGTAAATCAAGCTAGCAAATATGGCGTAAAACACTACAAAGTGGTAGCTAGGATTGATAACCGCACAAGTGATATCTGTAGAAGTATGAATGGACGTATAATCCCAGCCTCGCATATAGAAACTCAAAGCAACAATATCCAAAACGCTAAAGATATAAACGAGAAAAAAGCAGCTGCTATTTGGAGAAATGAGCCTTTTTTTGGTAAAATACTCCCTAGTAACTTCGGGCTTCCACCATATCATTTTCGTTGTAGAACCGAGCTAGTACCGGTGTGGATAAATGAAGAAGAGATCGATGGAGTAAAGATGAAAAATACAAGCCCGCTTAGCAAAGATGAAGTAGTAAAGCATATAGATAAAACAGGCGTGGAAAGAGTTTGGAAAAAGAGTAACGACCATATAGCCAAAAAACATAAAGAGACTACTAGTGCTAATGTTGTAAAGGCTTTAAACTCTATAAATACAACGGCTAAAAATAAGGACAATAGATATATAAACGCTTTTAGCGATAATGGGTATTTTATAGTGTTTAACGGTAATGAGATAGTGACTTGTTATAAGCCTAATGAAAACAAGAAAAGAGCATTTGATTACTTTAAAAATGTTTCAGTATATGATAAAAAAGAGGTGATAAAATGGAAAATCGCAAATTTGTTATAGAATTTTATGGTATAGAGTGGTTTATAGACATTCCATCTCACATAGATGATGGCGATAGCGGACTAAAGATAATCCAGCCTATTACAAGGATAAGAGATAAAAGAATAGTTCGTATATTTGATATCTTTACTCCTAGCAAAGAAAACATAGATGAAGCAAAAGAGTATAAAGAATTCTATGAGATCTGCGACTTTGAAGTATTATCAAACGGTTATAAATTCATAGGTACTTTTATAGACGCTTTAGAATACATTAAAGATAATTTTGACAAATAAAATTTGAAAGAAAGGAAAATATGGAAAATTTAGTTAAAGATACCGCAAAAAAGCTAAACTTGACCTATAGAGAGCTTGGTGAACTTGTTGGATACTCAGAAAGTGCTTTAAAGGCTGCTTCAAGTAGCGGCAACATTAGCGAACAATTAACAAAATCGCTAGAACTACTTTTAAAAAATCACGAACTACAACTACAAAACAACGAATTTAACGAACTAAAAGCCACAATCAAGAAATTTATAAACTCACTTTAAACACCATTTAAAAGGGTTTTAAACACCCTTTTAAATATCTTTTAAGTGCCTTTAAAATACTTTTAAAAAGAAAAAAGAAAAATAAAGAATAAAAAATATACTTTAATATTGACAATAAGTATAAAATACGTTATAATGCTTACATAAATTAAGAAAGGAGAACGAAACAATGGAAACGCTAACACTTATTTTAAACCTAGCGACCGCCATTATCGCTTTGATTACGGCAATAATCGAAGCAAGGAAGCGGTAGATAAGGGCGAAAGCCCTTATCGTCCATTGTTTCGTCCGACAATTATATCATAAAAAGGAGCAGCTATGACAGATGTAATTCAGAGCGTTTTACTTGTAGTTTTGGCTTTGCAGGTTTTGCGTTTAAGCATTCAGATTAGAAATTTAAAGGATAAAAAATGAGTAGTGTAGTTTTGATTAACAATCAAGAGGTGAGTTTTGAAGTGGTGGGCGACCAAACCTACACCACCTCAAGGGATGTAGCTCAAGTTTTTGAAAAAGAGCATAAGAATATTATAGCACAAATTGAGGCTTTACCAAACGATGAGTTCCGACAGCTTAATTTTCAGCCGTCGAGCCAACCACGATTAAATGGGCTTTTTGTCAAAGATACAAAATTTTACAACCTTACCCGCGACGGATTTTGCTTACTTGTTATGGGTTTTACGGGCGAGAAAGCGTATCGATGGAAAGTTGAGTTTATCAACGCCTTTAACAAAATGGAAGCGATGATAAAAAGCGGCGGTATAGCGAACGAAAAATTCACCGAAGTCATAACTGCCCTTTCGGAAAAATCAACAGAGGCAGATGAGTTTAAAGCTAAATATTACGAAACTCTTGAGCGTGAAAACGAGCTTTTAAGAGTAGTTTTAGAAGATAGCAAATCTAAAATAGGCACAAAGCTGAGCCCAAATGAAAGAGCAAACATCATAAAGCTTTATAAAAGCGGTCTATCTCAAGCAGAAATTTGCCGTCAAACTAGCAGGAGCGACACTGCAGTAAGAAACGCCATAAGGGGTGCATTATGAAAAGCATAAGTATATATGATGTGGATAATATAGACCACGCTCGAGCATTTTTGATAATGATAAATACCATACTTATGGGTTGGCATAAAGGAGCAGATGAGATAGATATAGAGTATCTAAAGTCTGCTTGCGGCGACTTATGGTTACTTAGTTATGAGCATATATAAAGCCTAGAAGCAGTAGGAAATTTTCTCAAAAGTAAATCTGTAGGGATTTGCGGTTAAAATTTAAAATGACAGAAAATAGCTTTATTTCAAAGCCTTCTTAATATCGTTTAAGACCTTATTTCTTACATCTTTTGCAAGGGCTTCTTTAGCCCTTGCAAGCCCTGAACTACTTATATAATTATTCAAACCATCTTCTAGGTAAGGCTGAGCTTTAGTGCCTGGATGATTTATTTGCTTTGCAAATGCTTTTGCGGTGCGCGAACCCGTCCGCCCTCCGCCGCCTACTAAAGCCCCGCTTACGGGGTGCCCCGACCGGGTCCATGCCAAAGCTTTTGCTTTTTTAACTCTGATAATATGCGGCTTTGTTCCAAAATGTACGAATTTAACATGTTTATCTATAAAAAGATTTGCTCTAAACTTTTTATGGGCTTATAGCGTCTTTAAAAGATACGCTAATGTTTTAAATAGGGTTGAAGACTAAGAGTCTTTTTTGTACTTATGGGGATTGAGTTTATAATCAAGCCAGATATAAAAAGGGAATAAAACGATGAAAGATATAAGTTGTATGTACATTTCTTCTATATTCGCCATTACGAAAATAGCTAGAGTTATCAAAAAAATAATCCAAAGAAATTTTTTAATATCTTCCATTTTAATATCCTTTTTTATCATTATACCACATTTTAGGCTAAAAAATGGCAAATGATGATTTAAAAATATAATTAAAAATAGCTATTTATCACCTATAAAAATATAATAGTTTAATATTAATGTTACTGATAGTAACATTAATAGCTAAATATTGTTTTTAATATAAAATTTTACGGATACTTCGGCTATTTTATTATGTAATTAGCTATATTTGGCTAAGATATCAAAAATTTAATTTATTTAATAGTTGTTTAAAAATGAACTCAATGTTTATAAAGGAATAGATGTGAAAATATATCAGCTGAAAGTATTTTTGAAGTTAAATCAAAATGTAGATTTTGTAAATAGCCCTGAGTTTTTAAGCTCGAATTTACATAAATCTATGTTGGGAGATGAAGCTCTAAGATCTATCCATATGCAAAGATATCTAAAGCCTTATAGTATCGGTTTTTTATACGGTATGAAAGGCAAAAAAGACGGTTTTACGAGCGGTGAAGATATGTATTTTTACGTAAGAAGTATTGATGAGAGCTTTATATCTAAGCTAAGAATCTGCTTAGAAAACTCTAAAAATCTTGGGTTTAACGTGTATGCATCCAAATTAGAGGTTTTAGATTCAAAGCGAATTGATTGTCTATACACTATGAGTCCGGCGACCGTAGTGCTTAAAGAAGGCGATAAAACTATACCTTGGAGACGTGAAAATAGTGATATAGCAGCACTTAAAGACGCTTTAATTTTAAATTTAAAAAACAAATATGAGTATTTTTTAGACAAAAAAATTGAGATAACGGACGATATTATTGAGCTTATAGAGATAAAAACAAATAGAGCATTTGCATTTAAATATAAAAACGGCAAAATCTATGCTTATAGATATCAAATTCATTTTTCAGGAAATAAAACGGCTCAGGAGTTTGCAAATATCGCAATGATACTTGGTGTGGGAGTTAAAAATACACTGGGATTTGGCTTTTGTATGAGGAGCAAAAATGTTGTTTGAATTGCTTGACGAGTTTAAAAAACGACTTGAAAAAAACAAGGATATCGTTACACAAAATCACGTTTTAAAAGACGGAGTTTATGCGAGAATTTCCGGTGAGAAATGTGAAATTTTCTATGTAAAAACTACTATTGAAAAAATAGACGGCAAACCTCATAGAAAAACTAATTTATACAAACAAAACGGAGATATCGCTTCGTATGATGATAGAGACTGGTTTGAGCAAGCGGATTATTTAAGTTCTTTATGGGATATGGATAAGGCCATTTTGCCTAACAAAAAGTTTCATAGCATTAACTTTTTATCTCTATTTTTTAAGCTTGAAAAGCCCGAGCATGTTAGAGAAAATTTAGAAAAGTATCTTAATGTTTTTATAGATTACGGCAAATTCAAAACATCAAAAGATAAAGAAAAAAATAAAGAAATTTTATCTTTTCATTCAGATTATATAAAAGATGAAAATAGGCAAAGCTTGATCGCGAATTCAGTAGTTTTATGTCAAAAATACTTTAACGATATAATTCATTTTGCCGGACAAAATAACTTTAAAAAGTGCTATATCAAATTTTTTATCAATGAAGATCTTAAGCTTTATGAAAAAGAGTCGAGAATTTATATTGACCTAAAAATTTTTAATAAAAATGAATATAACATAAAATATAACAATGAAATTTTAGGTCTTTCAAATTTTAATATGGGAATGAATAATAACAAGCCTTTTTTGAGACATAAAACTAGACCACATGAAATACCTCATGCCATAAGTCAAAAAGATGCCCTTAGCATTAAAATGCTTTTTGATTGGCTCGGTTCGCAAAATAAAAATGATATTTGTGATTTTGACTCAATCTTTATGTATAAATCAAATAAAGATTCAAAAGCTTTAATAAAAGATTTTGAGTACGTTCCCGTGAGTAAAAGTAAATTTAAATTTGATACGTTTAGAATTAAAAATTTTATGGATATTGAAAACGGTGAGAGGGAGATACTTAGTTTCGATGATTTTAAGCAAGTTATCGATGAGCAGCTCTATCAAAAGCGTCTTTTTAGCAATCTATATAAGGACAAGATAAAAGTTAGTAAATTATTAAGTGAAGATATGCAAAATATACTTTATCAGACTAGACACTCTATGATAGAGTATTTTGAAAAATTTAATAGTAATGAATTCTACTATGTTATACAAAAATATTCTAATGATTTTATTAAAGTAGCTATGCAAGACGGTGAATTTGGTAGATTAAATGCTAAAAAGTCTATAAATTTGTTATTAAGTATAAAAGAAACTAAAGGAGAAAAAGTGGATATAGACGAGATAAAAAATAGAGTTATATCGGCACTTACGGATGACAATATAACTAAATTAAACGGAAATGAGTACTACTTTTTAGTAGGCAATTTAGCAATGCGTTTGGTTAATAAAAGCAAGGGCTGGAAAAAGACGTTTGCATTAACTGAGTCATATACAAAGGCTAGAAATACGAAAAAGCTAAAAATGATTTTATTTTCTGATTTCGATAGATATAAATATGATATTTTTATAGGAGACGAAATATTAAGAAAAGCATTTTTATTGGCTCAAAATTGTGAAGATTTAGTTATGTCAAACAGCGATCAGCAGATGGTCTTAATCGGTATTGTCGCAAAAAGTATAATCAAAAAATCAGGAGAAAAAGATGAAGTTAACGAGTAGAGTTTATGGAATAATCGGTATAAAATCAACCATGGCTAACTGGAATGCGGATTTTACTGGCAGACCTAAAAGCACCGGAAACGGTGATATCTTTGCTAGTGATAAGGCTTTAAAATATCCTATGAAAAAGATGTGGGAGAGCTACGGAAAAAATATTCTTTTTGTCAAATCCCTAAAACAAGTCAAGGATAAAGACGGCAAAAGTAAGCTCGTACCTAATACCCTAGGAGAAAGATATAGTTTGCTCTTCGGCGATATCAAAGAAGTAAAATCTACAAAAGAGGTTTTAGCCAACCTCTTTAACTGCATTGATGTTAAAAATTTCGGTGCTACATTCCCTGAAAATGGTTATAATCTATCAATAACCGGTGCAGTTCAGATAGGACAAGGATTTAATAAATTTGAAGATATAAATATAGAAGTTCAAAACATCTTATCTCCGTTTGCCGATTCAAGAGCTAACGAGAAAAACAAAGACGGTGAAGATGCGAGCCAAAGCACTCTTGGTACAAAGATAGTTACGGATGAGGCCCACTATTTTTACGGATTTTGTATAAATCCGTTGGCTTATAATGATTATAAAGAGATTTTAGGCGATGATTTCGGCTATGATGAAGATGATTACGCCGAGTTCAAAAAGGCCGCTAGATTTTGTGCTACCTATTTTAATTCCAACTCGAAATTCGGCTGCGAAAATGAGTTTGCAATGTTTATAGAAACCGACTCAGACGCGTATTTACCGGATCTTAGTGCGTATATGGATTTTATTTCTCAAGGTAAAGATAGAATAGTAAATTTAGAAAAAATCGAAAAAATGCTAGAAAGTTCAGATGTAAAAAAAGTAGAAATTTATTATAATCCTTTATCTTTGGACGTAGAAACTAAATTTGATAAATTTGATATTTATAGCGGAAATAAAATACAATGAGAGCCGTAAGTTTTAAGCTTAGCGGAAAGTTTGCACATTTCAAAAAACCCGATGTAAACGAGTACGCGTATTTTACTTATAATAATATCCCGAAACCGACTTTATTAGGACTTTTGGGAGCTATTATAGGACTCAAAGGATACGCGCAAAAAACTTATAAAGATAAAAAAGATAAAAAATCACTTTTTAACAATGAGAATAGCAGTAATGAGCCGGAATTTTATGAGCGTTTAAAGCATCTTAAAATTTGTATTATTCCTCTTGTTAAATATGGTAGATTTTCTAAAAAAATTCAAATTTTTAATAACGGCGTAGGATACGCAAGTGGTGAAGACGGTGGAAATTTGATTGTTAGAGAACAATGGCTTGAAAATCCTTCTTGGCAAATACTCATAGAAGATGACGGTAGTGCAGAGTTTGAGACTGTTTCACGGTATCTATTTGATAAAAAAGCTAAGTTTATACCCTATCTAGGTAAAAATGACCATTTTGCCGATATAAGCGAAGTGGAGAAAATAGATCTTGCAGAGTCTAAAAAAGATAGAATTTCGATAAAATCGCTGTTTTTGGATGATTTGGCAGAGCAGGTAGATGATCCCGATGATGAGATATCATATCTTTTTAACGAATTTTATCCTATTAGTTTTAATGAGCTTATGTTTTATGAGCTTAAAAAAGTCGCCTTTACAAATCAAATTTGCCGAGCAATAGACGGGAAATGGTATGAGTTCAAAGACGGAACTATATGTTTCTTTTAGGTGATTACCTGGCACATACGTCGCCGCATAAAGATCCTGAAACTCTTCAGGCCCATTGCGATCTTGCAAAAGAGTATCTACAAAAAATAAAAAACGGTAAAAATCTAAATAATATTATAAAAAATCTTGCAAATAAAATTTTAGATGATGACGTGATTTTAGAGTTTTTTGATGATTTTATCGTCTATCACGATTTAGGTAAAACGAATCCCGCTTTTCAAAAATTAAAAATGAAAAATGAAAATCCAAAATTTAGTAAAGCCGACGGTGAAACCACGCATTCAAAGCAGTCATTTTATATGCTAAAAGATAAATACAAGGATTTTATTCTAAATTATAAGGATGAAAATATACGCGAGACGGTTTGTGTTTTTTACTATTTATTATCAAACGTTTTAAATCACCATGGGCATTTAAAAGACGGTTTTGACGATAAGTATTTAAATAAAGATAGCGATAAATTGGATAAAAAATTTTGCAACGCCGAAAAAAGAGTTAATTTTGATATTGAACTTTTTATTTTTATTAAATTGCATTTTTCTCTTCTTATCGCAAGTGATTTTTACGCTACAAGCGAATATATGAATGATATAAAAATAGATGATTTAGGTGTTTTTGATAAAGATAAAAAAGAAAAAATTTACTCTAAATTTAGAGAATTTTATAGCTCATTAAAGCCAAGAAGCGATATAGATAGTCTAAGATCCGAGATATTTAAAAATACTAGTGAAACACTATACGATAATTTAGATAAAAATATCTTTTATCTTGAAGCTCCAACCGGAAGCGGTAAAACTTTAACATCTTTAAATTTGGCTTTAAATCTACTAAATTTAAATTCAAATCTTAATAAAATATTTTATGTTTTTCCATTTAATACTCTGATATCGCAGAGTAAATCTATATTTGAAACTATTTTTGGAGACGAGTTTGATATTTCTATTATAAATAGTATAACTCCTCCTAAATTTAGCACGGAAAACGAACAAGAGAATTCCGAGAGTAACTATGATAAAACATATATAAATAGAGTATTTTATAATCATCCTTTTATTTTAACCAGTCATGTTGCGCTTTTTAAGACGTTATTCGGGATTAGTAAAGAGGAGAATTACGGTCTATTTTCTCTTGCGAACTCGGTTATAATTCTTGATGAAATTCAGAGCTATAGATCAAATTTATGGGAGTTTATGGCTCTGTTTTTTGATAGTTTCGCAAAACATTTAAATATAAAATTTATAATTATGTCCGCAACTCTACCGAAAATTTCAAATTTACTAAAAAATAGCGACGATAAATGGTGTGATCTACTGCCGAACTCTAATTATTTTCAAAATACGCTTTTCAAAGATAGGGTTAAAGCCGATTTTTCTCTTTTAAATATAGGAAAAAACGATTTATTTGATAGCATCGTAGGCAAAATCACGGAGAGTAAAAAAGATAAAATTTTAGTCGAATTTATAAAAAAACCTAGTGCTAGAGAGTTTTATAATTTTATACGTTTTAAATTTGACGATTACGATATTTTTGAGCTTAGTGGTGATGATAATAAGCTTTATCAAAAAAAAGTTATAGCAAAGTTAAAGGGTTCAAATACAAAAGCTATCCTAGTTGCAACTCAAGTTATAGAAGCCGGGGTTGATATAGATATGGATATCGGATTTAAAGATATAGCGACATTTGAGAGCGAAGAGCAGTTTATGGGAAGGATAAATAGAAGTGCTTTAAAACCCGGTTCTTTGGCGTACTTTTTTGATTACGATGACGCTAGTGCGATATATAAACAAGATAGTAGAATCAAATTTAGCCTAAAAGATAATGAATTAAAAAAATGTTTAATAGATAAAAATTTTATCCCCTACTATGATAAATTGCTTAAGGAGTTAAAAAGCGAAAACTCAAGAGTAAATAGTGGATTTAACAATATTAGAGAGAATTTTCAAGACGATATAGGCAATCTGAATTTTATCCAAATTTCAAAAAATATGCAGCTTATCAATGATGATAGAATCAGAATTTTTCTACCGTTTAAGATAGACGTAAGCAGTTTTGATATGAGCGAATACGGTAACATAGAACATTTTATGGATGGTGATTTTTTAGACGGAAAAAAGATCTGGGAAGCGATAATTTGCTTAAATGAAGTCAAAGAGTACGGTAAAAGAAAGATAGAGGCTTTGAGTTTAAATTCTTTAGCCGATATTTTTTGTTTTAATATTTTATCTTCGGAAGCAAAAAAATTACCGAACGTAAAAATAGAGTACGGATACGTCTATATAGAGGATTATGACGGGCTTATAGATGAAGAGAGCAAACTAGATAGAACTGCTTTGGCAAAAAAATATAAAAATGAAGATTTAATACTGTGAAGATAACCGGTACACTTATAAACTACTTTTTTCACTGTAAAAGACAGTGTTATCTGTTTTATAATCGTATAAATTTAGAAGACAACAGTGAAGACGTAAAGATAGGAAGGGTTTTACACGAAATTAAATTTGAAGATGATATAAAATTTGAAAATATTGCTTTAGATAAGATAACTGATGAATACGTTATTGAGTTCAAAAAAAGCGATAGCGATGAAACGGCTTCAATGTGGCAGCTGCTTTTTTATCTTAAAAAGTTAAAAGAGATCGGAATACTTAGAAAAGGTCTGCTTGAATTCGGCGAAAACAAAAAGCTACCGACAAAGCGTTTAAAAGTAGAATTAACCGACGATAAAGAGCTTGAGCTTGAGCAAATTTATAGTCAAATTTCTGAACTTATGAGTTTAAAAACTCCGCCAGATCCTTTAAAAAGCTCATTGAAATGTAAAAAATGTGCTTATTTTAGCTACTGTTTTATATAAGAAAATAGATGTCAAAACTTCATACTCGGTATATTTTTTCTATGGGTGAGCTGAGTCGCAAAGATAACTCTTTGGCTTTTAAAAATGAAAAAGGTACGATATATATTCCTATAGCCGGCATAAGAGAAATTTATTGTATGAATGAAGTTAGCATAAACTCAAAATTGCTTGATTTTCTTGCCAAAAACGGAATTACGATTCATTTTTTTAACTATTACGGGAATTATAGCGGTAGTTTTTATCCTAAAAAGCATCTTATAAGCGGTCGAGTAATTATATCACAAGTAGAAGCTCTTGCGAATAGAATGATAGTAGTAAAAAGCATAGTAAAAGGCATCGCATTAAATATGCATGAGGTCTTATATCACTATTACAGGCATGGAAAAACAGAGCTTAAACCTCTTTTGGATTATCTCAAATTTAGAGTTTCAAATATGCTGATAAATGCAAATACAATTCCTCAAATTATGTTTATAGAAGGTCAAATTTGGAGTAAATTTTATGATAGTTTTGAGCTGTTTTTAGATGAGAGTTTTAGCTTAGGAAAACGTGTTAAACGCCCACCGGATAATCCTATGAACGCTATGATAAGTTTTGGCAATTCGCTTCTTTATACAAAAACTATAAGCGCAATTTATCAAACTCATCTCGAACAAAGTATTAGTTATCTGCACGAGAGTAGCGATGCTAGATTTAGTCTTAGTCTGGATTTAAGCGAAGTTTTTAAGCCTATTATCGTATTTAAAACAGTATTTGAGCTTGTAAATTTAAAAAAGATAAATATCAAAAAACATTTTGAAAAAAAGATAGATTTTTGCCTATTAAATGAATCGGGACGGAAAATTTTTGTAGAAAGTTTTGAAGAGAGATTAAACGAACCGTTTTTACATTCTAAACTAAATAGAAAGATTTCTTATAAAACAGCTTTGAAATTAGAAGGTTATAAGCTTATTAAATTTATATGTGAATCTCGTGAATTTGTACCATTTAGTTTAAAAGATAAGCAATGAAAAATTACAATTATGCTTATGTTTTTTATGACATTAGCGATAAAGAGAGTGAAGCCGGCAAACGTCGAGTAACAAAGGTTTTTAAGCTATGTAAGAAGTATTTTTTGCATCATCAAAAGTCTGTTTTTAAAGGAGAAATAACTCCTGCAAATTTTATTAAATTTAAATCCGCGATAGAAAAATTAATTGACAAAAATATCGATGTTATTACCGTTTTAAGGCTTATAAGAAAAGATGACGTAGATGAGATAAGTATAGGCGGTCTTGATTTTGTCAAAAATGAGATGTTTTTATAACCCAACTCAATTTTAATGTTAGTTTTAATTTATAGCAATAATAATATTTATATACCACTAACTACAAATTTATATTTTATACTGCATTAAGCTTTTTCCAACCTAATTTTAGTTAAACTTTTAAAAACATAGATAAATAGTTTAAATTTAATGTTCTTATGATATTTAACTTATTATTGTTATTTTTTTAATTTAGATTGGAAAATAAATTTATTCTCATTATTTATAGCTATATTATATATATAACAAATAATCTATTTTTAATAGTTTTAGATAATATCTTTTAATTTATTTTTTATCTTAATTGCTTTTTTAAATTTACTTAGATGATGAGTTTATTATAGTTTGCTAATGACAATGTTTGTGTTGAAACTTTGTTTTAGATATTACAGTTATAGGGCTATTTATGTTTGCTAATGACAATGTTTGTGTTGAAACTCTCCGTTATCTACCTCTGGCGCCATGCTCTCTCCGTTTGCTAATGACAATGTTTGTGTTGAAACACCATATCATCTATGCTGATACTTTTGCCATTTATCGTTTGCTAATGACAATGTTTGTGTTGAAACGAAGCTAAATGACCATTAACAATAAACATATAAAGTTTGCTAATGACAATGTTTGTGTTGAAACAATTCTCCTGTGCAGTCCAATACACTTCCTTTATCTGTTTGCTAATGACAATGTTTGTGTTGAAACCACAATCCTTGCAAAACGCATAATTCAGCCCAAGCCCGTTTGCTAATGACAATGTTTGTGTTGAAACAATGATACGTCTTTAGCACTTAGCAAATTCGGTGCTGTTTGCTAATGACAATGTTTGTGTTGAAACAATTGCAAATTTAATCCAAGGTAGTCTAATCTCTAGTTTGCTAATGACAATGTTTGTGTTGAAACTTTTAGCCCCTTACGTAGTCTACTACCTTACCGGGTTTGCTAATGACAATGTTTGTGTTGAAACGAACCAGAAAAAAAAGTCAAGGCGGAGAGTGGGTTAGTTTGCTAATGACAATGTTTGTGTTGAAACTAGCCTTAGACTGGGCTATTAAATCTGGTAAATACGGTTTGCTAATGACAATGTTTGTGTTGAAACTTACACTCTTTAAAAATACTGCTATTATCTATTATCGTTTGCTAATGACAATGTTTGTGTTGAAACATTAAGATTCTAACCTTTTTTAGATATAAGAAGTATGTTTGCTAATGACAATGTTTGTGTTGAAACCAAAATAAAAAAGAAGGAAAAGCTAAATTTAAAAGGTTTGCTAATGACAATGTTTGTGTTGAAACTCTGGTATTAGCACGTAACCATCTTTTTGTACGTCGTTTGCTAATGACAATGTTTGTGTTGAAACTATCTTGCAGCTAGCAATATTCTTATTATATTTATCGTTTGCTAATGACAATGTTTGTGTTGAAACAGAAGTGTTTTAAACGGGCTTGTATCCCGAATTAGCTGTTTGCTAATGACAATGTTTGTGTTGAAACTTTCCGTCCATATCCCTGATAGTTCTAGGTCTTGTGTTTGCTAATGACAATGTTTGTGTTGAAACCGTCTTTTAGCTCTACTGGCGGTTTGTGGTTTGCTAGTTTGCTAATGACAATGTTTGTGTTGAAACTTTGTTTTAGATATTACAGTTATAGGGCTATTTATTGTTTGCTAATGACAATGTTTGTGTTGAAACTTTGTTTTAGATATTACAGTTATAGGGCTATTTATTGTTTGCTAATGACAATGTTTGTGTTGAAACCAAGTGCATAAATGTAGTCTTCGCCGTGTTTTGTTTGTTTGCTAATGACAATGTTTGTGTTGAAACTCTTTAACCTTTTACAAAGCTCACAACAACTTTTTGTTTGCTAATGACAATGTTTGTGTTGAAACAGCCCAGCTTCTAGTGGCTTAAAATCAGGTTCTTTAGTTTGCTAATGACAATGTTTGTGTTGAAACATAGGATACTTCCAGCCATACAAAGAACTATAAACGGTTTGCTAATGACAATGTTTGTGTTGAAACTTTATCATAACGCCACTCATTTGCCACCGCCAAACGTTTGCTAATGACAATGTTTGTGTTGAAACATGTGTTTTTTTATGTTTTTTGGGGTTTTCCCAAGGTTTGCTAATGACAATGTTTGTGTTGAAACGAAATTAGATCCGGCCTGTAAACTCCGATTAAATTCGTTTGCTAATGACAATGTTTGTGTTGAAACATATCCAGTCTTTGGCTAAAAGTATTTTAACTAGGCGTTTGCTAATGACAATGTTTGTGTTGAAACAATTTAGACGACGCTCTAAATCAAGCCGCTAAAAAGTTTGCTAATGACAATGTTTGTGTTGAAACAACAACATCTTTGAGCAACGCTTTTAGGCAGATGGGGTTTGCTAATGACAATGTTTGTGTTGAAACAAAACATAAATTGGCTAATTGTAAAACTAAAAAATGTGTTTGCTAATGACAATGTTTGTGTTGAAACTATAAATAACTAATTTTCAAAAACAAAAATATATCTGTTTGCTAATGACAATGTTTGTGTTGAAACACAAAAATATTTTTTTCTCCAGCAAAAAAAGCAAATGTTTGCTAATGACAATGTTTGTGTTGAAACTCCTGTTTTAGAGCTTATTTACGCTATCCAGACCTGTTTGCTAATGACAATGTTTGTGTTGAAACTTTTCTGGTTCTGATAGCGTTGTACTTTATTGCACGTTTGCTAATGACAATGTTTGTGTTGAAACGGGATAGTGATTCGCGGAGTTGGAACTTTGTCCTACGTTTGCTAATGACAATGTTTGTGTTGAAACAATCATATCAAAAGACGCTATCAAAAAATTTTATGGCGTTTGCTAATGACAATGTTTGTGTTGAAACTCTGAATAGCTGTTTACTTCAACTTTAGCTCTAGTTTGTTTGCTAATGACATGTTTGTGTTGAAACTTGTTGTTTGCCGTTTTTGATAGCTCAAGCTTTAACGTTTGCTAATGACAATGTTTGTGTTGAAACAACTACGCAGGGTATTATAAAAAAGGCTGCCTAAAGTTTGCTAATGACAATGTTTGTGTTGAAACTTTTCTTTTAGCTCTTTGTAGCGTTTTGTGGTGTGGTTTGCTAATGACAATGTTTGTGTTGAAACAAAAGGGTTAGAAGTTTTAGCAAATTTAAAACAAGAGTTTGCTAATGACAATGTTTGTGTTGAAACGGGATATTGATTCGCGGAGTTGGAACTTTGTCCTACGTTTGCTAATGACAATGTTTGTGTTGAAACAATCATATCAAAAGACGCTATCAAAAAATTTTATGGCGTTTGCTAATGACAATGTTTGTGTTGAAACTCTGAATAGCTGTTTACTTCAACTTTAGCTCTAGTTTGTTTGCTAATGACATGTTTGTGTTGAAACTTGTTGTTTGCCGTTTTTGATAGCTCAAGCTTTAACGTTTGCTAATGACAATGTTTGTGTTGAAACAACTACGCAGGGTATTATAAAAAAGGCTGCCTAAAGTTTGCTAATGACAATGTTTGTGTTGAAACTTTTCTTTTAGCTCTTTGTAGCGTTTTGTGGTGTGGTTTGCTAATGACAATGTTTGTGTTGAAACAGTTGATTTTTTAGAAGCAAAAGAGTTTTCAAAAAAGTTTGCTAATGACAATGTTTGTGTTGAAACAAAAGGGTTAGAAGTTTTAGCAAATTTAAAACAAGAGTTTGCTAATGACAATGTTTGTGTTGAAACGGGATAGTGATTCGCGGAGTTGGAACTTTGTCCTACGTTTGCTAATGACAATGTTTGTGTTGAAACGTTAATGAAAACGAAATGGCTACTTATATAAAAGCGTTTGCTAATGACAATGTTTGTGTTGAAACGGCGGTATTGGAAGTATAAAAATTAATAACGTTGTTGTTTGCTAATTTTTAACACAAAATTGTCTGTAGCAATATATTTAATATTTGCATTATATCTGCAAACTTTTAAAATAAACTTAAAAAAGGATTAAAATGATAAAAAAATTAACAGATAAACGGCTATCTGAAATAACAAAAATCCCTTGCGGGACGATAGCCGGTTGGAAGAGGTCTGATGGTTACAAAAAAGATATATATCTTTTCTTTAAAAACCTAGACCCGGAATTTTTAATAGAGAATTTTGGGGCCAAAACTCCTATAATTCCTTTGCTAGATAAAGAAGTAGTAGGCGCAATAGGTATTTCGCAAGGCACCCTGTATGGCTGGAAAAATGGGAAGGGGCATAGAAAAAAGCTATATGATTTTATAGCGCAATTTAGCGCAAAAGAGATTTTAGATATCTGTGCAAAAGAAAAAGATAGCATAAATGATAAAACGCTCTCAAAAATAACTAAAATTCCATACCAAACGCTGCAGGGATGGAAAAAATACGAAGATAGACAAGTTTTATATAAACTTTTAAAAAGTTTTACACAAGAGGAGCTATCTTCGTTTTTTAGTTAAAAAGGGCTTATTTTCTGCTCTAAAAACGCCTAAAAACCTAACTATAATCTTGCATTAGCATTTAAAGAATTTTATAGGTGTGTATAGTGGATTATAACGCTATTTAAAGGCTTATTAAAGAGCCTTTAAAATCTTTAAAAATTCATGATCAAAAGCTCATTTTTAACACTTCTATATTTACTATTAAGACTATAATTTACCTTTAGCTCTTTGAATTTGAAATCCTTATAAAGACTTCTAACCATCTCACAGTCGTTGTAGCTAAGCATAAATTTACCTTTAACGTTTGCAAGTATTTTGGCTAGATTTTCATGCTCGTTTATGCCAAATCCGCGTACCATTTTATAGTAATTTTCTGCGCCTACATAAGGCGGATCTACGTAAAAAAGAGTATCACTGCTATCATACCCCTTAATGAGTTTTTCATAGCTCATATTCTCAATAAAAGCCCTTTTAAGACGCTTTGAATTGGCAAAAAAGTCTCTGTGTATGTTTTTAGCACTTTTACTATTGCCTATTGCAAAATTATCACCTTTTGCCCCAAAGCTAGTGGCAAGAAGATAGAAATAAAATGCAGCTTTTTGGATATCGTTTTTTGGCTTTAATTTGCCGTTTTTGATGTCCAAAAACAACTCGCGACTTCTAAATAGTAAGTTCATTTCGGCTTGCAAGCTTGCAGGGCGGTTCCTGATTATCCTGTGTAGATTGATAAGATCTGAGTTGATATCATTTACAACCTCAATTTTTGAAGGCTCTTTTTGGTAAAAGTTTGCTATCGTTTGCTAATGACAATGTTTGTGTTGAAACAAGAGCAAACATGGCAGAGACCTTAAAAGAGAAGTTTAAAGGCGTACTAAGTGCAAATACTAGCTATTTTGAAGGAGTGAGCGATCATATTATAAGCCAAATGCAAAATATCGCAAGAGTAAATCAAGCTAGCAAATATGGCGTAAAACACTACAAAGTGGTAGCTAGGATTGATAACCGCACAAGTGATATCTGTAGAAGTATGAATGGACGTATAATCCCAGCCTCGCATATAGAAACTCAAAGCAACAATATCCAAAACGCTAAAGATATAAACGAGAAAAAAGCAGCTGCTATTTGGAGAAATGAGCCTTTTTTTGGTAAAATACTCCCTAGTAACTTCGGGCTTCCACCATATCATTTTCGTTGTAGAACCGAGCTAGTACCGGTGTGGATAAATGAAGAAGAGATCGATGGAGTAAAGATGAAAAATACAAGCCCGCTTAGCAAAGATGAAGTAGTAAAGCATATAGATAAAACTGGGGTTGAGAGATATGCTAATAAAAAGACTTTTAATCACAGCATAAGCTCAAATAAGCGAAAAATTTCAAGTAGCGATAGCGTAAAAGCACTTAACTCTATTTTAAAAATAGCGCCGCACAAGGATTATCAAAATCGAAGCGTGGCTATCAGTCAAAATGGGTATTTTATGATTTTTAACGGAGATTATTTGTATAATATTTTTAAGCCAAGCAGAAATTTGGAAAAGTATTTTAAAGACAGTGCAGTTTTAAATAAAGTGGAGATAATAAAATGGAAATTTTCAATATTTGCCTAGCACACGGCTGGGCGATTGAGAGCGTTAAAAATGGCAACTTTGGAGAAAATGCAAAATATGATCTTTTTGCTCAGTTCGATGTGTTTTACGGTCAGATTGCATGGATTTATGACATCTGCACACCAAGCGATGAGACAATAAAAGAGTGTGAAAAGATAGCTATTTTTAAGCAAATGTGCGAGTTTAATGTGTATATCTCTGATGATAATGATGAGGGCTGGACCAAAAAAGTTAACTTCACAGGTACTTTTATAGACGCTTTAGAATATATCAAAGCAAATTTCGGCAAGTAAAATTTATAAGTTTATTTAGACTAAATATTAGGGGCGAAATATGACTATAATAGAAGCATTTAGCAAAACAAAAACATTGCAAAATCAAAATCGCAACGCAGTAGTTAAAATAGTGAAAAAAAATTATAGTGGGTATGATGTTCAAATAGAGCCAGTAGAGCTTACTGTTATTAAAAACTCTTTAGAAATGATATCTCAAAATGCAAATAGCTTTATGGCGAATGTGAATGCAAAATATGGAAAATAATAGTGCGATTAATCTGAATTATATCGCATTTAGCTTAAACTAAATATATAAATGTTTTTAGAAATTTATATATTTTTAACTAGTTTTTAAAAGCTTTTCAATTTACGCAATACTTCCAAACTAAAGGCGTCAAACGCTCGTTTAGAGCCTTTGATTATTGCTATAATTTCAAAGCCTTCTTAACGTCATTTAAAATCTTATCCCTTATATCTTTTGCAAGGTCTTCTTTAGCCCTTGCAAGCCCCGAGCTACTTATATAATTATTTAAACCATCTTCTAGGTAAGGCTGAGCCTTAGTGCCTGGATGATTTACTTGCTTACCAAAACACAACCCCGCTTTTTTATTTGCCAAAGCTTTTGCTTTTTTAACTCTGATAATATGCGGCTTTGTTCCAAAATGTACGAATTTAGCGTAAGGCGCAAGTTTAGAATTCCCGATAGTTACGCTTGTTTGATCTGCTTTAAATACTTGTATATCTTTTTTTAAATTACCTGTTTTAAACGGCGCTATAGCCTTGCTATCATTTACAACCTCTGCACCTACTTTAAACATAAAGTTTTTAAAAATCTTATTCATATTATTATCGCTCCGCCGCTTTTTTTAGCCTTAACCACGCTAACATGAGATAAAGCCAAAGCTAAAGCCCAAAACCTATCTGCGTGGCCGTATTCGTTGCGTTTGGCGTCATATTTAAAGCTTTTAGCCCCAATTGTCCGCTTGATGGCGTGAATGTCAGCTATAAGAAGCGGATCGTTTGGAATGCTTATAAGTTTATCTTCAAATGCCTTTTTAAGATTTAGTGCCATCTCTTCTTTGCGAGTGTTTGAAAACCACACACCAGTCACTCTACTTTTAAATTTATCGTGGATATTTTCAGCTAAATTTAGACCAATACCAGTTTTATCAATCCTTAAAACACTCATTGGGTAGGTTCTTAGAAATGCGCTTAAATGCTCTTTTTGCTCGTCAAATTTAGCTTTAGCTAGTACGTCCATGATTGCTGTTTTATAAACACCATTTTCCAAAATAACTCCAGCTAATGTAGACCTATCACTTACTCTACCTATGTCATATCCTGCATAAATCGTCTCATTGCTTTTTGGCGTATAGTAGTGAGACTTGTCATCTACGCAAGACTTGATAAGAGCGATTGAAAGCAAACTACTCTCATCATCGACAAACTGACACTCATAAGCACTAGCCCAAGTATCAGCGTCAAAGAGATTTCGCATAGTCTCAAGGTCAAAATCAAGCCCATCTTGGGTTGCTCTATAAATGCTAACGCAAAAGCGTTTAAACATATAGTATTTACTCTCATCACTATAAAGCTCATGAAATAAACTTCGCTCTTCAAACGGCGTTGAAAGTATCGTTAAACGACCTTTAATAGCTCCGATACTAGGCACAAATGCATGCCAAATCTTTTTAGGATTTGGATACCAAGCAAACTCATCCATCCAAATATCGCCAGTAAATCCTTGCACGGTTCTAAAGTTGTGAGCAAGAGCTTTAATGATAGCGCCATTTGGCAAGGTTATTTCATACTCGCTATCTTTGGCAAACTCCACTCCAAACTCACTGGCCCATTTTCTAAGATAACGCATTAAGATAAGCGCTTGCTCTTCACTTGCAGATAAAAATAGCTGATTGCGACCAGCTACAGCGCCAATAAGAGCGTCTGCACTACTGACATAAGAAAATCCTATTTGGCGTGATTTTAACACTATTCTAAAACTATCATCGCTTTGTAAAAATTCCTTTTGGTAGGCGTATAGATTGCCCTTTTCAAGTATGCGTTTTTTTAGCTCTAAAGCAGTAGGCGAGTTCATACTAATGATTGGGCGTGGATTGTCTTTGATACTTTTTACTTTTTTTACACCATTTTCAAGCTTGGCTAGAGCTGATATGAGTTCGCTTAGCATAACGACGTCGTCGCTAGTTGGACTAGCTTTTTTGCTTAATTCTTCTATCTTTTGTTTTGTGAATTTAATGGCATTTTCTATGCTAAAGTTCTCTTTTTCATAGTCTTTTTGCCATTTGGCAAGTGTTGGTCTGCTTACTCCTGTTTGCCTTGTTAGTGCTAATGCGCTTACTCCGCTTTTTAGCAAATTTACGCACTCTTCTTTAAACTCTTTTGTATATGTCACAATTCGCCTTTTTTTGCATTTTTTACCTTAATACTTATACCGATAAGCATAAAAGCCTTTTAAACGTTTTTAAACGCCTTTTAAAAGCGTTTAAAAGTATGTTTTAAATGTTCTTTTGCCACCCTAATATACTTCTAGCTTCTTCAACGCTTAATATCCCACTTCCTACAAGGGTTGTCATTATCTCCCCATCATCTTTAAAGCTAGTTGTATCCATAGCTTTAAGCGTTACTTTTACTCCTATGTTTGTAAAAAAGCTCTCTATCATCTCTATTTTTGGTTTAATTTCTAGCTCGTTAAACATTTGGAGCTGACCGCTTAGCTCACCACTACCACCAAGGGCTGAGCCTTGAATAACCCCAATAAGCCTTGGTGGTACTCCATGGGCTGAAGCTATCTCATCACGGCTTACGCTTTTTAGCTCTTTGAAGCTTAAGTCTGTAACCTTGCCAAGGTCTTCAAACCTTATTTTAGCATCCTTATCTGAGGCACCATTTTCGCCGTAAATTATCAAAGTTTTATGCGAATTATTGTAGCCTCTAAAGCTATTGCCAAAAAACTCTTTAAATGCTGTTATTTGCTCACTGCTAGGCTCTGCATTTTCATAAATTATGGCAAGGTCTGGTCTTGCTCCATTATCAAAAAACTTATCATTATACAGATCTGCTTTTTGGTTTATTAGGATTTGTTGTAAAGCTGCTAGGTAGTCTGGTTCGCCATAATACCTGCTATTTGGACTGTAGTAAAAAAAATGGTATCCCTCTAGTTCCACAATCTTTTCATTCACTTTTTGAAATAGGCGCCTATCTTTTTTAAGCCGCATTTGGTTTGCTGGGAGATTGTAAAAAAGGTAGCTGGTACTCCCGCCTGCTTTTTCTATGGCGGCGTTTCCATAGAGTTCTAAGTTAAAAGCAAATGTGTTTAGGAAGTTTTTAGGGCTTACACCTGCAGGTAAGAACTTTTCTAAGTCGCTTTCTTCTGTTTCTATTTGGCTTAAAAGACCTGCTTTTATCTTTATAGCACGCCTGTGATAAACATTTGCGTAATATGCTTCTAAAAGTTGGTTAAAACTAAAAAATGGCTCTATAATCCCGCTTGTGGAGGTAGTCTCTTCTCCTATTTGCAAACTTTGTTTTGCGTCTTTTTCTATAAAAAATCTATTCATAATGTCTCCTGCAAAGTAAAAAAGCAAAGTTAGCACAAAAAAAGATTTAAAAATATCTATATATAGCTATATAGAGTGACTAAATTTATAAAAACTTTTAAAATGCACGCAATAATTTTTGGAGGATAAACATGGCTAAAAGGCTTAAAGATATAGCTATAACGCATATTTCTTTAGTAAAAGAAGGTGCAAATGGCAAGAGTGTAATTTATAAGAGCAAAGACGCGCTAGAAGACTATTTTAGAAGCGTAAAAATAGCTAAAAACGATACAGAAAAAGGTATTGTTTATGGCATTGTCTATAGCCCAGACGAGATCGACACGCAAGGAGACGCAGCTAGTGCAGCGGAGATAGAAAAAGCAGCATTTTCTTTTATGAAGGGGTTAAATATAAAAAACGTAGACAGAGACCACAACTTTAAACCAGAGGGCGCCTACATTTGTGAAAGCTGGATAGTTAAAAGTGGTGATCCGCTATTTCCAAACGAAAAAGAAGGAAGCTGGGCGGTGACATAAAGCTAGAAAGCGACGAGCTTAAAGAGGCGGTAAAAAAAGAGATTTAAAAGCACTATCTATGGCTGGGACGGCTATAAAAGAAGAAGATGGTCTTTTAAAAAGCATATTAAAGGGATTTGAAGCTATTTTAAAAGGTTTTAATGCAGAAAAAAATATAAAAGAAGGAGAGCAGTTGGAGAGAGAAAAAGAAGTAGCAGAGGTGATTAAAGGTTTAAGCAGCATAAAAGAAAAGCTAGATGAACTAGACTCTTTAAAGAAAGACATGAATGAGCTTAAAAATGAGCTTAAAAAAAGCAAACAAGAAAATGCTACACAAACAAACGAAAACGATATAGGAGGACTACTTTAATGGCTAAAAACTTAAGAGAATTGCTAAAAGCTACAGGAACTATAAACGCTGTAGATATGTATTCTACCTCTACTTTGCGTCCAGAGGTTTCAAACAAGATAATTAAGACCATAATCGACAAATCAGACTTTTTAAGCAAGGTGACTTTGGATAAAACAAAGAAGCTAAGTAAGAGTTTTGATACTTGGAATTTAGCTAGTGGGATACTAGTCCGCGTGAATTCTGGTGACAAGCCAACTAACGCGCAACGCCAAAAAATCGGCGTAAGCTCCGTTTTAATAGAAAATAAAGTTGTTCAGCTTTTTGCAAAAATTACGCAAGATACACTAGAAGATAACGCAGAAAATCCAAATTTCGAAAACGAAACATTTGATAGTTTTGCGACCGCATTTAGTAACGATTTGCAAAATCTAGGGATGATAGGATCAAAAGACGATTACGCAGAGTCTAAATTTGAAAATCTAAACAAGGGCTGGTTTACGCTTGCAAAAGAGAGCACTAAAACAAAAAAAACTAGAACACAAAGCAGCTAGTAAAATAACAGATAGGCTAATTGCCATGGTAGAAAACGCAAACGAAGACGTGCTAAACCAAAGCGTGATAATAGTAAGCAAGAAAGATCTAATAGCTTACAATAAAGAGATTGGCGGTAAAAATGGCGGATTATCAATTTTGCTAAATAAAGGCGCAGACAATATCCTTGGCGTACCGCTAATTGGCGCAAGTTTTGTAAAAAGCGGCGAATACATGTTAACTCCACTTAAAAATCTTATTTTTTCAATCGGGCTTGATATACGTCGCCAACGCTGGTACGACAACGAAGAGAGCTCTTTAAAATATAAATTTGAAGTGTTCTGCGACTACCAAATAGGCGTACCAGAATGGGTTGTATTAAGTACTACAAACGAAGCAGACAACGACGGCGATGGAGTTTGAAAAACTAAAAGAGAGTTTAGAAGCTAGAGCTAAAGCTTCTTTACTAAATCCAAATGAAATAACCGCTGAAGCGCTAGAGTTTAGCACAAATGAAACACTAGAGTTTTGCAAAGGCAAAGAAGTGCAAAGCTGGGCGGTTATGGATTTTGCTATGACTAGACTAAAAATTTATCTAAAAATAGAGCTAAGTGAGGCAGACATTATCTTGCTAAAAAATGCTTGTAAAGAGATAGATGCTTCTAAGATTATAGAAGGCAAAGGCGGCGGGTTACTATGGGCGGCGGTTTAAAAAAACAGTTGAGCTTATAAAAAAACGTTTACCGGCGTTAAGTTTATAAGCGCTAATGGGTATATAAATCAAGCCGGTCTATATCTAAGCTTTAATGGCTTAACGCCTTTATCCGCGTTAGGCGATAGTGCGCATTTTAGTATATATTTTTGCGCAAACAGTCTAGAAAATGATAACTTTGCAGCACTTACCCAGATAGATGAGCTTAGAGAAAAGGTGTTCAAGCTTGGAGCTAATTTAGGCGAGAACCTCTTTAAAAATTGTGAGCTTATAGCAAATAAAGACTCAAGCCTTTATACGTACGCTATAAACTTTACCATAAATTTAAATGGAGAAAAAAAATGAGTAAAACAACAAGATTAGCAGCAGGAGAGATAAGATTTGCACCCTACTTAAATGACGGGACTTTAGGAGAAGAGATAGTCTTAGGCTACAACCAAAGAGCCACTCTAAGCCGCACCGCAGAGACCAAAGAATTGCTAAGTAACGACGAGAGTTTAGGGCAAAGCGTAGCAGAGCTAGAAACTAAGGTTACTTACGAGTTTAGCACAGAGATAGGAGATCTTAGCCTTAAGAACATAGCTATAGCATTTAAAGGTCTTGTAGAGACTAAAAATTACGCCCCTGGTGATATTTTTTGGAATGGTAAAACTTTGCTAGATGGATCTAGCGCTATAACTAGCGCAAAAGTCGGGGATTTGGTTATCAAAGACTCTAAAATTTACACTATTGCAGAAGCTATAACAAGCTCGACTGAATTTGCAGATATAAAAACCGCAAACAAAGTCTATAAAGCAAGCTCAAGCTTCATAAAACCAGAAAAAAAGACAAACAACGTCGGTAGGCTGATATTTGATGGGAAAAACCTAAGCACAGGAAAGCTGCAAATTCTTATAATCCCAAAAATAAATTTAAAATTCGACGGCGATTTTACCATCGTTGGAGATGATTTTGCGAAGCTATCTTTAAAAGGCAAGGTTTTAAGACTAGAAGGACAAGAGTTATTTACTTTAATAGATGGAGAAAACGATGAAAACTAGATATCCGTTTGAGCTAAAAATAGATGATAAAACATATGCTTTGGAGTTTGTTGAGATTAATAAAAGCAGTGCCAAAGAGTTAGCTAAAGAGATAAAAAAATTTAGTGATGAGATAGAAAAAATAGAGATTATAAGAGATGAGATAGAACACACAAAAGCAACTATAGAGATAAATAAAGAGCTTGCAAACTCACTTATAGGCTCAGAAAAGATAGAAATTTTAAAAGAGAATAAAGAGCTTTTAAAAATCCTTGAAAACAAAAACAAAGCTCTAAAGGCTGCAGAAGCTAAAGAAATTTCCATAGATGAACTTGCTAAAAAGCGTTTTGGTTTTTGCATTGCAGGAGAGAGTGCTAATAAGCTAAAAACCGACTTAGATAGTCTTGGAATAAGCTATAGCGCAGTTATGAGCGCGATCGATGAAGAGGTCGCGAGGAGCAAGGAAAAAAAGTAGAACGAATTCTTGCTTGCGTGGAAGCTAAGATGAGCCCAGCTGAGTTTGGCTTAAGTGAGTATGAAAGTATGCTTCTTGGTGGGCTAAATTTAAGCGCTGGATTTGAAGTGGGATTTGGGGCTAGCTATTGCAAATGCGATAGCCTGGTCTTAAAAGAGTACTGCAAGAATTGCGGAATTGATTTTTTATGGGCTTATAGCGTCTTTAAAAGATACGCTAATGTTTTAAATAGGGTTGAAGACTAAGAGTCTTTTTTGTACTTATGGGGATTGAGTTTATAATCAAGCCAGATATAAAAAGGGAATAAAACGATGAAAGATATAAGTTGTATGTACATTTCTTCTATATTCGCCATTACGAAAATAGCTAGAGTTATCAAAAAAATAATCCAAAGAAATTTTTTAATATCCTTTTTTATCATTATACCACATTTTAGGCTAAAAAATGGCAAATGATGATTTAAAAATATAATTGTGTAAATGACGGTAATTAGCATCACTACTATTTTAAATTTATATATCATAAATAGTATTTCACAATAATATCTTATATATTTTATTGACAATTGCCGTGCTTAAATGATTGAATATTTTAAAGGTACTTAACGTACAAACTTGTTTGCTAATGACAATTTTTGTGTTGAAATATGCTCGCTACTGCTAGTTCAAAATATATAATTATTAAATTTTGAATAGCAGTTTTGCAGCATCATTTTATGTTTTTGAGTATTTTCATAAATTTGAAAGAGCTGTTATAAACAGTAATTCTAAAACAAACGGCTCAAGATACTAATTAACTAAAATTATATTTTTTATATCTTTGGTCTGATATAAAATATTATATAAATTACTTGCAGTAACAATAAAGCAATTTTTAATTCCAAATAATAGAAATTTTTAGCTAAACGTAATGAAATTTAGCTATCATTATACGAAAGATTTTTACAAAGGTGAGTTGATGATACATAAGATTCTAATAGCCAACCGTGGCGAGATCGCTGTGCGTATAGTTAGGGCATGTAAAGATTTGCATATTAAAAATGTTGCGATTTATACAGAACCAGATCGTGAGTGCTTGCATGTAAAAGTGGCTGATGAAGCATATCAGATAGGCAAAGATCCTATAAAAGGTTATCTGGATTCTAAAAGGATAGTCGAAGTAGCCAAAGCATGCGGCGCAGACGCTATACATCCTGGATATGGATTTTTAAGCGAAAATTATGAATTTTCAAAAGAAGTAGAAGACGCAGGACTTATATTTATAGGACCGAACTCAGATATTATACGTAAAATGGGAAATAAAAATATAGCTAGATTTTTGATGAAGAAAAACGGTATTCCAGTGGTTCCTGGTACTGAGAAATTAAATAGCGAAACTATCGAAGCTATCAAAAATTACGCCGTTAGAATAGGCTACCCGGTTATACTAAAAGCAAGCGGCGGAGGCGGTGGACGCGGAATTCGTGTTGTATGGAAAGAAGATGAGTTAGAAAGTAGCTACGAAAGCTGCAAAAGAGAAGCTAAGGCTTTTTTCAATAACGATGAAGTTTTCATGGAAAAATATATCGAAAAACCACGCCATATCGAGTTTCAAATTTTAGGTGATAATTATGGAAATTTAATTCATCTTTGCGAAAGAGACTGTTCTATTCAGCGTCGTCACCAAAAAGTTATCGAGATAGCTCCTTGCCCAACTATTAGCGAAGACTTAAGAAAAAGAATGGGAGTCGCAGCAGTCGCAGCAGCAAAAGCCGTTGGATATACAAACGCCGGCACTATCGAGTTTTTATTAGATGATTATAACAACTTTTATTTTATGGAAATGAATACTCGTATCCAAGTTGAACACGGTGTTACCGAGGAGATAACCGGAGTTGATCTTATAAGTCGTCAGATAAGAATCGCTGCTGGAGAGATACTAGATATCGAACAAAACGAAGTAAGACCTCAAGGAGTATCGATAGAAGCTAGAATTACCGCTGAAAATGTTTGGAAGAACTTTGCGCCGAGTCCGGGAAGAATCACCGGATATTTTCCGGCTTTAGGTCCTGGAGTAAGAGTTGATAGTCATATGTATCAAGACTATGTTATTCCGCCTTTTTATGATTCGTTAGTAGCAAAACTGATAGTAAAAGGTACAAGTTATGATCTAGCCGTAAGTAAGCTAGAGCGTGCTTTGGATGAGTTTAAAATAGAAGGAGTTAGAACAACTCTTCCTTTTTTATTAGCTATTTCAAAACGACGTCATTTTAGACGTGGATTTTTTGATACTAGCTATATCGAAGAGCGCCTTCAAGATATTTTGGAAAATACTCAAGATCATCATCAAGAAAATAAAGAAGAGGTAATAGCCGCCATCGCCGCAGCTATTAAAAAAGTAAAAGAAGATAGAGCTAAGGAGTAGACCAAAGTGAATGATTTTTTCGATAGTTTAAAAAATATTAAAAACGAGCTTGTAAAAGAGCAAAAAAGTCAAGAGATTAAAGTTCCTAAAAAACCAAAACCAAATCCAAATAGAGATGAATTTAAAGATATTTTTGCTGAACCAAACGAGATAGAAATGCCTGATGCAAAAGAGCATAGATTAAAAGATGAGTTTTTAGAGTTTATAAAGCACTCGGACGTAAAAAAGCTTGAGAGAGATTGATTTTTGTACTTTAGATACACTTTGCCCATATCTAGAAGACAGAAACTCAAGGACTATGTATAGATATGTTTCACAGTGTAGTTTTGATTATAATTCAAATTTAGTAAAGCATGGATATAGACGGTTTGGAAGCTATTTTTCCAAACCGATTTGCGATGGTTGCGATGAATGTAAAAGCATACGTATAGATGCATTTAATTTCAAATTTACAAAAAGCCACAGACGCATAATCAATAAAAACTCCAACACGAAAATAGTAGTTTCAAAGCCGTATATCAGCCAAAGGCATATTGATTTATATGAAAAATATCATAAATTTATGCATGAAAAGCGAGGCTGGGAGTATTATAACCTTGATTTTAGACGTTATTATAGTGTATATGTAGAAGGAGCCGGAGATTTTGGATATGAGATTGACTATTTTGTTAATGATGAGCTTGTGTGCGTTGATCTTGTAGATATCGTAGATGATGGAATAAGCTCTATTTACTGTTACTGGGATATTGATTTTGCCCATCTTAGCTTAGGTAAATTTTCGCTTTTAAATCAAATAACAATAGCTCTGAAAAATGATTTGCGATGGATATATTTAGGATTTTATGTAAAAGATTGTGCTAGTTTAGCTTATAAAGGCGAATACAAACCATATGAAACTTTAAAAACATATTGTGATATAGACGAAAAACCAATTTGGGAATTTTAATTGGAACGAACTTTGCTTAATTTTTTGCAAATAGCTAAAATATTGTGAGGTTTGATATGCAAATTACCCAGACTTTAGAATCAATAACGATAACAACCGATGATTGTGATCTATTTTTAAATTTGAGTAATAAAATCAGGCAGAGTTTTGCTAATGCAATAGGAAATAGGGACAAAGTTATAATTTTTTATAACGAAAATGAGCTTGTTCAGCGTAAATATTTTCTAAAACTTATCGGAAAAATTTACGCAAATAGCGTTGGAAAAGGTATAGACTTTTTGCTAACGCATCATAAAAACATAAAACTTGTTTATAAGAAGCCCAATTCACTTCAAATTTTAATAAATGTTGATGTTAAATTTGAAAATAGCAGAGTCGTTCTTGATCTTAAAAATAGCGAAGAGTTATTTACTAAATATCTTATTAGGGGTTTAGGAGATACTCGCCATGAGTATTTTGAGTCAAAAAATATCTTGGTTATCAGTCCAAAAACAACCGAAGATGTTGAGCTTTTGGATAATATATTAAATTTCAGAGAGCATCTTAAGTATATTGTAAATTTTAATTATGATAAAAAAGCTTACGATGAGTTTAAAAAAAGAGCGAAAATTTTAACTTCAAAAGCTTATATAAGAAGATTTTCTATGCTCGCAAATCTTTTAGAAGAGCATTTTGAAACTCTTGGATGTAAGGCTACGGACGACTTTGAGACTGTTAGGACTAATTATTTAAATCTTACAAAAGTTTATCATCCAGACAAACATGCCGGCAAACCAAATGAAGTACAAAAAAGTTATATAGACAAATTCCAAAAAATCGGACTTGCGTACGAAGCGCTAAAACCATACTTTAAAGAGCAAAAAAGCTTTATAAGTGCTTAAATAATTTTGATGTATAATTTACACTAAATTTCAAAGGATTATCTATGAAACTTGGTGTAAATATAGATCATGTAGCTGTTTTAAGAGAAGCTAGAGCGGTAAATGATCCACAAATTATTCATGCTATGTTTGAGGCTGTGAGCGGCGGAGCCGATCAGATCACTATACATTTAAGAGAAGATCGTCGTCATATAAATGAAGATGATGTTAAAAATATTATAAATTTAAGCCCGATTCCAGTAAATTTAGAATGCTCGATCAATAGTGAGATTATAGATATCGTGTGCGAATTAAAACCTCATAGAGCAACTATAGTTCCTGAAAAAAGAGAAGAATTAACGACTGAGGGAGGATTAAGTTTAGACTCGTTAAATTTAAAAAACGTCATATCAAAATTAAATGATAACGATATTAAGGTTTCGCTTTTTATAAATCCTAAAAAAAACGATGTAATCATGTCTAAAGAGCTTGGAGCTACTTGCGTGGAGCTTCATACCGGAGCTTATGCAAACACGTTTTTGATGTTAAACTCAAATTTAAATCATACAAAATACAAAATTGATAATCTAAATTTAAAAAGAGGCGAGTTGGAAATACTGTTAAATTCGGAATTAACAAGGATAAAAGAAGCTGCTAATATAAGTACAAATCTTGGTTTAGAAGTTGCTGCAGGGCATGGGCTTAATTATCAAAATGTGACTGCTATATCTTCTATAAAAGATATATTTGAGTTAAACATAGGACAGAGCATAGTTGCGAAAAGTGTTTTTGTAGGGCTAAAAAACGCCGTTAAAGAGATGATGGAGCTTGTAAAATGAGTTTGCCAAAGATTGCAATAAGCGTGGGCGATATAAACGGTGTTGGAATAGAAATAGCTCTAAAATCTCACGATGAGATAAAAAATATCTGCTCTCCTATATATTTTATAAACAATGAACTTTTAAATAGCGCTGCGAATATACTTAAATTTACCGTTCCTAATGATTTTGAGATTTTTGAATGCGGCAGTAGTTTTAATATAAAACCGGGTCGCGTGAGTAAAAAAAGCGGCAAATTTTCATTCGTAAGTTTTGAAAATGCTATTTTATATACTCAAAATAAGCGCGCGCAAGCTCTTGTTACCATGCCTATAAATAAAGAGTCTTGGAAAAAAGCCGGAGTTCCATATGTCGGGCATACGGACGCTCTTGGTAAATATTTTGGTAAGAATGCTATTATGATGCTTGGCTGCGAAGAGCTGTTTGTTGCTTTATATACGGATCATTTGGCCTTAAAAGATGTTAGTGCTAAGATAAAAGCTAAGAATTTGGCTCTATTTTTGGTTGATTTTTACAACTCTTCTAAATTTGAAAATATAGGAGTTTTGGGATTTAATCCCCATGCAAGCGATAATGAAACCATAGGTGGCAAAGAAGAAAAAGAGATAATAAAAGCTATAAAGTCGGCAAATAATCGTTTAAAAAAAGAGATTTTTACAGGACCGCTTGTGCCGGACGCCGCATTTACAAAAAGTTCTTTAAAGCGATGTAATAGGCTAGTAAGTATGTATCACGACGTAGGTCTTGCTCCGTTAAAAGCTTTGTATTTTGATAAATCTATAAACGTAAGCTTAAATTTGCCCATAGTTCGTACTAGTGTTGATCACGGTACTGCTTTTGATATAGCGTATAAAGGAAAAGCCGAAACTAAAAGCTATATAGAAGCCATTAAATTTGCTATAAAATTGTGTGATTATTAGTTTAAATTTAAGAACAAATAAGAACAAAGTAGTTATAATTATAAAAAATTATTTGGAGGTGTTTTTTGTCTAAGGATAATAGGGATAATCTTTTTGCACTCATATTTTTTATAATATCAGTTGTTGCTTTTTTTATGTGGGGTTATAATTATATACCTAGTAATCATCTTTTACTTTTTATATTAGCTAGTATTTTTGGTCTATTTATGGCGTTTAATATAGGTGGAAATGACGTTGCAAATTCATTTGGTACTAGCGTAGGAGCAAAGACTCTTACATTAAAACAAGCTTTGATTATAGCTGCGGTATTTGAGCTAAGCGGAGCTGTATTTGCCGGAGCTGAGGTTACAAATACTATTAGAAGCGGTATTGTTTCATTGCCAAGAGGCGATGTAAATCCTATGGTTTTTGTTATTATCATGATTTCAGCGCTATTTAGTTCTGGTGCGTGGCTTTTTATAGCTACTAAAAAAGGACTTCCAGTATCAACTACTCACTCTATAGTAGGCGGCATAGTCGGTGCTGGTATGATGATGGGATTTATATATTACAACGGTTCTAAAACTTTCGATATGGTTCAGTGGGGCGAAATAGGCAGAATAGCGTTAAGCTGGGTGATATCTCCTGTTATGGGCGGAGTTATGGCTTATCTGATTTTTGGATATATAAAATCAAAAATTATTATTCCTTCTTCTAGAATTCAAAGTGAGATAAAATCTTTAAAAAGAGCTAGAAAGACATATAAAGACCAATACATAAAAGAGTTATCGAACAAAAGCGAAGCCGAGCAGATAAAAGAGCTAAGACGCATAGCTATCATCGATGAAGATGAGTGTGAAGGTGAAAATTGTGATTTTAGAGATAAGATAAAAGCTATGAAAGAGCAAGAAAAAAATATAGACGGTATGGTATTTATGCGTACGCATATCCCTATGGTTGCTGGAGTTGCTGCTATGATCATAGCCGGAAGTATGCTATTTAAAGGTCTTAAGCATATGGATTTTAATCTAAGTATTATACAGACTATTTGGATTATATTTGTTATAGGTATTGCGGCTTATTTGGCTAGTTTTGCTATAGTAAATTTGATGAAGAAAGATAATCCGCAAAAAGGTATAAATAGAATATTTGGCTGGTTCCAAATTTTTACCGCTTCATCTTTTGCTTTTTCTCACGGTGCAAACGATATAGCAAATGCGGTTGGACCGTTTGCTGCTATTTTAGATGTTTTGAAAAATAATACAATAAACGAAACTACTCCGATACCAGGTATCGCTATGGCTACTTTTGGTATAGCTCTTGTTGTTGGGCTTTGGTTTTTAGGTAAAGAAGTTATAGCTACAGTCGGTACAAAGCTTGCAGAGATACTTCCTACAACTGGATTTAGTGCAGAGCTTGCAGCTAGTATAGTTATACTCATAGCTACAAAAATGGGACTTCCTATAAGCTCTACTCATGTTTTGATAGGTGCGGTTTTAGGTATCGGCGTGTATAATAGAAATGCGAATTGGGGAATGCTTAAACCTATTGGCTTAGCATGGATCATAACACTTCCTATATCGATGATAGGATCGGCTATAGGATTTTTGGTTATCAAAAATATCATGGGTCTATAAATTTTAAAACATACTCTCAAATGGAACTTAAATTGCTTATTTATAATTCAAATCCATTTGGGAGCTAAATCATGAGAATTACAAATCAGCTTATAAACTTCAATAATCTTTCTAACTATCAAGCAAGCGCAAAAAGCATTTATGATATAAACCAAAGATATGATAGTGGATTAAAAATTCAAAATTCATACGATAATAGCAGTATTTACGTAGATGGAACCAGACTTGAATATGAGATAAATTTACTTGATCAAGTAAAGCAAACTAGCACAAAAGCTACTGAATTTTCTAAAAACTCTGATAAGGCTCTAAATGATTTTGTTTCTAAACTAACTGAGTTTAAAACCAAACTTATACAAGCAGGTAACGATATACATAATGAAACCTCAAGAAATGCGATTGCTAATGACCTAGAAGGTTTAAAAAAACATCTTATAGATATAGCAAATAGCTCTATAAACGGCCAGTTTCTGTTTTCTGGAACCGCTCTTGATACAAAACCTATCGATAGCGCCGGAAACTATCACGGTAACAATCAGTTGATAAATGCAGCCATAGGAGCCAACCAAACTACTGCTTATAATATAGATGGACAGACTCTATTTTTAGGTAAGGATAACGATTATAAAAAGATACTTACTACAAATGTTAGTTTGATAGATAATAAAACAAAATTAACTAGCGATGCAGCAAATTATCTTAATGCTGCAAATAAGATATTGGATTTAATAGGTGGAAATTATCGTTCAGAAGAGCTGGTCGCACAAATAGGCAAAATGAATCCGGAGCTTGATTTTGCTGATCCTGCTGCGCTAGCCGATACTACGTTTTATATGCAAGGCAGAAAGCCTAACGGCGAAACTTTTAGTACCAAATTTAAAGTTACTGCAGATTCTAGTATTCAAAATTTATTAGATAATATAGGATACGCGCTCGGTAATGATAAAAACGGTAAAAACAACGTTGTTAGCGTTGCTATAAATAACAGTGGTCAAATAGAAGTAACTGATCTTAAAAGTGGAAATCAAATGACCGAACTTCATCTATTTGGGCTTACCGACGTGCGAGGACCAGAGACTTTTAAAGTCGGCGATAGAGATATAGTCATTGATCCTGCTACTCATACGGATTTTAGAGTCACTACAGAAAAAAGAACCGTTGGCGGCGTTTCTACCGATGTTTTGATCGTAGATAGTGTAAATCCAGCTGGAAACAAATATGAGATAACACAAGTCGCAGGCGGAGATTTGTCTATTCAACAAGTCGATAAAACTACCGGAGCAAATATAGGAGCCGCTACAAATGTAACTCCTGTGGCCGGAAAACTTGTTTTAAATCCTGCTGATTTAACCGGAGGTATAACCGCAGCTGATTTTAGAGCTTATGATCCAGCGAATATAGAAGCATTGTCAGATAGAGGCGCTAGAGATGAAAATAGCAACTGGGTTTCTTCGGCAAATTTAACGGATACTAAAACAATTACCCAAAATGTTGAGAAGGGAAATGTATATTTAACTGAATTTATAAAAAGCGGCTTTGAAGACGTATTAGGAAATAAAAGCGACGCCATAGACTACAATAAACTTCAATTTGAAAAAACAGACAATAAATTATCAAGCAACGTCTCTCAAGTAATAAAAGGCACAAATGAGTATGCTACAAACTCTACAAAGCTAAGTGCCGTTGCCGGTCAAGCTTTGCAAGCTAATCCAAATAGCAATATAACTATGAATATAAAGTCAAAAGACGGAACAAATTATGAAGTAAAACTAAATTTTACAGATACAAACTCGAATACTACCGAAAGATATCCTACTATCACAGTAACTCCGCTAGACGATAACTGGGAGAAGCCAGCTACTGCTACTCCTGTATATTATGGAAATGTATATTCTGGTAAATATAACGAAGCCACAAAAACTACCGATGGAGTTATGACTCCGGCTGATGATATGACTTATCAACAATTAAATGATATAGTATCTATGGTAGCAGCTGGAAATCTTCCAAGCGGACAACCAAATACTAATGTTATTGCAAACATTGATACGGCTTCTAGAAATACGTATGCCGATGCAAATGCTTTGAAAACAGCTTTAAAAAACGGTGTTACCGATGTTCAAGCTCAAGGAATTATAGATAGAGTAGTAGATGCTTCTGGTATCGCTTATCCTATAGATTTTACTGCTAATGGCAACGCTCTAAGAGATATAAAAGACGCTATATTAGGCGATCAAGACTACGTTACATCAAGATATAATGAGTACAATACGGCTATTAAAAGTGCAAGCAGTACGATAAATACTACTTTGGATTATCGTGGGAATATGGTTGTTACAGATAAAACAGCTTCAAAAACAGATATAGAAGTTACTCTTTTTGAAGACCGAGGCAGAGGAAATATTGAATTTACCGATATGTATAAAAGAGACGCAGCCGGAAATATAGAATTAGATGCTGCAGGAAATAGAATAATAGATACCTATCAATCAACCACCGGTTCGTTATTTAGTTTTACTTCAAATAATGCTATTGCTATAGATGAGCCAAGTGTTGATATATTTAAAGATTTAGATGATATGATACAATCTGTTAGAGATGGCAGTTATAGAGGAGATCCAGATGCTAGTGATCCTCGAACTACCGGTATCCAAGGTGCTTTGAAAAAAATAGATCACTTGATGGATCACATAAATAAACAACACACCCAAATCGGTTCGTATACAAACTCTTTAACGGCTACTGGTGATCGCGCTACTATCCTTAAAGTCAATGTATCTTCTGTAAAGTCTGAGATAATGGAAGCAGATATCGGAGAGACGTATCTTATGTTTCAGCAAAGACTTATGGCGTATCAAGCTATGCTCCAAGCTACTGCAAAAACAAGTCAGATAAGTCTGTTAAACTATATATAAATTTAGTTTTGCTATAATAAAGCTAAATTTACTCAAGGACTTTGATATTTTAAGAGAAAGTTTGCTTATTATAAGCGTTTGTATTTTAATATTTTTTGGAGTTGCGACTATCGTTCCAAATGCCTCCTTTGTGGGGACATTTGGTAATATTTTAGGTAGTTTTAATTATAAATTATTCGGTTTTTTGGCTTATATTTACCCATTTTTACTTCTTTATCCGGCTATTTTGAACTACAAGAATTTTAAGAAATTTAATATTAAACTTTTAGGAAATATAATCGGCGCATTGCTTCTGTTTTTTGCTATTTTGTTGCTTATTTCAATGTTTGATAAGAGTTACGGAGGAGCTATAGGAACGTTTTGTATAGAAGCTTTAAGATCTGTTATAGGAAGTGTCGGAAGTGCTGTTTTTATATTAATGATATTTTTTATATCATTTGGACTTGTTTTTGATGATAGACTTGATATCGTTCTTAAAAAAGCTTTTGTTGATAGGGTATCTGCTTCGGATAATTTAAATTTAAAAGCGCATTATATTCCTAAAAAACAGAAAAATGATGTAAAAAAAATCGAGGTTGATCTTGCTATAAATAGTAAAATTATAGACGATAAACTAGAAATTAAAAATGATGTAAGCAGTCTTGAGCCAACTGAAAATATCATAGATATTAAAGAAGCAAATAGTTTAAAAGACGACAATAATACAAATCCTATGACTACTATAGGCGGTGTCGAGATATTAAATGAAGTAGCTGAAAATAGAGAGCTTTTAAATCAGATAGAAAAAGGTAAAGTAGAAAAACCAAAAGATTTTAAGCTGCCTCCTCTTAGTTTTTTAAATGATCCTCCTAAACGCTCAAAAAATATAAATGAATCCGAAATTGATCAAAAAATTGCTGATTTGTTAGATAAATTGCGTCGTTTTAAGATAGATGGAGATGTTGTTAGGACGTATTCAGGACCTGTCGTGACTACATTTGAGTTTAAACCAGCAGCTCATGTAAAGGTTAGTAAAATTTTAACTTTGCAAGACGATCTTGCTATGGCTCTTAAAGCTCAAACTATACGTATTCAAGCGCCTATTCCTGGAAAAGATGTAGTAGGTATAGAAATACCAAATAAAAATATAGAAACAATCTATCTAAAAGAGATTTTAGAAAGCGACATTTATAAAAATGCTAAAAGCGAACTTACTTTGGCTCTTGGCAAGGATATAGTCGGAGATCCTTTTATAACTGATTTGAAAAAACTCCCCCATCTTCTTATCGCAGGAACTACTGGAAGCGGAAAAAGCGTGGGAATAAACGCTATGCTTTTAAGCCTGCTTTATAGAAACTCTCCAAAAACCTTACGCCTTATAATGATAGATCCCAAAATGCTTGAGTTTAGTATGTATAATGATATCCCTCATCTATTAACTCCTGTTATAACTGAGCCTAAAAAAGCTATTTCTGTACTCTCAAATTTAGTTGCAGAGATGGAGAGACGCTATAAAATAATGAGTGAAACAAAAACAAAAAATATAGAAACATATAATGAAAAAATAAAAAAAGATGGCGGCGAAACATTGCCGTTTATCGTTGTTATCATCGATGAACTTGCGGATCTTATGATGACGAGCGGAAAAGAAGTTGAGTTTCATATCGGACGCCTTGCCCAAATGGCAAGAGCTAGCGGAATTCATCTCATTGTAGCTACCCAGCGCCCAAGCGTAGATGTAGTAACAGGACTCATAAAAGCAAATTTACCAAGCCGTATAAGTTATAGAGTAGGGCAGAAAATAGATAGTAAAGTTATACTTGACCAAATGGGTGCCGAGAGTTTGTTAGGACGCGGCGATATGCTTTTTACACCTCCTGGAAGTCCTGGTATAGTGCGTTTGCACGCTCCATTTGCTAGTGAAAAAGAGATAGAAGAAATAGTGGACTTCTTGAAAGAACAGCAAGACGTCGTATATGAGGAGAGTTTTTTAAAAGATGAGTCTAGCGCTGTTGGATCTAGTGAAAATGGATTAAATACAGGCGAAACAGACGAGTTATATGAAGAAGCAAAAAGTATTATTTTAAGTGAAGAAAAGACATCTATAAGTTATCTTCAAAGACGTTTAAAAATAGGATACAACAGAGCTGCAAGCATAATCGAACAGCTTGAAATAGCAGGAGTTCTAACGCCTGTAAATGCTAAGGGTCAAAGGGATATTATAAGATGAAATTTAATCAGCTTTTTACATATTTTGTTATACAATTAAACTTTATTTTAGATTAAGGATATTAAATTGAGTTTTGAAGATGATATTTTTGGCGGTGATCCTAAGGATAAGTTTTTTGATATAATTTTTAATGCAAATAGAAATTTAGTGGAAAACGAATTAGAAAAAGTTCTTATTGAGCTTGCTATTTTACGTGAATTAGCTGAGCAAAAAGGTATATCCGATATGGATATAAAGTCATTTGAAGCGTTAAATACTGACGTTGTGCAAGACGGATTAAATGATATTTATATAGGTGTAACAGGCGAAATTCTAAGTCAAAATGAGTAAAATATCTCTATTTTTGATTATAGGTATTTTTTTAAATTTAAATGCCGCTGCTCCTAAATTTGAGTATGTAAAACAGTTTGAGCTGAAAAAAGATGAGAAAGCTTGGATTATATATACCGATAGAAAAGACGGTACAAAAGATATTTTCGAGTTTTCATGGACTTTATATGATAATACAAATATGGTTTTGCATACTAAATTTAGAAATTATCCTCGCCAGATAATGCTTAGTCTTAGGCGTGGGTTGGAGCTTTATAAACAAATTATATTAGCTAATACTAGATTAGAAAAACAAGATGAGGTTGCTTTGTATCTTGAGTTTGCCGAGTTCAAAAAAGGAATAGCTGTTTTTAAAGCTTATACATATGATAATGCAAAGCGTATAGAAGTCGAATATAAGCCAGATAAAGGGGATTAGATGGAGAGGATTGATGATATCTTAAAAGAGTTTGTAGATTCACTAAATTACCCTCTTGCTAGTGAGATGTTTAGCCAAGTAAGCTCAGGAAAAAAGCTAAGAAGCAAGCTTATATTAAAAATAGCAGGAGCGAGTGAAGCTAGTTTTAAGCTAAGTAGCGTCGTAGAGATTATTCATTTAGCAAGTTTGCTTCATGATGATGTGATAGATGACTCTTTAATAAGACGAGGAAAACCTAGCATAAATGCAATATTCGGTACAAAAAATTCTATAATGTTAGGTGATATTCTTTATTCTAAAGGTTTTAACGAGATAGTTAAATTCGACATGAAAATAGCAGATATTATCTCGGATGCCGTTTGCAAGCTAAGTATCGGTGAGCTTATGGATGTAGAACTTGGTAGCTCTTTTAATGCAGATAAAGAAAAGTATCTGAAAATGATATATTTTAAAACTGCGGTTCTCATAGAAGCTGCTGCAAAATCTGCTGCAATTTTAGCTGGCTTTGATGAGCAAAAATACGGCGATTATGGTAAAAATCTTGGATTGGCATTTCAAATAGTAGACGATATACTTGATATAACAAGCGATGAAAAGACACTAGGAAAACCTGCTATGAATGATTTTAAAGAGGGGAAAACCACTCTTCCATATATTTATCTATATGAAAAATTAGAAAATGAAGATAAAGCGATTTTAAAAAATTTATTTAAAAAAGAGCTTGACGATGATGAAATTTTATGGATTAAATCTAAATTTAAAGAGTTTGATATTATAAATTTAAGTATAAAAAAAGCAAAAGATTTTGGTGCTAAAGCTATAGAAAGTTCACAAAATACTGAACTTAAAATGATAGTTTCTAGTATGATAGATAGGGATTTTTAATGCATTATGTAAGTATTAGTTTTACTCATAAAAATACAGATATCGGAGTTAGAGAAAAACTCTCTTTTAGTGATAATAATAGACGAAGGGAGATTTTGCGTCTTATAGGAGCAAATGATAGTATTGCCGAGTCTATGGCGCTTAGTACTTGTAACAGAGTGGAGATATTTGCTTATGTTTTAGACACGCAAAGTTCTATTAGACATATTTTAAACTCTATTTCTATCCTTACTTTGGTACCGTTTGAAGCTTTAGAATTAAGAGCCGATATATATGAAGATCAAGGTGCTATACACCATCTTTTTGCCGTTGCAAGTTCTCTTGATAGCTTAGTAGTGGGTGAAACTCAAATAGCAGGACAGTTGAAAGAGGCTTTTAAATTTGCATATGATAATGAGGATTGCGGTGTAAATATCAGCAGCGCTATGCATTTCGCTTTTAAATGCGCAGCTGAAGTTAGAGCATTAACTACTATTAGTAAAAATCCAGTTTCGGTTTCAAGCGTAGCCGTAGCTAAAGCTAAAGAAATTTATGGCAATATAGGTGGTATGAGCGCAGTAGTCATAGGCGCTGGAGAGATGAGTCGTTTAGCAGCCCAGCATCTTATAAACGCGGAAGTAAATGTTATAATTATAAACAGAGATGAGATAAAAGCGCAAACTTTAGCAAAAGAGCTAGGCGAGTTAGCGAGTTATGCTAGTTTTGATAAGCTTAGCGAGTATATTAATAGATATAGGCTTATTTTTAGTGCTACTGGTGCTCCTAATGCTATAATTACTAATGAGATAATAGAACAAAAAGATTTCCATAGATATTTTTTTGATATAGCGGTTCCTAGAGATATAGATATAGAAGAAGACGAGTATATACATGTTTATGCAGTAGATGATCTTGAAGAGATAGTAAGAACAAATTTAGCTCTAAGAGAGGAGCAAGCAAGTATCGCTTACTCTATAGTCGGCAAATCCACAACTTCATTTTTCAAATGGAGACTTTCTGAAGGAAGTACTCCAGCTATTAAAGCTTTGCGTTTAAAAGCTAAAGATATCGCCTGTAAAGAGATAGAAAAAGCGGTAAAAAAAGGGTATTTAAAGTGTAGTGATCAAGATGAGGCAAGTAAGCTCGTACACCAGGTTTTTAAAGCTTTTTTACATACGCCTAGTGTGCGCTTGAAAGAGAAAAATAGTGATGATATACTAAAAGCACTCGAATATTTATTTGACATAAAAATACAAAAAGATGAGAATTTAGAAGGGAATTTAAAGTGAAATTTACAAAATTATATGTACCTACTACAAAAGAAGCTCCAAAAGACGCCACTTTACCTAGTCATCAGTTTCTTATAAGAGCCGGATTTGTAGCGCAGATAGGAAGCGGACTATATAACTTTTTGCCTCTTGGAAAGAGAGTTTTAAGAAAAGTTGAAAATATCGTAAGAGATGAAATGGACAAAGCAGGAGCAAATGAAGTAGCTTTAAGCTTTGTGGTTCCCGGTGAGCTTTGGAAGCAAAGCCGGAGATATTTTAAATTCGGAAAAGAGCTTTTGCGCCTAAAAGATAGAAAAGACAACGATTTTTTACTAGCTCCGACTCACGAAGAATCTATAGTGGATCTAGTGCGCGATAAAGTCACTAGTTACAAGCAACTGCCGCTTCATTTATACCAAATAGGACTTAAATTTAGAGATGAGGCAAGACCTAGATTTGGACTTTTGAGATGTCGTGAGTTTATAATGAAAGACGGTTATAGTTTTCATGCAAGTGAAGCTGATCTAAAGCGTGAGTTTGATCTTATGGAGACAACCTACACTAAGATATTTAGTCGTTTGGGGCTGAATTTCCGCGCCGTTGAAGCTGATAGTGGAGCTATCGGAGGAAGTGGTAGCAAAGAATTTATGGTGCTAGCAAAAAACGGCGAAGACGATATCTTGATAAGTGACGCTTCAAACTACGCGGCAAATATAGAAGCCGCAAAAAGAGCAAAAAGAGTTTGCAAGGCTGAGCGACCTCAGAGCAACTCTATGCAGAAATTTTTTACTCCTGGTTGCTCTAGCATAGCTAAAGTTGCCGAGTTTTTTAAGGTAGATCCGTTTTATACTATAAAAGCCGTGATGAAAAAGGCTATCTATGAAGATAGCGAAAAAATAGTAATATTTTTCGTGCGTGGAGACGACGAGCTTCAAGAAGTAAAAGCTTGCAATGCTTGCTCCGCTCTTGAGCTAAGCGACGCTAGCGAAGAAGAAGTTATAGCCGCAGGGTTAGTTCCTGGATACTGCGGTCCAGTCGGACTTCATGAAAATATAGATTTTTATATAGATAATGAATTAGAAAATGAAAAAGAGATGATATGCGGCGCAAATGAAAAGGATTATCACGCTATTGGAGTAAATATTATAAATTTCAATAAAGATAGATTTAAGGATCTAGCAGAAGTCAAAGCCGGAGACAAAGCGCTTGACGGTGGAGTTTTATCTGTCACTAAAGGCATAGAAGTAGGGCATATATTCCAACTTGGAGTAAGATATTCTGAGACCATGGGCGCTACATTTTTAGATGAAAACGGTAAATCAAAACCGTTTTTTATGGGTTGCTATGGTATAGGCGTAAGCAGACTTGTAGCTGTTATGGTAGAAGCCAGTCATGATGAAAAAGGCTGCATTTGGAAAAAAGAGTGCGCTCCTTTTATGGTGCATATAATAGTTTCAAATATCAAAGACACCGAGCAGATGCAATTTGCTCTAAATTTAGAATCCAATCTAGAAAGTAGCGGGGTCGAAGTTTTGCTTGATGATAGAAACGAAAGATTTGGCGTGAAAATGGCGGACTTTGAGCTTATAGGCGTACCTTTTGGCGTGGTCGTTGGTAAAGGTTTGCAAAACGCAGAAGTTGAGTTTATAAAAAGAGACGGGCTAGAAAAAGTTAAAGTAAGCTCAGATGAGATATTAGGTAAATTAAAAGAGATAATATGATAAAAATTTCTCTATTTCCGTATTTTGTTATCGAGATTGTCTGTGTTTTTATTTATATTATAAATTATGGATTTTTAAATTTTTTAGGTGAAGTTTTTCTTAGTGGAATTATAGGGATAATACTTATATTTAGTTATGGATTTTTAAATTTATACTCTAATATAGTTAGTATAAATTTAAAAGATATATTTGGCTCTATGGGGATTGCGTTTGGCGGAATGCTACTTATAGTGCCTGGTATTTTGAGTGATATTTTTGCTGTTTTTATCATAGTTATATCTTTAATACTAAAGATATTTGTTAGGTTTAGTACTAATACTTATAACGATAATGATAGGTTTAGGGATGATATAATAGATGTTGAGATAATAGATGAAAATAAGAGATGAAAAGGATAAGAAATGAATATCAAAATAGCAAGTAGAAATAGCGCTCTTGCGCTTTGGCAAACTCATCATATAAGAGATTTATTGATTGCTCAAGGTCATAGCGTTGAGATAATTACTATGAAGACAAAAGGCGATGTTATCCTTGATACTCCGCTCGCAAAGATAGGCGGCAAAGGGCTTTTTACAAAAGAGCTTGAAAACTCTATGCTTGAAGGTAGTGCAGATATAGCGGTTCATAGCTTAAAAGATGTTCCGACTACTTTTCCAGATGGATTAAAACTGGCTTGCGTGTGCAGTAGAGAAGACGTGAGAGACGCGATGCTTAGCATGAAGTACAAAAATTTGGATGAATTACCACAAGGTGCCAAAGTAGGAACAACTTCGCTTCGTAGAAAAATGCAGATTTTAGCTCATAGGGCTGATCTTGATATCATATCTCTTAGAGGAAATGTAAACTCACGAATAGCTAAGCTTAAAAATGGCGAGTTTGACGCTATTATTTTGGCTATGGCTGGAATTAATCGATTAAATCTTTCTAAGGAAGTTAAATTTACATCAGCTATAGATACAATTCCTGCTATGGGACAAGGAGCTTTAGGAATCGAGGCTATAGATAAAAAAGAAATTTTGGATGCTATCGAGTTTTTAAATGATGAAAAAAGCGTAGTTGAAACTACTATAGAGAGAGATTTCGTGCATACGTTAAACGGAGGATGTCAAGCGCCGATCGGAATAAATGCAAAATTAAAAGGCGACAAGATAGAAGTTGAGGCGATATTGGGTCTTGTAGATGGAAGCGAAATTCTAAGAGATAGCAAAACTTATCCGAAATTAGCATATAAAATAGCCGGTAAAAATTTTGCTGATGAGTTCATAGCGCGCGGCGCAAAAGAGCTTTTAAAGAGGGCAGAAGAGATGGTTTAGATAAGCTAGATAACTGGCTTATCTCTACTTAATCCATCTAAGGCTACGCATAGTTTTATACCATATAAAAATATAATCCACGAAATATATATCCAAATAAAGAAAAATAATAGTATCGAAAATGATCCGTATATACTAGAGTATGTTTTATTATAGAAGCTATATCCTACAAATATCCACTTTGATATGGACCATGCAAGCGAACTGGCAAAAGAGCTGATCAATATATTTTTTATAGAAAAATCTCTATTTATAGATATGAGATAAGTTACTGCAAATATAGCCCAGATAATTATATATGGAAATATAGCTAAGAAGTTTATACCGCTTGTATATTCGCTTTGGCTAAGCATTGTTTGGATTAAATTTGAGAGCCAAAACGACATTCCAAGACCAAGAGGCATAAGAGTTATCAAAGTCCAGTAGTTACTAAGACTTCTCCAAAATCCACGACTTTTAGCTCCTGTTAATTTTGAAATAACAAATTCATAGTCGCTAAAAAACATTATACTGGTAAAAAATACCGCTATAAGACCTATTATACCAAGGCTACTTGAATTAGATAAAAACTGATCTATATATTCAGTTATGCTTTGACTAGGAAGTAAATTTGAAAATATAAAATCTTTAATCTTAGCGTAATAACCGCTAAAACTAGGGAGTTGTGTAAAGATAGATAGAGATATAAATAAAACAGGAATGATGGATAAAAGAGTGTGAAAACTAAGACTTGCAGCAAAATGTAAAAGCTGTTTATCTTCTAACACTTTATAGATCAGTACTAGTTTTTCCCATATTTTACGCATGAAATTTCTTTAAAGTCCCATTTTATTTGGGTTTAAGATATTATTTGGATCAAATGCTTTTTTTATAGTTCTAAAAAGGTTCATCTCTTCAGAACTAAATGCAAGACCCATAAAAGGTGCTTTGCTAAGTCCTATACCGTGCTCTCCAGATAAAGTTCCTCCAAGCTCGACGGTAGCTTTAAAAATTTCAGTTATAGCTTCGTGACCTCTTTTTACCGCGTCAGGGTCGTCACGATCTACCATAACATTTGTATGTACGTTTCCATCTCCGGTATGACCAAAACATGGTGTAGTAACGCCGTATTTTTGAGAAATTTCAGCTATTTTTTCGAGTAAATTCGGAAGTTCGGATCTAGGAACAGTTATATCTTCATTGAGTTTTAAACTACCATAACATGTGATAGCTTGAGAGCAGTTGCGCCTTGCAAGCCATATATCAGCAGATTCGTTTTCATTTTTTGCTACTCTAAACTCAGTTGCGCCGTTTTGCTCAAAAACGTTTTTGATGATCTCTAGCTCGCTATCTAAAACATCTAAATTTGATCCATCGACATCGCTTATAAGGATAGCCCCGGCCGATATAGGCAGACCTTTTTTAAATTTTGTTTCGACTGCTTTTATGCTAAGATTATCCAAAAACTCCATAGCTACAGGAGTTACTCCTGCTGCCATAGTTTTATAAACAGCATTCATAGCGGCATTTACGTTAGGAAATACTCCCATTGCGGTTTTTTTAAATTTAGGTTTTGCAATGAGTTTTAATGTGATTTGTGTGATAACGGCTAAACTTCCTTCGCTTGCTATGAGAATTCCTGCGATATTATACCCTGCAACATCTTTTATAGTGCGTTTTCCGGCTCTTATAATATCTCCGTTTGGCAACACCGCTCTTAAAGCCATAACATAGTCTTTGGTTATACCATATTTTGCAGCACGCATACCGCCTGCATTTTCGCTCACGTTTCCGCCTATTGTACTGTAATTTTCACTAGCAGGATCTGGCGGATAGAAAAGTCCTACTTCTTCTACTGCTTTTTGTAGTTTCATATTTATAAGTCCGGGTTCTACGACTGCTACCATATTTTGCATATCTATTTCTAATATTTTATTCATATGTTTTTCAAATGACAAAACGACTCCGCCGCTCGCTGCTAAAGCTCCGCCGGTAAATCCGCTTCCAGCGCCTCTTGGGACTATAACGATTTTGTTTTCATTGCAGTATTTTAGTATATTGCTTACATCTGTTTCATCTCGTGGAAATAGCACTCCATCAGGCTCAAAACGCTTTTTCGTAGCATCATAGCAGTAGGCTATTTGATGAGCTTTATCAAATTTAGCATTATCTTCACCTAGAAGCTTTTCAAAATATTTTATATGTTTAGCATCCATTTTAGTTTCCTAAAAGTCTTTTATAGTATTCGTCATAGTTGTTTATTTTTGCGCCATCAAGTTTCCAAAATATAGTATCTATGCCTTTAACTCTTGTATAAAATGGAAGCTGGTAATAATCCACACTTCCGCTTTTGAACTTTTTAAGCACGGCAAAACTACCGCAATCAGCAAACACGGCTTCGTTATCTAATGCTACAAATATAAGCCCTGCCGCACTTTGAGCGCACATTTTACGAAAGTCGTCTCTGCTTGGATTTGGTTTGTATTCGTAGTTTAGATATGCTCCTACAATGTCTGGATGTATAAAAGTGATATTTTTAAAGTTGTCTGTTATCTCTTTGTAAATTTCTTTATTTGGAACTACTATTAGAGATCTGTCATATAAGAAATTTAAGACTATTTCATCTCCTGCAGACGGTAAAATCTTTGGTATCGGAAGTGCTTGCTGTTTTAAAGAGTCAAATACTTCAAACCTAACTTTAGCAAAACCGTCTTTTTTTTCGGTGACTACTGCTCTAGCAATTATTGATTTGCTGCCATCTTTGAATTTATGCATAACAACGCCGCTACTATTGACAACGATATCTGGACTATCTGTTATCTCGCCGATACCATCATGAACGTTTAAAAGCAGACTATAGTTGGTTTTCATATTAAACTCAGCACCAAAAACAAAACTGCATAGTAATAAAAGCATAATTGCAATTTTTTTCAAAAGTATCTCCTATATGGGCAAAAATTTAAAATCATTATAGCTAATTTTTTTTGAATTTTTGCAAACGAGAAGTTTTGGAGATAAAACTTTTAGATCCGTATTTTTTGGATAATGAATTATAATCTTAAATTTTTAAGATAAATATATCAAAAAATAATAAGGAAATAAATGAAAGCTATAGATAATAATGCAACGAAAAATATGTTTAAGTATATTAGGATCTATAAAATTTATGCGAAAACAATGAAGCTATTTTATCTGCTTTTGCAAATAAAGATGGATTTATTGACAATCGTATAATAATATTGAGTATAAAATTACAAATAGGTTTTTTTAAATTAAGTAACTTTAGCATAATTAAACAGCTTGCAGATTAAAAAAGCTTTTGAAACTGCATATAAATATAATAAAAAGGTGTTGATAACATTAGATATCAAAATGCAAATATCGCTTTAAACAAAGGTGATACTTTTTATAATAATAGATTACCTTATATAGACTGGATTACTTTTTTGCAAAACCCAAATATCCATAAAAACTATATATTTAAAAGTGCCTTTAGAGATAAAATATAAATTTATATCTAAATTTAAAAACTTTATCCTGTGTTTAACTATATATTTTGCTTAAAATTATTTTAATACTATATAAATTATATCGGAAATAATATGATATTTTTTGATAAATAGAAGCATTATGTAAGTAAGATTACGATACAATTACGAGATTTTATTTTAAGGCGATTTTATGATCAAAAAAATAATACTATTTTTATTTATCACTATAAATTTATACGCTATCAAGCCTAGTGTTGAGGAGCTAACATGGCCAAATGGCGAGAGTTTTTTAACATTTTTAGAAAATAATAAAATACCATTATCTTTATATTATAACCTGGAAAAAGAAGATCAAGAGCTAGCTACTGAGATAACAAGCGGCACGAGATTTCAAATTTTAAGAGATGAAAATGATAGAGTTTCACAAGTTCTTATACCTATAAGTGAAGAGTTGCAAATTCATATTCATAAAGATATAGTTGGAAAGTATGTTATTGATTTTATACCGATAATATATGAAAACGAAGATAGAATTCTTAGTATCGATGTGCAAAGATCACCATATCAAGATATCATAGAACATAGCGGAAATGTTGCTTTAGCGAGTGCTTTTTTAAACGCCTTTAAAGGAAGTGTAGATTATAAAGGGCTTAAAAAGGGTGATAAATTAGTCATTATATATACTCAAAAAAGACGGTTAGGAAGAGTTTTTGGTATGCCAAATATCAAAGCTGCTATGATAGAAATAAGAGGAAATGCTAAATATGTTTATCAGTATGATGATAGATTTTACGATGAAACCGGAAAAGAGCTTGAAAATTTCTTTTTGATAAAACCTGTCAAAAATGCTAGAATAAGCTCAAGATTTACTCCAAAAAGATGGCATCCGATCTTAAAAAGATATAGGGCTCATTTGGGGATTGACTACGCTGCTCCAAAAGGCACGAAAATATATGCTGCGGGAGATGGACGAATATCATTCGTAGGGCAAAAAGGCGGTTACGGAAATGTAATTATGTTAAATCATACAGATAATTATATGACCCTTTATGCTCATTTAAACGGTTTTGCAAGCGGTGTTAAAAGCGGTAAAAGGATAAAAAAGGGTGATGTCATAGCCTATGTGGGAAGTACCGGTATGAGTACAGGTCCGCACCTGCATTTTGGACTTTATAAAAACAATCAAGCTATCAATCCAGAATCAGTGGTAAAAATAACAAAAAGTAGCCTAAGTGGCACACAGAAAAAAGAGTTTAGTGCGCTTGTTGGCGGTATAAACAGAGATTTTGAAGTTAGTTTAAATGCCCATACAAATGCTCCAAAAGAAGAGGGATTTGATAGCGTAATCGCATTTTAGGTAAAGTTATGAATAAAGATTTAGATGAAGTAAAAGAGCAGTTAGAAAAACATCTCGATGATGGCGTCGGTGGCGAATTAAGCCCATCAGATATCGCGTCGCATCTAAAGGTATTGAAAAGCCATGATGAAGATGAATACGCTACTTACCTTGAAAAATTAGACTCTCAAAGTCTTGGCGAAGTCGCTATGGAAATGCCGGATCACATGCTTAAGGATGTGATTGAAAATGTTCCTAATAATAAGATAGTAGAAGCCTTAGAAGAGCTAGAAAGCGATGACGCCACCGACCTTTTACAAAATATAGAAGATATAGATGAGGAAAAAGCTAAAGAGCTTTTTAGCTCTCTTGAATTAGATAGCCAAAAAGAGATAAGCAAACTTATAAATTACGAAGACAATGAAGCCGGTGCTTATATGCAAACGGAGCTTTTTTCAGCTAGACTTGATGAAAGACTAAGTTCTGCGATATCTCGTTTTAGGGTAATGAAAAAAAGAGATGAGATAGAAAACGTATTTCAACTCTTTGTAGTTGATAAAGATGGTGTTTTAAAATACGTTATACCTTTAGAAGATCTTATAATATATGATTTTGATTTAAATTTAGAAAATATTATAAAAAATGGCGGTGTAGATAAATATAAGCCGCATTTTGCTACTGATACAGATGATATAAGCGAAGTTGCGGCTACTGTTATGGACTATGATTTAAGTGCTATAGCTGTTGTAAATAAAGCAGGAGTTTTGATAGGTCGTATCACCACCGATGATATACACGACTTTTTAGAAGAGAGCGCTACTGAACAAATTTATAATTTAGCAGGTGTTAATGATGAAGCCGAAGAAGAAGGACTAGTTAAAACAGGTCGTGCGCGTGCTATTTGGCTATTTGTAAATTTGATAACTGCTATATTTAGCGTAAGCGTGATAGGGTTATTTGATAAATCTATAGAGTCTTTAGTTGCTCTTGCTATGCTTATGCCGATTGTAGCGGGTATCGGAGGGAACGCCGGTAATCAAACATTAGCCGTAAATGTAAGACGTCTCGCATTAGGAGAGATACAATTTGATAGTTTTTGGAGCGTTTTAAAAAAAGAACTTATAATGGCTTCTGTTAATTCTATAATATTTGCTTCTTTTGTCGGATTTTTGGTTGGACTTTGGTTTAATATGCCTCTACTTGGAGTAGTAATAGGTGTGGCTATGATTATAAATTTGCTTTTAGCCGCTTTTTTCGGAACATTTATACCTCTAACATTTAAAAGAATAGGGCTAGATCCAGCAGTTGGTAGCTCTGTATTTTTAACTATGATAACTGATATGATGGGATTTTTCGTATTTTTAGGACTTGCTACATGGATACTATTATAAAAGATTTAAAGATTGTACCGCTTGAGAACTCAAAGTTTGTAAAGCCATTTAGTATTTTATATACTCAAGATAATAAAAACAAGCGCTGGGACTGCGTAGAAGCTCATGATAGCGTATCTTGTATAATGTATCATAAAGATTTTGATGCGTTTTTGTTTGTAAAGCAGTTTCGTCCATCTCTTTGGTATTATCAGACAAAAAATAGTATAAGTTCAGATGAACCAGGAGTTACGCATGAGCTTTGCGCCGGTATCATGGATAAAGGTTTGAGCGCCGAAGAAACGATGATAGAAGAGATATTAGAAGAGACGGGATACGCCGTTCAAGAGGTAAAAAAGATAACTAGCAGTTACACGGCATTAGGCTTTGGAGCCAATAGACAAACTCTTTTTTGTACTACTATTGATGAAAGTATGAAAAAAACAGCTGGTGGTGGAGTTGATGATGAGAAAATCGAGATCGTATTTATCAAAAAATCTGATATTCTAGATTTTATTTATGATGAAAATATGGTCAAAGCCCCAAATTTGCAATTTTCCGTACTTTGGTATCTACAAAATATGTTCTAGCTAAGGGCTAAAAAAGATTTTTCAGCCCTTTTATAATATCTTTCGCATCATTTGTTTTATTTTCATCCGAGTTAAATAGTTTCTTTAAGCCTCTATCCATCTCTTTTTCTATCTTTGTCTTTAAATAGCTGGATTTAAATGCATATTTAGGCTCTTTTGTAGTTCCAGAAACTTCTATTTGTAGATCCGTTTTTTCTATATTCGTATCAATAGGTATAAATATCTTTGAGTTTAGCATATTTATACTTCCTTTTGTAACATTTACATCTGATTTTGGAGAGCTCATTTGGGCATTAAAGGTTATTATATCTTTGTTTATATCTCCTTTTACATAGCCGTCTTTAAAGACTTCTTCTGTTATATCTTGGTTCAATGCTATGCTAATGGCATTTGTAAGTCCGCTTTTAGCTAGTTTTCCTTCTAAAAGATCAATTTTAAAATTACCTTTTGCTCCATTCAGGTCATATTTAGCATTTAAATTCGAAATACCTTCATAAAATGGATCATAATCAGCCATTTTTAGAAGTTCTTGTACCGAAAATTTATCTAAATTTAAGGTTAAGATACCATTTTTTAACTCTGATTTTAGTTTGCTTTTAAGCAGATCAGAGTTTAAAGTTAGATAAAGAGTGTCTTTGTACTGTGCTTTACCGTTTGCGTTTAGACTTCCTATTAATTTTTTACCGATTAAAAATTCAAATTTTGAAATATCGTTTATATTAGCCAAATACGTTGCATCCAAAGCTAATTTATTTATATCAAAACTTCCTTCAAATTTGTCTATGTTTATTAAATTTGAACTTAAATTTGACATAAAATATGCAATTGAATTTGTGAAAGTAGGTTTAAACTCTGCTCTAAATTTAATATTGTTTGGAAAATCTTTTTTTGTCATTTCTTTTAAATTGGCTGCATTTAGCGTCGCGTTATTTAAATCTATAACTCCTTTTCCGTTTAGATTTTTTATATCTATGGAATCTAAGTTTAATTCCGCATTTATAACTCCATCAAATAGCGGTTTTTGACCGATCAATACAAACAAATTTTCAGCTAAAATATCTTTGATATTTGCTTTTAATGTGTTGTTTTTTAAATTCGCATTTATAACTCCATCCATAGCTTTTATATTTAAGCTTAGATTATCTAATTTGGTAGCTTTTATGACAGCTTCAGCGTTTAGTTCAGCTGAACCGTTTAGTGTTTTGCCTGTTAAGTTTCCAAGAGCATTTAAGCTCGGAATACTCATTTGCAAACTAGCATTTGCATCTTTGCTATCAAGATTGTAAATACTATGAAACTTATCTACCCTTAAAATTTCTGAGCTTAATATAGAATTTAAGTTTAAAATTCCATCTTGAAAAATTGCTTTGGCGTCTCCCGTAAATGGTATATCTTTTTTAATTTCAGTATTTATTAGTTTGTTTAGTTCATTACTTTTGAGTTTTGAGTTTGTGATTTTTAAATTTGCACTTCCGTTTGTTTTTGATGGAATATTTATATCGTTTATGTCGGCGATACCGTTTATGCTTCCATCGGCAATTGCCGGCAAAGACGCTATTTTAAGCAGTTCATCAAGTTTTATATTTTTTATATCGGCGTCTATTTTATTGTCTTTTAATTTTGCTATTACAATTCCTCCAAGACCTTTTATTTGTGCGTCTAAAAACGATAGTTTGTTTGCGTCTATTTGAGTATTTGCATTTAGTGTTATCTCGCCTTTTAAAGACTGTTTGATCAAAGGTTCTAGTTTTAGCAGATCTGGAATGTTTAAATTTAAATCGGTATTTAGTTTATTGTTTGAGATATTATATACGGAGTTTAGTGCCGCCGCAACCGCTATCGGAGATTTTATCACGGTTTTTGCAGTAGCTATATCGCCCGATAGTTTTATATCTGATTTTGCAGTTATGAAAAAATTACTCGGAAGTGAAATATTGAAGTCGTTTTGTATAAGCTCATTGTTTGTGTTTGCTTTTTTTATATTTAAATTTGCATCTCCTTGATAACCGTTATTTGCATACGATATATCGGCCGTAGCATCTAAATGTCCTATTATATATGGTTTATGAAGCGCTATAGTCGATATCTGTGCCAAATTTAGAGATTTTGCGTCTAGTTTTAACTCAAGAGGTTTTAAATTTACAACTCTAATGGCAAATCTCATATTTGAGCCTACAAGAATTCCCGCTCCATTTACTACAAAATTATTTAAATTTCCAATCATATCTCCATTTAAAGATATATTATCTTTTATATCTATACCAAAACTGTTTAAGCTTCTGGTTTGTGCGGTATAGTTTAGATCAAAGTTTTTTTTAATCAGATTATAGCTTCCTGTAACTGTTAGGTTTAGCTCGGAGTTTATCGCGGCTTGTATATCTGCTTTGGATAAACCGACTTTAAACTTTTTTAATTCTATTTTCATACCGCTTTTTTGCGTTGCTATTTTTTCTACGTACGGCTTCATGAGACTATTCCCAAAACTAGTAAATAATATGGTATAAGCAGATATAAATAATACTGCAATAATGCCTAAAATCCATAGTAAAACTCTCATATTTTGCTCCGTATTTTCTTATAATTATACAATATATTTGTAAAGAAACGAAATATTTAGAGAAAGTATTTAAACTTGAGCCAATTAGACTAAAATTTTATGATAAATTTGGCTTTAAATCTTGACTTTTAACTAAAATTATGCTATATTTTCGTCACTCAAAAGGTAAGAGTGCTAATTATTTAGAGAAAAATTTGATAAACGAAAGGACAAGAGATGAAATTTGAGCCACTTGGAAAACGTGTTTTAGTAGAGCGAGAAGAGGAAGTTAAGACAACTGCTAGCGGTATTATTATACCAGATAATGCTTCAAAAGAAAAACCTTCAAAAGGAAAAGTAGTAGCAGCTAGCAAAGAGGCTGAGGGTGTTAGCGTAGGTGATATCGTTGTATTTGCAAAGTATGCTGGCAGCGAGATCAGCTTAGAAGATAAAAAATATCTAGTTTTAAATTTAGAAGATATTTTAGGCGTAATTAAGTAAATTAAAGGAGCAAAACAATGGCAAAAGAAATTATTTTCGCAGATGATGCAAGAAATAGATTATATAGCGGTGTAAAAAAATTAAACGATGCGGTAAAAGTTACTATGGGACCAAGAGGTCGTAATGTACTTATCCAAAAAAGCTTTGGTGCACCTTCTATCACAAAAGACGGCGTAAGCGTTGCAAAAGAGATAGAACTTAAAGATACTATAGAAAATATGGGTGCAGGTTTAGTCAGAGAAGTTGCTAGCAAAACAAACGATGAAGCAGGAGACGGTACTACAACTGCTACAGTTTTAGCTCACGCTATATTTAAAGAAGGACTTAGGAACATAACTGCCGGCGCAAATCCTATCGAAGTAAAACGCGGAATGGATAAATTCGTTGAGGCTGTTACAAGCGAGTTAAAATCAGCCGCTAAAAAAGTAGACGGTAAAAAAGAGATAGCTCAAGTAGCTACTATTTCAGCAAATAGCGATAGCTCAATCGGTGATCTTATAGCCGAAGCTATGGAAAAAGTTGGTAAAGACGGTGTCATCACAGTAGAAGAAGCAAAATCTATAAATGACGAGTTAAATGTCGTTGAAGGTATGCAGTTTGATCGTGGATATTTAAGTCCGTATTTCATCACAAACGCTGAAAAAATGCAAGTCGAATTAAGTAGTCCATTTATACTTTTATTTGATAAGAAAATTACAAATTTAAAAGATCTACTTCCGGTTTTAGAACAAATTCAAAAAACAGGAAAACCTCTTCTTATCGTTGCTGAGGATATCGAGGGTGAAGCTCTTGCAACTTTAGTTGTAAATAAATTAAGAGGCGTTTTAAATATTTCAGCAGTAAAAGCTCCTGGATTTGGAGATAGAAGAAAAGCTATGCTTGAAGATATAGCTATTTTAACCGGCGGTGAAGTGATCAGCGAAGAGTTAGGCAGAACTTTAGAGAGTGCTAGCTTACAAGATCTTGGTCAAGCAGATAGAGTTGTTATAGATAAAGATAACACTACTATAGTAAATGGTGCCGGAGATAAAGATTCGATAGAAGCTAGAATTAATCAAATAAAAGCTCAAATAGCTGAGACTACAAGCGATTATGATAAAGAAAAGTTGCAAGAAAGACTAGCTAAATTAAGCGGCGGTGTTGCTGTTATCAAAGTAGGAGCTGCGACAGAAACAGAAATGAAAGAAAAAAAAGATAGAGTAGACGACGCTCTAAATGCTACAAAAGCAGCAGTAGAAGAGGGCATCGTAGTCGGAGGCGGTGCAGCGCTTATCAAAGCCGGAAATAGAGTAAATCTAAGCTTAAAAGGTGATGAGTTAATTGGCGCTGAGATAGTTAAACGTGCGCTTTTTGCCCCTCTTCGTCAGATAGCTGAAAATGCCGGATTCGACGCTGGAGTAGTGGCAAATTCTGTATCATGCGCAGATTGCCCTAATTATGGATTTAACGCAGCTAGCGGCGAATATGTTGATATGTTTGAAGCTGGAATTATAGATCCTGTTAAAGTAGAAAGAATAGCTTTACAAAACGCAGTTAGCGTAGCAAGCTTACTTCTTACTACTGAAGCTACGGTTAGTGAGATAAAAGAGGATAAACCTGCTATGCCTCCGATGCCAGACATGGGCGGTATGGGTGGAATGGGCGGAATGATGTAAGCCCTAAAGCAGACTCCTTTTTGGGGTTTGCTTTTATACTTTTTTATTTTTATACTTTTAAATTTATGCTATTTTTACTATTTTATGCTACTTTTATTTAACACAATTTTATATTTATTTTGAACATTTATGATAAAATACGATTCAAGGAGAATATATGAAAAAAGTTGTAATACTACTAAATATGGGCGGAGCTGATGATTTAAGTCAAGTTGAGCTATTTTTGAAAAATATGTTTAACGATCCATATATTTTGGGTATAAAAAATAGAAAAATTCGCTCAGTGCTAGCTTGGCTTATAACTAAAATGAGACTAAAAAGTGCAACACGCAACTATACGGAGTTAGGCGGCAAATCTCCTATAGGAGATATCACTAGATCTTTGATTGATAAATTAAATATTAAATTCGGAAATGAAAATCTTACTTTTGATTATGCTATGAACTATACACCTCCTTTTGCTATAGATAGTTTAAAAAAGTATAAATACGCCGATGAAATACTGCTATTTCCATTATATCCTCATCATTCAAGAACTACTATAGTATCTAGTTTGGATTCCGCAAACAGAGCTATAAAAGAGCTTAGTATAAAATCTAATATAAAAGTTATAAACTATTTTTATAAGGATGAAAGATATAATAAAATTATAACAAGTAGTATAAAAGAAAAGATTGCTGAAATGAATTCAAGTCAAATCGATCTGATATTTTCATCTCATTCACTTCCGAAAAAAATAATCGAAAAAGGCGACTTGTATGAAACTCATACTAATGAACATGTAAAAATAATTTCAGATATGTTGGCTAAAGATGGAGTTAAGTTTAATTCTATTAGTTTAGCTTATCAATCAAGATTGGGGCCTGTTGAATGGCTGGGTCCGAATTTAAGCGAAGTTTTATCAAATTTAAAAAGCAAAAAAGCACTTATTTATCCGATTAGTTTTTGTATAGATAACTCAGAAACGGATTTTGAACTAGATATCGAGTATAGAAAAATAGCAGATCAAAAAGAGTTTGACTACTATGAAGTTGTGAAAGCTCCTGATGATAGTGAAGCTTTTGTTGATTATATAGCTTATAAAGTTAAAGAGTTAGTCTAATATATCTCTGTTATCTTGCTCGTTTTGATCTATTTTAGGAGATGCTATAGCCGGTTTTAAATAACCATTTTCTACCATTAATTCAACGGTGTTTTTAAAAATCGGTAAAGCGCTCCATGAGGCGTAATAGTAAGGATATGGTTTCATAGGCTCTCTTACTAATACGCCTATTGTATAGTTATTTCCGCTTATATCATTAACAAATCCAAAAAAGCTTGCATTATATCGTTTATCGCTATAGCCTCCACTTGTAGCTATGTGAGCGGTTCCGGTTTTTCCACCTATACTAAGTCCTTGTATACGCGCTTTTCTAGCTGTGCCTTTGTTGCTTTCGACTACTTTTATAAGTATTCTTTTCATAATTTTAGCAGTTTCTATAGGTAAAATAGTTTTGATATCTTGCTCCTTTATAGCATATATTTTACCGTTTTTTTCTAGGTGACTTGCGATTTGCGGTGTTATCATAACTCCATTATTATTTATAGTGTTATAAGCATTTAAAAGTTGCATAAATGTGGCTTGAAGTCCATATCCATAACTAACAGTAGATTTGTATGTTTTATTTCTAAGTTCGTTTATAGATGGAAGTAATCCAACTTGTTCATAGCTTAGATCAACTCCTGTTTTTTTAGAAAATCCAAAATCCAAAAGCCCATTATATAGATCTATTTCACTTAATCTCTCAACTAGCTGTATCATACCCACATTTGATGATTCTACTATTATATCTTCAGCACTTAAAAAATCATTTTTATGACTATCTGTTATTGTTCTTTGGCCGAGTTTATACTTTCCGCCATATGTATTTATGATCTCTAGCGGATTTACTTTATTTTCTCTAAGTAACAAAGAGAAAATGACTGGTTTCATGACCGAACCTACTTCATAAGCGTATTCGCTTGCGGTTGAATTTAATGATTGGTAATCATTTATTGTGATATTTGATGGATTATATCTTGAAGTGGAAACTAATGCGATGATTTTTCCTGTTTTGCTCTCCATAACTCCTATAACAACCTCTTTTGCTATGAGATCGTTTAGCTTTTGTGTTGCCATCTGTTCTATTACTTTTTGGAGTTTCAATGGAGTATTTAAAACCACATTATACCCGTCAATTCGTTTTGAGAGTTCTGCGTCACCAGATAGTATAATAGTGTTTGACAGATCTCTTGGACCTTTTGTAATCGCATCTTGCGTAGATGAGAGCAGGTTGTCATATACTTTTTCTATACCTTTTACTCCTTCTACTTTGGTTATACCGTCTTGTTCTATCTTTTTTATGTAGCCGATGGCTGGAGTAAGAGTATCTTCTGCCATATATATACGTTTTTCACCACTTTCTACGATGCTCATACCTTGAGTTGCGACTATTCCTGTTTTTGGATCTTGATATGCTATGAATACCTTTTTTTTGTATAATTTTCTAGCTAGCTCCTTGAGATACGCTGCACCTTTTGCGTCTATTTCATACGATAAGGTTACTACGCCTTTTTTGCTAAGTATTTTTCTGATTTTGGTTGGATCATCACCGCTGTAGAGTGTGTATAATTTTATAAAAAGCTCTTTTTTGTTTGGATCTATGTTTCTAGTATCCACCATAGCTTTGTATAATTTTTGACTACTAGCTATACTAAAACCGTCTTTTGATATGATTGAGCCCCTAAGAGCGCTATCAAAATCACTACTTTGTAGCTTTGGCAGCTTTCTATCTAACAAAGCTCTATAAAATATTACAAATAAAAATAGTATAATTCCTAAAACTATAAAGCTGAAGATTACATAGATCTTGCTTTGGCTTTGATATCCGCTCATTACAACTGTGTTCTTGAGATTTCTTTATATGCATTTATAGCTTTATTTCTTACTTCTAACATCAATTTCATACTAGTTTCCGCTTTTCCTATAGCTATAGCTGCTTGATGAAGATCTTTTACCTCTCCTGTGGCTAAGTCTGCTACTGCTTTATCTGCTTTTTCTTGAACATCATTTAAGTCGCTTAAAGCTTTATTTAGCATATCTGAAAAGCCGCTACCAGCACCATCTTTTTGCTTAGTCTGCTCTGTTGTTTGATTTAAATTTGAAATCTCAGATATATTCATAAATTATCCTTTTAGTAACTCTATTGCGCTAGTTGCTATACTCTTTGCGCTTTGAAATGCTGAAACATTTGCTTGATAAGCTCTTGTTGCTTCTATTAAATCGGCCATTTCTATAACGGGATTAATATTTGGCAGCATTATATAACCTTTTGCGTCTGCGTCTGGGTGAGTCGGATCATATTTTAGTTTAAAGTCCTTATCATCTCGAACAATTTTATCTACTACGACACTCATAAGAGCCGGTTTTGGAAATTCCGGAGCATCTGGATCATTTAATGGATTTTCATTTTTTAAAAAGTCATTTTTTGAATTTATAGATTTGTTTAACTCTTTATCAAATTCTATAGCTTTAAATATAACTTCTCTGCGACGATAAGGACCTCCTTCAGCAGTTCTTGTCGTATTAGCATTTGCAATGTTTGAACTTATAACATTCATTCTAAAACGTTGTGCGCTAAGACCGTATCCGCTTATATCAAAATCACTTAAATATGCCATCGTTTATCCTTATAATTTACCGCTTGCGTCAATTACGCTTTTAAATATCTCACCGTGTTTTTTACTTGCTGAATCAAGCGCTTGAACCATTAGAGCATTTTTTCCAAGCTCTGTTGTTTCAACATCAAGATCGACGGTATTCGCATCATTTCTTGCTGTATGACCGTCTCTTAAATAGATTGTTGCTTGTTTGTTGCTAGGAAAATCTAAAGCCGGAAAATGTTTTTCGTTTGTTACTGCAAGTTCAAGTTTTGGCTCTCCTGAGTTTTTGTTATAAATTTCATTTTTTTTAGCTATCAACGCTGATTCAAAATCAACATCTTTAGATTTATAAAACGGAGTGTCAATGTTTGCTATGTTGCTAGCTATAAGCTTTTGGCGAAGTACTCTGCCTTCTAGAGCAGCTTCTACTAGCTGTTTTGATTTGCTTGTCGAAAAACCTGCATACATCTATATCTCCTTGAACTTATAGTCTTTAATAAGCAAAATTTATTCCTAATTTTCTAAATTTAGATCTTTAAATGAATTAAATCCGGATTTTTTTGATATCTTTTCTTTTAATTCATCTAAAAATCTCTCTCTTGCCAAACTTTTGGCCCCCATAAATTTAAGATGAGAGTTCATAACTTGAGCGTCTATAAGAAAGTCAAACGGTCTTAATGCTTCACAAAGTTTTATCAGACCTACTTTAGAAGCATTTGGTTTGATACTTATCATACTCTCTCCGCAAAATATTTTACCTATGATGATTCCATACAATCCACCTATTAATTCATCATTTTTATATACTTCTACGCTATGCGCCCATCCTAAATCATATAAATTTGAGTATGCTGTTATGATATCTTGACTTATCCATGTCGGCTCCGTTTTCTCTCTTTGTGTTTTACAAAGAGTTATGAGTTTCTTAAAGTCGGTATCAAATTTAACCTTATAATCTCTTAAAAACGGCTTTATACTCTTATGTATTTTTACACTATCTGGATAAAATACAGCCCTAGGATCTGGTGACCACCAAAGTATGTTCTCACCATTCATAAACCAAGGAAAAATACCGTTTTTATATGCGTCTAATAAAGTATCTGCGCTAAGATCGCCACCTAATGCCAAAGGAGCGTCTTTGGGTGCTTGTTTTGGATTTGGAAATTTTGATTTCATTTTTTGTAGTTCTCTAATTCTTTAAAATCAAAAGATACGCTTATTCCATCATTTATACACGGTAAAAGTTCGCATTGCGAGTAATAAAAGCTAATTTCGTTTTTTGTTATAGCAAAATTATCGTTGAATTCTATTGCGTCAAAATCAAAAAATTCAGCTTTTGCATCGTCGTCATTTGTGATATTATTGTCTATTTTAAATTTAGTAAGTAGTCTATTTTTTAGCTTTTCTATAAGTTCAGTTTTGTTTAGATCATAAACACTTCTTATATCAAATGCACTCGCGTTTGCATCAACAACTCTATTTATAATATGAAAAGTTGGATGGACTCCGTTGAAATTTGACACAAAAGTTTGATATGTCGTTATATTTTCATCAAGATAGATAATATAACTAAGAGATGAAAAATTTGCTTGTTTTTGTGCACTTAACTCTGTTTCATTTGTATCTTTATCTGTTCGAAATTCGCTTTTTATATAGCACGTATTTTCATCATAATAACTAATCGCATCTATATCCATCTTTTTGATAATAGGAATATCCGTTTTTTTCAATAACATCTTTACAGTTACGTTTGAGTCATTATAGCTAACTACTGCTATAGGTGCAAAATGTATCTCTCTACCTTCTTTTTTACCGTAATATTTTTTGTTGCCTACGTAAAAAATGTAACTGTTTAGATCTATCTTTTCGTCGTCATTATCATCTCCGCACCCTTTTACCAAACCGTTTATACCAAAATCATGTATATAAATTTGATAATTTTTATTTGCCGCATATATAAACTCGCCGTTAAAATTCACTCCAAAAATCAAGCCAAACATAACAGACAAAAGTAAAAGTAGTCTCATTTGTTTGCCTTGAAATCAAATTTAAACTCTCCATCAAACTCGATATATACTTCTCCACCGCGTTTTAAACTACCAAATAATAGCTCTTTTGAGATAGAACTATTTATACTATCTTTGATAACTCTCTTTAAATTTCTAGCTCCGTATTCGTCACTAAATCCTTGATTTATAATCTCATTTAATGCTTTTTTACTTAAATTTATTTTTATTTTTTTAGCCATTTTTTCTAAATTTGAAATTTCTTTTTCAACTATTTTTTCTAAAATATCTTTGCTGAGATCATTAAATCGTATTATTTTATCTATACGATTTCTAAACTCAGAGCTAAAAAATCCCTTTACGGCCTTATCTGTTTTATCGCTTAAATTTTTGTTAAACCCAAGAGTATTTGGCTCTTTTGTGCCTAAATTCGATGTCATTATAATAATAGTATTTTTAAAATCGCTTTTATTTCCACTATTGTCAGTGAGACTTGCACTATCAAAAATTTGTAAGAATATATTTATCATCTCATCATTAGCTTTTTCTATTTCATCAAATAGTATAACGCTGTAAGGATGTTTTTTTACCATATTTGTTAGTAATCCGCCGCTCTCAAATCCTATATATCCAGGAGGTGCTCCTATGAGCCTTGAAACGCTGTGTTTTTCCATATATTCGCTCATATCGTATCTCTCAAAATGGACATTTAATGAGTTTGCCAACTCATTTGCCAACTCGCTTTTTCCTACACCGCTACTTCCTGTAAATAAAAATATTCCAATTGGTTTATTTGGTTCGTTTAATCCGGCGTAAGATGAGATAAGAGCATCGTTTAACGCATCTATAGCGCTATCTTGACCAAATATTTTTGCTTTTAAATTTGCTTTTAAATTTTTTAAGATTTTAGTGTTGTCGCTATTTTCATTTAAATTTGATATATTTGCCATTTTTGATACGGTATTTAGTATGTCAGATTTTAAAACTCTTTTTTTAGAATTATTTTTCTCTGCTTCATTTTTTATGGCTTCTAAGTTATCAAATTCATCATCAACGTTAATCGCGTAGCTCCACACCGTTTCATCTTTTAGGTTCAATTTATTTGGATTAGCTATGCTTAGTTTGGCTCCGGTTTCATCTATGATATCTATAGCGCTGTCTGGTAGAAATTTATCACTTAAGTACCTTTTTGCAAGCTCTATGCTAAGCTTTAAAATTTCATCGCTATAAGTTACGTTGTGAAACTTTTCGTAAGTAGACTTAAGCCCTTTTAGTATCAAAAAACACTCATCTGGATTTGGCTCGCTAACATCGATTTTATTAAATCTTCTAAGTAAGGCTTTATCCTTGTTAAAATTTCTAAACTCGCTATAAGTTGTAGCTCCTATACATCTTATATCGCCGTTTGCAAGATGCGGTTTTAATATATTTGCTACATCCAGACTATTTTCATTTGAACTATTTTGAGACATTATCGAGTGAATTTCATCTATAAATATTATATGATTTTTGTTCTCTTTGAGTTTGGAAATTATACTTTTTAATCTCTCTTCAAACTCTCCTCTATACTTTGCGCCGGCTATCAAAGAACTAACGTCGAGATTAAATATAATGCTATTTTTTAGTCTGTCCGGAACTTTGCCGTTTACTATTTTTTGAACTATTCCTTGCACTATTGCTGTTTTACCTACTCCTGCTTCTCCTACGAAAATCGGATTATTTTTTTTGTGGCGGCATAGTATTTCAAGAGCTTTTTGTATCTCCTCTTCGCGTCCTATAACAGGATCTATCTTTGAGTTTTTTACCATATCGTTTAAATTCGAAACGAATTGACTTGTATCGTTTTGTTCATCATTTAAACCATGAAATTTAAGTACTTGATATGCGCTTGAGCTTTTATCTTCTAAAATTTCCTCTAAAAAGTCCTCGGCGTCAAAAATTTCCTCTTCTTTTATGCTGCTTAAAATTTCGCTTAACTTATATGTTAAAACAGGAGGCTTTGGAGATTCTAGTCTTGGAAACTGGTCTATAAGTCCTACTAAATCATTTCTCAGAGCTACTGGATCGCTAACTCCTAAAGACGAAAGAGTTTTTAAAAACTCCGTATCAAAAGTAAGAGCGTAAAGTATATGCTCAACTCCTATATATTCGTGAGATTTTGAAATGGCAAGCTCATTTGCTTGTTTTATTGATTTTGCTAAGTTGTTTTGTATCATTACTCTTCTTCTATAACGCATTTTAGTGGAAAACCGTTTGCTTTTGCAAGGTTTAAAACTTCCATCTGTTTAGTTTGTGCTATCTCTTTTGTGTATATACCGCATATTGCTCTGCCGCTTTGGTGGATTTTTAACATCAATTCTATAGCTTCATTTTTACTTTTATTAAAAATATCTATAAGTATCATAACAACAAAGTCCATAGTCGTAACTTCATCGTTTAAAAGCATTACTTTAAACAAGTTAGGCTTAAAATCTTTTATTTTAGTCTTTGTGATACTGCTTTTTTTAGTTTGCACTTTTTATCCTGCTTACATCTTTGCTGATAACTGCAGTAGAAACTTCACCTAGGTAGAATTTATTTGTTTTGCTATCTCCTAAAGTGTCGCTTAAAGTCTGATATACTCCATTTTTTAATACTACTTTAAATGGAATTTGAAGCGCTCTTTTATAATCTATATCATGTAAAATTTGATCAACAATTCTAGGGTTTTCTTTTGAATTTGATATAAAATAGTACGCATTGTATTTTTTAGAGAAGTTTTCTACAATGCCTTTATCATCGATATTTTCAAAATATATAAGTCCGATAATCATAAAATCATCGCTGTTTTTAAGCTGATAATCCATAAGATGCGGCGCTTCTTTTTGGCAAGGAACGCAGTAAGTACCAAAGATATCTATCATTACTATTTTATCGCTATCTTTTAACTTAAATCCGTTTTGCGTTCTAACTAGAGTCGTTTTTGATCCTATTACGCTAGTTAGCTCTATCTTATCTCCTGTTTTGTATGGAGTAAAACTAGTTGTTTCTTCCTCTTTTTGAGTAGAGCAGCCGACTAAAAACAGTGTTAAAAATGTAAGTATAAGTGTTAATTTCTTCATTTATATTCCTTTTAAATTTAAATATATTTTTTTAAAGCAGATCTTGCTTCGATATTTGCCTCTTTTTGTTTTAAGGCTTCTCTTTTATCGTGCAGATTTTTACCTTTTGCAAGAGCAATGTTGGCTTTTACTATATTTTTGCTGTTTAGATACAGCGATAAAGCAACCATAGTAAGTCCATCGGTGCTGACTTTTCCAAATAATTTATCTATCTGGCGTCTATGCATAAGCAGTTTTCTAGGAGCTCTTTCATCTGGTCTGAAGTATGAGTTTGTCGTATCTAGATAGCTTATATGAGCATTTAGTAAAAACAGTTCTCCTCTTATGATGCGCACAAAGCTATCTTTAAGATTCGCTCTGCCTGCTCTAAGAGCTTTTACTTCACTACCTTTTAATGCTATCCCTGCTTCAAACGTCTCTAATATGGCGTAGTCGTGGAATGCTTTTTTATTTCTCGCTAGATCTTTGGACATAAAACTCTCTTTGATAATTTTCTTTTAAATTATTATAATTATAGCAGATTAGTCTAAAATTTTGTTAAATAAAATATATGATTCAAGCTGATTTAAACTCTATAAAACGATATTTTCAGCTGTTTATTAAGTATAATACTCATATATTATTACAGTTTAATGAGTATATCAAAATAATATTTTAAATTTAAAACAAAAGCTCAAAAATATATCTATATAGATAGCCTAAATTTTGTACTTCCACTTCCGCTAAGAAATTCGTTTTGAGATATTTTTAAATCCGGATATAATTTAATGCATGGCTTTAATAGATCGTTTAACTCATAATTTTTATATGAATTTAATATCTCTTTTGAGCTTAGTTTTTCTAAATTTAGTGCTAAATCAGTATCAAATTTAGAAAAGTACTTTTTGTATCTGCTAAAAACGTCTTTAGTAGAGCAGAATATTTTACTTTTTATGATGTCTATTTTTGGGATATCATCATCAAATACAGACACTATTTCACCGATTCCGCTTACATTTGCACTGTTAAATCCGCTTAAGAAAAATGGTACGTCCGCTCCTATATTTTTACTTATTTGGATTAGCTTTTCTTTTGGTATATTTAAATTTAAATTATCATTTGCTAAATTTAAAAACGCTGCGGCGTTTCCGCTTCCGCCTCCAAGTCCGCCGCCGATAGGAATGTTTTTTGTCAGTTTTACCTGATTAAATTTGAAAAACTCGTCAAGCTCGTTTTTAAATCCGAGTTTTTCTAGCTCCATTCTTGCTTTTTTAATAATATTGTTTTGTATTTTGTCATTTTGTATAAACTCATCGCTGGTTTTTTTTACGAATTCAATCTCATCGAAAATACCTTTAAACAGTATAAATCTTGATCGAATTTCATGGTAATTTCCTCTAAAACCAGTTATTTTTAGAAATATATTTAATTTAGCGTAACTTCTCATTTTTGAAACTTTTTGCTAAGTTCGTTTAGTGAGTTTTTATTTACCAAACTAGCTTTTAAATTTGAATTTGCTATTTCATTTATAAGTTCGCTTCTTAGTATCATAACATTTTTTGGCGCTTCTATACCGATTTTTACACCATTTTTTAGCGTTTGGATTACTTTTATCTCTATGTTGCCTTCTATTTTGATACTTTCGCCGTCTTTTCTAGTTAGTATAAGCATATTCTACCTTATTTAAACAGTAAGAAACAGCACCATTTTCTATCTTTATTATGCTAAAAAAATTATCAAAAATTAAGTAATAAGTGCCATCTGTTTTTATTTGAAACTCGTTTATATCCAGTTTCTTGCCGTCTTTTATATTATCTTCATTTCCAAGATAACTATTTTGTGCTAAATTTAAAAACTCAAGCGGATCTAAAGCTTTTTCATTTTCAAATTTAAATCGTCCTTCGCTAACTCTTCTTAATGCGCTTAGAGTGCCATCTACTCCGAGTCTTTTAGCAAATAAATTTGCCCAAGATCTAACATAAGCGCCCTCGCTAAGTGAAATTTCAAAACTTAAAAACGGGTGACAATAATGTATAAGTTTTACGTTAAAAATTTCCATAACAGAACTTTTCATTTCAAATTCCTCACCGTTTCTAGCAAGGGCGTAGGCTCTTTTCCCGTCTATTTTTTTAGCACTAAATTTAGGAGGTACGTAGGTGATTTTGCCTTGTAAATCTTTCATTACAATATCAATACTATCCATAGCAAATGGCTTTAATTTACATACGCTTCTTATATTTTCATTATCTAAGCTTTGCGAGTTTGCTCCTAGCCAAAGAGTGGCAACGTAAGTTTTTGGAGTTTTTTCTAGATAGTTAAACAGTTTTGTATAAGCTCCAAAAGCTATGATAAGAGCTCCATTTGCAAAAGGATCAAGCGTACCTGAAAATCCTGCTTTTTTTATGCCGTATTTGCGTTTTAATCTGCTTAAAAAGTGGTTGCTTGAAATTCCAGAAGGCTTATTTGCTACAAAAAGACGATTATCTTTCATACGACTTTTTCCACGAAACTCGACATTATCTCTTTTATATTTCCTGCGAAGTTGATTTTTAATTTAAATTCAGATTTTATTTTTGTTATCTCCATAACTCTGCCGATACCAAAAATTTTATGTTTGATGAGATCGCCTTTTTTGAACTCATTACTAGTTTCAAGTTTAAGCGAACCTTCACAAAGTCCTGTTTCACTTAAGAATCTCGATTTATTTAGTCTTGCTCTTTGACCTTTGTAAAATCTTGAGTTTGAAAATGAAAGATTTAATCCGCTTTTTGCTCTAGTTATAGCTACATAAGCAAGCCTTCTCTCTTCTTCTATATCGCTTCCATCGCCAATAAGTGGAAAAAATCCCTCTTCAAGCCCTATAACAAAAAGATGTTCAAACTCAAGTCCTTTGCTCGCATGCACGCTCATAATAGATATCGCATCATCGCTTATTCTATCTTGCTCACTTTCTAAAGCTAGCTCATTCAAAAACTCTTCTAAAGCAAAACTCTCATCATTTTGTATTTGATCTTTTATAAGCGCATAAAACTCGTCTATATTTGCTACTCTATCTACCCCGTCGGGTAAATTTTTATAATACTCTTTTATACCAAAACTTTTTTCTAAATTTGCTAGCAGATTGTTTGGAGCTAATGAGCTTAACTCTTTTAACTCATTTGCAAAATCCAATAAAACGACTCTCAATTTTTTTCCTATCGTATCATCATCTATCATATATATAGCGTTATAAATAGACGTTTTATTTTCATAAGCAAATTTTTCAAGCTTTGCAAGGCTTACTTTCCCAAGACCTCTTTTTGGTCGGTTTATTATGCGGTTTAAAGAAAAATCATCGTTTGGATTTAATATAAGTCTTAAATAGCTAATTATATCTTTTATCTCCATTCTCTCATAGAATTTAACTCCGCCCACCATTTTATATGGAATTCTAGCTTTATTTAAACCATCTTCAAGGCTACGAGACAAAGCATTTACTCTATACAATATTGCTATTTCATCTGCTTTAACACCAGATCCTAATAATTTTTGAATTTGACCCGCTATAACTCTTGCTTCTATATTTTCATCGCCGTTTTCTATGATTTGAATCGGATATTCGTCTTTTTTAGTACTAAATAGCTGCTTTCCCAACCTTGAGCGATTATGATCTATAAGCTCATTTGCAGCTTTTAAGATGGACGGAGTAGAGCGGTAGTTTTCTTCAAGTTTGATTAATTTCACGTTATTAAATTGATCTTTGAAATTTAAAATATTTTCTATTTTTGCACCGCGCCAGCCATATATGCTTTGATCATCATCGCCTACTACTACTAGATTTTCATGACACTCGCATAATTTTCTTAGTAGTTTATACTGAAGGTCGTTTGTGTCTTGATACTCATCTACCATTATATATTTATATCTATTTGAAATCTCATTTGCAAGGTCGTTATTATTTAGTAAAATTTTATATGTAAGAGCTAAAAGATCGTCAAAATCCACAAGATTGTTTGCGGCTAAATACTCTTCATATAGTTTGTATGCTTTTGCTATTTTTTCGTAATTTGTTTTCATAAACTGATTTTCTGCGTTTAGTTTTGAGCTACTTATAACATCTTCTACGCTTAAAAGCAGATTTTTGTATTTTGAAATTTCGTTTGATATAACTGAGGCGGCAACACTACTTTCAAACTCTTTTATAATCTTTTTTTTGTCATCCGTATCTATAATGACAAAGCTATTTTTTCTACCTAGCTCATTTATATAAAATTTTAAAAACAAAAGACCGAATTTATGAAAAGTACAAAGAAGCGGAGATGAGCTGATATTTGAGTTTAACATAGACAAGGCGCGGTGTTTCATAGTGCTTGCTGCTTTATTTGTAAATGTTAGTGTTAATGTATTTAACGGGTCTATGCCAACTACGCTGATTAAGTAAGCTAGTCTAGTTGTAATAGTCTTAGTTTTGCCGCTTCCAGCTCCTGCTAATATTAACATAGCGCCATCGATATGTGAGGCTGCTTCTTTTTGGCTTTTGTTTAAAGAGTCTAGTAGATTATCCATAGTATCGCTTTATCTAATTTAATTAATCATTATATCATACTAAAACTTTTAAAGTTTTTAATGAATTCGGATATAAATCTAATTCATTTTGTATATATTTGTTACATTAAGATACACAAATTGGTAAATAAATTAATTAATAATAATGATTAAACTAAAAAAGATTAAATTTAAAAATAAATTCAGATTGGTGTAATATAATGTTACTACAACAACATCTGAAGGGGTTTTTTATGGTTAGTGATTTTAATAAAATCTATACTTTTATGGCTATAGTTAAAGAAAGAAGTTTTTCTAAAGCTTCCAAGGTGCTAGGTATATCCCAACCGGCCGTCACGCTTCAGATCAAAAAGCTAGAAGAGATACTTCAAGCAACTTTGATCATGAGAAAAAAGAATGGAATAATACTTACAAAAGAAGGTGAAAAATTCTACAAACTCTGTTTAAAGTTTGAAGGTTCTATGTTTAGGTTTAAAGAAGAAGCTAACCATATAAAGGACGAGAAAACGCCTATTGTAGTTGCTACAAACGCACTTATAGGTGAAACAATCTTGCCTATAATGTTAGATCAGATATGCGAAGTTGTAGATAGCGAACTAGACGTTAAGATAACAGATCATAGTAATCTACTATCTTATCTACTAGATAGAAGATGTGATTTTTGTATGATGCAAGAGAGAATTTATAATGATCAACTCATTTTTAAGAAACTTTTGGAGTACGAGATAGTTTTGGTTTCAAATTTAAAAACAGATTCACATATCGGCGTAAATGATCTTAGTAAGCATAAATTTATAAAAGATAAGACAAAAACGTTTCTAAGCTCGTATTTTGATCAATTTGGTATAAAATATGATGAGTTTGACACTATTTATAATCTAGATGGATCTGTAGCTACAAGGTGTGCCATGCTTCATAATAAAACAAGAGAGTATTATGCTTTTTTGCCTAAATTTATGATAGAAAATGATTTAGAAAACGAAGAGTTGTTTTTAGTAAATATAGACGGCATTAAGATTATCAGACAGCTATTTATAGCTGGATTAAGCGACAGCGAAGATATGCTCGATAGATTAGGAAAAATAAATTTTAACGTTATTTCTTAAATATATCTTTATTTTTTGGATTTGACATAAAAATTTGTTTTGATTTTTGTTTTCTACTCTCGTTTAAATCCTCTTTATATACTGAAAAGTTAATTAAAAGAGGATTTTCATCAATTGTTATTTGTACTATAGCTCCTATAGGAACACTAACTAAGCTAGCAAAATCATTAGCTCCGAATCCGGCTTCAAAACTAAGATTGGTTTTTGTTAGTATAGCGCTTGAAAGTGTGTATCCGCCAAGACAAAATAGTATAACTGGAGATTTAAAATTAGAACTAATCTCTTTTGGAAGTTCCGGATCAAATGAAGTGTATTTTAAATTCGCAAGTATGCAAAACTCCGTATCTTTGCTAAGAAGATACTCAAGACACTCATAAACGTGAGTTTTCATAAGAGTGCCGAATTTCTCGTCTTTTAAAATATTTTCGATCATATTTTTCCCCTAAATAGATATAAACTCATTTACTAAATTCCTAACTTCATCAAGTCCTATTTGCCAGAATTCCTCTTTATTTATATCAAATCCAAACATTGCTACCATATCTTTTGGACTTCTGCTTCCGCCAAGGCTCAAAAACTCAGTATAAATTTCTACAAAGTTTTCACATTTTCCGCTTTTATATAGTCCAAATAGAGCAAGCACAAGCAACTGAGCATAGCTGTATGCATAACAATAAAACGGAGAATGTATAAAATGAGGTATATAACTCCACCAAATTTTATAATAATCGTTTAAAACCAGACTATCGCCAAACATTTTTTTAGACTCTTCATACCAAATATCATTTAAATTTTCATTAGAAATTTCACCTTCAAAAGCATGAACTCGTCTTTCGAATGTGGTAAAATTTATTTGACGATATAAAGTAGAAAAAATATCTTCTATTTTACCTGCCAACAATCCAGATAGTTTTGTATCGCTGGTTCTGTTTTTTACATATTCAAACACTAGCATTTCACAAAATACGGAAGCAGTTTCGGCTGTAGTAAGAGGAGTGTTTGAGTTCAAAAATCCAACTTTGTAGCTTAAAAACTGATGTATTGCGTGCCCTAACTCATGAGCTACGGTAAAAAGATCGCGTCTTTTGTTTGTATAATTTAGTAGTACAAATGGATGAGTGTCGCTTGAGGCTGAATGCGAAAAAGCGCCGCTTTGTTTATTTTTAGCCGGATATACGTCACACCAGTTTTCATCAAAAGCTCTTTTTGCAAGTTTTGCGAAAAGTGGATTAAAAGAGTTAAAAGCTTTTAAAATTATCTCTTTTGCCTCTTCATAGTTAAATTCGCTCTCATTGTTAAGAGGCGCATACCTATCATAATCATAAAGCTTCTCGTATCCTAGAAGCTCTCTTTTTTTATGATAAAATTTAGAAACAAGATCAAAGCTAGATTCAGTTGCTTTTATGAGAGCATCTACGCTTTGCTTTTCTATTTGATTGCTCTCGTGTCTGCTTGATTCTGCAAGTTCATAATTTCTTAGCTCACACTCGTTTTTTAGATCTGTTTTTATCATATTATAAATATATGTTAGAATGTGTTTATTTTGCTCAAGAGTTTTGCTAAGAGATAAGGCCGCGTCTTTTCTTACGCTTCTATCGCTGTCTAGCATTTTCGATAGAATTTCTTCTTCGCTTAAGACTAAACCTCTAAAATCAAACTTAAGCCTTGCCATACTTTCATCAAAAAGCCTTGAAAATGCATTTGCTCCGGTATTTGCTGTTCTTAAAAGAACCCTTTCTTCAAGAAAACTTAATTGATGCGATTTCTGCTTTGCTATAAGACTAAGATAGTAACTATAAGGTCTTGAATAAGCTATAAAACTGTCTTGCTGCTCTTTTGATATCTCGTTGAACTCAATAGTAAAAAATAGCAAATTTTCTTCTATTTTTGTACAAATTTCTTCATATTTTGCTAAAAAAGAGCCGTTTGTAGTATCTTTAGCAAATTTCAAATAAGCATAGCTCATAATCTTATTTATACCAGCTAAAATATTCTCATATTCTTGTATAGAGGCTAGGAACTCGCTATCGTTCAATTGTTCTAAATTTTTACTATATTTTTGATTAAAGTTCTTTGCTTTTTTCTCTAAATTTTTGCTGAACTTATCAAGCTCATCACTATTTTTGAAAAATAGAGTTAAATCCCATTGCATAATTATCCTTTTTTAAAAAGTAAAATTATAACAAAAAAAATCTAATAATAGAAATTTGTGCAACCAGATACATAAATTTGGGACTATTTTTATGATTTTTGAGATGCAATAGCTGTAAATAGCACGTCTGTTGAACTATTTAATGCAGTTTCGATAGAGTCTTGAACGACTCCTATTATAAAGCCGACTGCTACTACTTGCATAGCTATGTCGTTGCTTATGCCAAACAAAGAACAAGCAAGCGGAATAAGCATAAGCGATCCCCCAGCAACTCCGCTAGCTCCGCACGCTCCTATAGCAGCGATTATGCTAAGAAGAAGCGCGTCTAGAAAGCCTACTTGGATATTTAGCGTATTTACTGCGCTTAGCGATAAAACAGCTATGGTCACGGCAGCTCCCGCCATATTTATAGTTGCGCCCAAAGGAATCGATATAGAGTAGAGTTTTTCATCTAAATTTAGCTTTTTACAAAGGCTCATATTTACAGGTATATTTGCCGCGCTGCTTCTAGTAAAAAATGCAGTAACTGCACTCTCTTTTATGCAAGTCATTATGAGTGGATATGGATTTTGTTTTGTTACAAAATATACTATAGCCGCATTTACTACAAATGCTACAAAAAGCATAGTTCCTACTAAGACTAAAAGTAGTTTTGCATATCCGCCTATAGCTTCAAATCCTGCTTCTGCAACGCTTGTAGCAACAAGTCCAAATATACCAAACGGTGCTAATTTTATTATAAATTTAACTATTCTTGTTATGCCTTCACTTATATCTTTAAATATCTTTTTAGTCTCTATAGAAGAGTGTCTAAGAGCTATACCAGTACCGATTGCCCATGTAAGTATCCCTATATAATTTCCGCTAGATATAGCGTGAACTGGATTATCTACCATCTTAAATACTAGATCTTTTAAAACTACTATTATGCTTTGGGGTGCTGATGCTAAGGCGTTGCTAGTGTTTTGCAAAACTAGAGTTGTTGGAAATATAAAACTAACCACGACTGCTGAGAGAGAAGCTAAAAACGTGCCAACAAGATATAAAATAATAATATTTTTAAGCCCATTTGCTTGCCCAAATTCTTTTATTATTATCGACGAAGCAACAAGTATAAATACCAAAATAGGCGCTACGGCTTTTAAAGCTCCTACAAATAAATTGCCTAACATAGATGCTGCATTTACCACTATCGCGGCTTCTACACTACTTTTGTGAGCTATAAATCCTAAAATTCCTCCAATTGTTATTCCTATCAATATTTGAATTATTAAATTTCCATCTGTATAACTTTTGGTTAGTTTTGTGAACATTCCCATTATTAAACCTTTGATTTGAAATAAATGGCTATTATATTTACATTGTTATTAAAGCAAAATTAAATTTATACTGTTTTAAGCGAAATATAGATTAATGTTTATTTCAAATTATGTATGCTAAAATCAATCCCAAATTAAATTGAATAAGGAATATAAATAATGTACCTATTTACAAGTGAAGTAGTAAGTCCGGGTCATCCTGATAAATGTGCCGATATCATAGCAGATAGTATAGTTGATGCGATCCTTAAACAAGATCCAAATGGTCGCGTTGCAAGTGAAGTTTTCGTCGCTGGAAAACACATTGTAATAGGCGGCGAAGTAAATGCTAAGGTTGATTTTACTCATCAAGATTATAGAAATATAGTAAAAAATACTTTAAAAGATATCGGTTATAACGGAAATCCACATTTTACAAGATCTCAATGCCTACATCCTGATGATCTTGAGGTTGATGTGTTTTTAAATCAGCAAAGTCCGGATATAAATCAAGGCGTAGATCAAAGCAGCGGTGAAATAGGTGCCGGGGATCAAGGAATTATGTTTGGATTTGCATCTAGCGAAACAGAAAATTTTATGCCATCAGCGATAACTTACGCTAGAATACTTTGCGATAAAGTTTATGATTACGCTCTTAAAAATCCGGATAAATTAGGCGTTGATATCAAAACTCAAGTTACAATCGATTATGGTTCAAAATCAAATTTCGAAAACTGCAAACCTCAATCCATACATACGATAGTAGTAAGCGCTCCAAGCGTTGAAAATTTGCAAATAGAAGAAGTTAGAACTTTGATCCAAGGCTTGATAGATGATGCAGGGCTTCCAAAAGAGCTTTACAATAAAGAAAAAACGATTATTTATATAAATCCAACCGGACGTTATGTGAATCATAGTTCGCTTCATGACAGCGGATTAACCGGAAGAAAGCTAATAGTAGATAGCTTTGGCGGATACTCTCCTATAGGCGGCGGCGCTCAAAGTAGCAAAGACTATACGAAAGTCGATCGTAGTGGACTTTACGCAGCAAGATGGATAGCAAAAAATATAGTCGCCGCAGGACTTGCTAAAAAATGCATCGTTCAGCTAAGTTACGCTATAGGTGTAGCAAAACCAGTTAGTATCTCAGTAGATTGTATGGGTACAAATAGCAGTATAGATGATGAGAAATTATCAGAGTTTGTACATGAGAGTTTTGCTCTAACTCCTAGATGGATAACGGAGAAATTCGGACTAGATAAACCTAGCGCAGATACTTTTTTATATGCTAAAGTGGCTGCTAATGGACAAGTTGGAGTTGCTAGTTATCCGTGGGAGAAGTTGGACGCGGTTGAAATTTTTAAAAAATTAAAATAAACAATTCCGGTTTTAAATTTGAGACCTAAATTTATAAAACGGCTCAAATTTAAAACTTTCTAGCTAATTGTTTCTTTGAAAATATTATATTTTTTTATTGTAAATTTATGTTGTAATTTTCAGTGCGGCTTATTATTTATAGAATTTATAAATCAATAAGTTTTAAATTTAGATTTAAAAATAATAAATTTTATTTGATAAAATTTATCAATTACTTAGCTAACTTTAAAGAAAACTATCCTATAATACATCGAAAAAATAAAGGCTAAATATGAAAAAAATATCTATTTTTATATTTGTAATAGCAATGATTGGTTCTTTAAATGCACAAAAGCTTGAGGTTTTAACTAGTTTTACGATACTAGCAGATATCGCAAAAAATGTTGCAAAAGATAGTGCTAATGTAAATAGTTTGACAAAAATGGGCACAGAGATACATGGATATGAAGCAACTCCAAAAGATATTTTAAAAGCTAAAAAAGCTGATATCATTCTTTATAATGGTTTAAATTTAGAGCTTTGGATGGATAAGTTTTTGAGCAATGCAAAAAAACCTAGTTATAATCTAAGTGATGGTGTCACTCCTATTTTGATAAGCGATGGAGGATACAAAGGCAAACCAAACCCTCATGCGTGGATGAGTATCAAAAATGTTCAAATTTACATTAAAAATATCGTAGAAATTTTTAGTAGGCATGATCCAAAAAATGCTGATATCTATGCTAAAAACGCAGATGAGTATATAAAAATTTTAAATGATTTAGACTCTAAATTTAAAGCCGAGTTTGCCAAAGTTCCGCTTGAACAAAGATATCTTATAACAAGTGAAGGCGCTTTTAGTTATTTAACTAAGGAGTATGATTTAAAAGAACTTTATATATGGAGTGTAAATAGCGATGAGCAAGGCACTACTAAACAGATAAAAAACTTAGTTGATAAGATAAAAAATTCTGAAGCGAAGGTGATTTTTAGTGAGAGCACTATTAGTCCAAAACCTGCTATGACTATAGCAAACGAGAGTGGAATTAGATACGGCGGAGTGCTTTATGTAGATAGTCTAAGTAAAGAAATTCCTACTTATGTAGATCTTATGAAAACTACGGTTTCGACTATTATAAACGGATTAAATAATGGAAAAAATTAGCTTAGATGTTTCAAATTTGAATGTCAGATATGCTGATGTAGTGGCTTTAGAAGATATAAACTTTAGTTTAGAAGGTGGAAACATATGCGCTCTTATCGGTACAAACGGAAGCGGTAAATCAACTCTTTTTAAGTCTATAATGGGAGTAATAAAGCCAAAAGGCTCAGTTATAAAAATATGCGGTTTAAGTCTTAATGATGCGATAAAAAATAGTCTCATAACATACGTTCCTCAAAATGAAGAGATAGACTTTGACTTTCCTATAAGCGTATGGGAGCTTGTAATGATGGGCAGATATGCTCATATGGGATTTTTTAAAAATCCAAAACAGAGTGATAAAATAGCAGTAGAAGATGCTTTGAAAAAAGTAGATATGTATGAGTTTAAAGATCGTCAAATTTCTAAATTAAGCGGTGGTCAAAAAAAGCGTATATTTATAGCAAGATCTTTGGCCAGCGATGCTAAAATCATACTTTTAGACGAACCTTTTAATGGAGTTGATGCAAAAACCGAGAGTATGATACTAGATCTTCTTATAAAACTTCGTTCAAGTGGAAATCTTATTCTTATATCTACTCATAATCTTGGAATGGCTGCTCAGTATTGCAATAGAGCGATACTTCTTAAACATAAGATCTTGGCTTACGGATTTACGAACGATGTTTTAACTCCTGAAAATCTCAGTCAGGTTTTTGGCGGAAGTTTAAGACATTTTAAGATAGAAGTCGACGATATGAGTTGTAATATAGCTCTTATAAGCGACGATGAAAAACCGCTTATAGTGGTAGATGAAAAGGTGCAAGATGGAATGGTTAATAGAGCCTTTTAATTACTCATATATAGTAAAAGCGCACATCGTAAGTCTGTTTTTATGCGCTTTTTGTGGGTTTTTATCTTGTTTTTTGATCTTAAAGTCCTATTCTCTATTAGCTGACGCTCTCTCTCACAGCGTAACACCAGGAGTAGTTATAGCATATATGATGAGTTTTTCTTATACTATTTCTAGCTTTATATGCGGTTTGTTTGCACTTTGTAGTATGGGTTTAGTGTCGCGCAGTTCAAAGCTAAAAACAGATACGATAATAGGAGTGACTTTCTCATCGTTTTTTGCTCTTAGTCTATTTTTGGTTTCGATTTATCCGGTTTCTATAAAGCTCGAAACCGTATTTTTAGGCGATGTTTTGAGTTTAAATGATAGCGAAGTTTATGAGCTTATATTTCTTATATTTATACTATTTTTATTTCTTATTTTTAGTTATCAAAAGATTAAATTTATATTTTTTGATGAGCTAGGTGCTAGTAGTGTTGGTATAAATGTTAAATTTTATAAGATTTTATTTTTTATGTTACTTTGTTTTTGTACCGTTGCTAGTTTAAAAACGGTTGGAGCTATTTTGGTAACTGCTATGTTAATCACTCCTGCTGCGAGCGCTTCTATGATTAGTTTTAAATTTAACCAAAGAGTGATTTTAGCTACATTATTTGCCGGATTTAGTGGATTTTTTGGAGTTTATATCAGCTATTTTTTAGATACTTACGCCTCTGCTATGATAGTTTTAACTCAGATTTTGATTTTTATCGTCTGTTTTTTATATAAAAGGATAGTTTATGATAGAGTTTTTGCTTGAACCTTTAAGATATGATTTTATGCAAATAGCCCTTTTTATGGCATTTGGAGTAAGCATTGTATGCGCAGTTTTGTCTTGTTTCTTGGTTTTAAAGTCCTACTCCTTACTAGGAGATGCACTCTCTCACTCTGTAATGCCAGGAATGATACTATCTTACGCTGCTGGTCTTCCTCTTGGAGTAGGGGCGTTTATATCTAGCCTTGGCTGCTTGTGGATAATTGAGTTTTTAAAACAAAGAAGCGGTCTTAAAAATGATGCTATCATAGGTATGAGTTTTACCGGATTTTTTGCTTTTGGACTTTTGCTTTATAGTAAAGTAGAGAGTCCTTTGCATATAAATGAGATTTTATTTGGAAATTTGCTCGGAGTTAGTGCTAGTAGTATGCAAAATTCACTTGTAGTTTTTGCAATGGTTTTGATTGTGATTCTTCTATTTTTTAGAAGATTTTTTACTGTTTTTTTTGATGAAGTAAATGCGAGATTAGTTGGATTAAATCCAAAAAATTACTACTATTTAATGCTTTTGATACTTAGCTTTGTAGTTGTTTTTGGTTTTAGTGCGGTTGGAATTATACTAGTTGTGGCTATGCTGATTTTACCTGGAGCTGCTGCATTTTTAGTAACTAGTAAATTTTGGATGATGCAAATTTGTGCGGTTAGTTTTGCTATTTTTAGTTCACTTTTTGGTATTATAGTGAGCTTTCATATGGACTCTAGTACTCAAGCTCTTATAGTTTTAGCTCAGACTTTGATATTTGTATTTTGTCTTGCGTATTCAAAGATTAAGGCGTTATGATTTCACTTTTGCTACCATTTACACTGTGATAAATAGTAGTTTTATGCTTAAAAGAATAGTATTTTAGTAGTTTTTCCTGCAGTTTTGGCTCTGTTGAGGGGACAAACCAACCGTTATTCGTAATTGCTATCATAAATTTAGGCGAGTTTTCGTATAATTCATCTCTACTAGCCTCATAACATATTGCGCTTCTTATTTTCACTCCCAATATCTCGTAGTCGCTTACGCTAGTAGCTCTTTCGAAGTCTTTTTTGCCTTCAAAAAATATATTATTTATTAAATTTTTGAAAAACTCAGGAAGTGGAATTTCCTCACCAAAAGGCACTAAAACTACTTTATCAAGTCTTTGTACATTCCCGTTTTGAAGCACGTAAGCTGCATTATACGACATATTATTTTCATATCCTAGAGCTCCTGCTACTATGGCTATATTATTTGATTTTTGTTTTAAAATATCTAGTAGCTCGGGCTGATGATCCAAAAATAGAGGAAACGCACTTTCTGGAAATACGATTAAACTAGCGTTTTTTTCTATAGCTTTGTCTATTAACAGCAGATTTTCATCTATAAATTTAGATCTTAAACTTCGCTCCCATTTTTTACTTTGAGGAACATTCGTATGTACTAGTTCTACATTAAAAGGCAGTAAATTTGGACTAGTTTTGCTATTTAAATTTAAAAAAAGAAGTATAATCAAAATAGGAAATCCTGCTTTCAATCCAAATTTGATATAGCATATAATGGCAACTAAAACTGCTCCAAGAGTCCAAATTTGTGGCTTAAAAATAGTATCTACAAATATTAATTCAAGATTAAACCAGTTAAAATCAAACGGATAAAAATACCCAAGAGCCATTAACATAATAGATCTTAATATTAAATTTGAAAAATATCCGCTAACTAAAAATAAAAACGCATAAATAGTAGATATGCCTACTATCCCAAGTGGGATAAGATACCAAAATCCATAGTAAAAAAGGCTAAAACTTATCCAATAAAACCAAAACATGCCGATAAAAAATCCGCTCCAAAACCATACTTGTTTAGTTGATTTTAATATAAAATAGAGTCCGATAACGGCTGAAATCATTCCTATGTATATAAAAATTTTAAGTTCTAAAAGAGATAGAAATATAAAATTTGATATTAAAATTGCTATTTCAAAGCCATTTCTTATAAAATTTAAGGTAAAATATGTACTTAAATTTTTACTAAAGGACACCCATGCCAGAGATTGTATCTTCATTATTACCTCTAATTGTATTATTTGCAATTTTTTATTTTTTGGTTATAAGACCGCAGCAAAAGCAGCAAAAAGAGCATAGAAATATGCTATCAAATCTTCAAAAAGGCGATAAGATCGTTACAAATGGAGGCTTGTTTTGCGAGGTCGTAAAACCTGAGGATGATTTTATCAAAGTTAAGCTTAATGATGAGGTAATCGTAAGAATCGATCGCAACTTCGTAGCTAAAAAAATAGACAAAATCGAGAAAAGCGATGCTTAAAGGTAGAGTAACTTATAGACTAGTTATTTTTATCTTAGCTCTTATATTTGGGCTTGGCTTTTCGATGCCAAGCTTTTTACAGAGCGAAAAGGGATATAAAATAAGCTTAGGTCTTGACTTGCAAGGCGGCTTACATATGCTACTTGGCGTACAAACAGATGAAGCCATTACTTCAAAAATAAAATCAATTGCTTCTAGTATCAGATATTTTACAAATAAAAACGATATCTTAGTAGAAAATTTAAAAACCGATACCGATACTGTTCATTTAACTATCTTAGATAGCGATGAAGCTAAAAAAATAGATGAAATGCTAAAAGGTATTAAAGGCTTAGATATTAAAAAAGATGGTTTAAATTATAGAATTTCTTTAACAGCGGCTGAAAAGATAGATACGGCTAAATATGCAGTAGATCAAGCTGTTGAAACCATAAGAAATAGATTAGATCAATTCGGTCTTGCCGAGCCTACCGTAGCAAAACAAGGTGAAAATCAGATCTTAGTCGAGCTTCCCGGTATAAAAACTGCCGCCGATGAACAAAGAGCTAAAGATCTTATAGCTAAATCAGCACATCTTCAGCTTATGGCTCTTGATGAAAAGAGGCAAGATCAAGCAAATAAAATGACTGAAGCCGAAGCGACTGCTTATGGAGATGTACTTTACCCCGATGTAAAAAATCCTAAATTTAAATATCTCATAAAAGATATTCCTGTGCTTGATGGAAATATGTTAGTTGATGCAAGAGTTGCATTTGATAATCAGACGAATTCTCCCATCATAAGTTTTACTTTAAATGCTGAAGGTGCTAGAATATTCGGTGATTTTACAGGATCAAATGTTGGAAAACGTCTTGCTATAGTGCTTGATGGTAAGGTATATTCAGCTCCGGTTATAAATGAAAGAATTGGCGGTGGAAGCGGTCAGATAAGTGGAGGATTTAGCGTAGAAGAGGCTCACGATGTTGCCATAGCTCTTAGAAGCGGTGCACTTTTAGCTCCTGTTAATATGCTAGAAAAAAGAAGTATAGGACCTAGTTTAGGACAACAAAGCATAGATCAAAGTATGGTAGCGCTAGCTGGCGGAGCTATTTTGGTTGTTTTATTTATGGTGCTTATTTATGGACTTGCCGGAGTTTTGGCAAATATAGCTTTAGTAGTAAACATATTACTTTTAGTGGCCGTGATGGCTCTTTTTGGAGCTACTTTGACTTTGCCGGGTATGGCTGGAATTTTGCTTACTATAGGTATGGCAGTAGATGCTAATGTTATCATAAATGAACGGATACGAGAACTTTTAAAAGCCGGTCAGAGCGTTCACGTTAGTATAGAAAAAGGTTATGAAAACGCCATGAGCGCGATAATCGATTCAAATTTAACCACGCTCATAACTTCAGCTGCTTTATATGCTTATGGAACAGGTCCAGTTAAAGGATTTGCCGTTACTATGAGTATAGGTATTTTGGCATCTATGTTAACTGCTATATTAGGAACTCATGGTATGTTTGAGTTTTTAGGTAAAAAGATAGAAAATAATAAAAACAGCGTGCTGTGGTTTGGATATAAGATAAGGAAGGTAGCTTAATGCAGATATTCGATAATGGTAGAATTTATGATTTTATGGGCAAGAGATGGCTATTTTTTTGCTTTTCTTTTATACTATTTTTTGGTTCTATCGTACTTATTTGTACTAAAGGATTAAACTATGGAATTGATTTTTCCGGCGGTACTCTTATACAAGTAAAATACGAAGGAAAAGCACCTCTTGATGATATAAGAGATAAGCTTGCCGCAAATGAAGTCCTTAAAAATGCGAATGTAACAGAGTTTGGTTCAGATGAAGAGATCACGATTAGATACTCAGGAAGTAGCGATAGCTTAGGAAGTGATCCAGGAGCCGTAGTAACAAGTATCCTTGAAGGCACCGGCAAATTTGAGATAAGAAGAGTAGATGTCGTAGGTCCAAAAGTAGGTAGTGAGCTTAGACAAAAAGGTTTAATGGCGATAGGCGTTTCTCTTATTTTAATACTTATTTATATTGGGGTGAGATTTGAGTGGAGATTTGCTTTGTCTGCTATTATCAGTGAAATTCATGACGTGGTAATAACGATAGGAGCTATAAGCTTACTTAGTATAGACGTAAATTTAGACACGTTAGCTGCCGTATTAACAGTACTTGGATACTCGCTAAATGATACTATTATTATATTTGATAGAATTAGAGAAAGAGTAAAAGAGAGTAAATTTATAAAACTAAACGATGTTATAAATGAGTCTGTTTCGCTAACTTTGTCAAGAACTATTATGACTTCGATTACTACATTATTAGCGGTTTTAGTGCTATTTTTCTTTGGTGGAGATATGATAAATGGATTTTCTATTATTATGCTTATAGGTATCATCATAGGTACCATTAGTTCGGTATTTATAGCTTCTCCTATGCTTGGCTGGTTTAAATTTAGCGTTGATCATTATAGATCTCATCTTGCAGCTAAAGAGGTTAAGAGAAAAGAAAAAGAGAGAATTCGTGCTATGTATGAAAAAGGAACTATTTAAGGAGCTAGTATGAATTGGGGTAAGGTTATATACACGTTTTTTGCTCTTATGAGCTTGACCACGACTGCCGGATTTTTATATGATAAGAGTGAGATTACGTTATTTATAGCAGCTAGTATAAATTTGATTTCTACTTTACTTAAAATAGGAGTTAGAAATATGCTCTCTGCCGAGCTATTTGCTAGCTCCCTTGTGGCTGATTTGCATTTAATTCCGGCTTTTGTTCTTTTAGTTATAGGAGCTAATGAAGTTATAGTATATTCTTTAGTTATCGGCGGAGTAATAGCAAATATATTTTCTATGTTTTTACTTCTAACTGAAGCTAGCAAAATAAGAGATGAATTTTAAGGAATATTATGGAATATAATGCTAAAAATATTGAATACAAATGGCAACAAATTTGGAAAAAAAATGGTTATAGTGAGCCAAAAGACGACTATTCACTGCCTAAAAAATATATTCTTTCTATGTTTCCCTATCCTAGCGGTAGGCTTCATATGGGTCATGTTAGAAACTATAGTATAGGAGACGCTCTTTCTCGGTACTACAGAAATAGAGGCTATAATGTTTTACAACCAATAGGATTTGATAGTTTTGGTATGCCGGCGGAAAATGCAGCTATAAAGCATAAAATTCACCCTAAAATTTGGACTTATGATAATATAGATTATATGACAAAAGAGCTTGACGCTCTAGGTTTTAGTTTTTCTAAAAAGAGACTTTTTGCTACTAGTGATCCTCTATATACTAGATGGGAGCAGGAATTTTTTATTAGAATGTATGAAAAAGGGCTTGTATATAGAAAATCAGCTGTCGTAAATTGGTGTGAAAATGATCAAACTGTTTTAGCTAATGAACAAGTAGAAGATGGAAAATGCTGGAGATGCGGGCATGAAGTTATACAAAAAGAGATGCCGGGGTATTATCTAAAAATTACAGACTATGCAAATGAGCTATTAGAGTGTTTAAAAGATTTAGAGGGTAAATGGCCAAATCAAGTTTTAACTATGCAAGAAAACTGGATAGGTAAAAGTTATGGACTTGAGTTTGAGTTTAAATTCGATAGCAGTAGTAAAATTTTGCTTGATGGTATGGATGGATTTAAAGTATTTACAACTCGTCCTGATACCATATATGGAGTTAGTTACGCCGCTATAGCTCCTGAACATATAGTTGTAAAAAAGTTGCTTGAAAAAAACATACTTGATGACGCCACATCTGCTAAGTTAAAATTTATATTAAATCAAAGTCCAAAGCAGAGACAATCTATCGATAAAGACGGTGTTAGTTTAGGATTAAACGTAATTCATCCGCTAACTAACGAACTTATACCTGTTTGGTGTGCAAATTTTGTACTTGCTGAATATGGCGGCGGAGCCGTTATGTCTGTGCCTGCTCATGATGAGAGGGATTTTGAGTTTGCTAGCAAATTTAATCTAAATATCAAGCAAATTATAAAATCAGATACTCTTCCATACTGCGAAAAAAGTGGAGTTTATATAAACTCAGAACTTATAAACGGACTTGCGTATGAGGAAGCTAGAGAGAAGATAATCTCTAAATTTGAAAAAGAGGGCTGGGGAAATAGAGTTACAAATTATAAGCTTCGTGACTGGGGAATTTCTCGTCAAAGATACTGGGGAGCCCCTATACCGATGATACACTGTAAAAAATGCGGCGTAGTACCTGAAAATATATCAAATCTTCCTGTTAAATTGCCTGATGATGTAGTCATAACTGGAGAGGGAAATCCTCTTGATAAGCATAGCGAGTTTAAAAACTGTAAATGTCCAAAATGCGGTAGTCAAGCTACAAGAGAAACGGATACTATGGATACGTTTTTTGAAAGTTCATGGTATTTTGCAAGGTTTGCAAGTGATGAAAAAACATGGGAAGATGTAGCTTTTGATAAAAAAAGCGTCGATTACTGGATGAGCGTTGATCAGTATATCGGAGGAATTGAGCATGCTATATTGCATCTTTTATATGCTAGATTTTTTCAAAAAGCTTTGAGAGATCTTGGGTATTTAAGGGATTGCGAACCGTTTGACAGTCTTTTAACTCAAGGAATGGTGCTAAAAGACGGTTCTAAAATGAGCAAAAGCAAAGGAAATACCGTAGATCCAGATGATATTATAAATAAATTTGGAGCCGATACGGCAAGGCTATTTATACTTTTTGCAGCACCTCCTCAAAAAGAGCTTGAGTGGAATGATAGCGCAGTAGAAGGAGCATTTAAATTTATAAATAGACTTTATGATAGAAGCGATAATGCTTATAAAACTGAAATTTTACCGCAAATCAACCATTCAAATTTAAATAAAGACGAAAAATATGCTAGATTAAAAGTTTATGAAGCTCTCAAAAAATCAACCGATGTTTTTGAAAATAGCTTTGCTTTTAACACGCTTATAGCAGCTTGTATGGAGGCTTTAAACGGTTTGAACGCTCAAAATAATAAAGATATATGGACCGAGGGTTACTTTATTATTTTAAATTTACTTGAGCCTATTATTCCTCATGCTTGCCATGAGCTTAGTAATGAGCTGTTTGGTCTTAAAAATTTCACGAAATTAAGTTTAAAAGATGAAGTTTTTGTAAAAGATAGCTTAAATTTAGCCATAACAGTAAATGGCAAACGTCGCTCGGAAATAGAAGTGTCTGCCTTTGAAAGCGATGATAAAATTTTAGAGATAGCTAAACAAGAGGTTTCTAAATGGATAGAAGGTAAAGAGATATTAAAAGAAATATATGTGCCTAATAAGCTTGTAAATTTAGTTATAAAGGGCTAGAATGAAGACGCTTTTAAATTTGATAGTCGTTCTGTTTTTTCTAGGATGTGGTTATAAACCAGTTTCTGTTATAACTGCAAATGTTTTAGATGAGTCGGTTTGGGTAGACGTGATAATGAGTAAAACAGATCCTGAAAATACGGTTGCTATCAAAGACAGCGTAAGAGAAGCTATGATAAAAAGGCTAGGTAGAAATTTAACTACAAAAGAAGAAGCCAATAGCATTATTATAGCCAGTATAAAATCACTTACTTTTAATGCTATTTTATATGATCAATTTGGTTATGTTACTGCTTATAAAACAAATTTGATTGTTGATTATAAAGTGAAATTAAAAAACGGAGATATCAAATACATAACTACAAGCGGAGACTATGATTTTAGGATTACAAAACGTATAAATAATACTAGATTTACGGATAGCGTTATAAGTGACAAGGATAGATTTGAGGCGATCAAAAATGCATCTTTACAGTCGTTTGACGAGTTTATTTCTAGGTTAGCTATTGAAGGTTTAAGAGATGGCAAGTATAGTAAGTGAAGTTATAAAAGATGTTATTTTAGAGGCAAATTCAAAAAAGATAGTTCTAACTCCAGATAATTATCATATGCTTTTTTGTGAAGCAGCTAGAAGAAGAGGCGTATCGGTAGAAGACTGTAAAAAACTAGAAAAATATATTTCAAAGCTTGATAAAATGTATCAAGATGAGCTAAAAAAGATGAATGTGAGAAATTTAGACGAGCTTTTTGCATTTATTAGTTCACGATTAAATCGTATAAATCCAAGCGATTTTACTAAACTTACTCAAGCTTTTACTCTGCTTACAAAGCGTATTTTGCAGAGTATAAGCTTACTTCATAACAAGCAAGCAAGAAACCTGGCAAATATAAGCGTACAGACTATTGATAAAAAAATTAGCATAGAAAATATCAATATTATAAAAGATAAGTGGTTTAACTTTTTAAGCGACTATAATGATGATTATCTAAAAAAACTAGAACAGTACGGTATAAAAAATAGCGATGACTTAGAAGGTATTGTAAGCAAACTTTTAAATGCTAAATTTACTCCAAGCAGTGAAGATAAGGATTACACAAAACTTGCCGAGCTTATGATAGCTGCTTTAGTACCGTCGATAGCTTCTAGTATGAACGATGAATTAGCAGCTATAAGCGATGAGATAAGAGCCAAACCGGAGCTTTTGCAAAGCGATGGAATGCAAAGCGATATTAAAAAATTTATTTTGAAAAGAGTTGATTTAGATAAAAGCGAAGTAAAGCAAAAGATCGTTATTTTAGATAGAATTTTAGATGATATCAATGAGCAAATAAAGTATTTTATATCAAGAGTTGCTCAAAATGAAAACGGTATAAGCAGTATAAAAACGGATTTAGATAATATAAGGTCTAATGATGATTATATTGTTGTTAAAGAGAAGCTTTTGCATGTATCTAATTCGCTTGAGTTTGAGATAAAAGATTTTTTAGCTAAACTTATAGAGGATAAAAAAACTATTTCTAACCTAAAAGCTAGAGTAAAAGAGTTAGAAGATATGCTTTTGCAAGCAAAAGAAGAGATAAGCAGCGATTATCTTACAAACGTAGGAACAAAAAGAGCTTTTGAAATCGAATTGGCTAATATAGAAGATGTATATAAAAGATATAAAATAGACTACTCTATATGCTTTTTCGACATAGATCATTTTAAGATAGTAAATGATAATTATGGTCATGAAGCAGGTGATACTATCTTATCTACTGTTGGCAAAATACTCAAAAAACAGTCAAGAGATATTGATTTTGTAGGTAGATACGGAGGAGAAGAGTTTGTTGTTATTATGCCAGAAACATCAAAAGACAATGCGATTTTGTTTGCAAAAAATATCTTATCAAATATATCGAATTTTAAATTTTTATATAGAGGTGAAGATATAGACATAACAATTAGTTGCGGAGTGGCTTCAAGAAAAGATAGTAAAAGCGACAGAGATACTCTTGAAAGAGCAGATTCTCATCTATATGAAGCTAAAAATAGTGGTAGAAATTGCGTAAGGCCAAGTGTTTAATGAGACTAAACGATTTTTTAAGTACAAAACCGATGTATTATGATCAGATTGATTATACTAGATTTCCTAGAGCTTATGCTTGTATAAAACATAGATTAAGCCTGCCAAAAGTAGTGCATGTAGTAGGCACAAACGGCAAAGGAAGTACCGGAAGATTTTTAGCGCAAATTTTAAAATCAAGCGGTAAAAAAGTTGGTCATTACACAAGTCCTCATATATTTAAATTTAATGAAAGATTTTGGATAGATGGCAAAGACGTTAGTGACGATGAGCTTGAAAAAGCGCACAAACAACTTCTTATATATTTTGATGAATATCAAAAAACTACTAAATTCGGTGAAAATTTTATAGAAACTTTAAGCTATTTTGAATGGGCAACTCTGTTAGGGGCTGTTTTATTTCGCGATCTTGATGAAGTTGTGCTTGAAGCTGGAATGGGTGGAGAGTTTGATGCTACAAATGTTTTTCCTAAAAAACTTAGTATATTTACCCCAGTTGCGCTTGATCACGCCCATATGCTTGGAGATAGCTTAGAAGATATTGCTACAACAAAGCTAAATTCTATGGATAAGTTCGCTGTTATTTGCAGTGATTTTTCTCTCATGGATCTTGCAAAGAATATCGCAAAGAAACGCGGTTGCAATATTTTGATTGCTCCAAAAGAGATTAGCAGTGAGACTACTCGGTACGCTTTTAAATTTAAATTACCTAGTTTTTTAGTAGACAATCTTAATTTAGCCGTATTTAGCGCAAAAGAGCTTGGAATAAAAAATATAGATGAAATAGTTTCTCATTTAGATAAATTGAGCCTTAGAGGACGTTTAGAGAAAGTAGCAAAAAACATAACGATAGATGTTGGACATAATGCTCACGCGGCAAAAGAGATAGCAAAAAACTTTACTAATAAAGTATACCTTATATATAATGCATTTGATGATAAAGATATAAAAGCTGTTTTAAATGAGTTAAAGCATATTGTTTCTAAAATTTTAATATACGAATATGACAGTGATAATAGAAAATTGGCAGGTGAAAAAATATTAACAATCGCAAAAGATTTTGGTATACCATGCGATAAATTTTCAAATTTAGAAGACGATAAAGACTACCTTGTATTTGGCTCATTTGTGCTTGTAGAAAACTTTTTAAAGGATACAGTTGAAAAATAAATTTTTAATTACTATCACAGATATAAACGGCTCAAAAAACTATCTTTTACATCAATTAATCAAGAAAATCGTTATTTACGTTGTTATTTTTACATTTTGTAGTTTTATTTTGGGGGTATTTTATATCACTTATCTTGAAAATAAAACTAGTGCATTAAAAGATAAAAGGGATGAGCTTTTAAAGGTAAAAAATGAGTTATTTATAGAAAATGAAAAGATGCAAAAAAAGATAAAAGCTAGCAGTGAAGAGTTTGCTTCTATAGAAGATAAGATAGCGGCTCTTGAAGAGCAGTTAGGTCTTAATACCGATAATAACACAACGATAGATGAGAGATTAGAAAATATAGAGCTTACTGGATTTCAACAACAGATTATTTTTTCTATGATACCGAACGGAGATGTCATAAAACATAATGGTGTGAGTGCTACGTTTGGTTGGAGAACTCATCCTATACTACATAGAAAGCAGTTTCATCCAGGAGTTGATCTAAGAGCTCCTGTGGGTACGCCTATATATGCTCCGGCCGACGGTGTTGTTGAGTTTGCCGGATATAATGCTACAAATGGATTTGGTTATGTTGTTATAATAGAACACAATTTTGGTTTTAAAAGTCGCTTTGCCCATATGAGCAGAAAAGACGTAGTAAAAGAAGGAGAGTTTATAAAAAAAGGAACTCTTATAGGATATAGCGGAAACACTGGACTTAGCACCGGACCTCATTTACATTATGAGATTAGATTTATCCAACGTCCTTTAGATCCTATAAATTTTATAAAATGGAATAGTAAAAATTATGAAGAAATCTTTAAGAAGGAGCAAAGAGTATCATGGCAGTCTTTAGTAAGAACCCTAGCAGATTTAACGCCCAAACAACAATAATTTCAGAAGGTGCTTATATACAAGGTGAGCTTACCTTAAAATCTATGTTGTATGTAGATGGTAAAGTTGATGGAGCTATAAGAAGCGATAATACAGTAGTTATAGGTAAAAACGGTAATATCAAAGGTGTGATTTTTGCACAAAAAGTTGTTATTAACGGTATTTTTGAAGGTAATATAGATGCTGAATTCGTAGATATTTTAAATGGTAGCTTTGTATCAGGAGATATATTAGCGGCAAATTTAAGCATAGAAAGCGGTGCTAAATTCAACGGAAAAAGCAGTACGAAAAATGTAGTTAAAAGTTTAGAAAATTTAGAGATTATAGATGCTGAGGCTAGTAGTGCAAGCAAGGATTTATGAGTTTTTTAAATTTAATAAAAATATATACGACATCTTAGTAACAAATGACGATAAAGAGGCAAGAGAAGCTTATGATAGTGCTTCTTACGCCGGACTCACTTGTTTTGTTTTACCGGATTTTAGAGCTATACAAGGTGATGATTTAAGAGCTTTTAATGCAGAACTTTTAGAAATAAGTAAAGTTCTAACTGAATTTTATAAAAGTGATTCAAAAAATAAGCTGCTTATATCTCCTATTCGTACGCTTTTAAATAAACTTCCAACTAGCTCAAATTTAAAAACCAAAACTATAAGTTACGCAGATACGTTAAATCTAACTGAGTTTAAAGAAGAAATGCTCGGTTTCGGATATAATTTCGTAGATATCGTAGAAGGCAGAGGCGAAATAAGAATAAGCGGCGAAATTATCGATATATTTAGCGTCTCAGAAGATAAGCCAATTAGAATTTTGCTGGATATAGATACTGTTTGTAGTATAAGATACTTTGATCTTGATACTCAAAAATCAGACAAAAACGAGCTTACTTCAGTTATTATAACTCCGTTTTTGGCTTCATTAAATAGTGATGAATTAAAAGATGTAAATGATAAATTAGAAAATATCGATTCAAATGCTTTGATAAAAGATATCAACTCATTTGGTTTTTGGGTTATAGACGGATTTAGCGATTATTTTGAGAGTTTTAAAACTGTTTTGGCAATGCAAATAGACATAGATGATATCGTTTCTAATAGAGATCTAAGTTTTTTAAAAGCTGTTCCTATTTTACCAGAACCAAAAATTTATAAAGATTTAGAAGTTAGTGTAAATAGTGATCTTATCAAATTTCACGGCAGTAAAAAAATTCAAATTTTGAGCTCAAACGAGAGTAGTTTTAATGCTTTAAATTTAGAAAATAGTTCAAACGTAGAGCTTGTCATAAGCAATCTGATATTAAATATAGCTAGTAAAGACGAATTGATACTATCTTTAAATAAAAGAGTCAAAAAACAAAGAGTTAAAAAAGCAAGTTTAGTTATAGATGAATTGAAAACCGGTGATTTTGTCGTACATAGTGATTATGGTATAGGTAAATTTTTAGGACTTGAGCTTATCACGGTTTTAGGTAGTAAAAAAGAGTTTGTAGTTATCGCTTATCAAAATAACGATAAACTTCTTTTGCCGGTTGAACATCTAAATATGATAGATCGTTATATAGCAGGAAGCGGCGCCGTAGTTAGCGTAGATAGGCTCGGCAAGGCTAGTTTCGCGAAAATCAAAGAAAAAGTTAGAGAAAAGCTATTTGTTATAGCTAATAAAATCATAGCTCTAGCTGCAAAAAGAGAGTTGATAGAAGGTATAAGATTAAACGCGGATAGTCAGTATGCTAAGTTTAAATCCAGCGCCGGATTTATATACACGGATGACCAAGAAAAAGCAGTAAATGATATACAAAATCATCTAAAGAGCGGACGAGTTATGGATATGCTTTTAAGCGGCGATGTAGGTTTTGGTAAAACCGAAGTTGCTATGAACGCCATATTTTTATGCGTAAAAAGCGGCTATCAGGCTCTATTTTTTGTACCAACTACTTTGCTTAGCTCTCAGCATTTCAAAAGTTTAAAAGAGCGTTTTGATAAATTTAACATAGATGTACGCAGACTAGATAGATTTACTAGCACAAAAGAAAAATCAAATATTATAAAAAATTTAAATGATGCAAAACCGATGGTTGTCATCGGCACTCATTCTCTTTTATCTTTAAAAGCGGCGAATTTGGGACTTATAATTATAGACGAAGAGCATAAATTCGGTGTTAAACAAAAAGAAAAACTAAAAGAGATAAGCGAACACTCTCATATACTTTCTATGTCGGCTACTCCTATTCCAAGAAGTTTAAATATGGCTTTAAGTAAAGTTAAAAGTTATAGCACTCTTTTAACGCCGCCGCTTGATAGAATGGATGTAAGAACATTTGTCAAAGAGTGGGATGAGAAGCTTATAAAAGAGGTTATATTAAGAGAGATTAGAAGAGGAGGTCAGATATTTTACGTGCATAATTTAATATCTGATATGCCAAGTATGGAGCGAGAATTAAAAGCTTTGATACCGAATTTAAAAGTTTTAACGCTTCATAGTAAGATAGACGCAAAAACTACCGAAGATGAGATGATGAAGTTTGCAAATAAAGAGTATGATCTGCTTCTTTGCACAAGTATCATAGAAAGCGGTATTCATTTGCCAAATGCTAATACTATTATAATCGATGACGCAAATAAATTTGGGATTGCGGATTTGCATCAGTTAAGAGGAAGAGTCGGTAGGAGCAATAAACAAGGCTATTGCTACTTTTTGGTCGGCGATAAAAATGAGCTTAGTAGTGAAGCCGTAAAAAGGCTTATTGCTCTTGAAAGTAATTCGTTTTTGGGCTCCGGAGCACTTCTTGCTTATCATGATTTAGAAATTAGAGGTGGCGGGAATTTGCTCGGAGAGGCTCAAAGCGGTCATATAGAAGCTATCGGATATACGCTTTATCTAAAAATGCTTGAAGATGAGATAAACTTGCTTTTAAATCATCAAACAAAAGAGATGACTCAAATAGATATAAAACTTAGCGTAAATGCATTTTTAAATACTGATCTCATAAATGAAGATAGAATCAGGCTTGAACTATACAGACGTCTTAGCAAATGCCAAAATGTAAGTGAAGTTTATGAGCTAGGAGCAGAAATTGAAGATAGATTTGGCAAACTTGATGCTTACACTAAGCAATTTTTAGATATTATAGTCATAAAGATTTTGGCCTGCGAACAAGGGTTTAAATCTGTGAGTAATTATGAACAAAATATAAGCTTAACTAAAATTGACGATACGAAGGTTATTTTAAAGTCAAGGAGTAAAGATGATGATGACGTACTTGCACAAACTCTGGCATATTTAAGAAAGAATTCATCATGACTATAGGGAATTCTCTTTCTACTATCAGCCCATATGGCGATTACGGTATTAAAAATAGCGATAGTAAAGAAGATACTCTAAAAACTAGTCAAAATAGTGAAGATAAAAATAACAATAGCAAAAAAGATGAAAAAAACGTAACTCAGCTAAGTGATAAAGAGAAGCTTCAAGTAGCTAAGTTGCAAAAAAGAGATGCAGAAGTAAGAACTCACGAAGCAGCCCATATGGCAGCAGGTGCCGGACTAACTAGCGGGACTAACTATACTTATCAAAGAGGTCCTGACTCGAAAATGTATGCTATAGGCGGTGAAGTTGGGATAGATACTAGTCCTGGCAGTACTCCAGAAGAAACTATCCAAAAAGCTCAGCAGATAAAACGTGCCGCTCTAGCTCCATCGAGTCCTAGTCCAGCAGATCTCAAGATAGCGGCAAATGCGGCTAGCATGGAAGTTTCAGCAAAAGCTCAGATGCAACAAGAACAACAAGATGATAGTAAGGGCGAAGATAATAACTCCGCCTTACCCAACTCAACTAATAAAAATAACACCAAAAATCCATATAAGCAAGATACATATATCCCAAGTACTATCGGGCTGTTTTAAATTTAAAGCAAAGGAGATATTTTGAAGATAGACTGGAAAAAGACCAAAGCCGCCACTTTAAGAGACGGAAAATTAAAACCTATAAAAGATATATTGATCAGTGATTTAGACGAGCTTGTAAGCATAGATAGACAAAAAGACGAGCTGATCAGAAATACCTTAAATTTTATAAACGATAAAGGTGCTAACCACGCTCTTTTATGGGGTGAAATGGGTTGCGGAAAATCAAGCCTTGTTAGGGCTGTATTTTGTAAATTTATAGATAGAAATTTAAGGTTGATAGAGATAAGCAAGTTTGAACTCGTAAATTTATATAAGGTTTTAGATAAGATAAGAGATAAAAAACGTTTTAAATTTATAATATTTTGCGATGATTTTAGCTTTGAAGCTAGCGATAAAACTCTATGCGAGCTTAAAAAATTGCTTGAAGGAAGCATTCAAGCTCCACCAAAAAATGCGATTTTTTATGCTACAAGCAACAGAAAACACATTGTAAAAAGCGAAAAAAATCACGAAAATTATATAATAGAAAAAGAGCATAATAGAGAAAGCTTAAGCTTAGCAGATAGATTTGGTCTGCATATAAGCTTTTATGAGATGGAGGTATCTGAGTATCTTGACGTAGTTGATAGCTATTTTAAGGATCTAGATGTAGATAAAGAGTGGTTAAGAAAAGAAGCTCTTATTTACGCTTCATCAAAAGGTGTAAGAAGCGCTAGAAGTGCAAAGCAGTTTTGGTTGTCTGTTAGGAGTGAGTTTGAGAAGTGAAGATCTGTTTTTAGCTCTAAATAAAGGAGTAGCATTTGACTTCAAGGCAAACCCATTTTGGTGGCCAGAGTTTGGTACGTTTTGGGTCGTCATCGGAGCTATTTTAACTCAAAATACGAAATGGGAAAATGTAGAGAAATCTTTTGTAAATTTAAAAAATGCAGACGTGCAAAGCCTTGAAGATGTGGCAAATTTAAGCGAGTCAGGCTTAGCGAATTTAATAAAGCCAAGCGGATTTTATAATACGAAAGCCAAAAGACTAAGTATGCTTTGTAAAAATATTTTGGATAAATTCGGCTCATTTGAAGAGTTTGCAAAAAATGCCAGCAGAAAGTGGCTGATCTCTCAAAAAGGTTTGGGTTTTGAGAGCGTTGATAGTATACTTTGTTATGCTTGTTCGCGTGACATCATGGTGGTGGATAAATACACGCTTAGGATATTTGAGTTTTTGGATTTTACTTTTGAGAGTTACGATGAAGCTAGACAGTGGCTAGAAGATATCGATAGAAACGCTGTTTATAAAGCAATATGCCTAGTAAGCGACAATGAGCTTTTTGCTCGTTATCACGGGCTTATAGTCGAGTTTTGTAAAGCTCATTTTAAAAGTGGAAAATTTGATGATAAGGCGACTTTACTTTTAAGAAGTATCTATTAACATTCTTTTAACAAAGTTTTATTATTATTTCATAAATTAAGTCAAAAGGAATTAAAATGAAAAAAATATTAATATCTTTAGCAGTTGTTGTTGCTGCTTTTGCAAATAGCAACAATACTAACGGAGGATTTAGCGATACTCAGATCAATAAACCTGCAAATCAGTACCGTGGTGGTTATACAGGAGGCGCTTATGGCGTAACTACGGTATCGGCTGCTCTTAGTGCTAGAGATGATACTTTAGTGAATTTAACAGGAAAGCTTACAAGACAAGTTCAGCACGATAAGTATGAATTTACAGATGGAAAAGATACTATCATAGTTGAGATAGACGATGATGACTGGCGTGGATTGGTTGTAGGTCCTAATGATACTGTTTCGATCTATGGCAAAGTCGATAGTGATATGTTCAAAAAAAATGAAATAGATGTAAAAACTATTACAAAAGTTAATCAATAATTTGAAATTTAGATATATATAATTTTAAAAATAGTTTAAGCTTAAAATTATCTGCTTAAACTATTTTAAATGCTTCCAAATGTCGATATTTTTATAATTCTTTTACCTTTTTTTAGCTACAATTTTTTAAATTTACTTCAAAAGAGATCTATGCAGCACATTCTAAATAGTATGAAAAATATAGCCGTTATAGGATTTAGTCCAGAACCTGCCAAAGCCAGCAATATGGTTGGTCATTATCTTATAAAGCAGGGTTTTAATGTATATCCGGTGTATCCAAAAGAGGGCGAAATTTATGGCAGAAAAATATACAAAAGTTTAAGAGATATAAACGATCCTATAGACACTGTTGTAATGTTTAGGAAGAGCGAGTTTGCTTCTAGTTTGCTTGATGAAGCCTATGATATAGGAGCGAAAAATCTCTGGCTTCAGCTTGGTATTGAAAATGATGAAGTTATGGCTAAAGCTGAGATTCTAGGTATAAATTTCATTCAAAATGCATGCATTATGGTCGAACACAAAAAGGAAAACAATGGTAAGCTTAAATAAAATAATTCAAGCAAAAAGAACAGTTGACGGATTTATTTCTAAAACCCCATTTGCTTTAGCTCCTCGTCTTAGCAAAATAAGCGGAGCCGATATTTATCTAAAAAAAGAAAATTTACAGATAACAGGGGCTTACAAAGTTAGAGGAGCATTTAATAAAATTGCTAATTTAAGTGATGACTCCAAAAAGTGCGGAGTAGTAGCGGCGAGTGCCGGAAATCACGCTCAAGGAGTAGCTATCAGTGCAAGACATTTTGGCGTTAGAGCAGTTATAATTATGCCTGAAGCGGCTCCGCTTTCAAAGGTATCTGGCACAAAATCTTTGGGTGCTGAGGTCATTTTAAGCGGTGATAACTTTGATGAAGCTTATGAATTTGCTCTAAAATATGCAAAAGATAACTCTATGACTTTTGTTCATCCATTCGATGATGAATTGGTTCAAGCAGGACAAGGAACGATCGCTTTAGAAATGCTTGATGAAGTGGCGGATTTAGACTATATAGTAGCTCCTGTTGGTGGAGGTGGACTGATAAGCGGCGTGGCAAGCTGCGCTAAACAGATAAATCCAAATATAAAAATTATCGGCGTAAGCGCAAAAGGCGCTCCTGCTATGTTTGATAGTTTTAAAGATAAAAAACAGCATAATTCAAAATCGGTTAGAACCATAGCCGATGGTATCGCCGTACGTGATGCTAGTCCTATAACTTTGGCAAATATCATCGAGAGCGTCGATGAGATGGTTCAAGTAGGAGATGATGAGATAGCAAACGCCATACTATATCTTTTGGAGCAGCAAAAGATAGTTGTTGAAGGTGCAGGAGCTGTATCTGTTGCGGCTTTGCTGGAAAATAAGTTTAAATTTAAAAAAGGTGCTAAAATAGGAGCCATCTTAAGCGGTGGAAATATCGATGTACAAATGCTAAACGTTATCATCGAAAAAGGTCTTATAAGAAGCTGTAGAAAGATGATCATAAACGTTACTTTGATCGATAAACCGGGCGCACTTATGGGACTTACAGATGTTCTTAGAAGCTCCGGAGCAAATATCGTAAAAATAGACTACGATAGATTTTCAACAAAGCTAAGTTACGGTGACGCATCCATAACCATCACGCTTGAGACTAAAGGTAAGGATCATCAAGAAAAAGTAGCTTACGCTTTAAAATCAGCAGGATACGAATTTACTCAAGAATTCTAATACGAAAAATTAGCTTGGATTATCAAAATCTAAGCTAAAATGTTTTCTTTATAAAGATATTTAAACAACTTTTATAATTACTAACTAAAAAAAATTAAAATTATTCTCAGATATTAGGTAGCAATGTGTAAAAATGAAACACAATAATAAGAATATTGCAGAATAAAATATAAATTCATACTTCATTTTTTAAATTTTTTAAATTTATTTATTAAAGCAAATTAAGATTATTTTACAAATATCTTAATTTAGGAAAAATAATATGAGATTAAGTACAAATAAATTATTTCGTTTATCGTTAAGTTTAACACTTATTAACGTGTTATTTCCTTGTTTGCTAGTTTCAGCGGATTTAAGACAAAGAAATATTATTATTTCAAAATCTAAAAATACGGCATTATCTAGCAATAATACCGATGTGATTAATATTAATAATCCGAGTCAAAATGGAATTTCGCATAATCAATTTGATGCCTTTGACATTCACAAAGGCGTTGTTTTCAATAATAGTCTAGAAGACGGAATTTCAAAAATTGGCGGTTCGATTGAAAAAAATCCTAATTTAACAAAAAATGCTAGTGTTATAGTGAGCGAGATTACAAGTAAACAAGCTTCACAAATTAATGGAATTTTAGAAGTTTTTGGAAAAAAAGCTAATTTAGTATTTGCAAATGAAAACGGTTTTAGCGTTAATGGAGCAGCTTTTTTAAATACCGAAGGTGTAACGCTTAGCACAGGTAAGTTTAATGATAATTTTCTTAATATCGATAGTGATGCGAGAATTAAAATAGGTAACAGTGGCATTATCGTTGATGGAGATTACTTTAATGTAATTAGCCGCGGTATAGATATCGCCGGCAGTATTGCTCATTATGAAAAAGGTAAAAATTTATCTAATATTAATTTTATTGCCGGACTTAATACAGTAGATTTAAATAATCCAAATTCACCTAAAATAAGTGCTAAATTAACCACACAAAAAGATAAAAAAATTGATTATGGAATCGATGGAAAGTATCTTGGTTCTATGTATGCAAATAAAGTTACTTTAATTAGCACCGAAGAAGGAGTCGGTGTAAGGCATAGCGGGGTTGTGAGGAGTATTAAGGATGTTATGGTTAAAGCTAAAGATAAGGTTGAGTTTCAAGCTTTAGGCGTAAATAGAAACGGAAGTATCAGCATAGAAGCAAAAGAAATTCAAAGCTCTTTAATCAATGCAGACAACATAAGTTTAAAAGCAGAAGGAAAAATTACCAATAAAGGACTTTACAGAGGTAATGAGATAACCGTTAATTCTAATTCTTTTGAAAATGCTAAAACAGTAGATATAAGTAAAGAAACAAAAGATATTTTTAAAACAAATCAAAAAAAATCTCAAATTTATGCCGGTACTATCTCGGTAAACGCTACAGATAAAATTGACAATTTCGGTTCTATCAATGTTTTAAATGATATAGTATTAAATACAAATTCCTTAAACAATAAAGGAGAAATATCAGCCAATAATAATATTGATTTAGTACTTAGCGCTTTTGATAACGGCGGCAAAATCATAAGTCAAAATAATATCACGTTAGAAGCAAATGATGATTTGGATCTTAATGCTCGAACATTACATGCAAAAAATTTACTTGATATTTCAAGTAACGAAAATTTGCGTGTAAATTCAAAACTTGAAAATTTAGGTTCGATTCAACTAAATGCACGAAATATTTATATTAATGCTTTGGTTGCAAGCGGGAAAGATTTGGTTTTACATTCGCGTGGAAGTATTGAAAATAATGGTTATTTGTATTCTGTTAAAAATACTACTTTGAATGCATTGATCGTTATGAATGATTCAATGATTGATAGTTTGCAAGATTTAAGTATTAACTCAAAATATGTGAATAATAACTCTTTGATATATGCAAGTAGAGATATCAATATAGAAGCGCAAACTTTAAATAACATAGCGCAAATGATAGGTTCGCTTACATATTTTACTGATAATACAAGAGGATTTGGCTGGGCAAATTACGGCGATACTGCATTTAAACGATGGAATATGGAAGCTAGAGTTAATAATATATTAAAATATATCAATTCATTAGATAGTAGACAAGGTATAATTCAGTCAAGTAAAAATATTAATATAAATACTATTTCGCGAGATAGAAATAGGCGAATTTATAATGAAGGGAAGATACTAGCTAAAAATAATATATCAACTTTCGGAAAAATTAACAATGTAACTTTAAGTAAAGATATAACCATGAGAGAAGTTTTTTCTAAAATAAAAGTTGGTGGATTTTTTGCTAGAGAGTATCTTGGTAGTTGGAATACAAATTCAACCCATTATTTCACTAGAGGAGAAAGCTTACTTGATGCTTTAAGATATTTTTCAAGCAATGCGGCAAAAAACCATCAAAGAGAATCTGCTTGGAACGCTCTTAAAGATGCGGCAAGAAAAAATAAGACGCTTAGACAGTATTTTTCTTTATTATTAGGCAGTAATTACGCTTCTCAAAGATTTGTTCCAAATCAGAATAGTTGGAATCTTAATGCAAAAATGATTTTTAAAGCAAAATCACAAGCTCAAATAGCATCTAATGGTAGATTAAACATAGTTTCTAGCAGCATAACGCAAGGATTATCAAGTTCTTTAAATAGAGATTTTGCTTTGATAGAATCTAACGTAAAAAAAGCGGTTAATAGTAGAGATTTAATTTTAAGTTCCATCCCAGATATCGTTAATTCGCGCTTATTTACTATTAATATTCACAAAGATGACGTTGTTTCAAACGATAGGGGCGGTCTTGTCGGCAAAGCCGCAGTAAGTATCGATACAGGCTCATTAAGTTCATCTTTAAGTGGTATTTCTTCAGAAGGACAAGTTAATATAAATGCTAGCGATGAGGCTAATTTTAGTAGTTCTCAGCTAGATGGAAGCGAAGTAAATATAAACGCAAATAGAGCAAATATAAATACCGCTTTAGCTACTAATGAAGAAGGAACTAGTACTTCTGTATCTAAAACCGAGATTAAAGGACAAAATTCCGTAACTATTAACACAAACGATGATTTAAATATCCAAAATAGCGATATAACTGCTAGCGCTCAAAATTCGCAGATAAATTTAAACTCTCAAGACGGTGATGTGAATATTAAAAATGATTATTCAACTTCATCTTCATTTACTCAAGAACAGACAGGCGATAATGTTTCTACAAGTTCTACACAAAGCAATACTGTTTTAAGCTCAAATATAAGTGCGGATAATTTAAGCATTAGCGCAAAAAAAGATGCTAATATAGTATCTAGTAATATAAGCTCTACTTCGCAGCAAGGGTCTATTGATATAAATGCACAAAATGTTAATATCGCAGATGCTCAAGAAAATACGAAAATACAAAACGAGGAATATAGTAGAAGCTCAACGGAAATAAACCATAAAAGTACTAGTTTGACTACTTCAACTTCGCAAGGTAGTTCTTTAACCTCACAAAATAATATTAATATCAATGCAAGTAATGATGTGAAAATAACAGGTTCTAATATTCAAGCACAAAATTCTGCTAATTTAAATGCCAAAAATATTAGCGTAAATAGTGGAGCGACTAAAATTTCAAGTTCGTCTCAAGCTTCAAATACTCAAATTGCCGGCTTTAGACAAACTACCCAAAATGTAGAAAGTTCTGTGGTTGCTTCATCAAGTATTAGTGCAAATAACGAGGTTAATTTAAATGCTAAAGACAAAGTAGATATCAAAGGTAGCAATCTCAAAGGTGAAGAAACAAATGTCAACGGTAATGAAGTAAATTTTATTGCCGCACAAAATCAAACACACACGCAAACTAATTCTCTTGGCGTAGGAATTTTTGCTAATGCGAATTTAGAATTAGGCGGTCAAGGTATAAGCGCAAATTATAGTCATGCTGGGCAAATTGCTAATACTAAAAAATTAGATAGTGAAAGTAGCATTACTCAAGGCGGATTGAGATCTGATCTTTTTGGAGCTGGAGAAGTCGGAGTTGAATTGATATCAACACAAAAAACTACCAACGAAGTTACTAACGTTTCAAGTAGATTAGAAGGTTCAAATATTAATGTAAATTCAAATAATACTTTAGATATAGGTGGAGCAAATTTGAAGGCAAATAAAGATATTAATCTTAAAGGCGGAGAAATCAAAAGCACCAAATACGCAGATACAAAAACACACAGTAGCACCGGTTTTAGTCTTAGTGTTAAAGAAAAATTGGAATCTTTGAGTCCTATCGCTTCTTTTGCTAATCAAGTATCGCAAAATTTACACTCTGAGCAAAAAGGCTTAAAACCAAATCCAGGTATCATTGCGGCACAAATTTCAGCAAGTACGGTTAATATGTTGAGTAATAATCTTGTTACTGGAAATTCCAACCAAACCATAGGTTTTAAATTCAATCAAAGTCAAAGTTCTAGTTCAAATGAAAATATCACGCAGATTACTGCGGGAGAAAATTTAAATATTTCGAGCACTAAAGGAAATATTACTTTAAATGGAACTAATGCAAATGCAAATAATATTAGTATAAATTCAAAAAAGGATTTGATTGTAAATGCTGCAAAGTCTAAAGCTAGTTCTTCAAATATACAATTTGAGGCAACAATTACCAATAGACAAACCGCAGGTTACCATATTATAGATGGTGGAGTTGCGGGTAACGCGGTAGAATTTTTTACTAACGGTTCGTATTCTAGAACCGACGAATCTAAATTTAGCAATACCACTCTTAATGCAAATAATGATGTAAGCATTAAAACTAAAAATAACACAGTTCTTAACGGAGCTAATGTAAATGCCAATAACGTAAATTTAGATATAGGTAAAAATTTAGAAATCAATTCTCTAGTCGATACTTCAAATTCTGAAAAATACGGCGGAACTTTAAGCGGAACGATAACTGGAGCATTATCAAGCAATCATATTGCTACAGGAAGCGTTTCTGGTATGGTAGGTTTTGGATATAATAAATCAAATAAGGCTGAAGTTTCAACTCAAAGCGGATTTAATGCTAAAAATGAAATTAACGGCGGTGTAGGCGAAAGTTTGAGCTTAAAAGCCGGAATTTTAAATTCAAAAGTAGGTTCCGGAAATTTAGAAGTTGCAAGAAAAGTTTTAGAATCTGATGTAAAAACTTATGAAAAAAGCGATGGTGCCACTGTAAGAATAAATGGCGGAACAAATACAAGTTTTGGCGCAGTAGTTGATATCGAAGATCATATCAACAAAACAGGTAGTGCAAACTCAGCTAGCAATATTAATATAAATGGAAATAAAAATAATATTATTAGCACTGATACTCAAAATACTCAAAGTTCTACAGATAGTTCTTGGGCAGGGGGAACCGTTAATTTTAGCACTTCAGTAACGAAAGTTAAAGATGCGGTCAATCATATTAGGGGAATGAATTCTAATCCTACATCAAGTACGAATACAATGCATGTTAATGAAATCACTGAAACAACGAGGTTTTAATTGAAAATTATGAAAATAATATTTTTACTTTTGAGTTTTCTCTGTTTTTTAAAAGCAGAGAACTCTGCAAGTATATTTGATTTGCTCGATAAAAAAGAACAGCAATTTTACATAGAAAAAGAATTTGATAATTTAGAAAAAAATCAAAAACAAGAGCGAATTTTGCCCTTAGATAGAGATGAAATCAAGATCGAAACATATATCTTTAAAAAGATTGAATTTAAAAATAAAGATAATTTGACCGCTAAAACCGATAAGCTTTTGCAAAAATATTTAAATACTCCATTAAATTTTAATGATATTTATAATATTGTTAAAGAACTTACAAATTTTATTTTTTCTAAAGGATATTCTACTTCGGCTATAGATATTGAAAAAATAGATAAAGAAAATCAAATTCTTATACTTGATATAAAATACGGATTTGTAGGAGAAGTGTATTTAAATGAGAATAATAATACAACAAGGCTTGATTTTGGTATGCCTTTAAAAAATGGGGATAAATTTAATATTTTTGATTTAGATACCGGTATAGAAAATTTAAGCAATGGCGCAAGCAATGTAAAAGCTTTGATAAAAGCAAGCAAGGAATACGGCTATTCGGATATTTTTGTCACAAGCGACGCCAAGCCTTTTGATTTTATGATTGATTCTGATAATAGTGGTGATAAATCTACAGGCAAGACCGGTATTCATCTAGCTTATAATAATCCTTTAAATATCAATGATTCTATACGTTTTAGTTTTATCAAAGGTTTATTAAAAGATATGCGAAATGAAAGTGAAGATATTTACGGTGTTAATTATACTTTGCCTGTACAAAGTTATCAGTTAAATTACTCCTTGCAATATAGTGATAATAAAGATTTAATTGAAGGTTATAATTCTAACTTTACTAGAAAAAGTACGAATTTAAGACATAAAGCTACACTCAGAAAAATTCTTCATCGTAGCAGTAATGATAAATTTTCAGTATATGTTAATTTTGATATCAAGGAAAATACGAATAAGATTGATGATATATTTTTAGAAATTTCAAGCGGAAAACACTCAAGCATAGCAAGCGGAATAGAATACCTAACTACTGCTATCGGTGGATTTTTGTTTTTAAATTTAGAATACCAAAAAGGAGTACCGTTTTTTGGCGGAAAAAAAGATGTTAAAGATTCTTTATATAAAGTAGAATTTAACAAGATCAATGCTAACTTGACTTACCAAAAGAATTTCTATCTCAATGATAGTTTAGTTATTTTATATAAAAGCAGTATCGGAGGTAGCTACTCTAATGAACCGCTTTTGTATGCAGATAAATTTTTAATCGGCGATGAATATACCGTTAGAGGCTTTAAAAAAAGTTCAGCAGCGCTTGATTATGGAATATATGACAATAATACTATTTTTTTTCATTTTTTAAACGTGTCAAAATATCTAAGCGCATTAGAACCTTTTATCGGGTTTGATATTGGTTATGGCAGGGATTATCTTTTACCGAATAAAGATTTTTTAGCCGGCGTATCCTTTGGAGCAAGGTATAATCTTGGTAATATATATTTAAGCTTAACTACATCAAAAGCTTTACATAAATCATCTAATATGCCGAGCGAGACTATTCCTATTTATCTTAGAGCTTCTTTATCTTTTTAGCTGATTAAAGTAATGCAGTAATATTTTATTTGCTAAAGTTGTTATATCTATAGTTTTTTTGTAGGTTAGCAAAAACGAATAAATTTATTCCCGCTAACATTTTATAAGCGTTAGTTATAGTATCTATGTTATTTAAATTTGGTAAATTCAATAAAATACCCGTTTTAGATACAATCCATTTGGCGGAGAGGGCATTCTAGTGAGCGGCTTTTGCTCTTTGAAATTTGAGATAAACTTATATAAATTTTCATCACTTTTACATGCTTGCAGAGCATTTGCTACCATTAGTCTTACTTGTGCTCTTAAAAAGCCATTTGCTTTGAAATTTATAATAGTAAGAGTCGGTTTTTGTGTTTTAAATTTAGCGCTGAATTTGGCGTCTTTTGTTTTGTAAATTTGATAAGCTTTTGCGTAAAATATCTCTCTCACTGTTGATTTTTCGCCACTTCCTACTTTATAAAACGGTGTAAAATCATGTTTTCCTATAAATAGTTTTAAAGCTATGTTTAGTCTTTGTATGTTTAAAGTTTTATAGAAATGCACATAGTCTGCTAAAAATACATTTTGCTCATCGTGATATATGATATAGCGATAACTTCTAGCAACGGCGTCATAACGCGGATGAAATTCATCGCTTACTTTTTGTATGTTTTTTATATAAATATATGGTTTCGTATGCTTATTTATCTGATTTTTTAACCGCTCAAATCTTTCGTTCCAAAACTCTCCGCACTCTACACATGATACTTGAGATATAGCGTGAACTCCTTTATCCGTGCGAGAACTAGATACGACCGGTTTAAAAATTCCAACTCTATTTAAAGCAAAATTAAGACAGTCTTCAACTGCATTTTTATCTGGTTGTGTTTGCGAGCCTTTGAATTTAGAACCGTTGTATGAGTAGGTGAGGGCGATTTTCATCAATATTTCATCAATATTTTTTTACTAAAGGTCAAAGCCGAAAATACAAAACTAACTATAAAAATAATCGGAATAGCATAAATAGGTTGCCTTGCAAATAGCATTATAAAAGCAAAATACGCAAATAAAACACCAAATATTCCAAAATATATTATTCCTTTTTCGTATCTATAAGTAACGATCCCGAAACTAAGAGCAAACATCACTGAAGCCAATGGAAACAGCGCAATAAGTGTATATATACTAAGGTCCTTTGCTCTTTTATCATCGCTGAATGCTTTTAGCCAGTACTCTTTTAAAGAGTATATTTCGTTTTTATTATCTTTTATTAGAGTTCTAATTACCATGTTTTCATAGCTACTGATATTCCATTTGTTATCTCTTATATCATACATTTTCCCTTTTTTAAGGATAAGTTCTAAATTTGAGTTTTGATTTTTTATATCTCCACTTTGTGATGTGATGAGCCTTTCATTTTCGTCTGAAACGTCATACATTACTATATTTTCATATTTTAAACTATCATTATTGTCATTTTGTTTTTCTATAAATACCATCCAGCTTCCAAATTTTTGTCCAAATTCGCTTGGCTTTATATTTAAACTTAGCTTTGTTTTTTTGTATTCTATGAAATTATCGTTTAGATTTTGAGCTATAGGCATAACTATCAATGAGTTTATCAGCATCACTACCGATACAATAAAAGATATAAATATAAAGAAATTAGATATATTTTTTGGATCTTGCCCTAAAGTAAACATTACTATGCTTTCATTTTCTTTTGAAAGTCGAAAAAAACTCATTGCAACAGATACAAAAAATCCTATAGGAATAGTAAATAGAAGTATTTGAGGCAACATAAATAGATAAAGTTTTAAAAGTTCTGAAAAGCTTATCTCTATATAGCTTGTTATTCTTGCTATTTGTATAAAAAATACAATAGACATAATAAGAAATAAAGTTGCGAACAAAGATGCAAAAGTCGACAAAAAACTAGCAAAAAGGTATTTATTTACTTTATTCATTATATCCCCACAAATTTAAGATATATCTCAAGGAGTTGCAAAAATTCTGTTTTAAAAATCAAAATTATGAAAAGAGATAAGCTAAGAGCAGGGATAAACGGCACTTCTTTGTTCTGTTTTTTTAGTAAAATATGTAAAATTATCTGTAAAATTGCAGCTAGAACAATAGCAAAAATTCCAAGACCGATTCCTGCCAAAGCACCTATTATGGCTATTATTATAGTATCGGCATCACCCATAGGTTCTATTATTTCGGCGCTATTTCGATTTATCCAAGCACTTGCTACGCTTTTTACGATAGTAATCGCTCCGGCAAATATCAACGATATCACAAATGGAGAATTTAACAAACTTTCGTCAAATGCAATAGTATTTTCGCTATCGAATGTGCTGAAAATAGCTAAAAAATAAGTTATAATAAGCAGACTCTCAGGTACGGCGCTATATTTAAAATCAATAACGCTAAGAGTAAAAAGCAGAATTAAACAGAGCCCAAGAAGTATCGCGTTTATTAAATTCGAGCTGATATATAGGCTAAACATACCAAGAAGTCCGCAGACAAGTTCCGTGATAGGATAAATAGGCGAAATACTTTCTTTACAAAATGCGCATTTACCTCGTAAAAATATCCAAGAAAATAGCGGAATATTATGTATATAGCTTAATTTATGCTCGCATTTTGGACAGTGGCTAGCTGGGTAGATTATACTCTTTGCAAGAGGCATTCGGTATATCAAAACATTGCAAAACGATCCTATACAAATACTAAATATGAAAAATAAAATATAATAAATTTCCACTATAATCCCCCGAATTTTCTATGTTTATTTTTATAGTTTTTTACAATGTTGTTTAGTTCGTCGCTATTAAAATCAGGCCACAAAGTCGGTGTAAAACAGAGTTCTGCGTAGCTTGCTTGCCATAATAAAAAGTTGCTAAGCCTTTGCTCTGCGCCGGTTCTTATGAGCAGATCTACATCTCCAAATTCGTTCGTGTCAAGATGTTTTGATATGGATGCTTCATTGATTTCTTCACCGTATAAGAGGGTTTTTTTAATCGCTCTTATTATCTCGTCTTTGCTTCCATAGTTGATAGCTAAAATTAAATTTAAACTAGAGTTATTCATAGTTTTTTCTTTTAAATTTAATATATCAAATTTTAAATCCTCATTAAGCGGCTCTAAATTTCCTATCGTGCTAAAGCGAATATTGTTTTCTAAAAGCATATTTTCTTTTAATTTAATAAATTTTTTTAATAAATTCATCAAAAAATCAACTTCGGATTTAGGTCGTTTCCAATTTTCTGTACTAAATGCATAAAGTGTTAAATTTTTTATGCTGTTTTTGCGGCAGTAACTAACTATATCTTCTACTACGTTGGCTCCTATTTGGTGTCCATTTGTACGCACTAGACCTCTTTTTTTCGCCCATCTACCGTTGCCGTCCATAATAATAGCTAGATGATTTAGTTTGTTCAAGATCAGCCTTTAAAATCTAAAAAATTACTTTTTTTAACCCAAAAAGGTCTAATATCTGCTTTTTTATATTCGCAACCAAGAGCCTCTCCGAGAGTTTTAGAAAAACTTAAATACGCAGACTGTATGGTTAAAATCCTACCGTTTTTTATACTAGCTATAATCGGTGCAAAATTGCTAAATAATAGATAAAATAGGATTTCTTCCCCAAGTTTTATCTGTGCTAAGCCGCTTCTTTTTTCATAAAAAAATGGTACGTTGATGACTCCGTCATTTAATGCTAAAATCATATTTGAATATATCAAAAACTCATTTTCATTTTTCGGATTTGCAAGTTTTGTTTTGATATAAGGTATCAACCAAGATATATTTCGGTTGCTTAGAATTTTTTCTAAGAGTTCGGATCCGTTTTCTAAATATTCGCCAATATTTTCTCTTTTTATTAGCCCATTTATATTTATAACACCGCCGCTTTGAGATCTTATATTTGCAAAGTATTCTTCGCCTACTTCTAGTTTTGGCTCTGATTTTGTAGATACTGTTTTACTTCCAAATTTGAGATTATAACGGTTATATCCTGTTTTTTCTATGACTTTTATGATTACTGGAAGGCTTGCATTTATGACATTAGGAATTCTGCTTTGTGCTTGTAGTTTTTTTACTTTTGAAACTGAGTTTATCATAGTGTTTTTATGAACTCCGCTATCTTTTTTGCCGCACTTAATTTATCCGTAAATTCAGTTGTTTTACAGCTTTTTTTAGTGATAAAATCAATATACGTTTCGTCGCTTCCGAATTTTATATTTTCATCTAAAATATTTAAACAAACCGCGTCCAAATTTTTATCTATTAGCATATTTTTTGCATTTTGTATAGCGGTATTTTTATCCATTTCCATTTTAAAGCCTATTTTTTTGCATTTTAGATTAGTATTTTTTAATATGTCCGTATTTAAAATCAGCTCCAAATTTATTCCGTTTTCATTTTTTTTCATTTTGCCATTAAATTTAGCTTTTGGTATATAATCACTAATTGCGGCGCACATTATCAAAATATCGTTTTTATCTGTATTTTGGGAATTTAATATTGCTAAAAGCTCGTTTGAGTTTTCAAATTTAATAAATTTGTATGGAGTTTCAAACTCTTTTGAGCTTATAAATATAACTTCTGAGCCTAAATAGTAAAACGCATCTGCTAGAGCTTTTGCCATTTTTCCGCTTGAAAAGTTTGTTATACCCCGTACGTCATCGATTTTTTCAGTAGTAGGTCCGCTTGTTATTATAACTTTTTTACCGATATAAAACTCATCTTTTCCAAGCACTCTTTTTGCCATTTCTACTATAATTTTGGGATCTGCTAAAGCACCTTTTCCGATATCTCCGCATGCTAGAGTTTTTGAAATTGGCTCGCAAATTTCATAACCGTTTTGCGAGAGTATTTCCAAACTTTTTTTGGTTGCGAAGTTTTCAAGCATATTATGATTTGCTGCTGGAGCTAGAAGTTTAGGACAAGTTGATGCTAAAATAGTCTCTAAAAACACATTATCTGCGATACCGCAAGATATCTTGTTTATAGTATTTGCAGAGGCTGGAGCTATGATTATAAGATCGTTTTTGCTATATGAGATATGGTCTAGCCCGCTTTGCCAGTTCTCACTCACGCTTGATAATACTTTTTTATCGCAAAGCGCTTCAAAGCTTATTAAATTTGTAAATTTTAAAGCACCATCGCTTAACATAACGCGGACGTTTGCACCTTCTTTTTTTAATAAACTTAAAATTTCATAAGCTTTATAAAAGCTAACACTTCCGCATACCGCTAGTAAAATATCTTTATTTTTCATCGTTTTTGCCAAAAAATTTATAAAAATATCCAGCCTTATTTATCTGTTTGCCTCTTGTGATAACTAAATCGCCTTTGTTTGTATCTTTTGTAACCGTGCTTCCGGCTGCTATTAAAGTATCGTCTGCTACATTAACGGGAGCTACAAGTTGAGTATCGCTTCCTATAAATACGTTTTTTCCTATAATTGTTTTATGCTTTTTTTTACCGTCGTAGTTGCAAGTTATGGTGCCGCAGCCGATATTCGTACCGCTGTTAATCTCGCAGTCTCCAAGGTAGCTTAGATGTCCTGCTTTTACCTCATTTAAACTTGCGTTTTTTAGTTCGACAAAATTTCCTATGTGTGTTTTGTATATTTTGGAATTAGGTCTTAAATGCGCCATAGGCCCTATATCGCTATCGCAAACTTCGCTAAATTCAATAACGGATCCGCTTTTTATATGAGAATTTTTTATAAAGCTATTGCCTAAAATCACAACATTTGGTTCAAGCTTACATTCACCTTCAAATTCGGCTCTGCTATCTATAAAAATAGTATCTGGAAGGCTCATTATTACACCGTTTTTCATAAGATTTTCTTTTATTCTGTTTTGCATTATCTCTTCGGCTATACTAAGTGCAAATTTATCATTTATACCCATGAAATTTGTCTCATCTACAAGTACGCTTTTTACCATAAATCCTTGCTTCAAAGCCAATTCTATAGCATCAGTTAGATAAAACTCGCGGCTAGCGTTTTCGTTTTTGATAAGAGGTATTATATTTTTTAGTAAATTTGTATCAAAGCAGTAAGCTCCGGCGTTGCAAAGATCTATCTTTTTTTCATCATCGTTTGCATCTTTTTGTTCGACTATTTTTATTACGTTTTGCTGGTTTAACACAACTCTTCCATATCCAAAAGGATTTTTTGCTCTAAAAGCAGAAAGCGATATATCTGCCGTATTGTCGCATAGAGATTTGAGCTCATTTACCTCTACTAAAGGCATATCTCCGCAAATAACAAGTGTTTTTTTAGAATTTAAATTTTCTAGTGCAGCTTCTGCAGCTCCGGCTGTTCCCGGTCTATTTATAGTGTCTTGCTTATAAATTTTAACATCTTTAAATTCGCTTAAAACGCTATTTTTAACCTCTTCAAATTGATACGATAAGACGATTCTTACGTCGTTGGAAATTTCGTAAGACTTTTTTAATATATGCGATATCATTGGTTCCCCGCAAAGCGTATGCAGGACTTTTGATTTATTTGATTTCATACGTGTGCCGTTGCCTGCGGCTAGGATTATTATAGATATTTCATTCATCATTTTCTCTCTAAATTTAGTAGAGATATTGTAACTAAGATAAGCATAAAAAAATATTAAAACCTATGTTGCTTTAAATGCGCTTTATAGGCGTTGATGCGTTTATATATTTATTATAGTTGGAGATTTTAGTATTTGATCTTTAAATTTAAATTGATTTTTACAAAAATTTAGCTAGAATTTAATATTTTAACGTAAGGCTAAATTTGAAACTATTTTTTTTAATATTTTTTGGATTTGTAACCGGTTTTGCAGCCGAGACTGTAACCATACCTACTATAAATTTAAATCTTAGCGCTCCAGATACGCCCCAGCAGCTAGTTACTAGCCTGAATGTTTTGATTGTGCTTACTCTGCTTGCTCTTGCACCGTCGCTTATTTTTGTGATGACTAGCTTTTTAAGGCTTATTATTGTATTTTCATTTCTTAGACAAGCTATGGGAACACAACAAATGCCGCCTACAAACGTACTTATTTCTTTAGCTTTGATTCTTACGTTTTTTATTATGGAGCCAGTTGCTAAACAATCTTATAATGAAGGCATAAAGCCGTATTTAGAAGAGAAAATCGGTTATCAAGATGCTTTTGCTATTGGAGCAAAGCCATTTAAAGAGTTTATGGTAAGAAATACCAGAGAAAAAGATCTAGCTCTTTTTTATCGTATAAGGGCACTACCAAATCCAAATACGGTAGATGATATACCTTTTACTATAGCTGCTCCAGCTTTTATCATCAGCGAATTAAAGACAGCTTTTGAGATAGGATTTTTGCTGTATTTGCCGTTTTTGGTTATAGATATGGTCGTTAGTTCTGTGCTTATGTCTATGGGTATGATGATGTTGCCGCCCGTGATGATATCTCTTCCATTTAAGTTGCTTATCTTTGTGCTAGTTGATGGATGGAATTTGCTTATAGGAAACTTAGTGGCTAGTTTCAAGTAGATTTTTTAGCTATAATAATTGTATTTATAGCTATACTTACTATGATAATACTTGCGCCTATAATAAGACTAGAGCTGATATCTTCTCCAAGAAATACAAATCCCCAAAAAGGAGCTAAAATAGCTTCAAGTATTGCTATAAGTCCAAGCTGAGCAGGTATAAGGTAAAGAGACGAACGTCCTATAAGTATTCTTGAAGCAGGAGTTATAAATATACCTACGATGGCTATTGTGATGATATCGCTTAAACTAGCTTCAAATTTAAAAAACGGTAAAGAGATCATAAACATTACAAGTCCGCCTCCGCTTATAGCCAATGTTCTACTAACATTTTTATGAGCGCTTAATAACACAAACAGCATAGAAAAGCTGATTACGCATAAAAACGATAGTATAACTCCTATAATAGAGTTAAGATCAAGTCTTTCATAGACTACTATTATGATTCCTATTGCAACGAAAAACGTTGCTATAAATATGCTTTTGGGAGTTGATTTTTTAAATATGATTTTATCGAGTATAGCACAAAATAGAGGTGCTGAAGATAGCAATATAACAGGCAGCGCTATACCCGCAAATTTAACGGCATATATAAAAAATATATTACTAAGTCCAAGAGCAAGAGCTGCTAAAATAGTACCTTTTGAATCTGCTAAGAATACATATTTAATTTTTTTTGGTTTAATAAATATAACAGAGATAAAAATCGAACTCATAAATAAAAATAGCCCAAAGAAAAATATATAATCAAATCCGCTAGCTTTAACAAATTTTATAGCCGGAGATTCAAAGCTCATCAAAGTAACGCCGATAATTGCTAGTATAAGCCCTTTTTTGTATTTTGTCATTTTTATTTTTTTAAATTCAAAATTTAATTCATTATAATAAATATAGTAGGAATTGTAATAAAAGTAAATATTATACCAAGGGCAACGCTTGATATAGCTAAATTCGTATCAAGGTTTGCTTTTAATATCATAGCGCTTGCTAATACCATAGGAGGCATTGCCGTTTCTAAAAGACCGACCATCCAGCTTTGATTTAGTTTTATATCAAATATCATAGTAATAAGAACAAAAATCGCTGGAGCTAACACCATTTTAGCACCTAATACGACTAATGAGCTTTTCCAAGCGCTTTTTATGCTGTTAAATCCTAACCCTATACCAACTGCAAATAGAGCTACAGGCACAACGCTGCTAGCAAACATACGAAGCGGCGCAAATATAACATCTGGAAGCTCGAAGTTTTTACATATTAATCCTAAAAGAAGTGCTACAAACGGCGGGAATTTGAGGATTTTCATTGTATTTTGAATGATGGAAACTTTAGCCGGAGCTCCTAAAGATAGTATAAGCGGACCTAGTATAGAAATAGGTATTCCGGTGGCAAGTTGATCGTAAAATATAACCTCATTTAACGCGCTATCGCCAAAAAACCCTTCTACTATCGGCATACCGACAAATAACGTATTACCAAACATACTAAGAAGCGCTAAACTTACTATCGTTGGTTTTTTAAATTTAAAAACGATACCGGCGCCGACTGCTATAAACATAGCAATTATCGATGAAGTAAGACCTGTTAAAATGATATTTATAAGATGAGTGTCTATAGTAACGTGATAAATTTTATCAAATATCAAAGCAGGCAAAGCAAAGCAAAGTACGAAATCAATGAAAAATATAGATTGATTTTGGGCTAAAACTTTTGTTTTTTTAGCTAAATATCCGGAGGCCAATAATATAAATATAGAAAACATAGGTGCGAAGATCATTATAAAATTTATCCTTAAAATTTTCTATAATTATAGAATTATTTTTGTTAATCCAATATAAAATAAAATAGCTCGCCTAACACCGTTTTTACCGCTAGTTTTTAAAGTAAAATTATTGTTATAAGCATTATTTATCTTAATTATTTTATTTTATATATTTTTAGCTAATTGCATTTTGTTATATCAAATTTAAATTTGTTATGCGAAATCTAACATTTTATCCAAAGCTAGTTTTGCATAGTGTATATTTTCTTGCGGTACAATCACTTCGTTCATCATAGTAAATAACTCACTTCTGCCTTCCATAGCCTCTAAAACTCTTAGCAGATCATGCAAAGTAGTTTCGTTCATAGTAGGACAAATCGGAGGAGTGCTTGAGAGTACAAAAGTATTATTTGAACCTTTTCTTAAGCGATTAACAAGATTAAATTCAGTTCCGATTGCGATAGTTTGGGCAGGGCTTAGCTTTTTAACAAAATCTATGATTTGACTAGTAGATCCTACAAAATCAGACTTTTCTACGACGCTTGGATCACACTCTGGATGGGTTATGATTAGTATATCTTTATACTTTTTTCTATAATTTTCGATATCTTGCGTGGTAAAAGCTTGATGTACGGAGCAAAAACCATCATAGCAAAGAATTTGGGACTCTAAAATACTTTTTTTATCTGCTTTATTTAGTATGCAAAAACTTAAACCCTTTTTTTTGGCTAGGTTTATTCCTAAGCATCTATCTGGTAAAAAAAAGATTTTTTTATTACTTTGAATAGCGTAATCAAAAATTTTATCGGCATTACTAGAAGTACAAACGACTCCGCCCATTTTTCCTACTTCTGCTTTCACGGCTGCGCTAGAATTTATATAAACTATAGGGAAAATATCTTCTTTGGCTATACCGCATTGTGTGATTTTTTCTATACTTTGCTTAAAATACTCCTCATCAATCATTTTTGCCAAAGAACAGCAAGCTAGTTTTGGCATTATGACTTTTTTGTGCGGAGATAAAATTTTAACGCTTTGCCCCATAAAAGCTACTCCGCAAAAAATAATTAAATTTTTATCACTTTTAGATGCTTTTTTGGCTAATTCTAGACTATCTCCGGTAATATCGGCTATTTCTACAATCTCATCTTTTTGGTAATAATGAGCTACCAAAAGAGCATTTTTATCTTTTAAATATTTTTTAATTTGCGTTTTTAGACCCTGCATAGCTACTTCCTCGGTATAATTTATTATTTTAGTTATTATAAGATAATTTTTTTAAATTTGGCTTTTTAAGATAAATTATGATATGTTTTACAATTACTATTATATATTTATGGTTATTTAGGTTGGCAATTTTGATCTTTATTATTATTTTTTATATATGCAACATTTATAGATAATTCAATAAAAATTGATGAAAATATATTTTATAAAATAAAGGATAATTAGTAAATTTAAAATTGATGTCTAGAGTTAAAGGAATTTTTTAGCGTATTTAATAATCATCTTCAAGCAGATATGCCAATTAATAAAATTTATATCTTTTTTCAGATATAAATACGCGTATCGAATATAATTACATTAACAGTTCAAATAGATATTTTATGTTATTTTAATGTATTGAAATTTTTATAAAATAACGATATAATCGTTGTTTGTGTCACTTGTCTTGTTTTTAACAATTTTTTCACAAAATTTGATTAAAATTATAAAAAATATCTTAAGGATAATAATGAAAAAATGGATAGCAGCTGCAGCTGTTTTGGTGGCTATTTTTGGTTTTTGGTACTATCAAAATTCCAAAAAACCAGAAAATGAGTATCTAACAACTATAGTAAAAAAAGGAAATTTAACCCAAAGCGTAGAAGCCGTAGGCGAGGTTTTTGCGGAGAATTTAGTAGATGTTGGAGCTCAAGTAAGTGGACAAATAAAAGAACTTTATGTAAAAGTTGGAGATAAAGTTAAAAAAGGCGATAAAATCGCTCAAATAGACTCTATAAAACAGCAAAATACGCTAGATCAACAATTAGCAGCTCTTGAGATACTAAATGCTAAGCTAAAATCAGCTAAAATTTCTTTAAACATAGCTGAAATTCAGTATAATCGTGAACTAAGACTAGCAGAACAAAATGCAACATCTGTTGAAAATTTAGAAAACTATAAAAATACTCTAAGTCTTCAAAACGCAAGTTTAAAAGAGATAGAAGCCCAAATAAAACAGACTCAAATAGAAATAAGTACGGCCAGAACAAATTTAAACTATACGGATATTAGAGCTCCGTTTGATGGAGTTGTAGTTTCTGTGCCAGTAGAGGTCGGACAAACTTTAAATGCGAATCAAACAACTCCGACTTTGGTAAATATAGCCGATCTTAGTAAAATGGAAATTAGAATGCAAATAAGCGAGGGCGACGTACCCAAGATAAGCATAGGCGATAGAGTAGAATACAGCATTCTTTCGGATATAAATAAAAAATATACAGGATCTCTTACATCTATAGATCCCGGTCTTACTACGCTAAGTGATGGAAAATATAAAACCACAAGCTCTAGTTCAGGTTCAAGCTCTAGTTCGGGTAGTTCGGCAGTGTATTATTATGCAAAATTAAAAGTCGATAATTCAAGCGAGTTTTTAAGAATCGGTATGACGACGCAAAATACTATAATAATAAAAGAGATAAAAGATACTCTTTTACTTCCTACGATGGCTATAAAAAGTGATGAAAACGGTAATTTTGTTCTTATAAAAAACGGTGAAGAGATAAAAAAAGTAAGAGTAGAGGTGGGTATTAGTAGCAGTGTTGATACTCAAATTCTAAGCGGGTTAAGCGAGGGAGATGAAGTAGTTACGTCTCAACTTGGCGGCGATGAATTAAAAAAACTTTTAAATACTAGATCACCAAAGATAAGAGTATGATAAAACTAGAAAATATTAAGAAAAGTTTTATAACCGGCGGCGTTAGTAGTGAAGTTTTAAAAGGTATAAATTTAGAGATAAAAAAAGGCGAGTTTGTAGCCATCATAGGTCAATCAGGTAGCGGAAAATCTACGCTTATGAATATCTTAGGCTGTCTTGATACCCCAACTAGCGGAAAATACCTTTTGGACTCTTTGGATATAAGCAAATTTAAAAAAGACGAGCTTTCAAATTTAAGACTTAAAAAATTCGGTTTTATATTTCAGCGTTATAATCTTCTAAGTTCAAATGATACTAAAAGCAATGTTGCGCTTCCTGGAATTTATGCAGGTATGAGTAAAGCCGATAGGATAAATAGAGCAAAAGATATCTTAGTAAAACTTGGATTAGAAACTAAATTTGATACTATGCCAAACCATTTGAGTGGTGGTCAGCAGCAACGCGTTAGTATAGCAAGAGCGCTTATGAATGGCGGGGAGATACTGCTTTGCGATGAGCCGACTGGTGCTCTTGATAGTAGCAGCGGCGTGATGGTTATGCAAATTTTAGATAGTTTGCACAAAGACGGTCATACTATCATCGTAGTTACTCACGATAAAGATATAGCTGCTTGGGCAGATAGGATTATCGAGATAAAAGACGGAAATATCATAAGCGATACTAGAAAAAATAGTCAAATTTATGAACTGAAACAAAATTTAAAAGAGATAAAACCTAATTTAAAAGCTATAAGAGATCAGTTTTTTGAGAGTTTTGTTATGTCGCTCGGCGCTATAAAATCGCATAAATTAAGATCGTTTCTTACCATGCTCGGTATCATCATCGGTATAGCTTCTGTTATTTGTGTTGTAGCTCTTGCTAAAGGTAGTCAGCAAAAAATCCTATCTGATATCAATAATATGGGCACAAATACGATTACTATATTTCCCGGAAAAGGTTTTGGCGATATGCACTCAGGTAGAGTTCGCAGTCTTAGCATCGATGATTCAAATTTATTGGGAAAGCTTGATTTTGTTGATTTTTCAACTCCTAGAATGAACACTAGTGGACTTTTGACCTATGCAAATCAGAGTTTTAGCGGTAGTCTTAGAAGCGGAAGCGAGTACTCTTTGGCGATATCCGGACTTAAGATAGAAAAGGGTAGAGATTTTACAAAAGACGATATTATAAACTCAAGATCAAATATCATAATAGATCAATTTACAAAAGATGCATTTTTTAAAGATGTAGATCCTATCGGAAAAGTAATTTTATTTAACAAACAACCATTTACGATAGTAGGCTTAGTAAAACGAGATGAGACTTCTTTTAGCGGCGATAACTTAACTGTATATGCTCCATATACTACAACTATGAATAAATTAACAGGCGATAGAGATATAAGATCTATTATGTTAAAACTAAAAGATGGAGTAAATGCTCAAGTGGCTGAGCAAAGCATAATCGAAGTTTTGAAAATTAGGCGCGGAAGTAAGGATTTTTTTACTAGAAACTCAGATACTATCAGACAAACCATAGAAAGTACGATGAATACGATGAGTCTTTTGATATCTGGAATCGCGCTTATATCTTTGATGGTCGGCGGAATAGGTGTTATGAATATCATGTTAGTTAGTGTATTTGAGCGTACAAAAGAGATAGGTATAAGAATGGCGATAGGCGCAAAAAGCAAAGATATAATGACTCAATTTTTGATAGAAGCGATACTGCTTTGTGCTATTGGCGGAAGTATAGGAATAGGGCTTGCATATGCGATTGGTTACGGATTTAACGTATTTGGCGGAGATTTTAAGATGATATTTAGCACGGCTTCTATATTTATAGCGCTTGGAGTTTCGAGCTTGATAGGCATAGTTTTTGGCTATATACCTGCTAGAAACGCATCTAAGCTAAATCCTATAGATGCGCTTTTAAGGGAGTAAATTTGAAAAATATAATATTTGTTTTATTTAGCTTGATTTTTGTCGGATGTGCTTCTAAATCTCTGGAGTATAATGTAAAAAACGTAAATTTTTATGAGCCTTCATGGTATAAAGATTTTAATCAAACAGTGCTAAATAATTTAGTAGATTTGAGTTTAAAAAATAGCGAAGATATAAATATCGCTGTTTTAAATTTAGAGATCGCCATGTTAAAAGCAGGGCTTATCAGAGACGATTTTTTCCCGACTCCTTCAGGTAAATTTGGAGCATCGACTAATAAAGATATCAAAACATCTAGCGGTTGGAAAAACGGTTTTTCTAGTGAGTTTGCTCTTAGCTATGAAGTAGATATTTACGGTAAAATTTTTGATAATTACGAAGCTAGAGACTGGGAAGCTAAAGCTAGTCAAAGTACTCTTGAAAATCTGCGTCTAACGATAATAAATAGCGTGACCGATACGTATTTTAATATACTTTATCTAAATGACGCTATAAGAAATTTAAAACAAAACTTAGAGAATTTAAATATGCTTGATAGGCTTGTTTTTACTAAGTATGAATTAGGCAAAGAGGAAATTTTAAGCGTAAGGCAGAGCAGACAAAATATACTTGATCTGCAAAATCAAATTTTATCAAATATCAGAGAGCTAGAAACTAGCTATGAAATCATTAAAAACTTTACTAGAAGCGATATTAAATTTGATGAATTAAGCCTTTCAAACGTCCAAAATAGCGACATAAGCCTTGATATAGATTTTGCGATATTAAAAAATAGACCAGATATAAATGAGGCTATTTCAAATTTAAACGCTAGTTTTTACGACTATAAAGTTAGTGAAAAAAATCTCTATCCGAGTGTTAGCATAGGTGCTAGTTTAAGTGATAGTGACTCAAAATTTAGTGATAGTTTTGGATTTAATATTTTAGGCGGTACTTTAAATATCAATTTACCTTTTCTTGATTATTCACGGTTAAAAAAGCAGATAAATATATCTGAAGCGCAGTTTAAAAAAAATGTTTTAACATATGAAAAAACTCTTTCAAATGCTGTAAATGAGGTGATAAAATATGTAAATTATTATGAGGGCGATAAACAAAGATATGAAAATATGCAAAATATCAAAAAAGAACGCGAAATGATAGTAGCGATCTATGAAAGTAAATACAGCGAGGGCAAAGCTGAGTTAAAAGATCTTTTGGAGGCCAAAAACTCTCTTATTAGCGTACAAAATATGCTTTTAAATCAAAAATATCGTCTTTTAAATGATGAGTTGAGTTATTATAAAGCTATAGCAAAATAGATGAATTTATTTCAAACCAAAATGCAGATTGCTACTGTGATTGGCCTTTGCATTTTGATTTTTGGAGTAAATTTAATGCTTGAGTATTTTAAATTTGAGAGTTTTAGAGATGCTAAATATTCGTTTATAAATGCAAAAATTATTCAAAATTATGAAAAACAGGGAAAAAATAACAGTTATTTTATTTTAAAGCTCAAATCTAACGAGTTTACGTTTTATACAAGAACAAAAAACAAGATCGATTTTACAGATGCAAGAGTCGGCGTAATCAGTAAAAATCTTAAATTTAAAGAGTATTTAAAGAATAGTTTTTTCTTACCTAATTTTAAGATCGAACCTCAAAAAAGCAGTCTAAGCTTCACGGATAATGTTCAAAATAGCATAGAAAATCAGCATGAAAATCCTAAATTAAAAGAGCTTTACAGCGCTCTTTATCTTGCTTCACCTATAAATAAAGATCTAAGAGCGAACGTGACAAATTGGGGTATAGCTCATATTATAGCTATTAGCGGATTTCATCTTAGTCTTATATTTGCTTTTATATTTTTTATCGTAAAGCCGGTTGTTATACCACTGCAAAGTAGATATTTTCCATATGTAAATATAAATTTTCATCTAAGTATTTTTATATTTATTTTAATGGGATTTTATCTTTATATTTTGGATTTTACTCCTAGTTTTTTGCGTTCATATATAATGGGGGTTTTTGGATTTTTACTTCTTAGCAGAGGACTAAGTATATTTAAATTTGGAAATTTGTGTTTGACTATTTTGATTGCTGTTGCTTTTAGTCCGAAACTTCTGTTTTCGATCGGATTTTATTTTTCTTGTTTAGGTGTATTTTTTATATTTTTATATATCCATCATTTTGGAGATAAAAACGATCTAAAAAGTAGACTCAAGATAGCCTTGCATACTTTATATTTGGAGATTTTCGTATTTGGTGCGATGAATATTCCGGTGTATTATTTTTTTACTTCGGCAAGTTTGTACCAATTAAGCGTTATACCTTTGGCTTATGTTTTTGTTGTTTTTTATCCTCTTAGTATAATTCTTCATTTTTTTAATCTCGGAGGAATTTTCGATTTGCAAATGCTTGCTTTTTTAGAATTTGCTAATAAACAAAGTGATATTTTCATACCGTTTTGGATATTTGTATTTTTTAATTTTTTACTAATTCCTGCTATTAAATTTAAAAGTATAGCCATATTTTTATCTGCTGGAGGTATGGTTTTATTTATCTTTTCATTGATATTTTAATTTGTATTAAATTTGAGGCTTCAATCCGTTAAATATAAATATATTTAATCCGTTTTTATAGCAGTACTCTAAATTTAGATTGTGACTTTTTAATATATTATCTACGATATAAAGACCAAGACCAAAGCTTTTTTTAGCGTTTGAACCTTGCGTAAATGGCTCTATATAATAGTTAAGCTCTTGTTCAAGTTTGTCGCCTTTGGTTATAAATTTGATATTTTTATTTGTAATAGTTATATTTATATGTTTATCGTCTGAATACTTTATACCGTTATCTATCATATTTTTAAAAGCGATAGATAATAGTTTAAAATCACCGTTTATGCTCACATCGTCTATGGCATTTATCGTGATTAATGATTTTTCCGCCATTGCTATATCTGCGGCTTCATCTATGATATCTACTATTTTATATAGTTTTGAGTTTTCTATAGCTATTCCAGATGTTACTCTTTCTAATGCTGCAAATTCGTTTATAAGACTTTCTAGGCGTTCAAATACGTTTATAAGCCTCTCTTGATTTTTAGTTTTTTCTATCATTTCGGCTGTTATCCTGCCTTTTGTGATAGGTGTTTTTAATTCGTGCATAATGTTTCTTAAAAATAACTGGCGCGATTGATTTAAAGATTTTATCTGCATTACTGCATTATAAAATGCATCTGCGACTTCAGATATTTCGTCATTTCCTGTACTTACGTTTTTTATATTTAGATTTCCACTTGCAAATTTATCTATTTGACGCTTTAATTTTCTTAAAGGTTTTATTTTTCTTATTATAAATATATATGTTATAAGAAGTATAAAAAATACAAGCCCAAAAATTACTTTGATAATATCATATCTATAGGGTTGATAATTATTATCTTGCAGTAACAAAGTAGTGTCTTTATGAACTATTTTTAGATAATTTCTCTTTTTAAAAAATAAAATAGCGCTTGATCCTATATCTGCAGATATCTCTTCTAGTATGCTAGCATTTGTTAGTATTTCGCTTTTTAGTTTTTGATTTTTTATCTCAGGCATCTCAAAATTTTGTATCTGGCTTTTGTACTCGTTCTCATCTATAAGTTCGCTCATATAAAGTAAAGTAGCTCTTGCAACGACTGAGTATTTTGTGTTTAGCTCTCTTGTATAATTTTGTTTATCATAATCCATCAACCATAAAAACGCAAGAAAAATGCTAGTCGTAGCTATAGCAAAAATTAGAGTTATCGTATAAAAAATCGATGAAAATTTCATTGTTCTAGTTTGTAGCCAACGCCGCGTATAGCGTGAATGTATTTTGGCTCTTTTGGATTTTCGCCAAGCTTTACTCTTATACGTCCTATGATAACATCTATGCTTTTGTTTGTACTATCCTCGTTTATAGAGTCGCAGTTATAAATAAGCTCTTCTCTACTTATAGCTCCTCCTTCTTTTTTAATTAAGTATTTTAGTATATCGTATTCGGCGACTGTGAGATTTAAAGGCGTTCCTTTTAGTGTTATAATATGTTTAAAATCATCACAAATTAGATCTTTTTTTGCCTTATTTTCTTCTCTTTGTTTGATATTTTGTCTTCTTAAATGGCTTTTTATTCTAACTAGCAGTTCTTGAGGATTATATGGTTTTGGAAGATAGTCGTCTGCTCCAAACTCAAAAGCATTTACTTTATCGCTTAGATCGTGTCTTGCACTTGAAATAATAATAGGAATATCGTTTTTCTTTCTTATCTCTTTGCATACTTCAAGTCCATCGATACCGGGCAAAGTAAGATCTAAAATAACTAGATCAAATTTACTTGTATTTAGTGTGGAAAGTCCTAAATACGGATCTTCGCAAGTAGTGATACGTACGTCAAATTGTTCTAAATACTCTGTTAAAATTTCAGCAAGCTCTAAATCGTCTTCGATCATTAAAATATTTATCATGCAAAGCCTTTTAAATTTGATTTTATTATAACTAAGAAAGATTAAATATATTTTTAAATACAGCCGGCGTTTGACCGGCTTTTATATTATTTTAGTACTAATCCCATTAATACGCCGCTTCTGTTTATCCAAATGATAGGTTTTTTGTTTTGAGCTTTGCTTGATTTTATCTCTTTTGTGAAATCATCTACGTTATATATTATTTTTTCATTCACTTGAACGATTATATCTCCTGCTTCAAAGCCTGCATTTGCAGCATTTGAATCATCTTTAACATTTGTAATTATGATTCCTTTTATATCTTTTGGAATTTGGAATTTATATCTTATTTCATCGCTTAAATTTTGTAAACTAAGTCCGTCTGTTAAGTACGCATCTTTTGGATCTATATAGCCTGAGTCCATATTTGCTAGTTTTAATGTTGTATCTTTTATCTGATTTGATCTTTCAAACGTTATTTTTATCTCTTTGTTCGGTTCTAATGATCCTATGAGATTTTTTAGATCATTTGCGTTTTTTATCGTTTGATTTCCAACTTTTATTATAAGGTCTCCTCTTTTAAGACCTGCTATGTCGGCTGGTTTATCTTTTTCTACGTTTGTTACTAAAGCACCTTCTTTGTTTGTATAAATTTCTTTTTGATCATCGGTTAAATTTGATATCATAACGCCTATATATCCGCGTGTGATTTTTCCATCTGAGATTAGTTTTTGCGCTATTGTTTTTACCATATTCGATGGAATAGCAAACCCAATGCCGTTATTTCCGCCGCTTCTGCTAAGAATGGCAGAGTTTATACCGACTAATGCTCCTCTGCTATCTACCAGCGCTCCACCGCTATTTCCCGGATTTATGCTAGCGTCTGTTTGTATGAAATCTTCATATTGGTTTAATCCTATATTATCTTTATTCAACCCTGAAATAATTCCACTTGTTATACTTCCGCCTACACCAAATGGATTTCCTATAGCAAATACAAGGTCTCCTTCAAGAAGTTTTGAACTATCGGCAAAACTTATAGCTTGAAAGTTTTTAGCATCTATTTTTATAATAGCAAGATCTGTTTTTGGATCTATGCCGACTACTTTTGCTTTATACTCTTTTGAATTATCAAGCAATGTTACTATGATCTCATCGCTATCTTCGACTACATGATAGTTTGTGACTATATATCCATCGTTTGAGATGATTACTCCGGATCCTAAAGACGTTGCTTTTTGACTTCTTTCTTTTGGAGTTTTGAAGTTAAATCCAAAAAATTCTTTAAAAAACGGATCGTCCATTAGACTATTTAGATTGTTTTTTACTTTTATAGTTTTCGATGTTGATATATTTACTACAGATTTTTTAGCTTTTTCTATAGAGCTGTGATATGATAAAACAGTATTTGCATCTGCACTTGGATTTACTCTTGCGTAGTTGTTATTTGCATCACTAAATTTAACATCTGCGCCAAATAGACTTGCGGCTGTTATTATAGAAATAATCGTTAGTTTATTCATAGTTGTTCCTTTTTTAAATTTTGTAATGCAAATTATATTACTTAGCGATAAATGTAAGTTTAATATATTTTTAGTTTGTATAGTTTTTTTAAATTTAATAACAACTAGAATTTGAAAATGAAAATGTTTGAAATTAACTTAAAGTTGATTGACATAAGCTCAAGTATTGTGCTATAATTCATATAAAATAACATAAGTGAGGTAGTATTATGAGTAATAGCTTATACGAAACTCTTGGAGTAGATAAAAACGCAACTAGCGATGAGATAAAAAAGGCGTATAGAAAATTAGCAAGAAAATATCATCCCGATATAAATAAAGAAGCCGGAGCAGAAGAGAAATTTAAAGAGATAAACGCAGCCTATGAGATACTAAGTGACGATGAGAAACGTGCTCAGTACGATACTCACGGCGATAGTATGTTTGGCGGTCAAAGTTTTCATGATTTTGCAAGTTCCCAAAACGGAGCCGATATCAATGATATTTTAAGAAATATTTTTGGCGGTGGATTTGGCGGTTTTAGTAGTCGAAGTAGTTTTAGCAGTAGGGATTTTGGAGGTTTTAATGGATTTGGAAGCGGATTTGAGCAGAATTTAGATATAAACTCAAAAATAACCATTCCTTTTAACGTAGCTATAAACGGCGGAGAATATAGTATCAACATAAACGGACAGAGCGTCAAGATAAAAATACCTGCTGGCATAAATAGTGGCGAAAAGCTACGCATAAGAGGAAAAGGAAAGAGTTCAAACGGAGCAAAAGGGGACGTTTTGTTAAGTGTTGAAGTTTCTGAGGATTCTAAATTTAAAAGAGAAGGCGATGATCTTTATATGCCTATAGATATTCCACTTAAAATTGCGCTTTTTGGTGGAAAAATTAGTGTTGATACATTTAAAAAAAGTGTTAATATAAAAATAGCTCCAAATACAAAAAACGGTCAAAAAATAAGACTTAAAGGTTATGGCGTACAAAATAGAAAAAGTGGTATTTTTGGAGATATGTATCTTAGTGTAAATGTAGTCTTGCCCGATGTTAGCTCTATGGATAAAGAGCTAGTTAAGGTACTTGAAGAGAAGCTTTAAGGAGTAAAATTATGAAAAGTTATGATGAGCCGGTTTATTTAATTAGCGTTGTTGCTAAAGTTCTTAGTATACATCCTCAAACTCTACGTCAGTATGAGAGAGAAGGTTTAGTAGAACCTTCTCGTACGGGCGGAAAAATGAGACTTTATAGTGAAAAAGATCTTGATAGAATAAAGATGATTTTAAGATTGACTAGAGATTTGGGTGTAAATTTAGCCGGAGTCGATGTGATATTAAGACTGAAAACTCAGATTGAGGAGTATGAAAATATCATAGACGAATTGAGATTAAATTTAGAAAAGATAAATAGCAGCGATACAAAACGATCTTTAGTAAAGAGAAAAAATAGCTTTGATTTGATATTTTTGAATGATGAAAAGTAATTAAAATGGACAATTTTTTAGAGCTGTTTTTAGCAGCTACTGCATTTGCTATAGTGCTTAACGTATTTTTTAAAAGGTATGAAATTCCTACTATTATAGGATATATTGTAACTGGCATATTTATATCAAAAACTTTCGGACTTACTTACAATACCGATCTTACTCATATAGCCGAGTTTGGCATTGTATTTTTGATGTTTACGATAGGACTGGAGTTTAGTTTTAAGCATCTTTTGACTATGAAAAAAGAGGTGTTTTTAAATGGAATAATTCAGGTTTTTGTAACTGGAATTATATTTTCCATGATCGCTCAATACGCTTTTGATATAGGACAACAAACATCGCTTATAATAGGCTTTGCTCTATCTTTGAGTTCAACAGCTATTGTATTAAAAACATTAAACGATAACGGAGATATAAGTCAAGTTTATGGAAGAAAAGCTCTTGGAATACTTCTTTTTCAAGATATCGCCGTTATCCCGTTGCTTCTTATGATAGATATATTTAGTTCAAAAACAACTTCTGTAAGCGATCTTGTGACGACGACTCTAACAAGTGCGATTATACTTCTATTTTTGTTGTATTTTATAGGAAAGTATCTGTTTAACTGGATGCTTTATTTAGTTATCAAGACAAATTCACAAGAGATATTTATAACGACTATTTTATTTAGCGTGGTTGGAGCTAGTTTTTTGGCGCATTATTTTGGTTTTAGCTACTCTTTAGGAGCTTTTATAGCCGGTATGCTTATAGCAGAAACTCAGTACAAACATCAGATAGAAGCTGATCTTATACCTTTTCGAGATCTGCTTTTAGGGTTATTTTTTATAACTGTAGGAATGCAGATAAACTTTGAGATAATATTTGAAAATTTATTAATGATAATAGTGATTTTGGTCGATGTTATGGTGATCAAAATAGCTGTTGTATATGCACTTTTAGCAACTTATCTTAAAAAAAGAGTAGCCATAAAAACAGCTCTTAGTATATGTCAGATTGGCGAGTTCGCTTTAGCTATTTTTGCTCTTTTAAACGTAAATAATATGTTAAATTCAGAAACTTCTCAAATTTTAACCGCGGTTGTAATTATATCTATGGTAGCTACTCCGTTTATCTTAAAAAACATCGGACATTTAGCCGACAGACTAGAAGAAGAGAGCGAAATACCTGAGTTTGAAAAGCTAAAAGTACAAGATTTAAGCGATCATTTTATAGTTTGCGGCTATGGAAGACTCGGTCAAGAAGTTGTAAATAGACTGAAAGCTCAAGGATTGTTATATCTTGTTATAGAGAGTGATATAAGCTTGGTTCAGCTTGGAAGAAGCCGCGGAGAAAATGTATTTTTTGGTAATGCAACTCAAAAAATTACACTAGAAAAAGCATCTATAAAAACATGTGCGGCTATAATTTTAACTGTGAGCAATGAACAAAAGTTAGAGATGATAGCAAACTCTATAAAAGATCTTGATTATCCTGTCAATACCGTTATTAGATTTACGGGGACCGAAGAGAAGCAATTATATGCTGATTTTGGAGAGAATTTCCACCTTATAAAAGAAGAAAGAGCAGTTGCTAGAGTGCTTATACATGAAGCTTTACAGTGTAAAATAGATAGAAATATATAATAAAGGATTAACTTGGATCAGACATTAATACTTTTTGGAATGTTGTTTTTATTTAGCGTTATATTTAGTAAAATTTCCGATAAATATGGTATTCCTGCGCTTTTAATGTTTCTTGGTATCGGTATGCTTGCTGGGAGCGATGGTATAATCGGACTAGAGTTTGATAATGCAAAGATAGCAGAAGATGTAGGAACGATAGCTCTTGTTTATATTCTTTTTGCGGGTGGATTTAATACTAGTTATAAATCCATAAAACCGATTTTTAAAACAGGTTTTATACTAGCTACTTTAGGAGTCGTTATTTCAGCAGGGATTACTGGATTATTTGCTTATTATATAATGCAATTTTCCATTTTAGAATCTTTACTTTTCGGTGCTATAATAAGTTCAACTGATGCAGCTGCTGTATTTTCTATAATGCGTTCTACTAAATTTAAAAATAATCTATCTTCGCTTTTAGAGTTTGAAAGCGGAAGCAATGATCCTATGGCGATATTTTTAACTATTACGATTTTAAGCCTCATAACAGCTGCTAGCATACCAGATAAATTTATTTTAGGTTTAGGGCTTTTGCTTGAATTTGTTTTGGGCGGAGTTATGGGATATCTATTTGGCGTTATGATACCAAGTCTTATTAATAGAATAAAACTCGGCTACTGGGGATTGTATCCGGTTTTACTTATATCTTTGATAGCTATTTTGTTTGGATTAACGGAAAATATCGGCGGAAATGGCTTTATAGCTGTTTATACGGCTGGAATTTTTGCAAATAAAAAGGAGTTTTTATATAAGAAAAATTTGATTGGATTTTTTGATGGTATTGCATGGATGATGCAGATATTCGTATTTTTAACTTTGGGACTTTTGGTGTTTCCAAGTGAGCTTCCAAATGTAGCTTTTATAAGCATTATAATGGCTTTTGTGGTTATGTTTATCGCTAGACCCATTAGTGTGTTTATCTCAACTATTTTTTCAAAATATACTACAAAAGAGAAGCTTTTCATATCATGGGTCGGTCTTAGAGGCGTCGTGCCGATCATACTTGCTACATATCCTCTATCGTCAAATACTCCAAATGCTCAGCTGATATTTAATGTGATATTTTTTATGGTTTTAATATCGGTTTTAACTCAAGGAACTACTTTGAATAAGAGCGCAAAGATTTTTGGTGTCATAGAAACTCCAAAAATTATCGCATCAAATTTTCCAAATACTCCAATTTCACATAATGATTTAAAACAATACACAATAGGAAAAAATTCAAAAATCATAGGAAAGAACTTATCTGAATTAGAACTTCCAGATGACTTTTTAATACTTTTAGCTAAGCGAAACTCAGAGTATGTAAAAGTAGGCGGATCTTTTGAATTTATGGAGAACGATATGCTTTTGATATTATGCAATAATGAAATTAGATATCAAAAAGTACTAAAAATTTATGATTTTTAACCTTATTTTAAGTAAATTTATTTGATAATAAAAACTAATTTTTAAAATAAGGAGACAAAATGAAAAAACCTATGTTAATAATTAGTGCGGCTGCGCTTCTTGCAAATTTAGCTTTTGCGCTTGAGATAGATACAAATTTAGCTAAGATTGATATAACTGCATTTAAAACAGCCAATAAAACAGCCGTTCCTTCTACTTTTAACGATGTAAAATTTAGTTTTCCAAAAAGTAGTGGAAGCGTATCTGAGATACTTACTGGAGCTACTGCAAGTATAGATTTAAACAGTATTGATACTTTCAAAAATCCAATAAGAGATAAAAATATAAAAGAGAAATTTTTCTCTCATTTAGCATCTCAAAATGTTGAATCTAAAATCACCTCAGTAAGCGGCGATGATAATGTAGGCGAAGTTAAAATGAGTGTTAAATTTAATAATGTAGAAAAAGAAATTCCTATGAAATACGAGGTTAAAGATTCTAAACTTATAGCATCTGGAGAGATCGATTTTAATAGCGATTTCAACGCAAAAGACGCATTTGAGAAGTTTAGTACCGATAAAATTATAGCCGGTTTGCACTCTAAAAAAACATGGCCAAATATAATCGTAGGATTTGAAGTTCCGGTTAAATAACATCATATCGGCATTTAATTAGTAATAAAGTTTGAATGCTGTAATATTCCGAATTTAAAATAAAGGCTTATTATGGAATTCGAACTTTGGCACTATGCGCTACTCTTTTTTGTAGCATGTTTTAGCGGTTTTGTGGATGCCATAGCTGGAGGTGGAGGGCTAATCACTATACCGATTCTCATATCAGTAGGCATCCCAGAACATATAGCTTTAGCTACCAATAAACTCCAATCTAGCTTCGGAAGTTTCACTGCTACTTTAAATTTTAGTTTAAAAGGTTATATAAATTATAAAGATATTTGGATAGGAGTTGTTTTTACTTTTATAGGTGCTGTTTTAGGCACGATTTGCGTATTAGTCATAGATCCGAAAATTCTTAGTTATCTTATACCTATATTTTTGATTTTAATATTTTTATATACTATTTTTAGTCCAAAGATCGGCGAGAAAGATAGAGCTGCAAAGCTAAGCCCTAAGGTTTTTTATATAACTTTTGGCTTGATGCTTGGATTTTATGATGGATTTTTTGGACCCGGAGCCGGATCTTTTTGGATGTTTGCTATGGTTGCGCTGCTTGGAATTCATATGAAAAAAGCAGTCGCTCATACAAAAGCTCTAAATTTTACCTCAAATATAGTATCTTTGGGAGTTTTTATAGCCGGCGGACAGATTCTTTGGATGCTTGGTATAATCATGGGATTTGGTCAAATTATAGGTGCATATTTTGGATCAAAAATGGTTATTAAAAAAGAGGTTAAATTTATAAAAATAGTATTTTTAGTAGTTGTAGCTTGTACTATTTTAAAGCTAATTTATGATCTTTTTGTAAAACAGCTTTTAACTTGAATTTAATATAAATTTAGCTATAATCGCAAGAAAATTTTAAATAAGGTTGTTTAATGAAGGAACTATTTCTCTTTTCAGATATGATTATGCATAGCCATACTTTTAACTATCTTTTTCATCTTATTTTAGTCGCTATTATCGTTCTTATAGTAGCAAAACTTGCTACAAGGTCTATGCAGCTTGTCCCTAGAGGATCGCAAAATCTTTTGGAGGCTTATTTGGAAGGTATAGTATCAATGGGACGCGACGTAATGGGTAGTGATGAATTAGCTAGGAAGTATCTTCCGCTTGTTGCTACAATAGGTCTGATTGTTCTTACTAGTAACGTGATTGGTATTATTCCGGGATTCGAGGCTCCTAGTTCTAGTTTAAATTTAACCTTATGTCTGGCTCTTAGCGTATTTTTGTATTATAATTTTGAAGGTATCAGAACTCAAGGAATTATAAAATATTTTGCTCACTTTATGGGACCAAATAAAATTTTAGCTCCGCTTATGTTTCCTATAGAGATAGTTTCTCATCTTTCACGCATTGTTTCATTGTCATTTCGTCTTTTTGGAAATATCAAGGGCGATGATCTATTTTTAATGGTTGTACTTAGCCTTGCTCCATGGGTGGCTCCGCTTCCTGCATTCGCTCTTCTTACTTTTATGGCACTTCTTCAAACATTTATTTTTATGATTTTAACTTATGTTTATTTAGCAGGCGCTGTTGTTGTTAGTGAGGAGCATTAAGGATTTGATATCTTTTATTAGATATTTTTTACATTTTCTACTTGGAGCGTCTTGGGCTATAGCGGTTCTTGGTGCTCTTTATTCATTTTTTAATTTTCATCATATAGGTTATATTTTATCTTTATTTTACGGAGGGCTTTTTGGTATTATTTTAGCTCTGTTTTTTTATATTTTGATAGCATTATTTGAAGCAAATGTTAAGTTACGCAATAACAGATCCTAAATTATATTCAAATTTAAAAGATAGTTTTTTTAAATTTGAAAGACTTCAAACAGCTGATTTTATACTTTTTAGAGATAAAATTTGTAGCGATTATGTTAAAAAAGCTGAAATTTTTATGAGTTTAAAACCGAATTTCAAGGCTAAATTTATAATACACAACGATCTAAATTTAGCATTAAATTTAAAAGCCGACGGTATCCATTTTAGCTCAAATTTGATAGCGAATTTAAAAAATACTCCACAAAGTTTAATTAAATTCGCTAGTACACACAATGAAAAAGAGATAGAAGACGCTATAAAATTAGGCGCTGATTTTATAACTTTTAGCCCCATATTTTCGACCCCAAACAAAGGTGAACCAGTCGGCATAGAGACCCTAAAAAAAATCGTTTTAAATTCATCCGTTAAAGTATTTGGGCTTGGTGGTATAACTACTAAAAAGCATATAAAAATGGTGGAACTAGCAAAAGCCGCCGGATTTGCATCTATCAGATATTTTGCTAATTAAAAATTCAATAAATTTATGCTAAAATCACACAAATATAGATAATAAAAAGGTAATTTTATGTTCGAGACCGTTATAGGATTAGAAGTCCATTGTCAGCTAAATACCAAAACAAAGATATTTTGCAGTTGTAGCACTAGTTTTGGCGATGAACCAAACACTCACGTATGCCCGACTTGTCTAGCACTTCCTGGAGCACTTCCGGTGTTAAATAAAGAAGCCGTAAAGAAAGCCATTAGCTTTGGTAAAGCCATAAATGCGACCGTAAATAAAAAAAGTGTCTTTGATAGAAAAAACTATTTTTATCCCGATCTTCCAAAAGCGTATCAAATTTCACAATTTACCATTCCTATCGTTGAAAAAGGTGAGCTTTTCATAAAAGTAGGCGGTGAAATAAAAAGAATAGGCATAACAAGAGCTCATCTTGAAGAAGACGCCGGTAAAAATAATCATGAAACAAACAAAAGTTTAGTAGATCTAAACCGTGCAGGAACTCCGCTTCTTGAGATAGTAAGCGAACCAGATCTTAGAAATAGCGATGAAGCAGTGGCGTATCTCAAAAAACTTCATAGTATACTTAGGTTTTTAAATATCAGCGACGCAAATATGCAAGAAGGCTCATTTCGTTGTGATGTAAATGTCAGCATACGTCCAAAAGGCGATGAAAAACTTTATACTAGAGTCGAGATAAAAAACCTAAATTCGTTTAAATTTATCCAAAAAGCCATAGAATACGAAGTAGAGCGCCAAATACTGTCTTGGGAAGATGGCAAATATGATGAAGAAGTTTATCAAGAAACAAGGCTTTTTGATACAAATAAGCTTGTTACAAAGTCGATGAGAAGTAAAGAAGATAGCGCCGAGTATCGTTATTTCCCAGATCCGGACCTGCTTCCTGTCATAATACCTGATGAGATGATGGAAGAAGCCAGTGTGTTGCCTGAACTTCCAGATGAAAAAAAGGCAAGATATGTAAAAGATCTTGGCATAAAAGAGAGTGATGCCGAAGTCATCATAAGTAGTTATGAGATGGCGAGATATTTTGAAGATCTTATAGAAGCAAAAAACTCACCGAAACTTGCCGTTACTTGGCTTTGTGTGGAGCTTTTAGGGCGTCTTAAAAACGGTGTTACGATAGAAACAAGTCCTGTTGATAGTAAAAAACTTTCAAATTTAATAAGTCGCATAGAAGACGGAACTATCAGTCAAAAAGCCGCAAAAGACGTGCTTGATTATGTTATGGAGCACGATGAAGATGTTAGTAGCGTTATAGAAAAACTCGGTCTTAAACAAGTCAGCGATGATTCGGCGATTTTGGCTATCATTGATAGCGTTTTATCTGCAAATAGCGATAAAGTAGCTGAGTTTAAAAGCGGAAAAGACAAGCTTTTTGGATTTTTCGTAGGTCAAGTTATGAAAGAAGGAAAAGGTGCATTTAACCCAAGCAAGGTAAATGACTTGTTAAAATCAAAACTTTAAGAGTCGTAAATATGAAAATAGCAGTGATAGGAGCCGGTAAGTGGGGACAGGCACTTTTTTTTGCTCTTAAGCAAAAAAATAATTGTGTTATAAGTTCTCGTACAAAAAGAGATTTGGAAGATTTTGTAAATTTAAAAGATGCTTTAGAATGCGAATATATCGTTTTTAGTATAGCTACGCAAAGTATTAAAGAGTTTTTAAATTTAAACTTTATTGATAAAAATCAAAAAATATTAGTTGCTTCAAAAGGTATAGAAACTAGTAGTTCTAAATTTATAGATGAGATATTTTGCGAATTTACCAGTTTTGAAAATTTAGCATTTTTAAGCGGTCCTAGCTTTGCTAGTGAAGTAACACAGAAATTGCCGTGTGCTTTGGTTATCAGTAGTCATAACGAAAATTTGGCAAAAATTTGGGCGGGCGCATTTCCAAATTTTATCAAAACATATATAAGCAGCGACGTTATAGGTAGTGAAATTTGCGGAGCTTATAAAAATGTTATCGCGATCGCAAGTGGAATTTGTGATGGTTTAATGCTTGGGAATAATGCAAGAGCAAGCTTGATATCGCGCGGACTTGTCGAGATGAGCCGTTTTGGCGAGTATTTCGGTGCTAAAAATGAGACATTTTTGGGGCTTAGTGGAGCCGGAGATCTATTTTTAACAGCTTCTAGTGTACTTTCAAGAAATTATAGAGTAGGGCTTGGACTTGCAAAAGGAATGCCTATTCATGAAATTTTAAAAGAGCTTGGAGAGGTTGCAGAGGGCGTACCTACAGCCTATGCTATCACAAGAATCGCAAATGAAAAGTCGATTTATACGCCGATCGCAGCTGAAGTTTGTGCTATGCTAAATGGAAAAAATGTTAAAGAATCACTCAAGGATTTATTAAAAAGAAAATGAAAAAATTAATTATATTTTTTGCTAGCGTTTATTTGTTGTTTGGTGCTTCAAATGATGAAGCAGAGCTTAAAAAGATGATAGGTCAAATGATTATGATAGGATTTAGCCACTCAAGCGCAAATGATAGTTGGACTGATCAACTTGTACTTGATGCAGGTTTTGGTCGTATAGGCGGAGTTATGCTTCTTGCTAGAAATATCAGCACAAAAGACGAGCTTATCAAACTTACGAAAAAATTATCTTCATCAAAATCAAAACACAAGCTTCTCATTGCTATCGACGAGGAGGGCGGAAAAGTCAGTAGATTTATAAATAAAGACGGCTTTAAGCATTTTCCATCGGCCTACGAAGTCGGTAGCAAGATGAATTTAAATAAAGCCGGTATCATATACAAAGATATGGCAGATCAGTTAAAAAACCTTGGAATCAATATGAACTTTGCTCCCGTCGTCGATGTTTATAATCCAAACTCATCTATAATAGGACAAAAAAATAGAGCATTCAGTAAAAATCCTGATGAAGTTATAGCATATAGTAGCGAGTTTATAAAATCATTTGACAAGGCAAACATAAAAACTGTGCTAAAACATTTTCCTGGCCATGGAAATGCTATCAAAGATACTCATAAAGAAAAAACAGTTGTGGATAACTACGATTTTGATGAATTAAAGCCGTATTTTGAGTTGATAAAACGAGGTCAAGCAAGTTTCATCATGGTAGCTCACGTGTATATACCAAATTTAGATGATAAAAATCCGGCGGTTTTGTCAAAACATATAGTAAGCGATATCTTGAAAAATCGTTTTAAATTTAAAGGTGCAGTTATGAGCGACGATCTTCTTATGAAAGGTCTTGGCGAGCTTAGCATAGAACAAAAAGTCGTAAGAGCGATAAACGCCGGAGTGGATATAGTTTTGGTTAGTGAGTATTTTTTAAATAATTCAAACTCTATAAAAATAATAAATGACGCGATATTAAATGCGGTAAATAGCGGCAAGATAAGCAAAGAGCGTATAAAGGACGCCTATACAAGGATACTTAGATCAAAAGAAGGTTTATGAGCTGAATTTATCAAATTCAGCTTTTAAATCGTCTTTTATTTTTTGGCTTACATTTTCTGCATCTTTTAAATTTGAAATAACAAAATCGTCTATTTTGCTTAAAAAATTAAAAAGTTTTTCTTCCCAAACTGCTTTATCTTTTGTGTTTGTATTCATAGTTTGTAAAAAAACGAGTTCTTTGCTAAAATTGCTTAACATCTCTAAACAAGTATCTTTACTAGCACTATCATTTATATTTCCATCGGTTACTAACTCTCTAAGCCATGAGATTTTTTCATCTATGGCATTACAAAAGCTATCATAATATGATAAATTTGGATTTAACTCATCTTTTTCTATCTTTTTTGTTAGTTTGTTGATTTGTGAATTTAAAATAGCTGCGATTATCATCACCACAATGGCTATTAATATAATATCTTGTTCACCCATTTTTTCTCCATAATCCACTGATACCAGCTATTACTAAGCTAATCCAGATCAAAATAAAACTGATAAGCTTGTAGCTATCAAGAGTCTCATTATACACAAAAATAGCAATCAAAAGGCTTAAACTAGGGCTTATATACTGCAAAAATCCTATTGTAGATAGTTTTAGGTATTTTGTTGATGCGTTGAAGGTTAATAGAGGTATTATGGTAACAAATCCGCTTAAAAATAGTAATAATCCATTTAGTTCAAATCCAAATTTACTATTTGAGTTTAATCCAAGATATGAAATATACGCTATAGCTATCGGCACTAAAAGAAGCGTTTCTATAAAAAGCCCTTCAAAAGTCGGAATGCTTACTTTCTTGCGAATAAGTCCGTATAATGCAAAAGACAATGGCAATATAAGAGATATAAAAGGCAAGCTTCCAAGTGCGTAAATTTGAATGCATATAGCAAAAAATACGATTAAAATAGATATTTTTAACGTTGTACTTAGTTTTTCTTTTAAAATTATCGCTCCAAGAAGTATGGAAAAAAGAGGATTTATAAAATATCCAAGACTTGTTGCTAAGATTTGATTTTGATTTACTGCATATATGAAAATTCCCCAATTTGAAGCTATCAAAATTCCGGTTATAAATAGAGTCAAAGCGACTTTTTTTATCTTTAGAAGTCGTTTTACATTAATGATTTTATTTCTAAATTTAAGTAAAATAAAAAGTATGATTGCAGACCAGATTATGCGGTGAGCTAATATTTCTATCGCTCCTACTGAATCTATAAATTTAAAAAATATAGGAAATACGCCCCACATCGCAAAGGTGCTGATACCTAAAATCAACCCCTTTTTATCGTTTATGCTCACTTTTAGCCTTATTAATTAGCGCTTAGATTTCCTAAAAACCTAAGTATCCTAGGATTTTTTTGATTCTCAAAGAACTCTTTTGGATTTTCTATAGTGATTATTTCACCGCCTTCTAGAAACATTATTTTATTTGCTACATCTTTTGCAAAGTTTAGTTCATGAGTTACTAATACCATGGTTTGTTTCTCTTTTGCAAGCAGTTTTAAAGTATTTAATACCTCTCCAACAAGCTCTTTATCTAGTGCGCTGGTCGGTTCATCAAGAAGCAAAATATCCGGATTTAAGGCGACTGCTCTTGCTATAGCTACTCTTTGTTGTTGACCTCCGCTTAGTGAGCTTGGGTATAAATTTATTTTATCGCTAAGTCCAACTTTTTTAATAATTTCAAGAGCTATGTGCTCAGCTTCGTCTCTATGTATTTTTTGTACGACAATGAGTCCTTCGGTGACATTTTCAAGAGCTGTTTTATGCGGAAAAAGATTATAAGACTGAAATACCATACCCATTTTTCTTCTAAGTTTTAATATATCTTTTTTATCGATATGCTCACTAAAATCAAGATTTAAAGATCCATCGCAAAAGCTTAAAGTACCATTATTAGGCATCTCTAAGTAATTAAGACACCTAAGAAGAGTAGTTTTTCCGCTTCCACTCGGTCCTATAATGGCTAAAATATCTCCCGTATCTACATGAAAACTAATATCTTTTAAGATATGATTATTTTTTATAAATTTATTTAAATTTTTAATGTCTAGCATATTTCCACCTATAAATGTTTGCTGAATTTAATCTCAAGTTTTGTTTGTAAATAGCCTAAAAATATGCATATGACCCAATATATTAATGCGGCTTCTGAATAAGTAAGTAAAAACTCATAATTTTGAGAAGCTATAGTTTGAGCCTCTCTAAATAACTCAGCTACGAGCACTACTGATGCTAAAGAGCTGTCTTTTACAAGGCTAATAAATGTATTTGAGAGTGTTGGCAAAGCTATTTTAAATGCTTGCGGAGCTATTATTTTTGTAAATGTATCAAAGTTGTTCATACCTATGCTCCAACCAGCTTCCCACTGTCCTTTTGGAACTGCTAAAATGCTAGCTCTTATAGTTTCACTAGAGTATGCACCAATATTTAAGCTAAAAGCTATAATTGAGCTTATAAACGGATTTAAAGTTATACCTATATTCGGTAGTCCATAAAATATGATGAAAAGTTGTACGAGAAGAGGAGTTCCTCTTATTATTGATATATAAAATGCACAGATATATTTTAAAATAGTTGTGAGTAAATTTTTACTTGAATCGATTCTTATAAGGGCTACCATGATACCGATGCTAATACCTAAGATAAAGGATATTAGGCTAAGAGGAATGGTGTATTGCACCGCTCCTCTTATCATAGGTAAGAATGATTCTATATAACTATTCACTTACGTCAATCCCAAAATATTTTTCAGATATTTTTTTGAGAGTTCCGTCTTTTTTCATTGTATCAAGAGCAATATTTATTTTGTCTCTAGCATCTGTTAACTCTTTTTTAAATAAAAACACGCTTTTAGTTCCTTCACCTGTGGTAAATGCTATTTTTACATTTGCATCGTTTGTGGTTTTTAAGTAGTTTAAGATAGCAAGTTTATCGTTCATAGTGCCATCTGCTCTACCTTGACTAACAGCTTTTATGGCAGGTGCAAGATTATCTACTAAAACGATATTTGCTCCATTGGCAACTGCTGTATCATAGTATGCGCTACCTATGGCTTGCGCTATTTTAGTACCGTTTATATCTTTTAAGCTTTTTATAGTATCGTTATTCGCTCTTACTGCTATTGCCGCAGATGTCACTATATAAGGATTGCTAAGAGTATAAAGTTCAGCTCTTTTTGGATTGTTATCGCTTATTTGATTTGCTATCATATCGAAACGATTTGAATTCAGTCCAGAAAATATAGCATCCCAGTTGGTTTCATAAAATTCCGGTTTAAATCCGGCTCTTTTAGCTGCTTCTTCTATAACTTCTACATCATATCCTACTAGTTTACCACTGTTATCGTGATAAGTAAATGGACTATATGTTCCTTCTGTGCCTATCCTTAATACCGGTGCATCGTTTTTATCGCTATTTGCACTGCTGCAACCTATAAAAATCAATGCCGCGAACATAAGGCTAAGTATTTTTTTCATTTTTTATCCTTTTATTATATTTTTGTTATACTATCCAAAATAAATAAATATGTCAAGTTATCATATATATGTTTTAAACTACTATATATCAGTAATAAAAATAAATAAAAGGATAAAATATAGTAAAACTATATTCTTTTAATATGCTTTGTATACGCATAGATATATTCATATCCAGAGTATAAAGTAAGAGCCACAGCAACCCACAATAAAATTGCCCCACCCCACCACTGCATAGTTATAAATCCTATAGCTATCATCTGAAATATCGTTTTTATTTTACCTGCTAGAGATGCACTTATATCGATGTTTTCGGTTGCCATTACTACCCGAAATCCTGTTATAAAAAACTCTCTAACAAGTATAAGATATACAGCCCAAGGACTTGCTCTATCTACCATCATAAGGCCTAAAAAAGCAGCTAAAATAAGCATTTTATCTGCTAAAGGATCTAGTATTGCTCCTAATTTTGTTTTTTGATTCCAATTTCTAGCGATATACCCATCAAAAAAATCAGTAATACTTGCTATAACAAAGATAAGAGCACAAAAATAATTTAACCAGCTTATGTACACAAAATTACTTTGAGTTTCTATTTGCAATAGCAAAAAAAATAGTAACGGTGCAAGAATAATTCTAAGTAGTGCTAGAGAATTTGGAAGGTTAAGACTCATTTAAAAGTTGTACCGCCATCTATTATAAAGGTATGCCCTGTCACCCAACTAGCTTTTGAGCTACATAGAAATAGACATGCTCCAGCAAGATCTGTCGGTTGACCCATTCTACCAAGCGGACTTAATGCGGCCGTGGCGTCTCTAACTTCTTCATAATTTGTAAAAGCTCTTAAAGCGTCAGTTTCTATAGGACCGCCGCTTACTACGTTTACGCGGATATTTTTATCTCCAAGTTCTGTCGCTGCGTATCTTGCCATAGCTTCTACCGCTGCTTTTGCGGTTCCATGACCGCTGTAGTGTTCTATATAAACCAAATTTCCAGTTGAGCTAAGGCTTATAACGCTTCCGCTGCCGACTTTTTCCATCCTTTTTGCCGCTTCTTGCGTTCCGCAGACAAAAGCATTAACGGTTGCGGTGAATATATTGTTTATACCGCGAGGTTTTAATTTCATAAATTTAGTATATCCACCAGCTACTGCTCTACCTGAGATTATAGCGTTTGATATGAAAAAATCAACTCTATCGAAATCCTCGTCTATTTGTAAAAATAGCTCTTTATATGTTTCAGGCTCTAATATATTTAACGCATATGCTCTGCTTTTTATATTGAACTCTTTTTCTAGCTCACATGCTTGTTTTTCAGCCATTTCTTTATTTGAATTATACGTAAATGCTATATTTGCTCCGGCTTTTGCAAACTCTAAAACAATAGCTCTACCGATTCCTCTAGTTCCACCGCTTATTACTAATGTTTTGCCTTTAAACTCATCATTATAACAACTCATTAAAATCCTTTTATATCATAACTTTTCATAGTTTCTTCAATCTTTTTAAGATTATCTACACTTGGGTTGCAAAGCGGAAGTCTATATTCTAAAGTGTCTATAAGACCTGCTATGAACATAGCTGCTTTTATTGGTATAGGATTACTTTCGCAAAACATTATTTTATTTATATTATAAAGTCTATCATTTATCTCTTTTGCTTTTAAAAACTCATTATCAAGTGCGTAGTGAGTAAGTGCTGCGGTTTGATCTGGAAGTAAATTTGAAGTAACAGATATAACGCCTTTACCGCCATTGCTTAAAATAGGATAGTTTATCGCATCTTCACCGCTTAAAACATAAAGTTTTGGCTCGTGAGCTAGTAGATCAACACATCTATCTATGCTTCCGCTTGCTTCTTTAACTCCGTAAATATTTTCACAGTCGTTAAATAGCCTAATAACGGTTTCAGGAAGTATATCGCATCCGGTACGACCAGGAACATTATATAGCAGCACAGGTATTTTTACCGAGTTTGCTATATTTTTATAATGAAGATAAAGCCCTTCTTGAGTTGGTTTGTTATAATACGGAGCTACAGAAAGTATACCGTCGGCTCCATGAGCTTCTGCAAACTCAGCCAAATCCACTGCTTCATGAGTAGCGTTGCTTCCTGCTCCGGCTAGAACTTTTACTTTTGTATTTTTACAAGTTTCTACGGCTATTTCTATACAAATTCTATGTTCATCGTGAGTTAAAGTGGCACTTTCCCCAGTAGTTCCTACTGGCACAATAGCGTCAATACCATTTTTGATCTGTCTTTTGATGAGCTTTTCATAGCCTGCTTCATTTAGTTTTCCATTTTTGAATGGAGTTATAAGAGCCGTCATAGCCCCAAAAATGGCTTTTTTCATTTTGTTCCTTTCAAGATTATCGTTGTTGAATTTTTACTTACAAAATATTTTTTTGCTATTTTTTGTACGTCTGAACTAGTTAGAGATTCGGTTTTATTTTGCAAATCATAAAGAGGAGTTATATCTCCTCTTGCTATATAACTTCCGTATAAATTTGCAAGTTTGCTAGCACTATCTAAAGAGTAGATGAAATCTGATTTCAACGAGTTTTTTATTTTTATCAATTCTTCATCTTCTACGAGATCTTGTTTTATCTGTTTTATTAAATTTAATAACTCTTTTTGTACCTGTTTGGCTTTAACATCAGGATTGCAAATTGCTATAAATATAAACAATCCATCATCTACGCAGTCCATAGGATAAGCATAAATTTGATTTACTAAATTTAGCTCATCTATGAGTTTTTTTTGTAAAAGTGAGCTTTTACCGCTGCTTAGATAATCTGAAATAGCAGATAGCCCAACTTGATCTTCATGGTTAAATGGCGGAATTTTATATGCTATGGCTACCATTTCCACGTCACTTTGTTTGCGTAAAACTACCTCTTTTTTACCGTTTTGCTCCGGCTCTTTAAAATAGAAATTAGGTATATTTTTACCGTTTTTTATATGTTCAAAATGTTTTTTTGATATATCGAAAGCCGTTTGCTCATCTATATCTCCAGTTATCATTAAAAATGCATTTTTTGGTTGATAATATGTTTGCCAAAATGCTTTTATATCATCTATGCTCCAGTTTTGTATATCTGTAAAAAATCCTATCGGAGTCCAATGATACGGGTGATAGATAAAGGCATTATTAAATAGTCTAAAATATAAAAATCCGATTGGATCGTTATCTGTCCTCCATCTTCTTTCTTCTAAAACCACATCTCTTTCTGGTAAAAACTCTTCATTTTTTAAATTTAAGTTTTCCATTATGTCTGAGTATAGCTCTAGCGATTTATCTAAGTTTTGATTTGAACATTTTATAAAGTAATGAGTATAGTCAAATCCCGTACTTGCGTTATTTACTCCGCCAAAACCTTTTACTATTTCATCGAATTCTCCGGCTTTTCTATTTTTTGTAGATTTAAAATTTAGATGCTCTAACATATGGGCGATTCCACTTTTTCCCATAGTTTCATTTCGGCTTCCGACTTTATAAAACAGATCTATACTAATAACGTTTGAGCCTAAATTTAAAGGCGTATGATACACTTCAAGACCATTATTTAGTGTTATTTTACTGAATTTTGGTAGCATTTATTTCCTTAAATTAGCGCCGATTGCTTGAGATATATTCTCAAATCCATCATCTGTTAAAAGATTAACTAATTCTTTATTTATATTTTTGCAGATAGATGGACCTTCAAATATAAAACTTGTATAAATTTGAACTAAACTCGCTCCCATTTTTATACGCTCATAAGCTTCTTTTGCATTGTCTATACCTCCGCAGCTTATAAGAATTGTTTTGCCAAAAAGCTCTTTTGCTATGTTCTTAAACATCTCTTTGCTTTTTTGAGTTATTAAAGCTCCGCTTAAGCCGCCAAAGTTTTTTGCATTACTGCTTAATGAATAATCTATACTAGTATTGTTTACAATAATCGCGTCTATGCCCAAATTCGCAGCATTTAAGCATATTTGTATAGCTTTATCCTCTTTTATATCCGGAGATATTTTTAATATAATAGGTTTATTAGTAAGCGGTTTTATTATCTCAAATAGTTCTGTTATAAATTTATCTTCTTGTAAATCTCTTAAATTCGGAGTATTCGGCGAACTTAAATTTAAAACAAAAGCATCGCAAAATCCGCTAAGTTCGCGTACTAAAAGTTCGTAATCTTTTATAGCCTCTTCATTTGGAGTAATCTTGTTTTTTCCTATATTTGCAAATAACGGCACGGCAAACGGATAGAGTTTTTCTACTCGTTTTTTTATCTTATCTACTCCATCATTATTAAATCCCATAGCATTTTGTATACTTTTTTCTTCTATGAGTCTAAAAAGACGCGGTTTTGGGTTTCCTGGTTGCGGTTTTGGAGTTAGCGTACCATACTCTAAATATCCAAATCCAAGAGCCAATAGAGCTCTTAACATAGTTGCATTTTTATCGAATCCACCGGCGAGTCCAACTGGATTTAAGAAATTTAACCCAAATATATTTTGTGACAATTTTGTATCTGTATAACAAAATTTATCTACTAGATAATCTGCCGCAAACGGCAAATTTGCAGCTGTTCTTAAGCCGCATTCGGCTATTTTATGGGCAGTTTCTGGGTCTAGTTTGAAAAACAGTTTTTTAATATCTCTATAATCCATAGCCTTCCTTTAAAATCAACAATTTTAGCCAATGTAACCTTAAAATTACCATTAACTAAGGCTCCCGAGCTTCAATTTCTTATATACTTCACACTCATTTTCTAAAGTTTTATCATCTCCAAATCCTACTATTTTGCCGTTATCTAAAACAGCGATTTTATCGGCATTTTTTACCGTGCTTAATCTATGTGCTATTACAAATATTATTTTATCTTTGCTAAGTGTTTCTATGGCATTTGTTATCTCTTTTTCGCTTTCATTATCTAAAGCGCTCGTAGCTTCATCAAATATTAAAATTTGCGGATTTTTATACAAAGCTCTTGCTATTGCTATTCTTTGTCTTTGACCGCCGCTTAAATTTGCTCCGAATTCATCTAAGATAGTGTAAATTCCGTTGTCTAATTTATCTACAAAGTTATAAGCATTTGCCGTTTTAAGAGCGCAAACTACTTTTTTCTCATCAATTTCACCGCTATAAGCTACATTTGCAGCGACGCTCTCATTGAATATATAAACTCTTTGAGTTACTAAACCTATGTTTTGTCTGAGACTTTTTAAGCTAAACTCGCAAATATCGTTTTCATTTATGAGAATGCTACCGCTGTTTGCATCGTAAAATCGCATTAATAAATTTATAAGTGAAGTTTTACCGCCTCCGCTGCTACCTACAATCGCTATCATTTGACCTTTATTTACTTTTAAACTTATTCCTTTTAGCACTTTTTTATCGTTATAACTAAAGTGTATATCTTGTAATGTTATAGAATTTACCGTTTTAGGAAACTCTAAATTTCCACCTATAATGCTAGCGCTTCTATCAAGAAGCTCAAATGTTCTTTCACTAGCCGCTACTGCATCTTGCATTTTATTATATAGACTTGATATACGTTTTATCGGTGTATAAAGCATAAAAAGCGCAGTTAAAAACGAGAAAAAACTTCCTACTGTTATAGTTCCGTCTATAACTTGTTTGCCGCCGATGATTATGACTACAGCAACTCCTATAGAGCCTAATGTTTCCATCATTGGACTCACCAACTCGTTTACTTTTACGCTTTTTAAATTTAACCTAAAAAACTTCTCGTTATGTTCATCAAATCTTTTTAACTCTTTATTTTCTGCATTATTTGCTTTTACTATTTCGATATTTGAAAAAATTTCACTTAGAACTGAACTTATGTCGCTTGTTTTTTCTTGAGATTTGCGTGATATTTTTTTCATTTTTTTTGCAAGTCTAGATAAGGGATAGATGGCTATAGGAAATATAACAAGAGCAAAAACAGCCAAAGTAGGGCTTTGGTAAATAACTACTACTAGCAGCCCGATGATCGTTATAAACTCTCTTGTAAGCTCAGGTATCATATATGATACTATGCTTCTTATGCGTTCTATGTCGCTTGTGTTTCTGCTTATTAGCTCGCCTGTTCTAAATTTATTAAAAAAGCTCATATCGAGAATTAGCAGATTATCAAGGAGTTTTTGTCTAAATCTTTTTACCATATCTTGGCCGATATATGCTGTAAAGTATGCTTGAAGATATGTTCCAAGGCTCTTTAAAAAATAAATAGCAATAATAGCATAAGGAAGCAGATATAACAGACTTTCGTTTTTTTCTACAAAAATTTTATCTAAAACAGGCTTTACTAAATATGCCGAAACCGCAGTGCCCACGCTTGCCATGATCATTCCTATTATGGCTAACGCAAATTGCGGTATATAGTCTTTAAAATACGGAATGAACCGTTTAAATACATCTTTTACTCCGTTCATACTTTCTCCCACATTGTGCCGTTTGGAGTATCCATTATAGATATATCCATATTTGTTAATTTATCTCTTATCTGATCGGCAAGTATAAAGTTTTTATCTTTTTTTGCCATATTTCTTTGATCTATGAGAACTGAAATTTCTTGTTTTAAACTATCATCTACACCCCATTGAAACCATTTGAACTCATCGATATATAGTATTCCAAGAAGCTCTTTTACAAATTCCAAATTAGAAACCAAAATCTGTTTAAAATCTCTGTTTTTAGGCTCGTTATCTAGTTTTGCGTTTGCGTTATTTACCATTTCATCAAGTATCGCAAGAGCCACCGAGATATTCAAATCATCGCTCATAGCATCTAAAATATCTTTTTTAAATTTAGCATCTGTCTTACTGGCTTTAACTCCTATCAATCTTTTTTTTAGACGGTAAATTTTATCAAGTCTTTTTTTGCTGGATTTTAGATCATCTATATCGTAGTTGAAATTTGCTCTGTAATGACTGCTCATCAGATAAAACCGCAAAGCTTCGCCAGGAACTAGCTCAAGCGCATCTTTTATAAAAAATGAATTTCCGAGGCTTTTGCTCATTTTTTCATTATTTACTTGCACAAAACCGTTATGCATCCAGTATTTAGCGAGATTTTTATTATAAGCGCATCTGCACTGAGCGGCCTCGTTTTCATGATGCGGAAAAAGTAGATCTGCACCTCCGGCGTGGATATCTATTTCAAACTCACAGCTTCCACAAAAATGGTCTTTTATCATCGCTACACATTCGCTGTGCCAGCCCGGTCTTCCACGTCCAAATGGACTATCATACCAATTTTCATCAAATTTCCATAATACAAAATCCTTTTCATCTTTTTTTTCATCTTTTGAGGCTACTCTTGCTATTAAATTTTCGTCTTTTCTACCGCTTAAGCTAAGGTATTTATCGTCTTTACTAGTATCAAAGTAGATGCCGTCATCTATTTTATACGCCCAGCCATTTTCAAATAAAGTTTTTATATAATTTATAATAGAAGTTAAACTTGTAGTAGCTTTTGGCTCTATATCCGCATCTGCGACGTTTAGAGCGTACATATCGGCTTTGTATCTGCTTATATAATGATTTGTTATATCCTCTAAACTTTTACCGGTTTGGCTCATTTTTTTTAGTATTTTATCATCTATATCCGTGAAATTTTTTATAAATTTAACTTTATATCCAAGAGATTTTAAGGTGCGGCGAAGTAGATCAAAGCTTATGCTGCTTTTTGCGTGACCTAAGTGAGCGTCATCATATACCGTAGGCCCGCAGACATATATATTTGCTTCATCTTCTCTAATCGGTTTAAATTCAACCTTTTGTTTTAAAATGCTATCGTAAATAATCATAAATAAATTCCTTAAAATATATGATAAAAAAAGTAAAAACTATACCGCTAAAAATAGTTATAAGAGTTTTTTTACTAAGGATTATATCTAAAAAGTTTTTAAATCCAAAAATGAAAATAACATAAACTAGCAAGAATAATCCAGAAGCAGACCCGGCAAGCGCTAATCCCATTGTGCCAAGCGGTTTAAATAAAATTAAGCTTAATATTACGTTTAAAATAAGCGAATAAATTGAAATTTTTGCGGCTATTTTTTGTTTCATGTTCGCATATAACCAGAGTGAAAATAGTTTATAAAGCCCAAAAGGTATAAGCCCTAACATATACATTTGTAGGACTTTTGCGGCTTCTATCGTATTGTTTGCATTGAACTCGCCTCTTTGAAAAAGTAGCCAGATAATTTCTCTAGCTAAAACTATTCCGCCAATAGTAGAAAATATAAGTAAGAAAAATAGTATATGAAAGCTTTTTGCTAATAAGTCATGAGCATTTTTAGTGCTATTTGCTTTGATCTGTTTTGAAATTTTTGGAAATATCGCAGTTGATAATGCAATTGCAAAAAGCGCAAGAGGAAGCTGAAAAATTCGGTTTGCATAGTAAAGATAACTGATGCTCCCAGCCATTAAGAAGCTAGCTATAAACGTGCTTATAAAATCGCTTAGTTGGTTTGCGCTGCTGCCTACTACTCCTTGAGAAAAATTTGCCCAAAATCCTTTGCTGGAAGCTCTTTTTCCTTTTATGAATTTAAATATTCCAAGATTTAATAATTTTATCAAATTCAGTTTTTTTAAAGCTATAATATGAGTTATCACTTGCAAAATACCTCCCGCCACAACTCCCCAACTGAGATAATATACTATGTCGCTTTGAGGTAAATTATTTGCTAGAAGCAGAGCAGTTATCATCGATAAATTTAGAAGTGCAGTACTAAAAGCTGTAGTGCTAAAGTGGTTTTTATACTGTAAAACAGATGCAAATAACGTAACTATAAATATACAAATCAGATACCAAAAGTTAATTCTTACAAGAGGAACAGCTAAATTTATACTATTTTCATCAAACCCGTAAGCTAAAATTTTTGTTACAAACGGTGCAAAAATCATAACTCCTAGCGTAAGAACAAGCATAGTTGAGCTAAATTTTAAAAGAATCTCTGCTAAAAATAGACCTTTATTAGATACTTTTACGAAATTAGGCAAAAATGCTTGAGTAAAAGCTCCTTCTCCAAAAAGTCGTCTAAATAGATTCGGAAGTTTAAAAGCGACAAAAAATATATCGCTCCAGACACTTGCTCCAAGTGCATTTGCAGTCATTAGATCTCTTATAAGCCCAAGAACACGAGAAACCAAAATTCCAAAGCTATTTGTAAAAAAGTATTTTAGCATAGACTCCGCCAGAAAAATATTGTTATTGTGAATAATAAATGAAAATTTTGCTTATTATATCTTTGGTTTGCTAAATTCGGTATTTAAATTTACTCTAATTTAAAGTCAAATTTATAAAAAATCATAAATTTTTACTTAAATTTAAAAATATTTCGAATATTTTGCTAAAATAAGTCTTGTTTTTAAGTATAATTAAAGCAAAATATACAAAAGAGTTTTTTGACTGACGACAATTCAATAATTCCACACTAGATGATTGCTTTTTGATATTCTCTTTATATTTTAGTTTTATAAGATCAAACTTATTTTTACAAATTTTTAAGGCTTTAGCCTTTAACACAAAAGGAATAAATTTTTATGTTATTTTCAGATTTCGATCTCAGCTCTGCTATATTAGAAGCATTAAAAGAGCTAAATTACGACGCTCCTACGCAGATCCAACAAGTCGCGATACCTGCTATAATGCAAGGAAAAGATATCTTAGCAGGAGCTAGGACAGGCACGGGAAAAACTGCTGCATTTGCGCTACCTATATTAGAAAAATTATCGTCAAAAGAACGCAACAAAAAGCGTCCTCAAACTCGTGTTTTAGTGCTTGTTCCTACAAGAGAACTTGCAAATCAAGTCACGCAAAACATCAAATCTTACGCGAAAAAGTTACCGTTTAAAACTTTGCCAGTATTTGGCGGAGTTAGCTCTTACCCACAAATTCAAGCTTTAAAAAGTGGTATAGATATCGTGGTGGCGACTCCTGGCAGACTTTTGGATCTTGCTTTGCAAAATGCTTTAAGCTTAGAGCATATCGATACGCTAGTATTTGACGAGGCTGATCGTATGTTTGATATGGGATTTATCCACGATATCAAACAAATAGTAAAAATGCTTCCTGAAAAAAGACAAAATTTACTATTTTCCGCGACGTATCCAAGTGAGGTTATGTCGCTTTGTAATTCTATGCTAAAAGATCCTTTGCGTATCCAAATAGAAGAGCAAAACAGCACTGCTTTAAATATCATACAACGCGTGATTTTAGTAGATCGAGATAAAAAAATGGAGCTTTTAAACGAGGTTTTTGGAGTGGAGAGCATAGATCAAGCTTTGGTTTTTACTCGTACCAAAAGAAGTGCGGATAAATGTTCGTCTTATCTACATACTTTAGGCTTTAGCGTAGCTGCTTTGCATGGAGATAAAAGTCAAAGCGTGCGTTCAAAAACACTTGAGAAATTTAAAAACGGTAAAACAAAAATTCTTGTAGCAACGGATATAGCAGCGCGCGGATTAGACATAAAAGAACTTCCGTTTGTTATAAATTTAGAGCTTCCAAATGTGCCTGAGGATTATGTTCATAGGATAGGTAGAACAGGACGCGCCGGAAATGATGGCGTTGCGATATCTTTGGTTTGCGTTGATGAGTTTAAGTTTTTAATCGATATTGAAAAATTGATCGATAAAAAACTAATAAGAGAAAGCTTTAGCGGATTTGAAGCCGATCTAAGAGTAAAACCTCAGCCTATCAGACGTGGACAAAATATGAACAAAAGCTCAGAACGAGATGACAGAAACGGAAATAAAATAGATAAAAAAGAGAGAAAGCCAAGAGAGTTTAATAGCGATAAAAAAGACGAGTCAAAACGCGGTAGAAATAGAGATGATTTTAAGGGTGAATTTAGGGACAGACCAAAAAAAGACGGCGATTTTAAACGTAAATTTAAAAAAGACGAGTCAAAACGCGAATACAGAAGAGATGGTGTCAAGAGTGAATTTTCAAAAGACAAAAAGGAATTTTCTAAAAATAGTCGCGCAAAAGATTCAAATAGTAGTTTTGATGGCGAAGCAAAAAGAGAATTCAAATTTAAAAAAGACGATAAAAAATTTGGCGAGAAAAAGAAATCTTTCGGCGATAAAAAATCTTTTGATGACAAAGACAAAAAATTTAGCGGCGAAAAGAAATTTAGCTCTGATAAAAAGCCTAGAAGTAGTGACAAAAGTTCTGATGAAAAATATTCTGGTAATAAATTTAGCCCGAAAAAGAAATTTGGAAGTGACAAACCAGACAGAGGCGATAAATTTACTAAAGACGCTCCAAAGCCAAGAGCTTCAAGCAGACCACGCAAACCACAATCTGATAAAAAATCCACTACAAAATAGATATTTTATAGCGATTTAACCAAATTTAGCATTATGAAAATAGTGCTAAATTTATCTATATTGAAAAATAAAAATTAATATTAAGGGTATATAAATATTGTATAATTTTTATTTGTAATTAATTTACTAAGATCACTTCTATTTTGTTTATTCTTATATTTTGAAAATAAATATTTCAAAAAATATTAAAACTTTAGGAGAGAAAAATGAGAATTTTAACACCTGTAATTGGTTCTTTATTGTTTGCTGGATTTTTAGTTGGATGTGGTGAAGAGCCAAAGGCTAAAACAGTAGAATACTATAAACAAAATATACCTGAAGCAGAAGCTAGATCTAAGGAATGTAAAGCAGCTAAATAATTAACTCAAATTCAAATAGAAGATTGTAAAAATGCAGGAGCTGCTTTATACGCTGAATCATTTAAAAAAGGTACAGGTGGTGGATACGGCAGAAAATTTGATCCAAAAACACATACAATAACACCTATAGAGTAAAAAAATGAATAATGACTTTTTTCAACAACTTGGTAATTTAAAACCTTAAAATAAAATAGGTATTTATAAAGTGATCGATCAAGAATTATTAGAAAAATTGAGCTAGAAGAAAAAAATAAAGAATATTATTTTCAACTCAATCAAAAAGAAGCGCAAAAGTGCCAACAAAAGACTGAACAACTTAATGCTGAAATTCAACAAAATCTTTTTAAAATATTATTTAGTTTGATCAGTTTAGCTTTTTATATTTCAGTTATAGTTTTTAGTGGTATCTGTTTTATTTTTTACTTTTTATTCAAATTCGTTCCATTTTATATATTATTTGATTTATTTGTAATTGTTATAGTCGGAATTGGAATTTATTTTTTATACTAAAATTATAATAAATAAATTTATCATATTAAAATTTTAAAAACTCCAAAAAATGTTTTATATGCAATTTTATACACTTTTTTATACAATAAACCATTTTTTATGATTATTTAGCTAAAATATATCCCAAAATTTAACAAGGATATCTTATAAAACGTTTAGCTGTGGCAGTTTCTGGCAGAAGCGGAAGCGGTAAAACTACGCTCATCGCAAAGATAGCAAGCAAGCTCATAGAACAGGGCTACAAAGTAGCTATCACAAAGCATGATCCAGGCGATAAGTCTAAATTTGACAAAGAGGGCAAAGATAGTTATCTTTTTAGTTCGCTTGGCGCAGACGTTGCAGTAGTAAGTCCAAAACGCACTACCGTGCTTTTGCAAAGCGGACTTTTTGGGGGAGATGAGCGCGTAGGCTCAGAGGCTCACGACAACAAAACAGAGGAATTCTCGCCTAGCAAAACAGAGTGTGAGAATGACCTAAAGAAGCTTATAAGCTATTTTGGCGAGTTTGATTATCTTATAGTCGAGGGGCTTAAGTTTATCCCATTGCCTCGCATAAGCGTATTTAGGGATGAGGTTGATGATAGATATAAGTCATTTAGTGATGCTTACGCTACAAATTTAGACGGTTTTGGTAATGGGAATAAGCCTAAATTTGGACTTGACGATATAGAAAATATCATAAAATGGATAGATAATAATGCAAAAAGGGTATAAAATGCAAGAAATTATAAAAACTATAGAAAAAATCGCAGTTAAAATAAGCGAAGAGTTAAAATACGCCGACCTTGGCTACACGGATCATGCAAACTCCACAGGCGACACTCAGTTAAAACTTGATGTCAAAAGCGACAACATCATCACACAAGAGTTTATAGGAGTTTCAAGCGTAAGATCACTTGTAAGCGAGGAAAAAGAAGACGCGCTCGATATCCATAAAGACGGCGAGTTTATCATCGCTTATGATCCGCTTGACGGAAGTAGTTTGGTCGATGTAAATTTCGCCGTCGGAAGTATTTTCGGTGTATATAAAAACGAGTTAAAACCCTCAAATTTAGTAGCGGCGATCTACTGCATTTATGGACCTAGACTTGAAATGGTAGTGTGCGAAGATACTCCAAAACTTTACCGTTTAGATAGAGATGGAAGCTTTAAATTTAAAAAAGATCTAAGTCTAAAAGAAAAAGGTAAACTAAACGCGACTGGCGGTACTCAAAAAGGCTGGAGCGGGGCTCATAGAGACTTTATAAAAACTCTATTTGATGAGGGTTATCGCCTTAGATATAGTGGTGCCATGGTTAGTGATTTACATCAAATTCTACTTAAAGGCGGCGGACTTTTTAGTTATCCGGCTACAACTGACGCGCCAAACGGAAAGCTTAGAGTTACTTTTGAAGTTTTGCCTTTTGCTTTCATATATGAAAGAGCCGGCGGCGCTACTACAAATGGAGAAAACAAGTCTCTTTTTGAGATAAACTTAGAAAAAATTCACCAAACAACGCCTTGCTTTTTCGGCTCAAAATATGAAATAAACAGACTTTTAGAGTTTTACAATGACTGAGTTAAAAGAGTTTAAAGATATAGATGAAAGTATCTATGAAAATAAAAAATTAGACGTCGAAGATTGCCGAAATAAAAGCGTTAGAGATGTCGATAAAAGTTGCTCAAATTGCTCTAACGTATTTCGCTGCGATAAGATAAAAGAGTTTGTAGCGCTTCAGTTCGAGATAACAACATCAAAACTCAAACAGTGCCAGCAGAGTAATTCTTTAAACAGTTGTATGAGCTGCGAGCTATTTTTTAAATGTGAAAATAGAAAAAATTATGTCAACGCCACCTATGAAAAGATGAACGAGGGCAGAGGTGGCGAGTTTGACTTTTAAATTTAAAAAAGGAAATAGATGAAAAAATTTATAACAACACCGATTTATTATGTAAATGACGTGCCTCATATAGGTCACGCGTACACAACTATTATAGCCGATACCATGGCTAGGTATTACCGTCTAGTAGGATATGATACGTTTTTTTTAACAGGAACCGATGAGCATGGTCAAAAGATAGAAGAGGCTGCTAAAGCACACTGTAAAACACCTAAAGAGTACGCCGATGAAGTAAGCGCTAAGTTTAGATCTCTTTGGGATGAGTTTGAGATTAGTTATGATCATTTTATAAGAACTACCGATGACTACCATAAATTTACCGCGCAAAATGTATTTTTAAAAATGTATGAAAAAGGTGATATATATAAAGGCGAATATGAAGGAAATTACTGCGTTAGTTGTGAGACGTTTTTTCCGCAAAATCAGCTGATAGATGATGAGTTTTGTCCGGATTGTGGTAAAAAAACAAGAATCGTCAAAGAAGAGAGTTATTTTTTCAAACTCTCGGACTATCAAGATAAGTTATTAAAATGGTATGAGAAGGGCAATTGTATACTTCCAAAAGGCAAGAAAAATGAGGTTATAAGCTTTGTAAAAGGCGGTTTAAAAGATCTATCTATCACTAGAACCAGTTTTGAATGGGGAGTGAAGCTTCCTAGTAGTTTAAATGAGCCGCGTCATGTTATGTACGTGTGGCTAGACGCGCTTATAAACTATCTTTCGGCGCTTGGCTATACTACCGATAACAAAAAAATGGATTATTGGAACGATACGATGCATTTAGTTGGAAAAGATATCTTAAGATTTCATGCCGTTTATTGGCCTGCGTTTTTGATGAGTTTAGAACTTCCTCTTCCTACTAGCGTGGCAGCTCACGGTTGGTGGACAAGAGATGGTAAGAAAATGAGTAAAAGTATAGGAAATGTAGTAGATCCAAGAGCCGTGGCAAATGCTTACGGACTTGAGGCTTTTAGGTATTTTTTGCTTCGCGAAGTACCGTTTGGTCAAGACGGTGATTTTTCGCAAAAAGCTCTTATTGATCGTATAAATAGCGAACTTAGTAATGATTTAGGAAATTTACTGAGCCGTATAGTAGGAATGAGCTCTAAATACTCAAATTATGAGATAAATAGCCAAAACGTAACTAAGCTTTATTTAAATGAGTTAGAATCTGCTAAAACTCATCTTGATCAAGCTATAGAAGCTATAAACGAAGTAGCTACAAATCGTTATTTGGAGGAGCTTTGGAAAGTTTTAAGTCTAGCAAACGCAAGTGTAGCAAAGTATGAACCTTGGAATTTGATAAAAGAGGGTAAAACAGACGAAGCAAACGCTTTAGTCGCTTTAGTAGCAAATTTACTTGCAAAAGTAGCTGTTTTATTAAGTCCGGCTATGCCAAAAAGTAGTGATAAAATAGCTAAAACTTTGGGCTTTGAGATAAATACTAAGACTTATAACGATATTATTTTGAAAAATGAGCTTTTAAATTTAAAATCAAGCAGCACGGAACCTCTTTTTACTAAAGTAGAATCCGAGCTTATGGCTGTTCCTGATATGAGCAGTGCAATCAAAGAAGAGAATGTTTCAAAAGACAGTGAGATAAAAATAGACGACTTTAAAAAATGTGTGATAAAAGTAGGAACTATCTTAGAGTGTAATAATATCGATGGTAGCGATAAACTTTTAAAATTTAAAATCGATCTTGGCGAAGCTAATCCGCGTCAGATCATAAGCGGTATCGCTAAATTTTACGATCCAAAAGATCTGATAGGAAAACAAGTTTGCGTTTTGGCAAATTTAAAACCAGCTAAGATATTTAAACATTTAAGCGAAGGCATGATACTTAGCGCAGAAGATGGTAAATTAGTACTTCTTAGCACTTTGGCGCCTGTAAAAAACGGAAGTTTAGTCGGATAATGCGTATAGAAAATCTAACTCGTCTTGTTGATGGAGAGCTGCAAAATAACCCAAAAATAAGTATGGTGAGTGGATTTTGCTTAGAAGTCGATGATGTAAAAAATGGTTTTGCTTTTATAGCTTTGAATGCCACTAGAGATGATGCTATTTTGGCTATACAAAACGGAGCTTACGCTCTTATAACCGATTTAAACTTAGAAATATATGATGATGAGATAGCTATAATAAAGGTTGATAATTTAGCTTCTAGCGTGCTTCGTTTAGCTCGTTTTATAGCTACACAAAAAGAGCTTAAATTTTTTCATTTAAATGTTGCTCAAAACGCTATATTTAGCTGCTTGAGCTTGCCTAAAAAAATAAGCTTGATAAGTTCTAACCTAAATGAGATTTTAACAAAAATAATAAATGCCGCACATAATGACATATTTTTAAGCAAAGACGAGATTTTACTAAATAGAATTTTTGAAAAAACAGCTATAAAAGATAGTCAAAATTTCTCTTTGATACATTCTCACTCTATTTTTTATACTAGCATAATGTTTCTTGATACATACTATGAAAATTTGAATTTTCCGTCTATTTTTGCTAGTGATTTGGCTAAAGTTATGCAGTTTTTTTATGATTATAATCTAAATTTCAATATAAAAGATTTTTGTGAGTTTAACCATTTTAGAGCCATTTTTGTAGATAGATTTTTAAATATCAAGCCATTTGGAGCTAGTTATAGAGCGTTTATATGCGAAAATAATGAAGAGCTTTTTATAACAGAAGCTAAGTTTTTAAAGTCTAAATTTGAAAATACGTTTATATGTACCCCTATCAATCATCGTCTTAGAGATATGGCAGATTTTTGTTTTGAGAGTTTAAATGATTTAAAAATGATGAGCGATTTTAAATACGCACTTGTATTTTCTGATTTTCATGAGCTTGAAAGTAGTCTAAATGAGACCAAAACCGAGCGTACTCTTTTTGATTTTTGATGAAGGATAAATGATATGTTGATAAAAGAAATTCCATTTTTTAGCGGTTTGAATGATGAGGATTTAAAAAGACTTGAAAATATATCTGTGATAAAAAGTTATAAAAAAGATGAATTTTTGTTTATGGAAGGAGATGAACCACAATGGTTTAATGTGCTTGTAAAAGGTACTATTAAAATTTATAAAAGCACTCCAAAAGGAAAAGAGATATTTTTACATACGCTTCGTCCTATATCCTTAGTTGCCGAGCTTGTAAATTTTGAAAATATCTCATATCCGGCAAGCGGAGTATTTTTAAACAACGCCGAGGTTCTACGTATAAATTATAATAAATTTAAAACAGATTTCTTATCGAATCCGTCTATTTGCTTTGAACTTTTAAAATCTCTTTCGCAAAAACTTAGGATTATGAATGGTGTATTGCAAAATGAACTAACTTTGAAAAGCGATGCTAAGGTAGCGAAATTTATAGTAGAAAATCCTGATCTATTTTCCACTATCAAACATACTCAGATAGCGTCTATACTAAATATAGCTCCAGAAACTTTATCTAGAACTATAAGCCAGTTTAAGCAACAAGGCATTATAAAATTAGATGATAATCTAAATTTAACCTTTAAAGATAATGAAAAGCTTATAAGCTTATTTAATATTTAGTGTTACTAATTTACATAAATTTATAAAAACCCCAAAAAACTTGACGAAAGTCGTTGTATATATATTAAAAATATGTTAGAATAACATTCTAAATCGTAGAAAAGCAATTTTCTAGGGAGGGAGTGGAGTTGAGAAAGACAAAGCTTTTTACTATAGCTATCTTTATTATAGGTGGCTTAGTTGGTCTTGTATTTGCTCTTGGTATAGCACAGTTTATGTATGTGACTGGTGGAGATAAGTTTTGCACGTCCTGTCATGTTATGGAACCTATGGTTAGTTCGTATAAGAACGATATTCATGGAGGAAATAACAAAGTTGGATTTAAAGCAGAGTGTGTTACTTGTCACTTACCGCATGACAATATAGTCAAATATACGTATCAAAAGGCTGTTAATGGTATGGTTGAAGGTGCCATTACACTCTTTGGAAGTCCTGAAAAATTTGATTGGGAAGCAAGAAGAAAAGAGTCTAAAAGATATGTGTATGACAGTGGCTGTATGCACTGTCATGGTGATATAAAAAATGTTTCTTCACAAAATATGAAGTCATTTTTACCGCACCGTGATTATTTTGCCAAAAATATAAATAAAACCTGTGTCGAATGTCACGAGCATGTCGGACACAAAAATCTTGGTTTTCACCTTAAAGCTAAATTTGGTGATTTCAATATTACAAAGTAAGGAGATGAGAAATGCTTAAAAAATTTATTTTAGCATTAACCTGTATCGCCGCTATCGGTTTTGCTGATAGCGTTGGAAATATCAATCTTACAAAGACAATGAAGGTTGATAGAAATTTAAGCCCATTGGCTGTTAAATGTATCGAGTGTCATAAAGACAAAACTCCAGGTATCGTAAATGACTGGAAAAGTTCTCGCCATGCTCACGCTGCTGTAAGTTGCGTGGATTGTCACGCGGTTCCTGCCGATAGTCCTATGGCTATCAAAAAAGAGCACCCAAAAGATAGTGGTAATCACGTAAGTATTTTGGTCAGCCCAAAAACTTGTGCTAAATGTCACGCTAAAGAAGTTGAACAATTCCAACAAAGCGGTCACGCAAGAGGCGGAGTTCAAATGTTTGCTAAAAAAGGTATGGTTGAACTTATGTATCACTATGAAGCTAATGGTAAACCATATGAAAATGATGCACCATTTTACGCAGGAAATGAGAATCTAAAAGATGCTCCTGCTTCTACTGGTTGTATACAATGCCACGGTATGGAAATTAAACTTGATAAAGAGGGTTATCCGCTTCCTGGAAAAGGCTGGCCAAACTATGGTATCGGTAATGCTTATCCTGATGGTAGCGTAGGTAGTTGTAAATCTTGCCACTCTAGCCATAAATTTGATATGACTGAAGCTAGAAAACCATCTGCTTGTGCATCTTGCCACCTTGGACCTGATCATCCAAACATTGAGATTTACAACAACTCAATGCACGGAAAGATCTTCAATGCTGAGGGTAATACATGGAAATGGGATAGTGCCCCAGATACTTGGGATGTTCCGGACTATAGAGCTCCGACTTGTGCTACTTGTCACATGAGTGGAATAGGTGATCTAAACACTACTCACAATGTTAGCGTACGTCTAAAATGGAATCTATGGGCTCCACATAGCAACCTAAGAACAGGCGGATATGACACAGCTGCTGAAACTTATGCTAAAGAAGGTAAAATAAGTATAGGAACACCACTAGCTGGAAATATAAATGGACCAGAAGCTGCTAGAACCGAGATGAAACAAGTATGTAAATCTTGCCACTCTTCAAAAGCAACTGATTCATTCTTTGTAAGTGCTGATAACCATGTTGAACTTTACAATACTTATCACACAGAAGCTAAAAAAATGCTTGATGACTTGAAAGCTAAAGGTCTTCTCAAAAAAGACGAATGGTCTGATGAGTTCCAAATAACTTACTACTATTTATGGCATCATCAAGGTCGTCGTATGAGAATGGGTGCTGTGATGGGCGCTCCTGACTATGCTCACTGGCATGGAGTATTTGAAGTACAACAAGACATTAAGAAACTTCGTACTATCTATGACGCTCGTATCAAAAGCGGAAAAATAGAATAGTTCTTTGTTCTAAAAAGCCCTGCATTATGTGGGGCTTTTTAAATTTACTCTATCAAAAACACACTTTTTTTATTATTTTATATTTTATCTATATTTTTTATAACTATAAAATTTAAGTTATTGTTTTTATACGGTGGCTGAGTTCGTGTCTAAAACTATACCCCCATTTTCTGCTTTTAAATTTAATATTCCTGATATCTTGATGGTAATATATCTACTTCAATCTTTTTACTTCATTTAGCATTAATATTATAAAAATCTATAAAATACTAGCTCTTTCATTATCAGTAGATACTTGTTGTAATAACTCGTTTGGTTTCTCTTTTTCGATATCTCCTAAAGATAGCATTTTGGAGTTTTAAAAGATACTTCCACCATACGTATAGCCGTCTATATTATAATCTGCAGTTACTCTTAGCCTCGTTTAACTTCTCTTTATTTTTATAAATCTCTCTTTTATATCTAATTAACATTTATTTGTTCTAATATTCGTATATTTATCTAAAAAAAGTATTTTCAACCGTTCTAAGATTTTATAGTAAGCTTCGTTGTTATTTAGTAGTTTTAGATTCTGATTGTTTTTAAGTGAACCGTTTTTGTACTAGATTTCTAATTTATCTTTAATGGCGGTATATTAAATCCATCTAGAATTAATTTCTCATTATTCTTAAATACATTTTTAAGTATCATTGCTCTTTAATAGGTCAATCTTTTCACTAGTTAATACATCACCTTTCAACCATCCACCGAGTATAAATTAGTATGTCGTATAGTTCATATGAAATTTTGTTTTTGAGTTAAGATATTTTAAATTCAAAAATATAATATTTATGAGAAATAATATTTAGAGCTTAAAAGCGCTCTAAAATATCATAGTTAGTGTTTCTTTTAGCAGGAAATTCGCCTATATCTTTGATAAGTTCTATCATCTCATTTTGACTCATTCTAAAGCTTGCTCCGGCGGCTTTTACTACGTTTTCTTCCATCATAGTACTTCCTAGATCGTTTGCTCCGAATTTAAGTGCTAATTGTCCTATATAGCTGCCTTGCGTTACCCAACTGCTTTGTATGTTTTTGAAATTATCTAAAAATAGTCTTGAAACTGCTAGAAGTCTTAAGTAACGATTCGGAGATTGTTTTTTTATAGTAGGATATTCCGATTTTAGTTTCGTATTTTCAGACTGAAAACTCCATAATATAAAGGCTCTAAATCCGCCTGTTTGATCTTGTAGACTTCGTATTTTATCCCAATGTTCTACTATTTCCTCATCTGTTTCAACCGTGCCAAACATCATAGTGGCGGTAGTTTTCATACCTATATCGTGAGCTTGCTTATGGATATCTAGCCATGTTTGAGTACTGCACTTTTTAGGGGCTATTATATCTCTTACTCTATCACTTAGTATCTCCGCTCCGGCTCCTGGTATGCTATAGAGTCCTTTTGCTTGTAGTCTTTTTAACACTTCTAAAGTAGAAATTTTGGAAATTTTTGCTATATAGTCTATCTCAACTGCAGAAAATCCGTGTATATCTATATCCGGATATTTTTTTGCTATGTGCTCTACTAAGTTTTCGTACCATTCGATCTTTAGTTTTGGATGAACGCCTCCTTGAAATAGTATCTGAGTGCCGCCTATGGCGATTAGTTCTTCTATCTTTTGATCTATCTCATCAAAGCTAAGTATATATGCTTCATCTTCATTTACGTGGCGATAAAACGCACAAAATTTACAATCTACCCAGCATGTATTTGTATAATTTATATTTCTATCGACTATAAAAGTTGTGATTTTGTCTGGATGCAGTTTTAGTTTTTTGTCAAATGCTAGTTTTCCAAGTTCGTTTAGATCTGCGTTTTTTATCAAATTTAGAGCTTCTTTTTTGTTTATTCTGTTCAAAATTTATCCTTTTTTTGGGCTAAATTTTATCATAATTTGCAAAAAGATGGCTTAAAAATATCGATTATTTTAATATCTAACATTATAAAATATAATTAAATTTTATATATATACGTGAGCAAATTTATAAAATATTGGATATAATTGCGTTTCAAAAAATAAGGAGTTAAAATGAAAAATATGATTTTGTCCATAGTGGCATTTACTATTTTTGTTGGTTGCGGATCGGCAAATCAGCCTACTAACGACCGAAAAACATTTGAAACTACACTCCCTTGCGCTGATTGTAGTGAGATAAAGTCCATTTTGCAGCTAGATAGCAACGGAAGTTTTATCTTGTCTGATACCTATGTAAAAGATATAAACCAAACTTTTACTCAAAGCGGTTTATATAAGACTGACGGTGAGATTATAATAATTACTAGCGATGATAACGAGACATTTTACTTTAAAAAAGACGGTTTAAATTTAAATAGACTAGATGCTGATAAAAATTTAATAGAAGGTGAGTTTAAAGATTATTATACCTATAAACTCCAAAAATGATAAAATATCTCGCACTCCTAAGATACAATTCAAATCTTAGGATTTTAACTTCTATACAATTTATTTGTTACTTTGGAATGTGGTTTTCACATACCGGAATTTTTACTCTTTTAATAGAGCTTAACGCTCCTGTGTGGGCCGTAACGCTTGCTGCGGCGATGGCGTTTATACCAAATGTTTTTTTAGCTCCGATAAACGGCATAATAATAGATAAATTTAGTGCAAAACCTATGATGATATTTCTTATGTTTGTAGAAACAGTGACTGTTTTGATGCTAGTTTTTATAGATGATCTTAGTTTGCTTCCGCTTTTGTTTATTCTTATATTTGTTAGAATGGGAACCGGAGTGACTTATTTTCAAACAGAGATGAGCTTGCTTCCTAGCTTGATGACCAAAAAAAATCTCAAACTAGCAAATGAGATACACTCTATCATCTGGGCCGCATCATATACTGCAGGTATGGGCATAGCCGGAGTTTTTATACATTATTTCGGCATTAAAGAGGCATTTTTATTTGATTTTGGCTTGTATATTTTGGGGATGTTTTTACTCACAAAGCTTAGAATTCCAGATATCGTAAAAACAAGAACGCAAAAAGCATTTGAGATGATGAAAGACGGTCTAAAATATATAAAAAATAGTCCTATTATAATGCATCTTATACTACTTCACTCTTTTGTAGGCATAACTGCGTATGATAATCTGATAGCTCTTATGGCAAATTACAAATACAAAGAGATAATGAGCGTATCTTTGATAATCGGTTTTATGAATATGACTAGAGCTATATCGCTTGTGGTAGGACCTATCGCACTTAGTAAATTTACAAACACAAAGACGCTTATTTGGCTTTTTGTCGGTGAGTTTTTGGGTATATCTTTATGGGCAATTTTGCAGTTTGATTATTACTTAGGGCTTATAGGATTGGTGGCGGCAGGATTTTGTACATCTACTCTTTGGTCATTTACATTTACAATGCTTCAAAACAACTGCGACAAAAAGTATTACGGGCGCGTTATAGCTTATAAAGATATGGTGTATTTTATAGTATCTGCTAGCGTATCGTTACTCATAGGAGTAGCCTATGAACTCGGCATGGGGCTTGCTATGATAACATTTATAATGGGATTTATGTTTTTTATAGGCGCGTTTTATTATAAATTTGTCTATGAGAAGTATTTTTTATAACTTCTCATAGTAGCTTGAGCCGATATCTACTATTTTCGTATAAAGATCTGTGTATGGAACTAGATCGGCGTGACCTACGTATAATCTTCCAAAAGGTTTTAGGATCTTATGAAATCTTTCGATAGTCATCAGCCTATACTCTTCATCGAAATATATCATCATATTTCTTGATAAGATTATATCAAACATTCCTAATTTAAATAAGCTTTCATCAAATATATTTGCTACTTTAAACTCCATTTGAGGCATTAGCTCTTTTTTGATTTGGTACATATCATCAACTTTGTTGAAATACATATTTTTTTGATTTGAGCTTACGTTTTGTATAGATCTTTGGTTGTATATACCGTCTTTGCACCTTTGGATAACTTCTGAGTTTATATCTATACCTACTATTTTTAGTCTTTGTCTATCTATACCGATAGTTTTTGCGATCATTCCTAAAGAATATACCTCTTCGCCGCTACTGCAAGGAGCACATAAAATCTTTACGTTGTCGCTCAAAGCCATAGTATTTGCATAGTATATAACAGAGTTTAGTTGATTTAACTCTCTGTAAAAATATGTTTCGTTTATGGTTATTAAATTTAAAAGCTCTTGTCTGAGTTTTGATTCAAAAGAAACTTTTTTTAATAAAGCATCCATATCCGGTATATTTTTATTTGTGGCAAAGTTGGATATTTTGGTTTTGATGATATCTTTTTTGTTGGTTAGATCGTTGCCGCATAGTTTTTTAATAAGACTAATTAACGCTTGTAGTCCATTTTCATCATATACAAATTCACTCATTAATAAATCTCTCTAATTTAATTTTTATATCGTGTAAGTTTGCAGTTTCTAATTTTGTATTTAACTCTTTTGCGCGTTTTGGCATACCGTATACTATGGCCGATTCTTCGTTTTCGGCTATGCATTTTGCTCCGGCTTTGTATAATTTATCAAGCCCTGCAGCGCCATCATCTCCTATACCGGTTAATAATATTGCCATCACGCTTACGTATTTACAGACAGGAACTGCTGAGTTAAACAGCATATTGACATTTGGATTAAAAGTAGTTACAATTTTGCTTTCATCAATGTTTGCACTTAATGTTTGTGAGTTTAGTATTACGCTATTTTTCTCACAAATATACACTTTGTTTTCAAGGTGCATTTTTTTATCTAGCAGTTCTACATCCGGATTTATATCTTGATTAAACTGTGTAACAAAACTATGGATGAACATAGAACTCATATGCTGAGCTATCACTACTGATGTATTTTTAGGAAGGTTTAGGTCAAAAAGTAGCTTTTTAAGATGACCTGGACCGCCTGTGGATGCTCCTATAAGGATAAGTTTTGGTTTCAAATTTGAAAACTCCTAGCTAAAATTTAATTTTATACTAATAATTTAAAAAAGTATAATTATGTTATTTTAAAATGTGTAGTATAATATAATTTCATTATTAAGTCAATTTGTATTTATAAATCAGTCTTTGTTTTGCGACTATTTTTTATATAGAATTTAGTGGTTTTAATGTATAATTAAATATTAATTAATCATAGACCAAGGATTTTTATGGCTGATGAAGTTATAATGCCGTCGATAATAGTAGATACGAAAAATCCATATCAAGATATGGAATTTATAGCTTCTAACGCCGGAGTTAGCGTTGATAATGTTGATTTTAATATAATTTCCGTCGATACGCGGTATAAATTAAAACCCGAAGATGATTTTATAAGCGCTATCGACAGCGAGCTTCGTATGTTTGATGATGACGAGTTTATGTCGAATCCAAATTTATCTATATCTCAAAATTATAAAGTAGAATTTTTTGATAGACGAGTTAAAAAGCAGCCTATGTTACCAAAAGTATCATTGGGTACAAATAAAAATATGACAAAAGTAGTAGCCTCTATAAAAGAGGATTCAAACGTGAAATACTATCCTTCATTTGAACGAGATCTTATAAATTTCATACAAAAAAAGTTATTAAAAGCAAATATACTGATAGGTATAAGAGACTATATAATGCTTAGAGAGATAAATAAAGTAACGTCTATTTTGCGTATAAAAGAGATTATCGATAAGGCATTTACGTTTGTAGTGGTCACTGGAGTAGATCCTGTAGTGGCTGTAGACGATAATATGATATTTTACTATAAAAGCAAATTAAAAAATAGTGAAAAGAATAAAGACGACAAGGTAAATTACTCGAATAGAGGATTTGTTCAAGGAGTTACGGAAGGCGAAGTCATTATAGAATATATAAAGCCTAAAACCGGAATTGCTGGTAGAAATGTTAAAGGAGATGTTATCTCTGTTAATGAGCCAAAAATTCTAATAAAAGAGAAGATTAACGTAAGTCAAAATATAGATGTAAAAGAAGATGACGATAGCATAAAATACATAGCTAAGAAAAACGGTTACGTAAACGAAGAAAAAGGCACGTATGATATAAAAGATGAGCTTGATATAAATGAAGTAAGCTTTAAAACAACCGGATCTATAGAAACTAGCTTAGAATCTGACGTAAAAATCAATATTAAAGAAAAAGATATTTTAAAAGACGCCGTCGGTGCTGGCATGAGTATAGAAACAACTTCTATAAACGTAGAAGGAAACGTAGCTAAAGGCGCGCATATCGTAGCCAAAGATGTTATTATAGGTGGTCAAACTCATGCAAAATCAGTTATAAAGGCTCAAACAGCAGAGATATCCGTGCATTTAGGGCGATTAATATGTGATGAAGCAAAGATAGATAGGTTGGAAAGCGGTTATGTTAGGGCAAAAAAGGTATTTATAAACTCAGTTATAGGCGGAGAAATAATAGCAAATGAAGTTCATATCAAGCGTCTTTTTGCAAACTCTAGTATAACTGCATCGACTTTGGTAGAAATAGACGAACTAAAAGGAACAAACAATAGAATTTGCATAGATTCTGGAGAGATACTAAATTATGAAGGAAAGCTAGAAGAGTACTCTAAAACTATGTCTAAGCTAAAGACCGATATATTAGTTATACCAAGAGAGTTAGAAAGCAAAAAAAATATTATAGACTCAAACCGAGAATCGGTAAATTCGATAAAACGTAGAATAGAAGAGTTAAGAAGCACAGGCAAAGCGCCTCCCATGTCATTTTTAAATAAATTAAAAGATTTTCAAGCTTTAGTCTATGAATATAATAGTATGCTAAAAGATCTAAACGGTAAAAAAGCTGCTTTAAACGATTTGAAAGAAGAGTTAAAAAGTATGCAAAGTATGGTATTTAAAGCTAAAATTATAAATAAAGATAGGTGGAAAGAGCTAAATGAGATTAAATTTAGATTGATTGAACCAAAAAAAGATATTACTTATAGTACGAGAGAAAATGAGTTGGCGAAGCTTATAACATTAAAGTGCGTTACTTTGGGCGATGAAGAGATCTACGAAATAAAAAAATCAAACGAGATATAACAATGATAAAAGCAATAGAAGGAATAATTACAAAAAAAGAGCCGACTAACGTCTGGATAAAAACTCTTAGCGGAGTGAGTTACGGAATTTCCATATCACTTTTTACTAGTGCAAGCTTGCAAAAAGGTGAAAAAGTCGAACTTTTTATAACTCAAGTGATAAGAGAAGATGCGAATTTGCTTTACGGTTTTATAAAAGAGAGTGAGCAGCGTATATTTGAAATGCTTTTAAAAGTAAACGGTATAGGTGCTTCAACGGCTATGGCGGTTTGTTCCAGCTTGGGTCCAGATGAATTTAGTATAGCAGTTATGAACGGCGATGACGCTGTTTTAAGAAGAGTCCCTGGTATAGGTCCAAAAACTGCAAGAACTCTTATAGCTCAACTAAGCGATGCTAAGTTTGGAGAGATTAATTCTATGCCTAGTTATCAAAATGAAGCGTTTATGGCTTTAGAAAGTTTAGGTTTTAAAAGAGATAGAATTTCAAAAGTATTAAATGAATGTTCTAGTAATGATACTGCTTCTCTTATCAAAGAAGCGCTTAAAAAACTTGCGTAAGGATAGTTATGAAATTTGGTATAGTATTTGGCGGAGTGAGTTTTGAACATGAGATAAGCATAGTCTCGGCCATAGCGGTAAAAAAGGCTTTAAAGTGCGAACTTAGTTTTATTTTCGTAGATAAATTCGGAGATTTTTATCTTATAAATAGTGACGATATGAGAGCAAATTTTTTTAGCAGTCATAAGTATAAAAACTCAAAAAAACTTCATCTAAAAAAAGGTGGTTTTGCGGCTCACGGGATATTTGGTATGAATGATCTAAACGTGGATTGCTATATAAATTTAATACACGGCAGAGATGGCGAAGACGGCAAAATAGCCGGTATGTTTGAGTTTTATAACGTAACTTTTATTGGCCCTAGATTAGAAGCTAGCGTGATGAGTTTCAACAAAGAACTCACAAAACTATTAGCTCATAAATGCGCTGTAAAATCTCTTCCTTATGAGATGATAAAAAGAGGCGATATAGTTAAAACCGAACTTCCTTTTATACTAAAACCAGCAAGACTTGGAAGTAGTATAGGCGTGAGCGTTGTTAGGGATATTTCAAATTTAGATTATGCGTTAGACGTGGCATTTGAGTTTGATAAAGATATCTTAGTAGAGCCTTTTAAAGAAGGTATAAGAGAGTTTAATTTAGCAGGATTTAAAGCCGAAAATGATTTTATATACTCTTTTATAGAAGAGCCAAAAAAGAATGATTTTTTAGATTTTGAACAAAAATATATGAGTTTTTCTAGTAGCTGTGCAAAAGAAGCCGATATAGACGATAGTCTAAAAATAGCGATAAAAGACGCTTTTGCTAAAATTTATAATGGTGGAAATTTTGACGGAGCTTTGATAAGATGTGATTTTTTTGTTTTAGATAATGAAGTTTATCTAAATGAGATAAATCCAAATCCCGGTAGCATGGCAAACTATTTATTTACCGACTTTACGTCATCTGTAGAAAAATTGGCGAATTCTATAAAACCATCAAAAAATATAGATATAGACTATAAATTTATTAATTCTATAACAAGCAATAAAGGTAAGCTAGCATAAAACTTTAAAATCTTTCTAAGCCAAATTTATGTAGAATTTTACATAAAATTCTACATTAAGGATCTGTCATGGCTACATTTAGTAAAAATGAAGTATACACCGCAACAGAAGTCGTGAGAAATTTTAGTTCCATACTTACTAAAATCGCAAAAGCAGAGATGAAAAGAGCGTTTATAGTTAAAAACAACCGCTTTGAAGCGGTACTTTTAAATATGGACGAGTACGAAAGACTAAATGATGCAGTAGTTTTGCTAGAAGCGATATATACTACTCAGAAAAAAGAGAGAGCTGAAAATGGCGATTAAAGACGTAAAGGTAAATGGCGGAGTTTATAGCATAAATTATGATATTGTAAATCCTAATGCAGATATTTCTATCTTGATTTTGCATGGATGGGGTGCAAATAAAGAGATTATGAAAAAAGCTTTTTTGAACCATTTAGATGATTTCAAACAGATATACATAGATCTTCCCGGTTTTGGTAAAAGTACTCTAAAACATCCTTTAGATACAAAAAAATACGCTATTATAGTATCTGAATTTTTAAATTTAATAGGCGTAAAACCTGATTTTATCATGGGGCATAGTTTTGGCGGCAAGGTTGCTAGCTTGTTAAATAGTCCTAGACTAGTTCTTTTAAGCAGCGCCGGCATAATAACTAAAAAATCATTTTTAGTTCGTTTTAAGATAAAGATTTTTAAACTAATTAAATTATTTGGTTTTGGTAAATTTTATAAACTGTTTGCGACAAAAGATGTGGCTGGAATGAGTAAAGAGATGTATGAAACTCTAAAAAATGTTGTTGATGAGGATTTTAGACATATTTTTGCAAATTGCAAGGCTAAGACATTGATTTTCTGGGGAAAAGATGATAAATCAACGCCTCTTAAAAGCGGAGAAACTATATCGAAGCTTATCGTAAATAGTGAGTTTTATCCGCTAAATGGTGACCACTTTTTCTTTTTATTGCACTCTAAATTTATAAGCGATAAGATAAAAATATCCTTAGCGCATGAGACTCAAAGTAAAAATTTAGATGACGCATATACACAAGGTTGTATTTTAGAATCAGGAGATGACGATGCTTGAAATATCTTTAAAATTAGTTTCAAATTTTATTATAACGTTATGTTTTGGTTTGTATATCATCACTGCTTTGCAATGGTATAATTATAAATTTGAGCGTGTGTTATTTCATTATACTAAACCTTTGTGGCATCTTTATTACGCTATTATTCCATTGACGTATATAAGTATGTTTCAAAATTATGTAATTTTATTTATCGGATCTATTTTATATGGCGTGGCCATTATTTTATGGCAAAAAAAGCTTGATAAAAGACTGGTTTTAACAAATCGAGTTAAGAGATTTTTTCTTTTTTTATTGATATTTTTTGTTGTTAGTTTATTTTTTAAATTTGAACAGATAGCCGTATTACAGCTTATATTTAGTGTTGGTTTTGCTCTTTGTTTTAGCTTTATTTATGAGTATATTTTGGCTTTGAAATTTAAAAAAGAGGCTAAAAACAAGATAAATAACATTTCAAATTTAAAAATCGTATTGATAACTGCTAGTTTCGGTAAAACTAGTATGAAAAATTTTCTTTATGATATGCTAAAAGATGATTTCAATGTTTATAAAACCCCAAGAAGCGTAAATACTTTATCAGGAATAATAAGAGATATAAATGAAAACCTAAGTTTTAATACCCAAATTTATATAGCTGAAGCAGGTGCTAGACTAAAAGGAGATATCAAAGATATAACTGAGTTTTTAGAGCCTCATTTTGTGATAGTCGGAGAGATAGGAGACGCTCATATAGAGTATTTTAAAAGCATAGAAAATGTTCGCACTACAAAGCTTGAAGCCCTTAATTCATCTAGAATTAAAAAAGCTTTTTTACATAGCTCTACTTTGAAAAACTATGATAAAAATATAGTAATTTATGATATTTTGGTTAAAAATATAGTTTCAAATTTAGATGGAGTTAAATTTAGTATTTTATATAATGCTAAAGAACTTCATTTTAGTTCAAAGTTACTTGGAGGATTTAACGCTTATAATCTTTGTGCTTGTATACTTCTTGCGATGGAACTTGGAGTAAATGAGCAAACTCTTCAAAATGCTATTTTAAAGATAAAAAGCGTGGAACATCGTTTGGAGAGGATTGAAGCTGGTGGAAAAATCATCATCGATGATAGTTTTAATGGAAATTTAAAAGGGATGAAAGAGAGCTATGAACTTGTAAATAGCTATAGCGGAAAGAAGGTATTGCTAACTCCTGGTATAGTTGAAGGAAAAAGTAGCTTAAATGAAGAGCTGTCAAAAAAGATAAATGAAGTGTTTGATATAGTCGTGATAACAAATAGTTTAAACGAGAAATCTCTTACTAAATTTCTTGTAAAACCAGAAGTCGTGCTGTTAAAAGATAGATCGCAAATGCAAGATTTTTTGGCAAATCATACTGTTGCCGGAGATCTCATTTTATTTAGTAATGACGCACCGAATTTCATATAAAGTAAGGCAGTATATAAATTTAAAAAAGAGCTAAATTTATTTAAAAATAGCTCTTTAACAATTGTTATTTTTTTGATTGATTTATTATACGCAGAGTATCTTCTGCTATAGCTAGTTCTTCATCCGTAGGAACTATGATGATGCGAACTTTTGTTTCAGGAAGACCTACGCGGCGTGGCTCATCTTTTTTAGCGGCATTTTTATCTTTATCCATTCTTATACCAAATATTTCAAGTCCGCTACAAACGGCTTCCCTGATTCTAGCATCATTTTCACCTATACCAGCGGTAAATATGATAGCATTTATTTCACCCAGTATTGATATATAAGCACCGATATATTTTTTTATGCGCAGCACAAACATCTCAAAAGCAAGTTTTGCATTTTCATCTCCGGCATCCATTCTAGCTTCTATTTCACGCATATCGTTTGAGCCGCCTATTGCTAAAAGACCGCTTTTCTTATTCATTATGGTATCAATTTCCTCGCCGCTTAAGTTTGCATTTTTCATCAAAAAAGGTACAATGGCAGGATCTATGCTTCCGCATCTTGTTCCCATCATAAGACCTTCAAGAGGAGTTAAACCCATACTTGTATCGATACATTTTCCATTTTTTATAGCTGCTATACTAGCACCGTTTCCAAGGTGTAGCGTGATACAGCTAAAATGGTCAAAATCAACACCTAGAATTTTTGCGCCGGCTTTTGCTACAAACTGATGCGATGTACCGTGAGCACCGTATCTTCTTATTTTATATTTTTCATAAAATTCAATTGGAAGAGGGTACATATATGAGCTTTTTGGCATTGTTTGATGAAAAACGGTATCAAAAACAGCTACATTTGGAATATCTGGTCTAACTTTCAAAGTCTCTTTCATGCCTGCTAAGTGAGCTGGATTATGAAGCGGAGCAAGCGGTATAAGTTCTTCTATTTTTTGCAAAACATCATCATCTACAAGTACAGCGTCGTTGAAAAGATCTGCGCCTTGAACTACCCTGTGACCTACGCCGTCTATCTCATCAAGGCTTGTTAATGCGTGACTGTTAAATAAAAGCTCATTCATCACGTCTATTCCTGTACCGTGATCAGGAATTTCTTCTCTTTTTTCAGCTATTTCACCGGTTTTCGTGACTATTTTTGCATATGAGTTTTTTGCGCCTATTTGTTCTATTAAACCTTTGCATATAACGCTTTCATCGCTCATATCGTAAAGTTTAAATTTAATCGAGCTGCTACCTGAGTTTATAACCAAAATTTTCATTTATTCTCCTTGAGATTGTATTGCGCTTATTAAGACCGTATTTACTATATCTTCAACCAAACATCCACGACTTAGATCATTTACTGGTTTATTTAGTCCTTGCAAAATTGGACCTATAGCTATAGCATTTGCGGTTCTTTGTACTGCTTTATAGCAGATATTTCCGCAGTTTAAATTTGGAAATATAAATGTATTTGCGTTTCCAGCTACTGCTGAGTTTGGTAATTTTTTAGCGGCGACTGCTTTATCTACCGCAGCGTCAAACTGAATTGGACCTTCTATTTTTAAGTTAGGATCAAGTTCTTTTGCTTTTTTTGTTGCTTCTATTATAAAATCTACATCTTCACCACATCCACTGTCGCCAGTGGAGTAACTTAGCATTGCTACTTTAGGATCAAGTCCAAAATTTTTAGCTGTTTTTGCAGTGCTTATAGCTATATTTGCTAGTTGGTCTGTTGTGGGATTTGGCGTGATAGCGCAATCTGCGTAAATTTGAGTTTTAGTATCTAAACAGACGATAAAACTTCCACTTACATTGCTAATTCCCGGTTTCATTTTGATAAATTGAAGAGCAGGGCGAATGGTCTGTGCAGTAGTCGTGCTAGCTCCGCTTACCATAGCATCTGCTACGCCTTTATAAACTAGCATCGTTCCAAAATACGTTCTATCCTCCATCAATGATTTTGCTTTTTCTAGCTCCATCCCTTTTGATTTTCTAAGTTCATATAAGGTATTTGTAAAATCATCTTTGTAGGCGTTATCTTTTGTGTTTATAATAACTGCTTTTTCTAAATTTAGATTTAGAAATTCCGCTCTTTCTTCTATATTTATTTTTTCTCCTAAAAGTATTATATTCACAGCTTCATTTTCAAGCAAAATTTGAGCAGCTTTTAATACTCTATCATCATTGCTTTCTGGTAAAACTACTGTTTTCAAATTTGATTTAGCTCTATCAAAAAGCATTTTTTCAAATTTAAGCGGCGTTATACAGCTACTGTTTGCGGTTTTTATCTCGTTTATATCATTAATGTAAGTAAATCCTAAAATATCTTTTTTAAACTCACTTTCTGGGCTGAGATAAAAAGGAGCGTTAAGATTTTTAGCTATATCGGCGTCAAGACTTTCTATCGAACTTCCTACTATAACTATAAAATTCGCATCTATACTATCAAATTTAGAGATAATTGATTTTATTAATTGATTTTTTTTACCATTTTTTAAAATTTCTTTAGCTTCACTTTTTGTTAGAAAAGTGTTACAATTTTTCTCATTTATATCGCTAATGGGAAAAAATATAGTATTTTTGTTACTAATTTCACTAAGTTCTTTCAGTAAATTTTGCCTAAATTTATCGTTTTGGTAGTCCGATTCAAGAATATAGATAGCTTTTAACACTGTTTTCTCCTATGTTTAATGTATTTGGAACTCAATTTGCTTTAATTGTAGCATATTTATATTTTAAGGCAGTTTATGAAAAAGAAATATATTTTAGTTTTTATTTTACCGTTTTTTGCAGGTTGCGCAACAGGTGCCAACCCGGACATTTCCATGGAGCCACCGGCATATGTGGAACAGCTTCCATCAAAAGAAAACGGCATAGGTGTAAGCAGTCCAGGCAGTCTTTTTGGTAGAGGAGACAATCCGCTATTTTCAGATAGAAAAGCTATGAATGTAAATGATATCGTAACTGTTGTTATACAAGAGACGGCAAATCAAACATCAAAAGCCGATAAAACAACAAAAAAAGATAGCACTACGTCTTTGAGCGGAGGTACTTTTACGACTCCTGCTAACTCAGCGCTATCTGGAATCGCAAATGATATTAATAAAATTTCAGGCATAGGATTTTCAGCCGGCGGAGCAAATAATTATAGCGGAAGCGGCACTAGTACTAGAAACGAGACTTTTAATACGACAGTTTCTGCAAGGATTATAAAAATCCTAAATAACGGTAATTATTTTATAGAAGGTAGTAAAGAGATCCTTATAAATAACGAAAAGCAGATAATGCAGATAAGTGGCGTTATAAGACCATATGATATTAGCCAAAATAATCAAATAGAGTCTCGCTATATCTCTGATGCTAAGATACTATATAAGACAGAAGGAGATTTACAAAGAGCTACTAGCAAGCCTTGGGGAACAAAGGTTTTAGAGACTATTTGGCCTTTTTAAATTTATAACATCGACTTTTGAATATTCCAAATGAAAAAGAGTTTAGCTTAAATTTATTATTTATAATATGCTAAACTCTACTTTGCTTACTTATAATATATAATTTATATTAAAACAATTATCAAAATATTTAGTATTTTTAGTTTAAATTCTCATTTATAAATTTAAGTGTAAAGGACAACTATGAAAAAAACAGTTATAGCGATAAGCATCGCTTTGGCTTTTAATTTAAGTGCTGCTCAAAATGATCATATGCACGATTCCATCGGTAATTCTGCGTCATATAAAATAATGATGAGTATGCATGAACCTATGGTAAATACTCCTTTTGTAAGTTCAGGCAGCGTGGAAGTCGATTTTTTAAGCAATATGATACCGCATCATCAAGGAGCGGTTGATTCTTCTAAGCTTCTACTTGAATTTAGTAAAAACGATACAGTAAGAAAGATAGCAAGCACCATAATATCAGATCAAGAAAAAGAGATAAAAGAGTTTAACGATATTTTAAAAAACAAAACTTATTTTACTACAAAGCTAGATAGTGCTAAATATGATGAGTTTGTTGCCGCCGAAAGATTAGACATGAAAAATATGATGGCAGATATGGGAAAGGTAAAAGACACTAATAACGTAGATAGAGATTTTCTAGAGTCTATGATATTTCATCATAAAGGTGCCATAGACGCTTCAAATCAAATTTTAAAATACACAAAAGATAAAACTATAATACAAATAGCAAAAAATATCATCAAAGCCCAAGAAAAAGAGATAAAAGAGTTTAACGAGCTTTTAAAAAGCGGTATTTAAATCTAAATATACTAAACTAAATATGCGATTTATCCTACTATAATTATATATAAATTTGATAAGTGTGTGATTTCTACACACTTATCGATATTTTTCATATATTTTTAACCTTGCTTTTATTCTGTTTTAAATTTACTTAACATAATTAACGCTATAATTTTGTATTTTATACAAAGGTGGAACGATGAAAAAATTAAATGGTTCACAGATGATAAGTGAAGCATTAAAGCACGAAGGAGTTAGTGTTGTTTTTGGCTATCCTGGAGGAGCGGCTTTAAACATTTATGATGAAACATATAAGCAAGACTATTTTACTCATGTTTTGACTAGACATGAGCAAGCAGCAGTTCATGCTGCTGATGGATATGCTAGAGCTTCTGGCAAGGTCGGTGTTGCTTTTGTTACAAGTGGTCCGGGTTTTACAAATGCCGTGACAGGTCTCGCTACTGCTTATGCCGATTCGATTCCACTGGTGCTTATAAGCGGTCAAGTCCCGCTACCGCTCATAGGTACTGATGCTTTTCAGGAGATTGATGCGGTGGGAATTTCTCGCCCTTGTGTAAAACATAATTTTTTAGTTAAAACTATAGATGAACTTCCACGTATTTTAAAAGAAGCTTTTTATATAGCTAGAAGCGGACGTCCGGGCCCTGTTCATGTGGATATACCAAAAGACGTAACTGCGGCTATGGGCGATTTCAATTATCCAAGCGAGATAAAAATGCAAACCTATAAACCAAATGTAAAAGGTCATCCAAATCAGATTAAAAAAGCGTGTGAGATAATATCAAAATCCAAAAAACCTATAGTTTATCTAGGCGGAGGTGCTATAAATAGTAATGCTGCGGATGAGGCTAGAAAATTTATTCATACTGCAAACATCCCGACTGTTGAAACCCTTATGGCTCTTGGAACTTTAAGAAGCGACGACGAGTTAAACTTAGGAATGGTCGGAATGCATGGAAGTTACGCTGCAAATATGGCTTTAAGCGAAGCGGATTTGATTATCTGTTTTGGAGCTAGGTTTGATGATAGGGTAACTGGTAAGCTTAGTGAATTTGCAAAAAATGCAAAAGTTATACACGTAGATATAGATCCAAGCAGCATCGGAAAGATAGTGAATGCAGAGTATCCTATAGTAGGCGATCTAAAGAATGTTTTAATAGAATTAAATGATAAGATAAATATCTCAGAAGGCAGTTTTGATCCATGGATAGAGCAGATATCTATATATAAAAAACTTCATCCGCTTACATATAAAGACAGCGATGAGATTTTAAAACCGCAATGGGTTATTCAAAATTTAGCCAAAATAGCCGGAGATGACGCTGTTATAGCAACGGATGTCGGACAACATCAGATGTGGGTAGCGCAGTTTTATCCATTTACTCGTCCAAGGCAACTTCTTACTAGCGGCGGATTAGGAACTATGGGTTATGGACTTCCTGCTGCTATGGGCGCTGCATGGGCGGTTGATGTTCCTGTCGTAGCAGTTAGCGGAGATGGTGGATTTCTTATGAATATACAAGAATTAATGACTTTATCGGCAAATAAAAAACGCGTTATAAATATAATTTTAAATAATAATTTTTTAGGAATGGTTCGTCAGTGGCAGACGTTTTTTTATGGTGAAAGATATTCAAATACGGATCTTAGCATTCAGCCAGATTTTGTTAAAATTTGTGAGGGTTTTGGCGGAAAAGGTTTTGTTGTAAAAACTAAAGACGAGTTTAAAAATGCACTTAAAGAGGCTCTTAAAATCGATACTGTAAGCGTTATAGAAGTTAAGATAGATAGATTTGAGAATGTTTTACCTATGGTTCCAGCCGGAGCTGCAATTTATAATATGATATTGGAGTAGGAGATGAGAAGAGTTATATCGGCTATTGTTTTAAATGAACATGGCGTTTTAAGTCGTATTGCAGGGCTTTTTTCAGGGCGTGGATATAATATTGACTCGCTCACCGTAGCTCCAGTACCAGATAGTGAGTTTTCAAGAGTTACTATAGTGACTAGTGGTGATGAGAGGGTTTTTGAACAGATAGTAAAACAACTTCATAAACTTATACCGACTTATAAAGTTATAGATAGCGGTGAGTTCGTAGAAAAAGAGATGGTTTTAGTAAAAATATCTTTAAATGAAAACTTTAGTGGATTAGATCCTATATTAAAATCATATAACGGTATGGTTGCAAATGCAAATGAAAATTGCATCATAGTCATGGCGTGTGATAATGCTCAGCGAATTGACTGTTTTATAAAAGTAATGAAAAAATATAACCCGATTCAAATAGTAAGAAGCGGATCGGTAATGATGGAAGTATGATGAGATTAAGTGAAATTTATAAGATTTTAAATTTAGAGTTTGTAGGCGCCGATATGGAAATTTCGGCTCTAAATTCTCTTGGAAGAGCTAATGTAGATGAGCTTAGTTATTGCGATAGCGAAAAAAATAGTAAATTTATAGATGAAAGCAGAGCGGGAGCTATTTTAGTAACTTCAAATTTAGCAAATTTAGTAAAAAGTAGAGCCGTAATAGTAGAAAATCCGCACCTTGCTTTTGCTATTTTATCAAAAACGTTTTCTAAGCCTCTATTTTATCCAAAATCCCCAGCTGTGATAGATGAAAGTGTTACTATAATGCCAAATGTATATATAGGTAACAATGTAAAAATAGAATCTAGAAGTATCATCATGGCAGGAGCTTATATAGGAGATAACGTAACCATAGGACAAGACTGCATAATTCATCCAAATGTTGTAATATATAATGATTGCAAGATAGGAAATGAGTGCCATATAAATGCTAATGCGGTTATAGGAAGTGATGGTTTTGGATATGCTCATACAAAAACCGGTGAGCATATAAAAATTTATCATAATGGCTGGGTAGAATTAGAAGATAATGTAGAAATAGGAGCTTGCACAACTATAGATAGAGGCGTTTTTGAGCCGACTATTGTTAAAAAATATAGCAAAATAGATAATCTAGTTCAAATCGGTCATAATTGCGAGATCGGTTTTGGTTGCATTATCGTAAGTCAAACGGGTCTTGCTGGAAGCACGAAACTCGGACGAAATGTTGTTATGGGAGGACAAAGCGGTACTGCCGGTCACTTAAAAATAGGAGATTTTGCTCAAATAGCAGGTCGCGGCGCTGTTAGCAAAGATTTAGAACCGGGAAAAAACTATGCAGGATATCCTATAATGGAGTTGAAAGAGTGGTTTAAACTTCAGGCTAAATTTTTAAAAGAGTTTGGAGTAAAAAGATGACAAATGCTAAATTAGAAAAAGTTATTGCATTAGAGGGCACCAAAAAAGGATCTATTTTGGTAGCTCACATCGATGAGCCTTATGGAAAAGACTCAAAGCCTATTATAAGTATAGGAGTTAGTTTGAAAGGCGATAATGAGCCAGACTGGAAAGTACATATACCTTATGAAAATTTAGACGAACTTATAGATGTTTTAAATGAGATTAAAAAAGCAAAAGATTAGCTCTTTGCTTTTTTCTTCTTTTGGATATAGATATATGCAGCCGTAATCATCGCTACTACTATGAGAAGCACTATTATTATAGTATGTAAGTATTCAGCGATAAGCTCTTTTTGATCACCTAAAAAATATCCGATAGCTATCAAAATCGCTACCCAAATGCCGGCTCCTAAAGTAGTAAAAATACAAAATCTAAGAATATTCATTTTAGCTAGCCCGGCAGGAAGACTTATATACTGCCTTATGCCCGGTATCAATCTGCAGTTAAATGTTGAAATTTCTCCGTATTTATTAAAGAAATTTTCAAATTTATCCATTTTTTCATCTGTTATTCCTACGTATTTTCCATATGTTTGTATAAAACTTCTACCGAAAAAGAAACATAAATAGTAGTTAAATAAAGCTCCGGCTAAGCTGCCAAAGGCTCCGGCTAAGAAAGCTAGAGTAACACTCATTTCGCCTTTATATACAAGATAGCCAGCAGGTATCATCACGACTTCGCTCGGAAATGGAAAAAAACTACTCTCAAGAGCCATTAGTAAAAATATACCTATATAACCCCAATCAGCGACTAGATCAACTAGAAAATTTATAATATCGCTTAGCACTTATATCCTTTAATAAAAATGTGTATTTTAGCAACATATGGTAAATGTTTATCGTTTAATTATTTAAATTTATTTGCTATTTAAGTGTTTTTATATCATAATACTAGTTATGAATACATATATTAACGAACTTATAAACTTAGGCTTTAAAGAGGATTTAAGTGGTAGCGGAGATATCACTAGTTTAGCTATTTTTAATGATGAAAAAGATAGTTTTTATTTGATTTGTAAATCTGATGGTGTGCTTTGCGGTATAGATATATTTAAAAAAGTTTTTAAATTTATAGATGAAAATATCTCTGTGGAACTGTATTTCAAAGACGGTGATGCGATAAAATACGCAGATATGGTAGCAAAAGTATCAGGAAGCGTGATAAACATTTTACAAGCCGAAAGAGTAGCCATAAATTTCATAAGCTATCTCTCTGGCATAGCTACAAAAACCTCTATTTTCGTAAAAGAATCCAAAGGCAATGTAAAAATACTAGACACTAGAAAAACGCTTCCTGCTTATAGAATGTTAGCAAAATACGCCGTAAAATGCGGCGGCGGAGAAAATCATAGAATAGGGCTATACGATATGATTTTAATCAAAGACAATCATATAGACGCAGCAGGAGGCATCACTAACGCGGTTACTAAAATACGCCAAAAATATGGAAATAAATTTAAAATAGAAGTAGAAACAAGAAGTTTAAATGAAGTAAAAGAGGCTTTAAATTTAGGTATAGATATGATTATGTTTGATAATATGAGTTTAGAAATGATGAGAGAGGCTGTTAAAATTGTATCTCAAAAAGCCTTTATAGAAGCTTCTGGAAATATGAGTTTAGATAAGATAAAAAAGCTTGCAGATTGTGGTATAGACGCTATTTCTTTTGGTGAACTAACACATAGCGTTAAAGCTTTTGATTTTTCTTTGAAAAAAGAACTCATATAAAATAAATCAAATTTAAGTCTTATAAAAGTCAATAATACACTCAAAATAAATACTCAAAGGCTTCAAAATATTACTAGCATCGCGTAATTATGATATTTTATTTACAATTGTATTTTAGATAGTCTTGTTTATGGATAATCTATTTTTTAGTAAAAAAATTGTATAATCTACGCAATTTTTTTAAATTTTTGGAGCGGGTGTGAATTATATTTTAAAAATTGATTGTTATGATGAAAAGGGTCTAATACTAAGAGTTAGCGAGATAGTTTTTAAAAATGGTCTAAATTATGTTAGTACAAGTGAGTTTGTTGATCATGAAAATGAACGATTTTATATGCGTGCTGTGATGGTGGGCGATATAAATGTTTGTGAGTTTAAGAATACATTAAGTGCTTTTTTACCTAAAGATGCGATTATATTTTGTGAAGAGATAACTAAAAAAGATGTTGTTGTACTAGCTACAAAAGAGAGCCACTGCTTAGGAGATTTACTGATAAAACATAGTAGCGGTGAGTTAAACGCAAACATTCTTGCAGTCATAGCAAATCACGACACTCTGAGACCTCTTACTGAAAAATTTGATATTCCTTTTCATTTTGTTAGTTCAGATGGAATTAGCAGAGAAGAACATGAAAATTTAGTTTTAAACGAATTGAAAAAATACAAATTTAATTATATGATTTTAGCAAAATATATGCGAATTCTAAGCTCGAATTTCGTAAAAAATTATCCTAAAAAAATTATAAATATTCATCACTCATTTTTACCGGCTTTTATAGGAGCAAATCCTTATAAACAGGCTCATGAAAGAGGAGTAAAGATCATCGGAGCAACGGCTCATTTTGTTACTAATGATCTTGATGAAGGACCTATCATTACTCAAGATGTTGTAAGAGTAAATCATGAAATGAGCTGGCGTGATATGCAAAGAGCAGGTAAAAATGTAGAAAAAGTCGTACTTTCAAATGCGCTTGATCTTGTTTTTGATGAGAGGGTTTTTGTTTATAAAAATAAAACGGTGATTTTTTAGATGTTTGATATAGTTTTGGTTCGACCAGAAATTCATACGAATACCGGAAGCATAGGAAGAATGTGCGTGAATTCAGGTTGCAGACTTCATCTTATAAAGCCGCTTGGATTTATGCTTGATGATAAGCATTTAAAGCGTGCCGGGCTTGATTATTGGGATAAATTGGATCTTGTTATTTGGGAGAGTTTGGATGATTTTTTAACTCAAAATATCAAATTTAAAGATAGATTTTTCTTTGCTACTACTAAAACAAATAGGCTCTATTTTAACACTAAATTCCAAAAAGGAGATTTTCTATTTTTTGGTGCCGAGGGATCTGGATTGCCGCTTGATTTAATGAAAATAAAAAAAGAAAACTGTATCACGATACCGATGAGCGGTGATGGAAGAAGTTTAAATTTAGCTACTAGCGTAGGAATTATAACTTATGAAGCGATACGCCAAAATATAAACGAGTTTAATTTTAGGGATGAAATTTGCGAGTTTTAATCCTACTTTTTATAGCTATTTTTTCTATTTCAGCTGAACTTAAGATAGCGACTTATAACGTAGAAAATCTTTTTGATGATAATATAGACGGGAGCGAATATAAAGATTTCAAAGATGGAACATGGAATACGGCTAAATATATTCAAAAATTAAATAATATTTCGCGAGTGATAAAAGCGCTAGATGCGGATTTTATTTCTGTATTAGAGATAGAAAATAGCTCTGTTTTAAAGCAGTTGGCTATGAAAAGCGGGTATAAATTTTATGAGTTTGCTACAAATAAAAATGCTCCCGTAGGACTTGGAGTAATGTCGAAATATCCTATTTTAAGTAGCCGAAAAATCGTAATTCCAAATTTAAAAACCAGACCTATTTTAGTAAGCGAGATAAGTTTTGGAGGTGAGACAATAAAGTTTTTCTCAACTCATTTCCCGGCAGCAAAAAATAGTTTAAAAGATAGAAAAACAGCTGCAAATACTATGATAAAAGCAGTCGAAAATGAAAAAAACAGTATAATTTTAGGCGACTTAAATAGTAATTATGGATATGGATTTTTGCTAAATGATTTAAACGGAGAATTTAAAAATCTCTGGGAATTTGTAGGAAACAGAGATAGAAGTTCATATAAAAAAGGTGGCGCTATAGATCACATAATGCTTCAAAATAGCTTTTTTAACGGAAATATTAGATACAAAAACTCTAGTTTTGGCGTATTCAAGCCAAGTTTTTTATCTAGCGGGAAGTTTTCCGATCATTACGCTATTTATGCGGTATTAACTTCAGAATTTAGAGATTCACCCGTTTTAAAAAAAAGTATAGATGAAATTTATGCAGTGAGCGATGAGAGGGCAGAGGTCGTCGGAGTAGTTATTTACGTTGATAAATTCGGTTATATTTTGGCTGATAAAAGTAGAAGAGGTATATACGTATATGAAAAAAATCCAAAACTTCCACTTGGCACGAAGGTTGAAGCTATAGTAAATAAAACAGATCTTTATAAAGGAAATATGCAGATTTCTAGCATATCGTATAAAAACGTAGATACTGCTTTTGATACTGATATAAGCAAATTTATGATAAGTCAAGATGAGATAAAAAGCGCTAGGAGCGGCGATGTTGTTTCAAATTTGAAAATAGATGTAAAAGATGGTTTTACATCTATCAACGGTGAGAAATTAAGAGTATTTAGTCGCTCTAAAAAGATAAAAAACGGGCAAAATTTAGTTTATAAAAATGCGTTAGTTTGGAGTTATAAAGGCGAGAAGGAGCTTGTTGTTGAGTGATTTTTTTAATTTTTTAGTTTGGGTTTTGCTTGTATTTTTGATATTTGTTTTAGTTGTAGGATTTAATCGTCAAATGATGGAAAAAAATCGTCTCAGAGATGAACAAATAGCAAAAAGGAAAGAAGCAAAAGGTAAAAATGAAGATAAAGTAGATGATAATAACTCATCAAATTAGTTAAATATAGTTAAAACAGAGTTATTTTATGAAAATATCAACTTTTGTTTGTTTGGGTTTAAAAGCTTGTTACTAAAATAGGCTGATATTGTCTCAGAAGTTAAGATAATAAGGAGAAAAAAGATGAAGCTATTGATTGAAATCGGCGTTGAAGAGTTGCCGGCAATCCCTTTTTTAAGGGAATTAAATAATATAAAACCAAAATGGAAGCAAGTTTTAGACGAATACGGACTTGATAGCAAATTTAATCTTGAATATACTCCAAGAAGAATCGTGATAAACGGCGATATACCAGAACTTACGCCTGATTTAGAAGTTGAAAATATAGGAGCTCCAAAAAGCGTTGCTCTGCAAGACGGTAAATGGAGCGCGGCTGCTTTGGGATTTGCTAAGAAGTGTGGCATAAGTCAAGATGAGCTTGGTTTTAAAGAGATTAAAGGTAAAGAGGTTTTATATCATAAAAGCGTTATAAAAGGCAAGCTTGTTTCTGATTTACTGCCTGCTATGATAGAGAAATTCATACTCTCTTTAAATTTCGGGAAAAGTATGAGATGGGGAAACGGCGAATATGAGTTTATACGCCCTATACGCTCATTAATATCTATTTTAGGTGAAAAAAGCTTGGATTTTGAAATTTTTGGAGTTAAGAGTAAAAAAGCGTTTTATCCACATAGAAATTTCGGTTATGATATGATAGATTTTTCTAGTATAGATGAGTATTTTGAGCTTGTGCGAAAAAATGGAATTATACTAAGCGCTACTCAGAGAAAAGAGAAAATTTTAAACGAATTTAAGACTATTGAGACTAAAAATAACCTGAAAATAGAGCTTGATTTTGATCTTTTAGATGAAGTTGTAGCTATAACAGAGTATCCAACGGCACTCTTAGGTAGTTTTGAAAAAGAGTTTTTAGAGGTTCCTAGCGAAGTTATTATCACTTCAATGAAGGAAAATCAACGCTATTTTCCTTTGCATAATGCAGATGGAAAACTTAGCAATCATTTTGTAGTAGTAAGCAACGCTATTACAGATGACCATAATTTAATAATAAGAGGAAATGAAAAAGTCTTAAGAGCAAGATTAAGCGATGCTAAGTTTTTTTGGCATAGTGATTTAGCTAGCGAGTTTAGTAGTGAAAAGCTAAAAAATATCACTTATCTAAATGAGTTAGGCAGTATGTACGATAAAGAACTCAGAGAGAGACAAATCGCTAGAATTTTAGCTAGTATCTACGATAAGGATTTAAGATATGAGTTTGGTGGAGATTACGCTGATGAACTTGATAGGGCTGTCATGCTTAGCAAAGCCGATCTTACTACTAATATGGTTTATGAATTTACAAATCTCCAAGGAGTAATGGGTGGGTATTACGCTGCATATAGAGACGAAAATCCGTTTATAATAGGCGCTATCAAAGAGCAGTATTTGCCAAACGCAAATTTATATCCAAAAACTCTATTTTCAAGTTTAGTGGCGATATCAAACAAACTTGATACTTTAATGGGGCTTTTTAGTATAGGTAAGATACCAAGCGGAAATAAAGATCCATACGCATTAAGAAGAGCGGCTAGCGGAATTATAAAAATAGTACTAAATTTAGGTATAAATTTTGATTTGAGAAATATTTTAAATTTAATAAAACCAAATTATAAAAATTTTGATTTAAACTATCTTGAAAGTTTTGTATATGAAAGACTTTATAGCATTTACGATGTTAACCCTTCTGTTATAAAAGCGTGTTTAAATAGCTCACAGAGTGACTTGAAAAGATTAAATGCAGCCATAATTGCACTTGATGAAATATGCAAAATGAAGGATTTTAAAGATAATTTCTCTACATTTAAACGACTGTCTAATATTATAAAAGATAGCGAGATTGCAGAAGTAAATGAGAGTTTATTTGAAGAAGACGTGGAAAATGAATTAAACAATAAATTTAAAGCTCTAAATTTAAATATAGACGATACAAAAACATATCTTGAGAGTTTGTTTGGATTAAAAAACAGTATTGATCTTTTCTTCGACTCTGTGATGATAAATCACGATAATCCAAAAATAAAAGCTAATAGAATCTCCATTATAGGTCAAATTTATAAAGCATTTTTAAAAGTGGCTGATATAAAGGAAATTAGCGCTTGAGTGAAAATCCACGCTATTTAAAAGAGCAACTAATAACTTATCTTGGAAATAAACGTTCCTTGCTAGGTTTTATAGAAGCTGGTATAAAAGGTGTAAAGCAAGATATAAAAAAAGATAAAGTTAGTTTTGCAGATATTTTTAGCGGCTCTGGTATCGTAGCACGAATGGCTAGAGCCCATTCGCATACGATATATACAAATGATCTTGAGTTGTATTCAAAAGTTATAAATGAGTGCTATCAAACAAATTATAGCGATGAACTAAATGAAAAACTTGATTTTTATTATCATAAATTAAGTGATATAAAAGATTTAAAAAGAGGGTTTATAACATCTTTATATGCTCCAAAAGATGAAAATGATATCAAAAAAGACGACAGGGTATTTTTTACTCTTAAAAATGCGATGATTATAGATACTTTAAGAACTGCTATAGATGAGATAGTTCCAGATGAATTAAGGGTATTTTTCTTAGCTCCGCTTCTTTCTGAAGTAAGCGTTCATAGTAATACTAGTGGTGTTTTTAAGGGATTTTATAAAAATAAACTTGGAATAGGCGAGTTTGGAGGAAACGGAAAAAACGCTCTTAAAAGGATAATGAGCGATATAACTTTGAAAAAACCTGTGCTTTCGAATTTTAAATGCGACTCATATGTTGCCCAAAAAGACGCCTTAGAGTTTGCTAAAGATATGCAAGAAGTAGATATTGCCTACCTTGATCCTCCATACAATCAACATCCTTATGGCTCAAACTATTTTATGTTAAATTTAATAGCAAAATATGAAAAACCAAAAGATATAAGCTTAGTGAGTGGCATTCCAAAACAATGGAATAGAAGCGTTTATAATAAAAAAAGAGATGCTTGTTTGGCATTTTTTGAGCTTATAAATAATTTAAAATCAAAGTATCTGTTGATATCGTTTAACAATGAAGGTTTCATAGATAAAGATGAGTTTATAACGAATTTATCAAAGATAGGTAGAGTTGAGTTAAAAGAGCAGAAATACAACGCTTTTCGCGGTAGTAGAAATTTAAACAGCAGAGATTTACATGTATTTGAGCAGCTTTATTGGGTAAAAAAATAATAGCTTATCTTATCTTTTTATCTCAAAAAAACAGCTCAATACTTTCCTTGATATACAACTTTTTCTTTAACTTGATAATATATGCTGATTTTACCATCAATTTTGCGAAAATCCCTTATGTACTGTGAAATTTCATTTGCTATTTTATTAAACGTAGCTTGACTTATAAGGATTTTACCGACTAAATTTGCTTCTGTGCCTTTAGCCCATGCATTTACATTTGCATCATCTAGAAGCGTTCCATAAGCTAACATTATATCTTGTTTATTTTGCTCATCGAAGTTCATATAATCAACTTCGATATTTTGCGATTGAGACTCTTGTACAACTTCTTTTATATTATCATTTTGTGCGGCGACTGCTATATTGTGCTGAGCATTGTTTTTAGCAGAACAGCCAGTAAATATAAGAAGTAAGATATATATGTAGATTTTCATACTTCGCTTGCCTTTAGACGTTTTTTACTATGCTTGTTTAAAAATTTAGCATATTTTGTCCCATAAAGACCGGCGTGCCATAGACTAAATCCCACCATTGCGGCACCTGCTATAGTATGGAGTTTTGCCGCTTTTTTATTTTTCATATTAAAAGCCGTTATAGTAAGTATGCCAAGACTAGCGCTTAAAGCTATTTTGGCTGATTTTCTTTGAAACTCTAAGTCTAAGAGTTTGTTTGATATTTTATTCCCAACATTCTGCATTTTTTATACCTAATTCCTTAGCTTTAAAAACAGGTTCTTTTCCTGCTTTTTTCTGTATTATATAGTCTCGAAGCGTTACTTTAACTATATTAGATAAAAATAGTATTGCCAATATATTTAAAGTCGCCATACCTGCCATAAGTATATCTGCTAAACTCCAAGCTATGGTTAAGTTCATTTGAGCTCCTATAAATACCATCGCTACAGCAGAAACTTTAAATAAAAACATAATTATCCTATTATTTGTTAAATATTTTATATTTGCTTGAGCGTAATAGTAATTTCCTATAAGAGATGTTATGGCAAATAATGCAATAGCTGCCGATACGAAGTGTAATCCTATATCTCCGAAATACTCTTGCATAGCTTGTTGTACGAGAGGAAGCGCTGTTAGTTCTTGTCCTTTTTCTATAAATTTAGTAGAAAATAGCACTAAAAACGCTGTACTAGTACATATAAATACATCTATAAATACCGCAAAACTTTGTACTAATCCTTGTTTTGCAGGGTGGCTAGTATGGGCAGCAGCAGCTGCATTTGGCGCCGAGCCCATACCTGCTTCATTTGAAAAAAGTCCTCTTTTTATGCCTATTGCAATTGCAGATCCGGCAAAACCTCCAAAAATAGCTTTAAAATCAAACGCTTCTTTAAATATAAGCGTCAAAACTTCAGGTATTTTTTCATAGTTTAAAATTATGGCGATTACTGCTAAAAGAGTATATGCGATAGCCATATAAGGCACAATAATAGAGCTAACTTTACCTATGGTGTAACTTTTGCTAAAAAATAAAATAGTAGTTATAATTGTTAAAATAATTCCTATATAGATAGTTATTCCGCTATTTTTAAACTCTTCCCAGGTGGTTGCCGGAGTGTAAATTTGAAAAGCTGAAGTCATGGTATAACTTTGTAATCCGTTAAAACCGTAGGCGTAAGTAAGTATTAGTATAATTGCAAATAAAGTGCCTATGCGTTTCATACCTAAAGCTTTTGTTATATAGTATGCGGGTCCGCCTTTGAATCCATTTCCATCTTTGCTTTTATAAATTTGAGCTAACGTACTTTCTGCAAATGCGCTTGCTCCGCCAAAAAATGCCATTGCCCACATCCAAAATATAGCTCCGGCTCCACCGACTGTGATGGCAAAAGCGATTCCAGCTATATTTCCTATGCCGACTCTACTGGCGGTTGATATCATAAGTGCTTGAAAAGGGCTTATATGTTCAGGATGCAAGACATCGCTATCTGCTTTTTCTGTTACTGCTTTAAGGCTTTCTATGAACATCCCAATCTGTACAAATCCAAATTTAAAACTTAGGAAAATACCTACAAAAACAAGCAGGACAACAAGATAATATGTATATAACCAGTCATTAAGGTTATCTAGTAAAGAGATTATAAAATTCATTAAAGTCTCCTATATATTAATATTTTATTATATCTTACAAAATATTAATATGCTATAAAATTATAAAACTAATAATTTTGATTTATATCTGCACTATTTAGTGAGTTTAAAAGCAATGCTATGGTAGTTCCGTTATGTAAAACAGCGGTTTGTATAGGACTTAGTTTGCCAAGAGTTGCACCAAGCAGTATTCCTGAGTTTATACCTACTGTTGCTTTGAAATTTAAATTTATCTTTTCCATAGTTTTATTTGCTATTAGTTTTGCCTTTGCTACTGAGCATATATCGTCTTTTAAAAGACTTATATCAGCGCTTGCTTTTGCTATATCAGCACCTTTGCTCATGCTTATTCCGACATTTGACTTCACTAGACTTGGAGCGTCGTTTATACCGTCTCCTATGAATGCTATATTCTTTCCGCTTTTTCTTAAATTTTCAATAATTTGTGCTTTATCCGTAGGTAAGCAATTTGCAAATACCTTGTCTACACCGATACTTTTTGCTACTTCATCGGCTTTGTTTTGTACATCTCCTGTTAGCATTATTATCTCTTTTACGCCGTACTCTTTTAATTTCTCTATGCACTCTTTTGCATTGTCTCTTATCTCGTCTTTTAGAGCTATTGTACCTATTAATTTTTTATCGTATCCTATATATAGCATAGCAAATCCGCTTTTGATACTCTCTTCAAGCTTTGATTTATGAGCAGAAAAATCTATCATTTCATCATCTTCAAGAAAGTGCCTGCTTCCTATAACTACTTCTTTTCCTTTTACCACCGTTTTTACACCGTGAGCTACTATGAACTCTACTTCTTCATGGTGTATGTGATGAAAACCTCTTTGCCTTGCTGCTTTGACTATAGCTTCGGCTACTGGGTGAAAGTAGTGCTCTTCTGCACTTGCTGTTAAATTTAACAGTTCATCCGAATTAATTCCTTCATCAAAACTATAAATTTCGGCTACGCTTAAATTTCCGTATGTAAGAGTTCCTGTTTTATCAAAAACAAATGTATCTGCATTTGCTAGAGCTTCTATTGCTTTTGCTCCTTTTATCAAGATACCATCACGTCCAGCTTTGCTTATACTTGTTTTAAAGGCTACTGGCGTTGCTAATTTCAGAGCGCATGAATAGTCTGCTTGCAGCACCGAAGCCATAGCCATCGTATTTTTATTTATTATATAACTAAGACCGGCTAGTCCAAGAGTTACTGGTACTAATTTATCTGCAAGTTTCGTAGCTTTTAACCCTATTGATGATTTCTCGTTTAAGCTTGCTTGAATGTATTTTTTTATGCGACTAGTGGCAGTTTCATCGCCTATAAGTTCTGCCCATATTTTTATACGTCCTTCTTCAACTATAGTTCCGCTCATAACTCTATCGCCACGCTCTTTTTTGACCGGTTCTGCTTCTCCTGTCATGCTCACTTGATTTATGCTAGCACTTCCTTCTACGATATATCCGTCTATAGCTATGCTCTCACCAGTAGATACTACTACTATATCTCCTATTTTTATATCTTTTGCATTTATGAGCTTGAGCTCTTTTTTGCCATTACCTATCACTTCTATCCACGCCTCTTTTACATTTGGACGTGCTAATTCTTTTATTAGATCATCACTTTTATGTACCGTACTTTCTTCTATGTATTCACCTAAATTTAAAAGGAGATTCGTACCGTTTGCAGCTGAGTAATCTCCTCTTGCGAGGCTGACTCCAACAGCCAACGCTTCAAGAGTCTTACTTGTAAGCCCTTCGTGAAGTAACTCATAAGCGCCTTCTTTAAAAAGTTCTTTAGAGCCTGCAAGAGTAGCTGCTATGTTTATAAATTTATTTTTATTTATACTAGTTAAGGCTAATATCGCTGCTGATTTATAAATTTCAGCTTTGCTTGGAGCATTTTTTATACTTTTTAAAGTTGAAATTTGTATGTTACTGATATCTTGTATTATATTTTTTAAATTTCGACTATAAGTTATTATAATGCTTTTTGCGGCTTTATTTACTCTTGCGTTTAGAACATCTTCTAACTTTAAAATTTCAGCTTCAAGATTTCTCTCATCGATAAATTCGTTTAGTTCGTTGCAGATAAATCTAACTCTGTTATTTACGTGACTGGCTATTTTTAGACTATTTTTGGGCATTGACTTCAGCTTTGGCATCTTCAAATCTCTCTTTTAACTCTTCGGTACCGCTTTGTAATAAATTTGTGGCTTTTACTATCGCTTTAAATAGTGTTTGCTGCGCATTTTGGTTTGTTAAAAGATATGTGATTCCAGCACCTAGCAATACTCCTTTTAAAAATCCTGCCGTATTAAAGTTATCTGGTATAAATGGAATATCTTTTGTTAAGTTATTTATAGTTTCATTTATAGCTGATTTGTCTGTGTTTTGGTTGTTAATGTATGGATTTGTCATTTGTTTTCCTTTAAAATACTATTTGTTGCTTTTATCATAGATAATCCAGCAGCTACTTTTATAGCCGCATTTATATATTTTCCTTGTACTACGTCATTTGACGCCCATATCCCAAATCCGGCGGCGATACCGCTTTCAATACTAATTTTTAAAACTTTTTTCATGGCGGTTTTTGTATCTATTTGACCATATTTTACTTGATTTAAAGAGATGGCGCTAGATGCTATAAAACCTATCAAGGAACCGCTAAGAAAATTATCCGCAGGTAGTCTCGAAGTAGAAAATAAACTGTTATTCATATTTTAAATTCCTTCTAAATCTATACTATTATTTAAATTTGAAAATCTTGTTTGTTTTGATCTGTTTGCGGTGCTTTTTTTGCTTGCGGTTTTCTCGGTTTTCTAGTTTTTACCGGTTTTTCGCTGCTTAAATTTTCAAGTTTGACTACTTTTAAAGAGCTATCTTTTGCTTTTTTAGCTATCTCTTTACCTTTATCAAGTCCTGTTAAAAGGCTATTTTGTATCGCTTTTCTATTATTAAAAGCATATATAGCAAGCCCGCCTACTAAAGCTCCGGCTAAGAATGGAAGTGCCATTTTAAATCCTTTATTTGAGATATTATTCATCGATTTTTTCCTTTTTTATGATTTCATTTATCAATAATCCTATTAATCCTCCGGCTGCAACTCCGCTAAAAAACGGAAAACTCGGATGATTTAAAAGAGTATTTATGTTTTCCATATTTGCTTCTCCTGAAGCTATTTTGTTTGCCTCTTCAAGAAAATCTTTTATACTGTTATTTGACTTTGGATCAGTATTATTTTGATTTGAGTTTTGTATATTTGGAGCTAAGTTTTGACAAGATATACTTAACAAAGATGCTTTTAGAGCCGGGATATATTCGTTATTTGAAGTAGCCCAAAGTCTAAAAAATAGATCTTTTACGTCATCATCCATAAATTCCGATGCGTTTTTATAAAATTCATTTATCTCTAGTTCGTAATTTATAGCGACTATTAATTTTTCAAAATTATCTTTTGGATTTAAAACTTCGCATTCGTTTAAATTTATACTGTAATTTTTCTCGTCTGCTAGGTTTTTTAGCAGCTCTAAACCGCTTTTTTTAATAGATAAAATTTGGTTAAAAATTTCTGTATCGACAAAATTAGAATAGATAAGAATTCCTCTATTTTCATAGTTAAAAGCAAGATTGTAAATCTCTTCTTTAGAGTAGTTATCAAATTTAATTTGCATTGCAACTCCTTTTGATTTCTTCAATTTTTTTAGATATGTGTTCTAAATTTTGACCATTTAGCATATCATTCCAGAGATGTTCTGGAAATTTATTTTGATCGTATAAAACGGTAACCGAGCCTACTAATTTATTGAATTTAACGCTATTTATACCGTCTATTTTTGCTATGATTTTATCTATTTCATCTAAGCCTATGTTTGATTGAAGCTCCTTTATACGAGGAGAAACTCTAACTCTAAGGCGACCAGGAACGCTATGAATAAGCGAAAAATACGGTAAAATTTCATTTAATATTTTTAAATTTGAACTCATATAATCTCTTTATTTGAAAGTTTTGTAATTATTATATTAATCTACTTAAATAAAACTTAATTTATCGCTTTTAAAACTAATTTTTTAATTTTTAAATTTATGATGATTTCTGTTATCAAGATAATAAAGGTATTATTAAGATTTTTTAGGTATTATGGCGAAAATTTTTTTAAGGAGCTGCTATGAGCTATGATGAATTAGAATTAGAAGCTATGATCCAAGAGGTTTTAGAAGATTGTGGCGACTTTGAGAATTTAGATGACGAAGAGCTTTTTGAATTAATAGAAAAGATAAAAGAGCTTACAGATGGCGACACGGAAGAGGCTTATGAGCATCTAAACGGATATTCTCCGATAAGCAGAAAAAGGTTTATGTCGTTGTATTCGGTTTAATATTTTAAATTTAATGTAAATTATGATATTATTTTGACAACAAATTATAGAAGGATATCATACTCTTATGCAAAGATTTCTACTTATTTTACTGCTATTTATAACAGCAGCCTTTAGCGCTACTATAGGAAACGGCGAGACGCAAATCATCAGTATCGAATCACAATATGCTGGAAAATTAACCGCAAACGACAAAAAAATATCCTGGATAGATCATCCATTAAAACCGGGATTTAAAATAGCTTTTGTGCCGGCTAGTTATTACGAAACAAAAAATATCAATGTTAAAAATAGTTTAGACGGAGAGATGGGAATTACTGAGTTTGAACTTGTTAAGAAAGATTATAAACAAGAAAAAATTACCGTTTCAGAATCAAAAGTAAAACCGCCTCAATCTGTTATGAAACGTATAGACAAAGAGAGGCGTGAAGCTCAACAAATTTATAAAACAGTTAGTAAAGGTCTATTTTTTAATGATAAATTTATATCTCCTATGAATAGTTTTATAACAAGTGATTTTGGCACTGCTAGAGTATTTAACGGACTTATAAAAAGTTATCACGGAGGAACGGATTTTAGAGCTGCGGTCGGAGAAAGCGTAATAGCTGCAAATAGCGGAATAGTAAAGATAGCAAAAGATAGATATTACGCCGGTAAAAGTGTGGTTATAGATCATGGAAGCGGTATTTATACTCAGTATTACCATCTTAGCGATATCATCGTAAAAGTCGGTCAAAAAGTAAATAAAGGCGATATATTAGGTCTTAGCGGAGATAGCGGTAGAGTTAGCGGACCGCACTTGCACTTTGGAGTAATTATAAACAATGTTCAAGTAAATCCTCTTGATTTTATAAGTAAAATTAATATGGTTTTATAAATTCACAAAAAATCAACAATTTAAGCTTATAATTCCATCATATTTCAAGATAAAGGATGAACGATGAAAAGTAAAATCTTATCAGCCGCTTTAGTAACGGCGGTTCTTAGCAGTTTTGCATTTGGTGCGAATGATAAAGCTATAGAGCTTAGCAATAAAATTTTTGCGGTTAAAAAGGACGCTAGCGCAAAAGAGCTTATAATAAGAGATGCGTGTTTTAAAATTCATAATGAGATGTTAGAAGTCACTAAAAATATGACTCCTGATCAAAGAGATGATTTCAATAAAGAATTTAGAATGCAAATGAGAAAAAATATGGCGACTCTTGGCAAAGACGAGTATTTTAATCCGGCAGTTTGCAGATCTGTTATGAAAAAACATAATAGAAATTACGGCATGAGAAATCCGGGCATGGGAAATCCAGGAATGGGCATGGGCGGTGGTTACAACTGCCAATCAAATGCGGATTGTCCATATAATCAATAAATGAGCAAAATCCTAGTCTTAGAAGATGAGCCGATGCTGCAAGATATGATAAGTTCATATCTTCAAAGCTTCGGCTATGAAGTAGAAGCTTCTGATAGCTATGATAAAGCTCTAAGTATTGCTTATGAAAAAAATTTTGATCTATTTATATTTGATGTCAAAATCATAGGCGGTAGTGGATTTGAACTATTAGACGAGCTTAGATCCTCAGGAGTGGCGACTCCTTGTATATTTGCCACTTCATTAAATGGTATCAATGACGTTACAAAGGGTTTTAAAGTCGGTTGTGACGATTATATAAAAAAGCCATTTGAGTTAGCCGAACTTCTTTTAAGAGTACAAAATATACTGAAACGAAACTTTAATCACTATGTAGATGATAATTTTATCATTATTAATAGTAATTTCAAATTTGATATCCTACAAAAAAAATTGATGCAAGATGGCAAAGTTCTGCCTCTTGCTAAAAAAGAGACTGAGCTTTTATGTCTATTTTTAAAAAATAAAAATAGAATTTTAAGCCGAGATGAAATTTATTCTCAAATTTGGGAATTTGATGAAGTACCGAGCGAACTAAGCCTAAGAGTCTATATAAGAAATCTTAGAAAACTTATAGGTAACGAAAAAATCATAAGCCACTCAAAACTTGGATATGAATATGTCTCATAAAAAATATATTCTTCCTATTTTTTTGCTTTATACCATAACTAGTATGCTCTTTTTGCTGTTTTTCGCAGTTTCATACTACAAAGAGGCAAAAAATGATATATACGAAAAAACCGTAAAAGATCTAAGAGCGTATGCGAATGAGATTGAGTATATGCTTAGGATAAATGGCGGCATAGGCGAGATCTTGGATCTTAAAAGCGAGTATGATATAAATCTTTATGATATCAGATCAAAAAGATATGTATTAAAAAACTTTGATAGACCTATTTATAATGGTCGATATTACGTAGATGATAAATTTATGTATTACAGCGACGATATTCATACAAAAAGACGAACTATAGAATTAAATTTAGAACTTAGAACACAAAGTCCTCACGCTAGCATAAATAGGCTTTTTGTCAAGATATCTATGATCTCAATCATCGTGCTTTTGGCTATATCTGTTATAGCGTATTTTATCGTTAAACTCTCCTATCTGCCACTTTTAAATCAAATAAAAACTTTAAATAACTTTATCACGGATACTACTCATGAGATAAATACGCCTTTAAGTGTGATACTTATGAGCGTAGAAATGTTTGATAAAAATCCTTCAAAATACCTTGAAAACATTAAAATAGCCTCTAAAACTTTATCAAATTTATATAATGATTTGGCTTTAAATTTAAAAAGCGAACCAAATAAGATAGAAAAATTAAATTTAAAAGATATTTTTATAGAACGTGCAAAGATTTTTGAAATGAGTGCGGCAAATAAAGACATTAAAATAATTTTAAATTTAGAGGATGCGGAAGTTGATTCTGATAGTTTTAAATTTAAAAAAATACTTGATAATATAATTTCAAATGCTATTAAATATAGTTTTAAAAGTCAGCAAGTTATCATCAATTTAAAACAAGATAATTTTTGCGTTGTAAATTTCGGATCTACTATTTCAAAAGAAAATTTAAATAAAATTTATGATAAATTTAGTCGTTTTGACTCACAAAATGGTGGTTTTGGTATAGGTCTAAGCCTCGTAAAAAGATATTGCGATGAGCTTGGATTTAAAGTAAATTGCGTAAGCGGTGATGATAGGACTGAATTTTGCGTGAAATTTAAAGAAATTTAAATTTAAATTTTTGATTGAGTATTATTTTTTAAATTTAACTTAAATAATAGATTAAAAATGCCATCTTCCTTAAATTTCATTTTTTTATTACATATTTATCTGTTTTTAGCTAAAATCAGCAAAATTTTTAAATCATAAAGGTCAGCAGATGCAAAAGAAGGATGTTAAAAAAGTTGTTTTGGCTTATAGCGGCGGACTTGATACAAGTATCATTTTAAAATGGCTACAAGACGAGTATAAATGTGAAGTCGTGACTTTCACAGCCGATATCGGTCAAGGAGAAGAGGTCGAGCCAGCTCGCAAAAAAGCTATAAGCTTAGGTATAAAACCTGAAAATATCTTTATAGAGGATTTGCGTGAAGAGTTTGTAAAAGACTTCGTATTTCCTATGTTTAGAGCAAATGCTATATACGAGGGCGAATATCTTTTAGGCACATCTATCGCTCGTCCTCTTATAGCAAAACGTCTTGTTGAGATAGCTGCTGCCACAAAAGCAGACTGCGTAAGTCATGGTGCTACTGGTAAAGGAAATGATCAAGTTCGTTTTGAGATAGGAGCTTACGCCTTAAATCCAAATATCAAAGTTATCGCTCCTTGGAGAGAGTGGGATCTAAATAGCCGTGAAAAACTTCTAGCATATGCAGAGAAAAATGGGATAGATATAAGCAAGAAAAAAGGTAAATCTCCATATTCTATGGACGCGAATTTACTTCATATCTCTTATGAAGGACTTGTTTTAGAAGATCCAAATCACGCCCCAGAAGAAGATATGTGGAGATGGAGCGTCAGTCCAAAAAATGCTCCTGATGAGAGCGATATTATCGAAATAGAGTATAAAAACGGCGATCCTGTTGCGATAAATGCTAAATCAATGAAGCCTCACGAGATCTTAACAGAGCTAAACAGACTTGGTGCAAAACATGGGATTGGGCGCCTTGATATCGTAGAAAACCGCTATGTGGGTATGAAAAGTAGGGGTTGCTATGAAACTCCAGGAGGCACTATAATGCTAAAAGCTCACAGAGCTATAGAGAGCATTACTATGGATAGAGAAGCAGCACATCTAAAAGACGAACTTATGCCAAAATACGCTAGTTTAGTATATAACGGATACTGGTTTTCGCCTGAGCGTAAAATGCTTCAAGCTGCGATAGACGAGAGCCAAAAGAATGTGAATGGTACTGTTAGAGTCGAGCTTTATAAAGGCAATGTTATGGTCATCGGTAGAGATAGCAAGACAGATAATCTATTTAACGAAGCTTACTGCACGTTTGAAGAAGATAGTGTTTATGACCAAAAAGACGCGAACGGATTTATAAAACTTAACGCTTTACGCTTTATAATCGCCGGAAAAAACGGAAGAAAATTTTAGTTATTTTAGATAAATAATCTTAAACGGTTATTTATCTGCTAAAATTCGGAGTAAATTTAATACTATGAAATATAAATTAGACTGTAAAGAGAGTTTTGAAAGCTCATTTTTGTTTTGGCTGACTCGTTTTGTAAAATACAAGCTAAACTCACTCTCAAACAAAGAGCTCAAAGATCAAGCTGCTTTGGCTAGCGTGAATTACGCACTTACAAAAGGAGTTGCAAACATAGATGAGCTTGATGGTTTTGTAAAAAAAGCCAGAAACGCTGGACTTACTGGTATAAATACGTATTTTAATCCGTTAAAAAAGATTTACGAAGTGCTTAAATTTTATGAACTCACAAGTTTAGCTGTGATCGATGAAGAGCTTATAAGCGAAGTTCTAGCAAGTATCACAGGAAGTCTCAGCGATGCTAGCAAAAAAAATTACCGAATCGCTGTGATAAACTTTTTTGAGTTTATAGGAAAACAAAACGAGGAAGACGGTAAGGCGCATATTTTTGATATCGAGCTTAAAAACTGGGGTGGAGTTAGTGGAAATAAAGGTCAAAAACTTCCTGAGTTTATGAATGAAGAAGAGGTCAAAAGGTTTTTAAATGCCATTGATGAGGCGGATTTTAAAATGAACTCAAATCGAAATAAACTAATCATCAAAACCATTGTTTTTACCGGAATTCGTGTAAGCGAGGCTCTAAATTTAAAAAGAAAAGATATTAGTGAAGACGGCGATCTTTATATCCTTAGGATACGAGGCAAAGGTAATAAATATCGTATTGTGATGATAAAAAAACATCTTATAGATGAACATCTACAAAATATAGCAATAAACTATATAAATAGCGAAGGATATCTTTTTGTAAATAGAAACGGAGAGAAGCTAACTCAAGCTTATGTAAGTCGCATTGTTGAGCAGATTTTATTTGGTGCTGGTATCAGAAAAGAGAAAAACGGCGCGCATATGCTTCGTCATACGTTTGCGACTATGCTTTACAAAAAACAAAAAGATCTGGTTTTAGTTCAAGAAGCCCTTGGCCACGCTAGTTTAAATACTTCTAGGATATATACTCACTTCGATAGTGATAAGCTAAAATTAGCCGCTAAAGTCGCAGAAGATCTAAACGATAACTAAATTTAAAAGTAAATAGTGCAATAAAATAGTTTAATCAAAGATACGCAGAAGGAATTTTGATAATTTGCTAATTTCATATTAAAAATTATTTTTATTGTATTAAAAGCTAAGTTTAATTATAATCTAAACCTAAAATTTAAAAAGGTTTAACTTGTTTGCCGATACGAAACTATTTTATACATGTACGGTTTTGATTGCCATTGGAATTATTTTCTCGCTATCTTTACCGGCTTTTACCGTTTTATATTACGACTATACTAGCTATCACTTTTTTATTAGGCAATTTATAGTCGGAACTGCCGGAGTTTTCATCATTTGGTCTATCTCTAGGCTAAATCCGGATAAGCCGTTTTTAATGGGTCTTACTACGTTTGAGTTCATAGGATTTTTTATATTTTTTAGCTCTTTCTTACTTATGGTTATTATGCAGTTTTTGCCAGCTTCTCTTGTGCCGGTGACCGGTGGAGCTAAAAGATGGATAAGACTTGGAGGTATATCTTTGTCTCCTGTCGAGTTTTTTAAGATAGGATTTGTATTTTTTCTAGCTTGGAGTTTTGCTAGAAGAATAGATAATAACAAAAAACGTTTAAAAGATGAGTTTAGACTGCTTTTACCGTATTTTGTAGTGTTTGGAATGGCTGTATTTTTGATAGCTATTATGCAAAAAGATCTTGGGCAAGTAGTTGTTTTAACTCTAGCTTTAATGATACTTGCCACTTTCGCCGGAACTAGTAAGAAGTTTTTTGGAATTTTGGGATTGATCGGTGTTATTATGGTGTTTCTTGCTATTATATCTCAAGACCACAGAATTAGACGTTTTAAATCTTGGTGGGTGACGAATCAAGACTTTATATTGTCGATTTTACCATCAAATATGGCTGAGTTTATGAGAGTTAGCGATAGCGAAGAACCTTATCAGATAAGCCACTCTTTAAATGCAATTTATCATGGAGGATTTTTTGGCGTTGGGCTTGGAAACGGGACATTTAAGCTAGGATTTTTAAGTGAGGTTCATACCGACTTTGTTTTAGCGGGAATTGCTGAAGAGATAGGATTTGTTGGGATATTGGTCATAACTTTTTTGATGATTTATACTATTTATCGTATATTTAAGATATCTTCAAGAAGTCAAAATAAAGTATATCATCTATTTGCTCTTGGTATAGGTTCTATAATAACAATGGCGTTTTTAATGAATGCTTATGGAATTACATCTATAACTCCTATAAAAGGTATAGCAGTTCCATTTTTGAGCTATGGCGGAAGTTCTATTTTAGCACTTTGTGTCGGTATAGGTATGGTTCTTATGATTAGCAAAAAGGCGGATTTATCATGATAGCTATAACAGGAGGAGGTACGGGCGGTCATCTTGCTATAGCAAAAGCTTTAGCGATAGAACTAAAAAACCGCGGTGAAAATGTGATATTTATAGGCTCAAATAGCGGTCAAGACAGAATGTGGTTTGAGCATAGCGATATATTTAAATTTAAATATTTTTTTCCTAGTAGAGGCGTAGTAAATAAAAAAGGTATTCATAAATTGTTTGCCTTGCTTAATATAATTAAATTAGCTTTTAAATGCCGCTGCATTTTTACGGAACATAATATCTCATCTGTAATAAGCGTCGGCGGATATAGCTCCGCTCCAGCTTCTTTTGGGGCGGTTATATTTAGAAAAAAGCTATTTATACATGAACAAAACGCTATAAAAGGTAAATTAAATTCTATTTTAAAACCATTTTGTAAGAAATTTTTTAGCTCATACGGAACAGATACCTATGACTATCCTATAGATATAAAATTTTTTAATACGGCTAGAGTTAGAAATGAGTTAAAAACTATACTTTTTTTAGGCGGTTCTCAGGGTGCTAGTTTTATAAATAGTTTAGCTTTAAATTTAGCTTTAAATTTAAAAAATCATAATATTAATATCATACATCAATGCGGAGCAAAAGAGTTAGAAACAACCAGATCCAAATATAACGAAATGGGCGTTGAAGCCGTTGTATTTGATTTTAGTAACGAGATCGAAGTATATATGCAAAAATCCGATTTATGTATAAGCAGAGCCGGAGCAAGTACTCTTTGGGAGCTTTGCGCAAATGCACTTCCTACTATATTTATACCGTATCCTTACGCCGCTAGCAATCATCAATTTTACAATGCTAAGTTTTTGCTAGATAGTAATCTAGCTAAAATTTATGAGCAGAATGGATTAGATAAAAATATACTATTTACGGATATTATGAATTTAGATATAAATAGTATTTCAATGGGTTTAAGAAATATCGTTTCTCCAAACGGTGCTAAGATAATTATAGATAAAATCTTAAAACAATAACAATAAAAAATATTAATTAAACTTTTTTAACATTTTTTATATATTTTATATGTAAATTTAAGCTATTTTTAGCATATTTTCTTTTAAAAAGTATGGAAAATACTTGAATAAAGTTAAAAAATAATGTACAATATGCTATTTTAAAATTTTAAATAAAGGATTTGAAATGACAAAGGCAGAATTTGTGGGCTTAGTTGCTTCTAAAGCTGGACTTACAAAAAAAGACACTGAGCTTGCACTTGACGGTTTCCTTGGAAGTATAAGCGAAGTTTTAACAAAAGGTGATAGTGTAACTTTTGTAGGATTTGGTACATTTGGAGTAACTGAAAGAGCCGCTAGAACAGCCAAAGTTCCAAGTACAGGAAAAGAAATAAAAGTACCTGCTAAAAAAGCTGTTAAATTTAAAGTAGGTAAGAATCTTAAAGATGCAGTTGCAAGCGCTGGTTGCGGCAGTTCAAAATGTTCAACTAAAAAGAAATAATTTAAGCCCCTTCTGCAAAGAAGGGCTTTTATCCACATATTTTTTAAAATTTAAAAACTAAATTTTAAATTTAAGCTTCTTTCCTGTTTGTTTTTATATTTATTATTTTTTCTATATCAATAAAATATTTTAATATTTTATATATCAATGTTTATTTTGTCAATTTTGTAATAAATTTGTGACTCAAATTTATAAATAAAGTGTGCTATAATATATATTTTATTTTGCTTTAGGGAGGATGTATGGAGTATTTAAAAGGAAATATTGATTATATTATTATATCTATTCTTGTTTTTATGAGTTTTTTAGTGGTTTGGTTCAGCATTGAAAGAGTGCTTTTTTATCTAAAGGTTGATCCTAAAAAATACGTCAGCAAAAATCTCTTTGAAGAGGACCTTACAAAAAATCTTACGATACTCTATATCATCTACACGAATGCACCTTATATAGGACTTTTAGGTACTGTGGCAGGCATTATGATAACATTTTATGATATGGGTATGAGCGGAGGAATCGATACTAAGTCTATAATGATAGGTTTATCTTTAGCACTTAAAGCTACTGCTTTAGGACTTATAGTTGCTATACCTACACTTATAATTTATAATGGATTTATAAGAAAAGTAGATGTTTTTTTAAACAGATATGAGAGCTAGATATGAGACTTGCTAAAAGAGACGGATTAAATATAGTTCCTTTTATAGATATTATGCTTGTTTTGCTCGCTATTGTTCTTAGTATTTCTACTTTTATTGCCGAAGGAAATATTAAAGTCGATTTGCCAAAAGCTCAAAGTGCTACAAATAGCGATGAAAGTGCAAGAGTGATAATAGCTATCGATAAAAATTCTAATATATTTATAGATGATAAACTTGTTTTAGAAAATGAGATCGCATATAAAATATCAAATATCAGTCCAGAAACTTTAATTATATTAAGAAGCGATAAAAGTAGTAAATTTAAGTCTTTCATTAAGGTTATTGATGCATTAAAAAGTCAAAATCATGAGAAATTTGCTATATCTGCTAAGGTAAGCAATGAATAGTTTTATTGGATTTTTTATATCTTTGTTGCTGCATGCGGGGTTAATTTTCGGATTTATTTTGCTAAACGCGAAAGACTCTGCAGATCAGATCCAAAACGAGCAACTTTTAAAACTCACTTTCTCAAATTTAAATAGTTTAGAAGATATACCAAAACCATATGAAGAAGTTTCCGAACCTATTATAGAAGAGAAAAAAGAGGTTGATCAAGCGCCTCAAAAAAAGATAATAGAAAAAAAGATAGAACAAATCTATACTAAAAAGATAATCAAGCATACAAAACCCGATAAAAAACAAGAACAAACTCCTAAAAAACAGATTGTTCAAAACATTGAAACAAAGCAGATGCCAGGCATAGATCCGAATTTAAAAAGTATTGCTCAAAATAGCATTGAGCAAAAAATATTTGATCAAAATACCAATCAAAATAAAATAGAACAGCAGCCAAAAAACACCGTAAACGAAAATATGATTATAGGAACAAAAATAAGAAATATTATAGCAAACTATGCTAGAAAAAATTACCCTAACTCTGCAAGGAGAAAAAGACAAACTGGAATTGTAAAAGTTTCGTTTATGTATAAAGCTAGCGGAGAAGTAACTAACGTAAAAATAGACCATAGCTCGACGTATATGGTTTTAGATGAAGCTGTTTTAACTGCTATACAAAAGACAAAATCCAAATTTCCATCTATCAAAAATGATACGAATTTCCAAATTGAAGTTGAGTTTAGTTTAAGCTGAAACAAAAATTCAGCCAAAATTGGCTAGAATTATATACATGAGAATAGATAAATTTTTAAATACCGTTAATATCACCAAACGCCGCGCTATCAGCGAAGATATGTGCAAAAGCGGAGTTATTAGCATAAATGATAAGCTTGCTAAACCTAGCAAAGAAGTCAAAGTAGGCGATAAAATAACTATAAAGTTTCTTGCTAGAGAAGTAAGCTATATGGTCATTTCGCTTCCTACTTTAAAAACCATACCAAAAAGCGAGCAAGAGAAGTATGTTAAAGAGATTTGAGTTAGGCGTAGATGAGCTTGATTTGATAGTTAAAGAGCTTCCGAAATCCGGAGTTATAGTACTTCAAGGAGATCTTGCAAGCGGTAAAACAACTCTTGTAAAATCCATCGTAAAATCTGCTGGTATAAATGAAAATGTTTCATCGCCGACTTTTAGCGTGATGCAAAATTATGGTAATATTTATCATTATGATATATATCAAAACGGTTTTGAGTCGATTAAAAAAAACGGTTTGTTTGAAAATTTCTTTGAGGATGGGCTTCACATAGTTGAATGGGGAGATGAAAATCTTATTAATATGCTTGGCAAATACGAGATAAAAGTTTGCGTTGTAAAAATATCTGTTTTAAATGATAAACGTATATACGAGGTGGATTTTGCATAAACTTGAAGTAAAAAATTTAGAAAAAACTATAAAAAAAACTAGAATTATAAATGGTATATCGCTTGAAGTTAGCAGCGGCGAAGTGGTTGGTTTGCTTGGTCCAAACGGAGCTGGTAAAACAACAACTTTTTATATGATTTGCGGACTTATAGCTCCTAGCAAGGGTCATATTTTTCTAGATTCTAAAGATATATCATCTACTCCTTTACACAAAAGAGCAAGGCTTGGTATAGGTTACTTGCCTCAAGAAAGTAGCGTTTTTAAAGATTTGAGCGTTGAAGAAAACTTAAGTTTAGCAGCTGAAATTTTTTATACTGATAAAAAAATCATAGATACAAAAGTAAATGAAATGCTTAATTTGTTAAATATAGAGCCTATTAGACAGAGAAAAGGTCTTAGTTTGAGCGGCGGCGAAAGAAGAAGATGCGAGATAGCAAGAAGCTTAATGATAATGCCTAAGTTTTTGCTTCTTGATGAGCCATTTGCCGGTGTGGATCCGATCGCCGTAGCCGATATACAAGGCATCATAAATGATTTAAAAAAGTTAAATATAGGAGTTTTGATAACAGATCACAACGTAAGAGAAACTTTAGCCATCTGCGATAGAGCGTACGTCATTAAAAACGGTAGTTTATTAGCTAGTGGAAGCTCAAATGAAGTGGCAAATAATAAACTTGTACGAACGCACTATCTTGGAGAGGAATTTAGGCTACTAGACTGATGAAACTAGCTCAAAAAGTTACTCAAAAAGCTAAGCTCAATCAGACTCTTAGAAACTGGCTTCCGATACTTCAAGCAAGCAGCGATGAGTTAAAAGATACTTTGGAGCCTTTTATAAAAGACAATCCGTTTGCCGCTTTAGAAATAACTCCTAAAAAACACACGAAAAATTTTTACGGCGATCTTTATAAAAATTCCATAAGTGATACTATAGAATCATCTAGTATTTATAAAGAAAGTTTGTATGAAAAGCTATATTCTCAGATAAACTCTCCTCTTTTTCCTACTCAAAAATCAATAGAAATTGCAAATTTGATAGTAGAATGTATAAACAATGAAGGATATTTTGAATGGGATGATCATAAATTTATTAAATTTGAAAAAAGTGAAGTTGAGCGGATAAGACTAAGATTTGCATATCTTGAGCCAACCGGAGTAGGGGCTTTGGATTATAAAGAGAGCTTTATATTTCAGCTTGACGATATAGACTGCGACGATAAAATTTATACTCTTGTACAAACTATCATCAATGATTTTGAAAATTTGAGCAGATATACTAAACAAAAATATTATGAAGATGCTATAAAGATCATTAAAAAATTTAAAAATCCGCCCGCTATAGAGTATTTAGAAGATGATAGTCAGATTATTCCAGATATTTTCGTATTTAATAACGATAACGGCATAGAGATAAAAGTAAATGACGAGTTTTATCCAGATATTCTTATAGATACAGAAGGAATCGATGAAAAAAACGAGTTTGTCTCTTCAAGAGTAAAAGAAGCAAAAGATCTCATAGATGCTTTAGAAATGCGTAAATCCACACTTTATAAGATAGGATTAATGATAATAGAGTACCAATACGACTATTTTTTAGGCGGAGATATAAAGCCTATGAAGCTAAAAGATATAGCAGGAGATTTAGGAAGAAATCCATCTACTATCAGCAGAGCCATACAAAATAAATTTCTAAGCTGTGCTCGCGGTATAGTTCCTCTTAAAAATTTCTTTGCCGCAGCGGCTAGCGAAGATATATCAAATGCGGCCATAAAAGATTTTGTTAAAAATCTTATAAAAAACGAAAATCACGAAAAACCTCTTAGCGATGAAGCCATACTATCTAAGATAGAAAAAGAGTTTAATATCAAGCTTGTTAGAAGAACGATAACAAAATATAGAAAAGCTCTAAATATAGCTAGTTCAAATGAGAGAAAACGTCTGTATATTATAAATGCTTAATACAATTTATAATATTTTTGTAAAATCAAATGATGATTTTATTTTAATCAAATTTTAGGTAAAATATTTAAAAAAAGGCAGAATATATGAAAATAGATATTAATTTGAACGATGATAATAAAAATTATAGCGTATTTATAGATGAACTTAAAAATCTTAAATTTAAAGGCAAAATTGCCGTAATAACAAACTCAAAAGTAGGCGGTTTATATCTTGGAGAGATTTTAAATTTGATAGACGCCGACGAGATATTTAGCGTTTGTATCCCAGATGGCGAGCAGTATAAAAATCTAGCTATGATCGAGTATATATTAGAGCAGCTTTTTGTAAGCAGACTTGAGAGAAACAGTACTCTTATAGCTCTTGGAGGTGGAGTTATAAGTGATATGACCGGATTTGCGGCTAGTATTTATGAGCGCGGTATAAATTTTATAAATATCCCGACAACGCTTTTAGCGCAAGTAGACGCAAGTGTAGGCGGCAAAACAGGAGTAAATAATAAATTCGGAAAAAATCTTATCGGTACTTTTTATCAACCAAAGGCCGTATATTGTGAAACTAAATTTCTAAACTCTTTACCAAATAGAGAGTTTAATGCGGGAATGGCTGAAGTGATCAAAATGGCTACTATGTTTGATAAAGATTTTTTTAAATTTATACAAGATAATAGCGTAGAAAATAGTCAAATACTAAAACAAATCATAGCAAAATGCGTAGAGATAAAAGCAGGAGTAGTAGCAAAAGATGAGAAGGAATCTGGAATTCGCGCAGTATTAAATTACGGTCACACATTTGCTCATGTTATCGAAATGCAAACAAATTATAAAAAATTTCTACACGGCGAAGCGGTTGCTATTGGTATAAATATGGCAAATCATTTAGCTTGTAAGCTTGGTCTTTTGTCTAAAAAAGATCTAGATATTATAGAGCAGACTCTTATAAAATTTGGTTTGCCTACTACTTATCGTATAAGCGATGAAGAGGTATTTTACGACTCGTTTTTTCTAGATAAAAAGAGTGAAAACAAAAAGATCAAATTTATACTTCCAAACGGTATTGGATCATACGCTTTGAGAAACGATATAGATAAAAATAGCGTTTTAGATATTTTGAGGATGTTTAAATGAAAAAACTGTTTGTAATTTTTGTTGTTCTAATACCGTTTTTATCTGTTTTTGGAGTTGTAAATGACGCTTCTAGCCAAAAAATAGATGAATTAAACGCAAAAATATCAAATTATGATGCTAAGATAAAAAATAATATTTGGCTTATTAGGTACTCAAATTACAATACTTACCAAAATTTAGTTACAGAGTTAGAATATGCAAAAAACGAGCTAGAGAATTTAGATAAAAAAAATAGCAAAAAAGCGGATGATCTAAAAAAAAGAATTTCCAGCTTAAAAGAGCAGATAGAGCTTTTAAAAGAGTATGAAAGATCACCTTTTCAAAGTATGCTCGTAGTCCCTGAGATAGAAGAGATTAAAAAGATCACAAATCCTATAGCTCTTATATCTGGATTTTCATATATTAAAAAGCTAAAAAACGAAAAAGAAGAGTATATAAATCGGCTTATAAAATTAGAAGATGCACTTAATGTTTTTATAGAAAAAGAGAGTTTGCAGCAAGAAATTTACGATATAAACTCAAGCAGCGAAAATCTTTCCAAGCTTAATGAAACTAGACGTGAGATTAGCGAGTTTCAGATCGCACAAGATATCGCTACAACCACGTTTGGCGTATATCAAAAAAAGCTTGATGAATCTATAAATAGAGCTAGTTTGGAAGTAAAAGAGCAGATAAAACAAGCTTTAAGCATACTTTTTACGATAATTGTAGTTATATTAATAGGATTTTTATGTAAATTTGTTGCAAAAAGATACGTAACGGATAATCAAAAATTTTATACGATAAATAAATTTATAAATGTGATAAACTTTACTATTATTATATTTATTTTACTGTTTGCATATATAGAAAACGTAAGCTATATGGTAACTATACTTGGATTTGCTTCTGCTGGTCTTGCTATCGCGATGAAAGATATGTTTATGAGCTTGCTTGGCTGGAGCGTTATCATTTTCGGCGGTACTTTTCACGTCGGCGATAGAATAAGAGTTAGATATCAAAATAGTGATTATGTAGGTGATATCATAGATATAAGTCTGCTTAGAATGACCATTTATGAAGATATAACTCTGACTACTTATCTTACAAATAGAAGAAGCGGACGTATAATATTCGTACCAAATAATTATATTTTTACCGAACTTATAGCAAACTATACTCACAGCGGTATGAAAACCGTATGGGACGGTATAGATATAATGCTTAGTTTTGACAGCAACCATAAAAAAGCTATGTATATCATAAAAAATATCACGAGAAAATACTCAAAAGGATATACAGATATAGCCAAAAAACAGATGAATAAGCTAAGAGATCAGTATAGTATAAAAAATCCAAATGTCGAGCCTAGAATTTATAGCTTTTTTGAGCCGTACGGTATAAATATAAGCGTATGGTATATGACAAACTCATATGCGGCTTTAGCTCTTAGAAGCACTATTAGCGCCGAGATTATCGAAGCTTTAAATTTAGAAGAAGATATAAAAATAGCTTTCCCAACTCAAACTCTGTTTTTTGGTAAAAAGAGTAAGCCTATGAGTCATATAACTGATGTTAGTAAGGAAATTTTATATTGAAAATATACTTTAAAACTTTTGGTTGTAGAACAAATATCTACGATACGGAACTTATAAAAAGCTATATAAAAAGCTATAAAATAACAAATAACGAAAATGAAGCAGATATAATAGTAGTAAATTCATGCACAGTTACAAATGGAGCCGATAGCGGAGTAAGAAGCTACATAAATCAAGTGAAAAATAGCGGTAAAAAAGTGGTTTTAACAGGTTGTGGGGCTGTTAGTAAAGGTGAAGAGTTATTTAAGAAAAGCTCCGTTTTTGGAGTTCTTGGAGCTAGCAATAAATCTAAAATAGATGAATTTTTAAATTCGCAAAACCCATTTTTTGAGCTTGGGGATCTAAATTTTATCGATAAAAATATAGTAAGCAACTATGAAAATCATACAAAAGCTTTTATAAAGATCCAAGAGGGTTGTAATTTTAAATGCAGCTACTGCATTATACCTTCTGTAAGAGGAAAAAGTAGAAGCATAGATGAAGAAGTTATACTAAACGAGGCTAAAATTCTAGCTAGTAACGGATATAATGAGATAGTGCTAACTGGTACAAATATAGGTAGTTATGGAGAAGAAAAAAGTAGTTCACTTGGAAAACTTCTTCAAAAATTAGGTAGTATAAAAGGTATAAAACGAATAAGACTCGGCAGCATTGAGCCTAGTCAAATAGATGAGAGTTTTAGAGAAATTTTGCAAGAGTCGTGGCTAGAAAAGCATCTTCATATAGCGTTGCAACATACGAGTCAAACTATGCTTGATATAATGCGTCGCAGAAATAGGGCGTTTAAAGATATAGAACTTTTTAACGAGCTTTCAAATTTAGGGTTTGCTCTCGGTAGTGATTATATAGTAGCTCATCCAGGAGAGAGCGAAAAAGTATGGGAAGAGGGTTTAGAGAACTTTAAAAAATTTCCTATAACTCATCTCCACGCATTCATATTTAGCCCTAGAAGCGGGACTCATTCGGCTTCTATGAAGATTGATGTAGATGGCGTAGTAGCAAAAAATCGTCTAAAAATCCTAAAAAATATAGCATTTGTAAATAATTTTGAATTTAGAAAAAGAAACAAAACAAATTTAAATATTTTAGTAGAAAAACAAGGCAGTGATGGACTTTATGACGGATTTGATCAGTTTTATAACAAGATAAAGATCAAATCAGATAAAGACATATCAAAAGAGTGGGTAGAGCTTAGCAATTACGAGGTAAAACCGGATGAAAATTATGCGGAAATTTGAATTTAATTTAAATAAAAAAATTTGGGTTATAGCGGCAGGAACTATTTTAATAGTTCTTCTTGGTGTAGTTTTTTTTAGAAATATTCCAAAATATATAAGTTTAATGCAATATGATAATTTTTTGCAATCAAACTCTATCCAAAGTGCGGTTATAGATGGAGAAAAGATCGTTATAAAAGCTGGAAGTCAGAACTATTATGTTGTAAAAGACTCCATAAATTTAAACGAATTAGGTCAAAAAGTTCCTTTGAAAGTTAGCAGCGATTATAGTATTTTAGAGAATTTGTTGCTCATTATTATATTTCTTGTTATGTTTGTTTTTGGATTAAAATACTTTAAAAAAGCTAATTTAAATTATAAAAAAAGCTCCACAACAGATACAAATGATTTAAACCAAATAGTTAGCTCAGATGTTGCTCCTGCTATATCAAATGTTATGTTTAAAGATGTTGCTGGGATAAATGACGTAAAATTAGAGTTAATGGAGATAGTGGATTTTTTGAAAAATCCAAAAGCGTATCAAGAACTCAGTATAAAAATGCCAAAAGGCGTTTTAATGGTAGGACCTCCGGGAGTAGGTAAAACTCTTATAGCAAAAGCAGTCGCAGGAGAAGCTAATGTACCATTTTTCTATCAAAGCGGTGCAAGTTTTGTACAAATTTATGTAGGAATGGGTGCAAAAAGAGTTAGAGAACTGTTTTCAAAAGCAAAAGCATATGCACCAAGTATTATATTTATAGATGAAATAGATGCAGTTGGCAAGGCTAGAGGCGGCGGTAGAAACGATGAAAGAGAGGCTACTTTAAACCAGCTATTAACAGAGATGGACGGATTTACCGATAATAGCGGCGTTATAGTTATAGCAGCTACAAATAAAATAGAGATGATAGATGAAGCTCTACTTAGAAGCGGTCGTTTTGATAGAAGGATATTTTTAAGTTTGCCGGACTGCAAAGATAGAATGGCGATACTAAAGTCTTATCTAAAAGATAAAAAACATGAAGTAGATATAGATACTGTAGCAAAAAACACCACAGGATTTAGCGGAGCAGGACTAGCAACTCTTGTAAATGAAGCAGCTATAAATGCTCTTAGAAATCACAGAGCTATCATTCAAAACGATGATTTTAAAGCTGTGGAAAATAGAGTTTTATACGGTAAAAAGAAAATTTACTCTTTGAGTCAAAGTGAAAAAGAAATTCAAGCTCTATATCAAGGAGCTAAAGCACTTAGTGCCGAGTGGTTTGGTATAGATTTTGATAAGATATCTTTGCTTGAAGATAGATTTTTATCTCAAGATGGTTTCTTAGAGTCTAAGACTATGATTTTATCTCGTATAAAGGTATATTTAGCAGGTAGCGTAGCACTGAAAATTTATAAAAATGAGCTATATACTAATTCAAGTAATGATATATTAAATGCGAGAGAACTTGCTAAAAAACTTGTTATAGACTACGCTATGACTGGAAATCTTATGGCGACAAATAACGATATAAAAGATATTTTAGATGAGTGTTTAAATGAGACGGCTGAGCTTATAAAAGGCATACAAAAAGAACTTTTTGCACTTAGTAGCTATCTAGTGGATAATGAAAGCGTAGATAGAGAGACTATAAAAGATATGATAAGGAAGATACATGAAAGCTAAAATAGGAGTTTTAACTCTAAGCGATAGAGCTAGCAGTGGAGTTTATGAAGATAAAAGCGGAATTGCTATAAAAGATATTTTGCAAGATTGGCTTATAAGTGAAACCGAGTTTATATATAAAATTATACCAGATGAGTATGATTTGATAGTTGAAAATTTAAAAGATATGTGTGATGTTTCTAAGTGTGATCTCATTTTCACTACAGGAGGTACCGGACCATCTCCTAGAGACGTTACTCCTGAAGCTACTGAGGAAATTTGCCAAAAGCTTATGCCTGGATTTGGTGAGCTGATGAGAACTACTAGTTTAAAATTTGTTCCTACGGCTATCTTATCTAGACAAACAGCAGGTATAAGAGGTAAAACTCTTATAGTAAATCTTCCCGGTCAGCCAAAAGCCATAAGAGAGTGTTTAGAGCCTATATTTCCGGCAATTCCATACTGTTTAGATTTGATAGGAGCGGCTTATTTACAAACTGATGAGAGTAAGATGAAAGCTTTTAGGCCAAATAAAAAGTAAAGTTTTATGTGGCAAAGAAACTAGTAATTCCATATATTAATAAAAATTTAAAAGTGTAAGTTTTATACTTACACTAATAATTACTTAAAAAAACAAATTCTTATTATAAATTGCGATCTATGTTGCGCAAAAATCTGAAATAAGCTTAAACTATTTTCTACCGTAAAATACTCTGCTTGTACCAAAAGTGCTTCTAAGTCTGATTTATATACTAAGGTACGGTTTTATAGCCGTAATCTCTTTTATTTATAAATTTCATTTATATAAAATCGTTCCGAGACGAATCATATTTGAGCCGCATTTTATAGCTAGTTCATAATCACTGCTCATTCCCATAGAACAGATCTTTGCTCCATGTTCTTGCAAATTCTCATAAATTTTATACGTGCTCTCAAAGCTTTTTTGTATCTCTTTTATGTCATCGCTATGAGCACCGATGCTCATCACTCCTATTAAATTTAGATTTTTGCAGCTCTGTTTGATACGCAAAAACTCTTCACAAGCCGCATTTGGATCTACGCCTTGTTTGCTTTCTTCGTGAGCCGAGTTTATCTGAAGTAGGGTCGGTAAAATATAATCAAGCCTTTTATCCACAGTTTCAGCCATAGAAAAACTCTCGCAGCTTTGCCATAAATTAGGATGCAAAGCTAGAAGATGATTGATTTTATTTGCTTGTAAGCGACCGATAAAATGCCAGTTTAAATTTAGATCTTTTAAAATCTCTTTTTTACGTTTTAGCTCTTGAACTCTGTTTTCTCCAAAGTCTATTTGACCTTGATTATATAGCTCCAAAACTTCGTTTTCGGTGACATTTTTTGAAACAGCGATGAGTTTTGTGCTTCCTATTTTGCTTAAAATTTCATCTAATCTCATTCATAAACTCCTGCAAGCCTTAATATATCGTTAAATATAGTAAATGCCATCAATGCGAATAAAAACGCCATAGAACCGTAACTTAATGCCGTAAAAACCTTTTCATTTACCGGTCTTTTAAACACCATCTCATAAAGGTTAAAGATTATATGTCCGCCATCAAGTACCGGAAGCGGAAGCAGGTTTAAAACGCCTAAATTTACAGATATCAACGCTACTATCAAAAATAACACCGAAACGCTTATAGTAGAAGCTTTTGTCGTGATGTCGGCCATAGCGACTATGCCGCCCATCTCTTTGATAGGAACTACTCCGGTTATCAGCTTTTCAAGCCCTTTATAGATGAGTTTTGAGCTTTCTAAGGTTTCGTTAAATGCGTAAGAAATACTGCTTAAACCCGGATTATATACTTTTGTTATCTCGCCGCTTGGGCTTATACCTATGAGTGGAGTTTGAATTTTTTCTCTAAATATATTCATACTTTCACCGATTTTAGGTGTTAAGTTTATATTCAAACGCTCACCATTTCTATCGATGATGATATTTATCGGCTCAAGTTTAACTTGTTTTTTGATGTCGTCCCACTGCTTGATAAGTACGCCGTTTATGCTTATTATTTTGTCGTCTTTTAACATTCCTGCACTCTTAGCGGCAGAGCCTTGTTGGATAGTTCCTATGATAGGAGCTAATTTATCTACTCCGATGAATCCTAATGCGATATATAAGAAAAATGCTAGTAATAGATTAAAAAACGGACCGGCAAAAAGTATAGCTATGCGTTTTATAGGGCTTAAAACGTTATAGCTATCGCTATCATAATTTTTTAGCTTTGGGTCTAAATCGTCTTGTCCTTTAAGCTGTACATAGCCGCCAAGCGGAATGGCACTTAAGCAGTAGTCTGTGTTTCCAACTCTTTTTGTATAGATTTTTTCACCAAATCCGATACTAAAAGTATTTACTTTAACGCCAAAAAATCTAGCAACTAAAAAATGACCAAGTTCATGAAAAAATATCAAAAACGATATAGCTAAAATAGTCACGCCAAAATGCACGCCCCAATGCCAAAAACTAGCTATCAAGAGTGCTAAAACCAAAAAAATACTTTTCAAATTTATCCTTTTTTATTTTTAGTATAGCATAAATTTCTAAAGAAGCTATCTCAAAATATCCATTGTTTTATTGAATTTTATGTAATTAAAGTGTAAAATAACTTCTGAAATTTAAAAAGGTTTAATAAATGTATGTAGCACCTAGTATATTATCCGCGGATTTTGGAAAACTTGATGACGAAGTAAAGGCTATCTGCGAGGCTGGAGCGGACCTTGTTCACATAGATGTGATGGACGGTCATTTTGTGCCGAATTTAACCGTAGGACCGCTAGTAGTAAATGCAGTAGCAAAATCGTCTTCAAAGCCTTTGGATATTCATTTAATGGTAGAAAATGTACCGTTTTTCGTGGATCTGTTTTTACCGCTAAAACCTAAATTTCTTAGCTTTCATATAGAAGAAGAAAAACATCCTTTAAGACTCATAGAATATATAAGAAAGAACGGAGTAAGTCCGGCTATAGTGCTAAATCCACACACTCCTGTTTCTAGCTTAGAATACATAATAAACGAAGTCGATATGGTACTTTTAATGAGTGTGAATCCGGGCTTTGGTGGACAAAAATTTATACCTTCTGTTCTAAAAAAGATAAAAGAGCTTAGAGATCTTATAGAAAAAAACGGTGCAAAATGTATGATAGAAGTAGATGGCGGCGTAAACGGGCTAAATGTTAGCGAACTTGATGAAGCGGGAGTGGATATAGTAGTAGCAGGAAATTTTGTATTTAGCTCAAATGACTACGAACAAGCCATCAAGGCATTAAAATTATAAAAAGTTATCAATTTGGAACAAAAGTTAGAAAATTTTATAAATTTACTCGGTAAAAGCAGCCTTAATTATTATGATTTCTTGCAAAAAGCAAACGATATATCAAGCTTAAAAGAGATAATCAATGTCAAAGATTTTGATGATTGGAATATTTTAGGGCTTGGTTTAGTAAAGACAGAGAGCGGAAAAGTTACTTTAAAAAGCAAATACACGGATTTCAAAGATCAAGTTTTTTGCGTGGTAGATATAGAAACAAGCGGCGGTATAAACAGTGGTCAAATCATAGAAATAGGAGCGCTAAAACTCTTGGACGGAGTTGAAATAGGGCGTTTTGAAAGTTTTGTTTATGCTCCAAACGTTCCGGAAAATATCAGCGAATTAACAGGAATTTATGCCGCTGATTTAGCTAAAGCACCTAGTCTTGCGAATGTGCTTGAAAAATTCAAGCTGTTTTTAGGAGATAGCGTATTTGTCGCACATAACGTTAAATTTGATTATGATTTTATAAGCATAAGTTTAGAACGTCTTGGTTTTGGAATGCTTTTAAATAGACGAATTTGTACGATTGATTTAGCACGCCGAACGATAATTTCGCAAAAATACGGACTTGGCACGTTAAAAGAGCTTTTAGGTATAAGCAATGCTCACCATAGAGCTTTAAATGACGCTATAGCTGCTGCTGAGATATTTAAAGAGTGTGTAAAAAGAGTGCCTTGGAGTATTCAAAGTGTCGAAGATCTCATCATCTTTAGTAAAACCGCAAAGAGTTTAAAACTTCCAAATACTTTAGTCAAGGCAAAAGAATTTAGTTAAAATTTACCGGATCTATATCCGCGTGGGCTCCGTAATTTCTAGCTATTTTAGCGGCTTTTAGTAGAGGAATATGAGAGTCTGATCTTAATAAAATAGATCTTCTATATTTCAACGCAATAAACTCTATAAGTGCTTTTCCGTGACCTATAATTTCTAAATTTGAAATATCTTTTAAATTTGATAATATATCTTTTTCAAATTTCAAAGCATTTTGTTCATTTTTATCTTCTATAACTATTCTAAGAAGTCGTACAAACGGTGGATATAAGGGATTTCTAGATTCCAACTCATCTTCTAAAAATTTATCATAATCCTCTAAGTACTCTTGAAAAAACTCAGATTTATTTGTCTGGATAATAACTCTTCCTTCACCGACCCTAGCAGCGCGACCCGCAACTTGCATAGTAAGAGCCAAAGTCTTTTCTCTAGCTCTAAAATCCGCATATTCAAGATGCTCATCAAGCCCCATGATCACAGCTAAATCCACGTTATGATAGTCGTGACCTTTGCTTAGCATTTGCGTGCCTACAAGGATATCTATCTTTTTGTTGTTAAAGTTTTTTAGCAGAGTTGTTAGCTTGTTTTGCGTAGTAATTTCATCTTTATCAAATTTAGCTATTTGAGCATTCGGAAAGGCTTTTTCCAGACTCAAAACAAGCTCGCTAGTACCTATTTTGTTTGCTTCTAACATATCGCTACCGCACTTAGGGCAACTGTTTGGTATAGCGGTACTAAAGCCGCAGTAGTGGCACTTAAGAGATCCGGTTTTTTTATGAAGGCTCATAGAAACACTGCAAAAAGGACATTTTATGCTGTTAAAACAATTTATGCAAGTTAAGAATTTAAAATTAGCCCTAGTAGGCAAGAAAATAACGGCTTGTTTTTCCATTTTTAGAGTTTTATCTATATTTTCTATTATTAGATTGCTTAGAGCGGTTGAGAAATTATCATAAATAAACTCTTTTTTAGAGTCAAAAAATGTTCCTTTTAGTCTAAAATGTTTAAATTTAAAAAAACTACTCACGCTTGGAGTAGCGCTTCCTAAAACAACTCTTATATCTCCAAAACTTGCTAGATAAACGCTTAGATCCCTAGCATTATAGTACGGCTCACTACTATTTTTATAGCTATCATCATGCTCCTCATCAACTACTATAAGTCCTAAATTCCAAAACGGCAAAAATAGTGCAGACCTAGCTCCTGCTATTAGCTTGATCTCTCCACGAAAAAATCTTTCTAATAAGATTTTTTTATTTTTGGGTGTTATTTTTGAGTGCCAGATACCTACAGACGAACCAAAATAACTCTCCAAACGCGTTTGCATCTGCGGTGTTAGAGAGATTTCTGGCATCAAAAGTAGGGCTTGTTTATTTTCATTTAATACCTCTTTTATAAGAGATATATATACTTCGCTTTTTCCGCTTCCGGTATCTCCAAAAAGTAATGAAACGCTATTTTGCTTGATAAACTCAAGAGCATTTTGCTGTTTTTGGCTTAATTTCGGGGATTTTATAAAACTATAATTCATATTTGAAATTTCATAGTAAGGCTCAAAAAGCCCTAAGCAAACACCGATTTCGCAAGTGTAATATCTGGATATAAATTCAGCTAATTTAATCTGAATTTGCGTAAGTTTTTGCGGTAAAATTTCCAAAATAGCAGACGTTTTAAATTTCGGTTTTTCTACGCTTTTTATCACAAATCCGTTGCAAATTCTGTTTTTCACTTTTACGCTAACTGCGCTAAAAATTTCGATATCAAATTTGCTTTCATAAGTAAGCGGTTTTAAATTCAAACCGCTAAGAGCTATTTCGTAATAATTCATCGTAAATTTAAAGTTTTTTCTCTATTTTTTTACAAAGATCATTTGCGTTTGGATCGCAGTATAAATTTCCGTTTTTATCAATGCTAAAAGTCACCGTTACATTATTTTTTATATCTAGTTTTAAATTTGCTTCATTTACCGACCATCTTAACAAGTAGTCCGAACTAGTATTGTATTGTGTGCTTACTTCGGCTTCTTTTAGAACATCGTTTAAATCTATAACCGACTCATCAGATATCAAGAAACTATCACTTCTTTTTAGGGCTATTACCGATCTTATGGTAGCTAGCTCTACTTGTGCTTTTGCTATTTGAGCGTCTTCGCGGTTTATATTAAAAATCGGTATTGCTATACTAGCTAGTATTCCTAAAATGATAATGACGAACACAATCTCGATCATAGTAAATGCTTTTCTCATATTTATACTCTCTTAAAAATATCTTCTTATATTGTTTCTGCCGGATCGCTCCAGTATGAAGGATCTTCTATGGTATCGAGTGTTTGACTATCTATATACTCTTCACCTAGTAAAGCACAATCCGCAATTCTATCGGCACGAGTAGCAGATGATGGTTGACCGATACAGAAAAATTTACCATTCAAAGACGGAATAAACTTACCACCTTTAGAACACATACTGTCGTTATACTTATGCAAAGTAGGAGAACAATAATCAAATATAATAGATTTATTCGCAACTCTTAAAAAGTATCTTCCATCATATGGATCTCCGCCACTATTATTTATTCTGCTCCAGCCTTTCTCGTTGTTGTTTTCAGCACCTTTTATAGGAGTAGCTAAAACCATTTTAAATAATAAGCGATAATCGCTACCCTTCTTTTTTCTGGATTGATCTAACATCATAGGATATACTCCTTTATTTCTAGTTTTAAGAAAGTCCATATCAAATTTGGATCTACCTTCATTTTCTTGAGCGCTATTGCCTTGTGGAGAGCATTTTGTAAAACAGTATAACTCGTCATAATATCCTTTTCCCATCTGAGCTGCTTTGTAGTACTCTATACCTCTTCTTATGGCTGATATCTGCATTTTTACTTTTGCTATTTCGGCGTCGTTTTTGTTGGCTACTAGTCTAGGAACTAAAATACTAGCCAACATACCTAAGATAATTATAACAAAAACTATCTCTATCACGGTAAAACCTCTAACCCCCCTGATATATTTTTTAAATTTAATATTCATAAAGCTAGTCTCTCCTTTTTGTAAATTTTATATTTATTAAATTTGTTCTTCACCCAACAAACCGCATTTATCACCAGTGCAATATAATTTACCTGTCAAATTTGCGTCTGGGCTGTCTCTAGAACCACATATGGAGCCGCTAGCAGCATTTGTCGTTTTGGAACAGTAATCAAAACGAACAGTCTCTTTTCCAAATCTTACAAAATATCTACCGGAAAATGTAGTACCTCCGGCATCGTTAAACCTACTCCAACCTTTTTCATTTTTATTGTTGGCTCCTTTTATATGATACCCTTTGGGTAAAACCACTGAAAATAACTCTTTAGTTTCAAATCTGCTCTCTAAAGAGAGTGGATATATGGATTGATTTTCTGACGGATTTACCGTATCCCAAGTAGAACTAGCGTAATTTGCAAGAAAAGGTCTCCAACTCACTTGAGTTTTTCCTGATATTATCTGAGATGTCGTGTAATCTCTTATTCCTGCTCTTATGGCAGCGATTTGTATTTTTATGGTTGCTATATCTGCATCTTGTTTTTTTGCTGAAAAACTAGGAATTATAAAGCTAGCAAGTATACCTAAAATGACCATTACAAAAACAAGCTCCACTAAACTAAATGCTTTTTTCATATTTTATATTCTTTTAAATTTAAGGATGTGGCTTTCCTTCTATTTTGTTGCATCCAGTTACGCATATAAAGTCTCCTATATTATCATCGTTACATCTATCCGTACGTTTAGTAGTAGTAGGCGAACAGTAATCCATTGTTATGACTTCATCCACTTTACCGTTTCCAAGAGAATACAGATATCTTGTTCCATAATTAGCTTGATCCGACCAGCCTTGAGTTTTTGCTATGGCATTATTTGGCAGCCAACCAACTCCGTTTGATTTTATCGGAGTTGAAATTACGTATTCAAATAAATTCGGTCTATTTTTTATTTCACCTTCTTCTAACTGCTCTGGATAAATATCTTTTTTTTCACTTTTTTTGCTAATCTTTGCTGGTTTGCGTAATCTCTTATTCCTTCTCTTATGGTGGTTATTTGTGATTTTAGTTGAGATATTTGTGCGTCTTGTTTGTTGGCTACTAGTCTAGGAACTGCAATGCTAGCTAATATCCCTAAAATCACGATAACAAACAAAATTTCCATCATTGTGAAGCCACGAGATAATAATATAGTGGATTTTTCCTTCATAAAACCAGCCCCTCCCTTATTTGTAAATATCTTTAAATTTATACCTACTTTAAAGTTTTATCAAGATCTCCAAGAAGCTTATCCATTTGCTCTTTTTGGATATATGCTTCATGGCATTTTTGTATAAAAGCAGTTAGCAGATCTTTTACTCCAAACTGATATTTATCTTGTAATAAATTTTTTATATCTTCACCGAAAGCCTCCGCGAATTCATCCTCTAAGCGGATAGTATAGTCTTTGGAGGCTATTGTAAGAATGATTTGTTTCATCTACCAAGAACAGCCTCAACCTGCTTAAGTAGATCGTCACTGGCTAGATTTTGGTTTTTAAGCTCCTCTTCAAGACGCATTATTTGATTTGTTTTAGCTTCGTTTTGCGCTTTTACGCTTACTAATTCGTTTCTTAGGGCTTCATTATTTTCACATACTTCTTCATATTTTAGCATCAGCTCTGTTACTTTTGAGGCTAGTGTATTTAAAACTTTTTCATTCTCAAACATAGTCTTCCTTTTTTATAGAAATAATTTATTTTATTTTAGCATATTTTTTGTCATATCTGCATAAAAATGTGAGAATTTTAATAGATTAATGCTGGATTTACGTGTATATTTTTAAAATTATACAAATATTTATATAGATAAACATCTTTATTATTTATGATATAATTTCGCAAAAATAAAAAAGAGAATATATGGATAAATTTGAGATATCTAGTAAATTTAAGCCAAGCGATGATCAAGAAAAAGCCGTAACAAACATAGTAGATAGCATAAGATCCGGAAATAAATTTAACGTCCTTTTAGGAGTAACTGGAAGCGGTAAAACTTTTACGATGGCAAATGTGATAAAACGCCTAAATATGCCGACTCTCATCATGACACACAACAAAAGCTTAGCCGCGCAGCTTTATAGCGAATTCAAAGGCTTTTTTCCTAAAAATCACGTCGAGTATTTCATAAGCTACTATGATTACTACCAACCTGAAGCCTATATACCGCGCCAAGATCTTTTTATAGAAAAAGATAGCTCTATAAATGAAGAATTGGAGCGTTTAAGACTTAGTGCGACTGCGAATTTGCTTGAGTTTGATGATGTGGTAGTCGTGGCTTCCGTATCTGCAAACTACGGTTTAGGAAATCCTGCTGAATATAAAGGTATGGTTTTACTGCTGAGTTTAGGTATGAGCTTAAATCAAAAAGAGTTACTTTTAAAACTAGTAGATATGGGATATAAAAGAAACGATGCGTACTTTGATCGTGGAGATTTTCGAGTAAATGGTGACGTGGTAGATATCTATCCGGCGTATTTTAACGATGAAGCCATCAGACTTGAGTTTTTTGGAGACGAGCTTGACGCTATGTATCACTTTGACGTATTAGAAAATAAACGCACTAAAGACGTTAGCAAATTTATACTATATGCAACAAGTCAGTTTATAGTCGGCGAAAATAGACTAAAACAAGCGATAAAAGATATCGAGCTTGAACTTGAAGATAGGCTTGCATTTTATGAAAAAGAAAATAGATTAGTCGAGTATCAAAGGCTTAAGCAAAGAGTGGAATTTGACCTTGAGATGCTCTCAAGCACCGGAAGTACCAAAGGCGTAGAAAATTACGCGCGTTATCTAACAGGGCAAAAAGCAGGAGAGACGCCGTATTCTTTGTTTGATTACTTTGAAGTGAGCGGCAAGGACTATCTTGTTATAGTAGATGAAAGCCACGTGAGTTTGCCACAATTTCGCGGAATGTACGCAGGCGATAGAAGTAGAAAAGAGGTTTTAGTCGAGTACGGTTTCAGACTTCCTTCTGCGCTTGATAACAGACCTTTGAAATTTGATGAGTTTATAGCAAAAAAGGCAAACTATCTGTTTGTCTCAGCCACTCCAAACCAGTATGAGATAGATCTCTCACAAGGTCATGTTTATGAGCAAATACTTAGGCCTACCGGACTTCTTGATCCACGCATAGAAGTCATAAGTAGCGATAATCAAGTAGAAGTTTTGTTTGATAGGGCAAAAGCAGTCATAGCAAGAGGCGAAAGAGTGCTAGTAACGACTCTAACTAAAAAGATGAGTGAAGAGCTAACGCGCTACTACCAAGAACTTGGTATCAAGGTCAAATACATGCACTCAGACATCGACGCAGTCGAAAGAAACGAGCTTATAAGAGGTCTTAGAAAAGGGGAGTTCGATATGCTTGTTGGTATAAATTTACTCCGTGAGGGGCTAGATCTACCAGAAGTCTCTTTGGTAGCTGTTTTAGACGCCGACAAAGAGGGCTTTTTAAGAAGTCGTACAAGCCTCATACAAACTATGGGAAGAGCAGCTAGAAACGTAAATGGAACGGTTATATTATTTGCAAATAAAATAACAAATTCTATGAAAGAAGCCATAGATACAACTGAAGCAAGGCGTAAATATCAGGGCGATTATAACAAAAAGTACGGTATAACTCCGCGCTCGGCTAGTAGAAATTTAGAAGATAGCTTAAAAGAAGAAGATCTACCAAATTTATATAACAAAGCCAAAAAATTAGAAAAAATGCCGGCGAGTGAGCGAGCAAAAATCGTAAAAGAACTAAGAAAACAGATGCTTGAAGCGGCTAAGAATTTGGAATTTGAAAAAGCTGCGGCTCTAAGAGACGAGATAGCAAAACTTAGAGAGCTTTAAATATTTATTAAATTTAAGTACCGCGATATTAGTCACGGTTGGCGTGTTAAATTTGTTATAAATAATACGATTGATCTATTATAAAATATTATAATACTAGTGTTTTATAAAGTAATTTTAGCATCTATAATTAGTATTTATCTAGATACATTTTCATTTAAAAATAATAAAATATATTATTAAAATTCTTGAAATAGCTCATAAAAACAGTTAATTTTATAAATTTTATAACGGATTATTTTAATAATCATTATTATTAAACAATATATAAGTTTTAGTTATATATAATTCCATCATTTTTATCTTAATTTTAATATTTTCTAATATATAAAATTAAATTAAATTATATTTAAGGATAAATTTGAGAAAAATATTTTATAGAATTCATAAATACCTGGCAATTATATTTTTTATTCCGCTTATCGTTATAGGATTTAGCGGATCTGTGTTGGTATATAAAACAGAGTTTGATAATCTCATAATGCCAAACGTAGTGAGCGTAACACCTGGCGGGCAAAGAGTTAAATTTGATGATATGACTAGAAATATCAATAATACTTATATCAACCATGAAATAGTAGGTTGGCTTATAAATACAGATAATACAAAATCAGATAGAGTTTATCTCATTGAACACAATGATACACAATGGAAGTCAATATATATTGATCAATACACAGGCAAAATTATGGATAAACTAAAGCCGCACGATAGTTATCTTAGCGATATTATACTTGAGATTCACGACAATTTACTTTTGGAGCAAAATGGCAGGATAATGGTTGGAATTTTGGGTTTAATAATGTTTTTTATAGGAGTTAGCGGATTTGTTATTTATAACCGGTTTTGGATAAATTTATTTAAGTTAAGATTTAAAAATATAGCAGTCGCTATGACGGATATACATAAATTTATAGGAGTTTGGGCGTCTGCGCTTTTATTTATAATCGGTCTTACTGGATCTTGGTGGGCATTAAATTTTTTATTTAAACAAGCTGGTCAAATAGATGAAAATTTTAGAATAAATGAAAAAATTTATAACAAAAATTTATCGATTGATGAGCTTTTTGAAAAGTCCCAAATTGATTTTGACGGATTTATACCTTATTATATAAGTTATCCGTTTTACATCGATAGAAACATCACGTTTTACGGAATGAATAAGAATCAAAATTTCCTTCATCATCAGTACTCGAATCAAGTAAGTTACGACAAACAAAGCGGAAAATTGATAGAGATAAAAAATATAGAAAACGCAAAAATAAGCGATCGATTTTTATCTACATTTAGAAAAGCGCATTTTGGTTATTACAATGAGGTGACTAAATTTATCTGGTTTTTAGTGGGTTTGACGCCATTTATGCTAAGCATTACCGGTATTTATCTTTGGTTAAAAAGAAAAAAATAAGAAAATAATGAAACTAAGGAGACGATATGAAGTTAAGTAGAATTTTACTTTCGGCAGTAGTTGCTATATTTGTACTTCAAGAAAATACTAAAATTTTAGCAAACGAAACAAATCAGGTATCTTTAGAGGCTGTAGATATAGCAGCTCCTATAAGAAATGACGATAAAAACTATAATACTCAAGAGATCGTTAAAAGCACTACAAGGCTTGATTTGAATGTTCGAGAAATACCGCAGTCTTTAAGTATTATAACAGAAGCAAAGCTAAGAGATCTTGACGTAAATGACTATCAAGAGCTGCTTCGTCATATACCAGGAGTTACTCTTAACAAATGGGATGAGCGCGTTTATCCGACTATTAGGGGTTTTAGTGTTGATTATTATCTGCTTGATTCTATGCCGAGTTTCGGCGGTTTTTCACTTGGAGCAAACGATATGAGCTTGATACCATATGAGAGAGTTGAAGTAGTCAAAGGAGCAAACGGACTTCTAGCGGGCGCCGGAAATCCTGCGGCTAGTATCAATTTTATAAGAAAAAGAGCAGATAGTAGAGATTTTAAAGCGGTATTAAAAACAAGCGGAGGATCATATGATAAATACGGTATCTCAGGTGATGTTTTATCCCCTTTAAACAAAGATGGCAGCATAAGAGGAAGACTTTCGTTTTCACATGATAAATCTAGATCTTTTATGGATTATTATAAACGTAAAAATGACGTGATTTATACCGTTATAGATGCCGATGTAGGCGATAACTCTTGGGTTTCTTTAGCCGGATTTTATCAAGATTTGCAAAGAAACGGAATTCGTTGGGGCGGTATGCCAGCATTTTATACAAATAAAAGCAGAACAAATTTTAGTAAAAACCAAATTTTTTCTCAGCCTTGGACTAGATGGGATATAAAAACTCTTGATTTTTACGCCGATTATAAATATTTTTTTAGAAACGATGCCGTTTTTAATTATTCATATTCGTTTAGACGCGCAAACACTGACTCAAATTTGCTTTATTATGGTGGAAATCTCCCTACGAATAACATAGGAAATATCGACGGGCTTTCCGTCTATGCAAACAAACGTGAAGAAAATATACACAATATCGATAGTTATCTAACGCTTCCTTACGCCGCTTTTGATAAAAATCATGAATTTGTTTTTGGTGCTATGTATAATAACTATAAAAAAAGCGCAGATAACGTAAGTAGCTATTGGAATTCAAAAAATACGCCTGCCGGACTTAAATTTACTTCCGATACTATTTTAAATTTCAACAATTTATATATAAACGATCCGAGATTTCCATATATAGATCAAAATAATCCTGATAAAACTATTCAAAAAGCAATATATATGGCAAATAAATTTCAAATTACAGACTATGCTAAATTTTTAGTAGGCGGTAGAATGAGTTACTGGAAATATAGCATTGAAGGCGGAAATGCAAATAGAAATTTTACAAGAGAAATAACTCCGTACATAGGAATAGTATATGATTTAAACGAAAATTATTCTCTTTATGCTAGTTATACAAGTATATTTAAACCGCAAAATAAAAAAGATATAAATGGAAAATATCTTGATCCTATAGAAGGTAAAGACTATGAAGTCGGTATCAAAGCAGAGTACTTTGGAGGAGCTCTTCAAACTTCATTTGGTCTATTTAAAATAGAACAAGATAAGCTTGCAACGGCTTATGAACCAGATATAAAGATACCTGGTACGTCACAATCTGCTTATATCGCTTCAAAAGGTGTTTTGAGCAAGGGATTTGAAATTGATGTTATGGGCGATATAAATAGTGATTTGAGCTTAAGTTTTGGTCTTACTCATTTTAAAGCAGAAGATGCAAAAGGTATGAAATACAACACTGAAGCCGCCAGAACTACTGCTAATTTATTTGCTAAATATACCATTCAAAATCTTAGAATAGGCGGAGGTATTTTATATAAAAGTAAAATTTACGTAGGTAGCGGTGATAGGCGAATAACTCAAAATGACTATGCTTTAGTAAATTTAATGCTTGGATATAAAATCAATAAAAACTTTGATATCCAGCTAAATATCGATAATTTATTTGATAAACGATATTATGAAGGTATAGGAGCAAATAAGATGGTTTATGGCGATCCAAGGCTATTTAACTTAACTTTTAGTTATAATTTCTAATTGAAATTTAAGGTTTTTATATTTAAATTTTAATGTAAAAACCTTATTAAATTTATACTTTATGGTGCGTATTTTACATAATTACCAAATTTTATATTGTATTTTATAATTAAATATATTTAACAGATTTAATATTAAGTGGAATTTTTACTTATTTTTTGTATAATTGTTTAAATTTAAAAAAGGTGATTTATGATGACTTATCGGTACGCTTGTCAAAATAAATTATACTTAAAATTAAATTTATACATACAAGCTATCAACGGAGTTTATTAGCGTTTTATTTTTTAAATAGCAAAAAATTTAAAAAATAGGAGTTGATATGAGCTTTAAACCTACAAAATTATTTATAAAATATGCTTTTCCAAATATGATAAGCACGGCTTTCATCTCGTTTTATTTTATCATAGATACTATATTCGTCGGGCAGATGATAGGTACAAAGGCGCTTGGAGCTATGGGACTTACTATGCCTTTTATAATGATAAGTTTTGCGCTCATAGATATGATAGCAGTAGGCTCATCTGTACAAATAGCGCTTCGTCTTGGAAGCGGTAGATTTAAACAAGCTTGCGGGATATTTAGCTTTAGTTTGATAACTGTTTTTATCTTTGCGTGCTTTGTGTTTTTATTTGGTTTTTTCTTTATAGAACCTATTAGTAATTACTTGATAGACGATAAAGAATTAGCTGTACTTGCGGCGCAGTATGCTAAGGTTTTTGCGCTGTTTTGTCCAGTCATAATGCTCTGTTTTATGTTAGATAACTACCTTAGAATTTGTAAAAAACCTATATATAGTATGTGCGTAAATATCTTTGTTGCGTTTATAAATATAGTCTTAGACTATATTTTTATAGTAATTTTAGAATGGGGACTTTTCAGCGCCGCTTTAGCTACTTGCATCGGACTTAGTTTAGGGACTTTGCTTGGATTTACACCGTTTGTATTTGGAAATTTAGAGTTAAAATTAAGCAAAGCGTTTATAAATTTAAAAATCATAAAAAACATAATATACAATGGCAGTTCAGAGTTTTTGACAAATATCTCTACATCGCTTTTCGTCATCGCGGCAAACGCTTTGCTACTAGATATCGCAGGAGTGCGGGGCGTGGCTATACTTGAGGTAATTTTTGCCATAGATAGTTTTATGGCGTCTTTGATATTTAGTATGTGCGATGGAATGCAGCCTCTTCTTAGCTATTATTACGGTGCGAAAAATATTAAATTTATCATGGCTCTGTTTTGGCGAACGTTTTTTGGCGCTATCGCTCTTGGAGTTATGATTGTTGTGGCGATATCTTTTGGTAGCGATTTTATAGTTTCGTTTTTTAGCAGAGATATCGAATTTATAGCAGCTAGCAAGGAGGCTTTACTGGTTTTTTCACCGGTGTATCTATGTTCATGGTTCATTATATTTGCTAATTCGTTTTTTACTGCTTTAAATAGACCTGCTTACTCTCTTAGCATATCTTTAAGTGCGAATTTGCTTCTGCCTTTACCTTTTTTGTATATTTTGACAAATTTTTTAGAAGTAAACGGAGTATGGCTAACTCCGTTTGCGGCTAAGTTTTGTGTTGTTTGGTTGGCTTTATATTTTTTAAGAGAGACTATAAAAAAATTAAATTTGAACTTTTTATCATGAATTTATTACCCAAATTTACACAATTTAATGATAATTCTATTTTAAATTTAGAATATTAAGTGAAATTTTCACTCATTTTTAGTATAATTATGCCAAATTAAAAGGTTGGTTTATGGAAAACAAAGATATTTTTATCAATCGTGAGCTATCTTGGCTTAGATTTAATTCACGTGTTTTGTCTCAGTGCGAAAAAGATCTTCCACTACTTGAGAAACTTAAGTTTATAGCTATTTATTCGACAAATTTAGATGAGTTTTATATGATACGTATAGCAGGTCTTAAACAGCTTTTTGCTGCTGGAGTCGTAGTAAGCGGAAGTGATGAGATGACACCGCTTGATCAGCTAAGAGAGATAAGAAAATACCTAAAAGATGAACAACAAATTTTAGAAGATTATTATAAAGAAACAGTTACAAAGTTATCTTTATCCGGTTTGCATATAAAAAAATATGAAGATTTAGAAGATGATATAAAAGCTAGAGCGGATGATTACTTTTTTTCAAATATTTTACCTGTTATCGTGCCTATAGCAGTTGATGCAACTCATCCGTTTCCGCACTTAAATAACCTTAGTTTTGGACTTGCGGTAAAGCTTTGTGATGAAGCGCATCCGGAGATAGTTAAGTTTGGAATGATAAGAATCAGCAGAGTGCTTCCTAGGTTTTACAACGCCGGAGATGGTATTTACGTGCCGATTGAAAGTATAGTTCATCGCCACGCTGAAGAGATATTTCCCGGATATAAACTTCTTGCTAGCTGCGCATTTAGAGTAACTAGAAATGCTGATATGGTTATCGAAGAAGAAGAAGCAGATGACTTTATGCTTATACTTGAGCAAGGTCTGAAACTTCGCAGAAAAGGTGCTTTTGTACGTTTACAAATCGAAAAAGATCCAGATCCGGAGATACTTGAGTTTTTAAATTTACATATGAAAATTTTCTATAAAGATATCTATGAATACAGCATTCCTCTAACTCTAGGAGCTTTATGGCAAATTATAGGCGATAAAGAATTTTCTCATTTACTACTTCCGCCCTATACGCCAAAAACACTTCCGCCCTTTGGACAAAACGTCTCAATGTTTGAAGCAATAGATAAAGAAGACGTTTTGCTTTTTCACCCATATGAGAGCTTTGAGCCGGTAACACAGTTTATAAAAGAGGCTGCGAAAGATCCAAAAGTTATATCTATACGTATGACTTTATATAGAGTAGAGAAAAACTCAAGTATAATTCAATCTCTCATAGACGCTGCGAGCGATGGCAAACAAGTAACTGTTATGGTAGAGCTAAAGGCTAGATTTGATGAGGAAAATAACCTTCACTGGGCAAAAGCACTTGAAAACGCAGGAGCACACGTTATATACGGTATCACGGGATTTAAAGTACATGCAAAAGTATCTCAAGTAATAAGGCAAATAGGCGACAAGCTAAAATTCTATATGCATCTTGGTACCGGAAATTACAACGGAAGTAGTGCAAAGATCTACACCGACGTAAGTTATTTTACTAGCAGAGAAGAATTTGCTAAAGATACTACAACGTTTTTTCATATATTATCTGGATTTAGTAAAAACCGTCGTTTAAATGCTCTATCTATGTCTCCTATGCAGATAAAAGAAAGAGTTATAGAGATGATAAAAAACGAAGCAAAGATGGGCAAAGATGGTAAAATAATTGCTAAAATGAATGCTTTAGTAGATAGCGACGTGATAAAAGAGCTTTATAACGCAAGTAGGGCAGGAGTTCAGATAGATCTTATAATAAGAGGAATTTGTTGTCTTAGACCGGCCGTAGAAGGTATGAGTGAAAATATACGCGTACGCTCTATTATAGGAAAATACCTTGAGCACGCTAGGATATTTTATTTTAAACATGCAAATCCTAAGTTTTATATATCAAGTGCAGACTGGATGCCAAGAAATTTAGAAAGACGTCTTGAGCTCATGACTCCTATATATGAAAGTGTTTTACAAGGTAAATTAAGCGAGATATTAAGAGTACAGCTAATAGACAATGATCTTTCGTATGATTTAGGCAATGATGGAGAATATACGAGCGTCATTAGAGCTGACAACGAAAAATCGTTAAATAATCATGAATTCTTTGAGAATTATCTTAATAAAGTATTTAAAACACTCAAAAAAGGTAGCGATCAAGATAAAGTGCAAATACTTGCTTCAAAACTATTTAAAGAGAGTTAGTACTTTTTGATTATCAAATTTACGCGGTTTTTATGAATTTTAGCCGCGTAAATTTACTATAAAACCCACTCCAAAACTCTAAGAAGTTTTTGAACTTCTTTTGTATCTAACTCAAGAATTTTTTTGCTATTTTTATAGGGCTCATTTATCACAATTTCTCTTTGGCTGCTAAATTGAAGAGCAAATGTTCCGTTACTGTTTATTTTTTAAAGATTTTATCATCGATATTCATTAGAATATTTTACAGTAGTTTCCCTATCTTTTTCAAAGTTATTTTTAACGCTTTTTAAGTTTTCTAAACTCAAGTCCGGTGGCTTTAATAAAATCTTTCTATATAAGCTGCATTATCTTGGATTTTAGGCTATTTAACAAAAGAAGCGTTATCGCCAGTTAAATACTTTTGAAAATATCTGTCTACAGTGTCTCTTTCAGCTTTGTAGTCGTTATACATCTCGAAAACCTATTATACTGTTGTTTGGCGTAAGATAAAGTTTGCGTCTGCGACGTTGCTTGCGATGTTTGTTTTTTTGTAATTTAGCTCACTCAATTACAAATTTATAGTTTTTATGTATGTTTTTATATTTTATAAAATGGTCTATAAATATTTTATTTTCAGTCAAATTTTATATTTTTTTAGTTACAATCATCGAACTATTTTAAAATCATAAAGGCGTAAGTATGAGTTGTCCCATGTGTGTTAGCCTACAAAGCAATAAGCAAAGCACTAGAAAATAAAAAAGATTTTAAATTTATACTTAATTTAGAATTTACTTTTATAAGCGTATTTTCATATCTAGCTTTTATCGTTACTTTTCCTATTCATTGTAACTGTATTTTTAAACGCAAAACTCGCCTTACACTGCTACATAAGCATTTTTTCTTATACTTAGACGATGATAAATTATTCTATAAACTCCACGGATTAAAACCGCCGTTAGTTCTTTTTGAGATGCGTAAATTTTACTAAAATAAATCTTGTATTTTTTAAATTTAGTTGGTCTAAGACCTTATATAGTATAATATGTATTTTAACGAAGGATTAAATATGTCAAAAAGTTTTATAACAGGATTTCCTAGAATAGGTGAGCAAAGAGAGCTAAAATTCGCGCTTGAGAGTTTTTGGGCCGGTAAGAGCGATTTTAGCGAAGTTGAGCGCATAGCAAAAGAGCTAAAAGTAAGACACTGGAAGTATCAAAAAGATGCGCATATAGATTTTATAAGCGCAAACGATTTTTCTTATTATGATTTAATGCTTGATAACATTGTAGCTTTTGGAGCGATCCCACCGAGATTTGACGGACTTAGTGGAACTGATCTATACTTTTCAATGGCAAGAGGCAACAAAACAAGCGTAGCTATGGAAATGACAAAATGGTTCAATACAAACTACCATTACATAGTTCCAGAACTTAGCAAAGAGACTAAATTTAGCCTAAATCCTACAAAAATATTAAACGAATATAAAGAAGCAAAAGCCCAGGGTATCACTCCAAAGATAAATTTGATAGGACCTATCACGTTTTTAGCGCTTAGTAAAACAACTGACGGAAGTTGCGCGCTTTGTCATTTAGACGCCTTAGTAGAGCAGTACGCTAAGCTTTTGGTTGAAATTTCTAAGCTTGATAACGAAGTCGTAGTTCAGATAGACGAGCCTATCTTTGTTACCGATAAAGCTGAAAAATTAAAAGATAAAATAGTTCTAGTTTATGAAAAGCTATGTACTAATGATAATGTTAAGATTATATTTATGACGTATTTTGAGCATGCAAACGAAGCCGTAAAAGAGATCGTAAAAACTAAAGTTTGGGGCGTTGGGCTTGATTTTGTACATGCAAGTTGCCAAAAAGATTCTTTAGAGATCCTAAAAAATAGCGATAAAGTTCTGTTTGCCGGACTTATAGACGGTAGAAACGTTTGGGTAAGTGACCTTGACGCCAAGCTTGAGCTGATAAATAAGATTAAAGAGTATATCTCAAGCGAACGCCTAAATATCGGCACCTCTTGCTCACTTTTACACGTTCCATATACTCTAAAATACGAAGAAAAACTAAGTATAAAAGAGTGGCTTAGCTTTGCGGTAGAAAAACTAACCGAAGTAAAACTACTAAAAAAACTAGCAAATAATGAGCATTTTTGTGAATCAGGCGAGGGTTTGCTTGCTAAAAATAGGGCGGCTATCGCTTCAAGAAAGACTTCTGAGTTAGTAAATGATAAAACTGTTCAAGAAAGAGTAAAAAACCTATCTAAATTTGAAAGAGATACTCCTTATGAAGAGCGTATAAAAACTCAAAAAGCTAAATTTAATCTTCCTGAGCTTCCGACTACGACTATAGGTAGTTTCCCGCAAACTCCGGAGCTCCGTCAAGTAAGAAATGCTTATAAAAAATCTCTGATATCGCAAGAAGCTTATGAAAAAGATATCAAAAAATATATTGATGAGTGTATAGCTTTTCAAGAAGAGTGCGGTTTAGACGTACTAGTTCACGGTGAGCCTGAGCGTAATGATATGGTCGAGTATTTCGGCGAGCAGCTAAAAGGATACGCGTTTAGTACTAATGGTTGGGTACAAAGCTACGGTAGTAGATGCGTTAAACCGCCGCTCCTTTTTGGCGATGTGAGTCGTCCAAAAGCTATGACCGTGGATTGGATAAGTTACGCTCAAAGCAAAACAAACAAGATCATGAAAGGTATGCTAACTGGACCGGTTACTATCTTAAACTGGAGCTTTGTAAGAGATGATAAACCAAGAAGCGAGATAGCAAAGGAGCTTGCACTTTGTATTTACGATGAGATAAGCGACCTTCAAAATGCAGGTATCAAAATCATACAAGTCGATGAAGCTGCGTTTAAAGAAGGCTATCCGCTTAGACATGAAAATGTATCCGCTTATGAAAAATTTGCGGTAGATTGCTTTAAACTAAGCGTTTGTTCAGCTAAAGCGGAGACCCAAATTCACACCCATATGTGTTATTCGGAGTTTAACGATATCATCAAAACCATTGAAGCGATGGATGCCGATGTTATCAGCATAGAAACTGCTAGAAGCGGAAACGAGCTACTTAAAATATTTAAATCAGTTGGCTATAAACAAGAAGTAGGACCAGGAGTTTATGATATCCACAGTCCAAGAGTTCCTAGCGTAGAAGAGATAGCTACTCAAATTCACGCTTTACTAGAAGTTCTTCCAAAAAGCCAACTTTGGATAAATCCAGATTGCGGTCTAAAAACAAGAAAATGGGAAGAGGTCAAACCTAGTCTTACAAATATGACTGCAGCCGTTAAAATCGTTCGTTTAAGTTAGAAATATGTATTGATATTTTGCTCATCTTATGATGAGCAAATTTGAAAGTAAAAAAAATATGCTGAAAAAGAAGATAAAAGATAATACTCCGGGAATTTTGTTATACGGTCTGACGCCTCCTAAACTAAATTTAACTCACGAAGAAGCAATAATAGTTGCAAAAAAGCAGTTAGAAAGGCTAGAAAATAGAGGCATTGATGGATTGGTTATATATGATTTGCAAGATGAAAGCAATAGAAATAAAAGTGAGCGTACCTTTGAGTTTTGTGGAACTATAAAACCCGAAATTTATCATAAAGAGTTTTTAAAACTAGCTTATCCAGCCGTTATTTACAAAGCTGTTGGAAATTATACGCAAGACGAATTTTGCAGATTTTTAAATGATTCTGGTGAAAATTTAAGCGTATTTGTAGGCGCTAGCTCCAAAAAAGACAGTCCGAAACTAAGTCTTGATATGGCATACAAACTCAAAAAGAACAAGGTCGAGATATAACTTTGGGCGGCATCTGCATACCGGAAAGACATGAGAAAAAAGGCGATGAAGATCTGCGTGTTGCCGGAAAAACCATAAAAGGCTGCGAGTTTTTTATCACGCAAGCCGTATATAATCTAGAAAACGCCAAACGATTTTTAGACGATTATTCAAATTTAAATATCAAAAAAGTACCTATTATATTTACATTTACGCCTTGCGGGAGTTTGAAAACGCTTGAGTTTATGCGTTGGCTTGGAATTTCAGTACCTAAACAGTTTGAAAATAGACTGTTTAAAAGCGATGATCCACTTAAAGCTTCTATAAGTTTAAGCCTTGATATGTTTGAATTTTTATTTAAATACGGTAAAGCAAAGGGTATTAGCATAGGTGCAAATGTAGAAAGTATATCTACTAGAAAAGTTGAAATCGAGGCTTCGGTTGAGCTTGTAAACGGGATAAAAAGCATTATTTCTTAATTTTTTAGTGTATTTACAAATATAATTGCAAAATAGGGGAGCGCGCAAATAATGCAAAAAGCGCTTTTTGTTACTAAATCTGCTTGTATCTGCATCATTATCCATAAAAATTAATTCAAAAAAGCATTCAATTCTTCATAATAAACTGATAGTTTATACATATAATAATTTATATCAAAACAGAGATATATTTCAAGTTTTAAACATAAGCTTTGCAAACAAAACTATCTTAATCATCTTATAAAGTTTGGACTTACTTTATAAACGTATCCAACCGAGTTTATAAAAACATAAATTTAGATATACTTCAAATACGCTTAAAACAGAAAATAAGTATGAGTATATCTAACTAAAGCCTAGCTATTATAATTGATCAATAATCGGCTAATTTTAGATTAAAAGGTAAAATCTTAACTATTTTTATTATTTTATATTGAAAACTATAATTTTCAAACTATTATGAATTCTTGTTTTTGCACTATTCTAATTATGTATTAAATGATGATTTTATAGCTATTTGATGTACTTTACTTTTTGTAGTATAAAAACTTATCCATTAAATTTAATGCAATAATTTCTATCTATTTATACATATAATTATTTGTATTATTTTACATAGTATATTTTAGCAATTTTCTTATTTTTTCTATTTCTAATATTTTGTTGTAATAGATAATTTTTTTGTTATAATTACTTAAATTTTAAAAAGGCTAAGTAAATGAAAGATATAAAAAAGACGTATGATGATTTCCCTTATAAATCAAAACCATTCGCAAATAGCTCTATATACAAACTCGAATCAATAGCTACTTTACTAGGTCTCTCCCCTGCTCCTGTTAATAATGCAAGAGTTCTTGAGATAGGGTGTAGCTTTGGTGGAAATCTTATAATGAGTGCTATTTCTAATCCTGAATCAGAGTTTATAGGTATAGATATCTCTGAAACTCAGATAAATTTAGGAAAAAAGCTTATAAAAGATATGAAAATTAAAAACTTAAAACTTATGCAGCTTGACATTTCTCATGCTACGCAAGAGCTTGGAAAATTTGATTATGTTATCTCTCACGGTGTTTATAGCTGGGTTCCAGATGATGTGAAAAACGCGATATTGGGGGGGGTAGAAAGCTTTTGACAGACAATGGTATAATGTATGTATCGTACAACACCTATCCAGGATGGAAATATAAAGATATAATAAGAGATCTTATGGTCTACTCTTCTAAAAACGAAACTAGCGATATAGCTAGACTTGAGAAATCAAAACATATGCTTAAATCATACGTTGAATATATAAATGCTCTTCCTGATGGAAGTATGAGAAAAAATGGATTTAGCTCAGTAATGCTTGAAAATGCAAAAAATATAGCCGATTCATATGAAAATTTTTACATTTTGCATGAGTATTTAGAGACGTTTAATGACCCTTGTTACTTTTATGAGTTTGTAGAGCGAGCAAAAAATCAAGATCTTGAATATCTTATAGACGCTTCTATGACTCCTACTTATATAACTTGTATCGATGATCTCCCGCAAAACTCTAGGCCAAATGAACGCATACAAAAAGAGCAGTATGGAGACTTTTTATCCAATAGAGCGTTTCGTTCAAGCGTACTGACAACGAGCAAAAATGCAAGTTCAATTACCGAAGCATTAAATGGAACATTCAAAAAAACAGATATCGATAAGCTGTATTTTTTTGGTAAATTTGATATAACGGATAATTATATAGAAGATAGAAACAAAGCTGTAAAATACCAAACAACATATGAATGGATAGCCCAAGAGTTCAATTCAAACTATCCAAATAGCTTAAACTCAGCCTATTTTTTGGAAAAATATCCACAGAAAGAGAATGAAATATATGAAGCATTAATGAAATTTATATGCTATGGAAGTATCAATTTCACAAATATAGAACTAAAAGCTCTTGCATACAAGCCAAATGAAACTAGGATAAAACAGAATTATGAAAACTATATAAAGTACTTTAGCAAAGAATCGGATCCGGTTATCGCTATGGCGACTGCTTTAAATTTACTAGTCGGCGAAATGACTGCTCAAGATGCTAGATTTGCGCTTATGTTTGATGGAAAAAATAGTATAGATGATATTGTTTTAGCCGTCAAAAAGTTTTTAAAAACAGGAAAACAAAGATTTACTAGAACAAAAAGCGACGGAACAACAGTAGTTGTAACAGACCAAGCCGAGATAGAAGCTACTTGCACAGACTATGTTTTAGGGCTTGAGCAAAAGCTTAGAAACGCTTATTATTTTGAAGCTATTTAAACTTTTATTTTTAGAGAGTTTAATGCTTCTTTGGATAATCAAAAAACAGCGCGTGAGCATGACTCTCTTTGATATGCTCAAAACTCCCTTCAAATTCTATGCAAAATATTCCGCTAGTCGGGATATTTCCAATATCTGAATCACTAAGAAATTCGCAAATTTCAGTCAAACTCGGATTATGCCCTATTATGAAAACACTATTTAATTCATCGTTTAAACTGTTTAAAAATTTAAATATACTTTCTAAACTAGCTTCATAAAGCTCTTTTACGGTTTTTATATCTTTTTTATATCCTATCTCTTTTGATATTAAATTTGCGGTTTTGATCGCTCTTTTTGCAGGCGATGAAAATATCATATCTGGTATAACGCTATGTTTTTTTAATCTTTTACCCATAAATTTAGCATTCATTTTACCCTTATCGTTTAGATCTCTATCAAAATCGTTATTAGTTTCTTTAGTAGCTTTTGCATGTCTTATGAAGTATATTTTTTTCACTGTTTCTCCTGTAAATCTATAATTTTATCAAGCTCGCTTTGATCAAATCCAGCCATTAGCCTATGTTTTACATCAAGTTCTCGTTTCGTATGAAATGCTTTTGGATAGTGTTTTAAAACTATATTCATCCACTCTTTTGGATCAACACCCTGCTCTTTACAGGCAAATTTAAACCATTTATCTCCCTTTTTAACATGCCCTATTTCTTCATCATGTATTGTTTTTAATATATCTAAAAGGTAATTTTTTTGCTTATCGTTTGCGATTTTTTTCATCATAAATAAATTTGCGTCAAGTCCATTTGCTTCCATGAATCTAGGTAGCACAGCCATTCTATCTAATAGACTATTTTCTGTTTTTTGCATAGCTATAAAAAGTCCATTGTGTACGGTAAAATCTCCGTAATTATATCCCGCATTTTCCAGTTTTTCATTTATCATTTTAAAATGTTTTATCTCATCATCTGCTACTTCAAGCCAGTCAAAATAAAACTCTTTTGGTAAATTTAAAAACCTATAACAAGCATCAAGTGCTATATCTATCGCACTATATTCTATATGAGCTATAGAGTGTAAAAATGTGGCTAGGGCTTTATTTTGACTATGTTTTTTCAAATCCTTCATCTCGCATACATCGCATATTTTAGCATAACTAGGAGTTGTAAGACTTTTTGGAATAAAATTAACATTAAATTCGTATTCGTCATTTTTAAATTTAAAAAACAGTTGTTCAAATTTAAAAAATTTAATTTCTAAGCGGCTTTCATTTAGAATTTCCCAAACTTCATCGAAAAAATTCATCTAAATACCTTTAAAAAAGCGGCTAAATAGCCTATGGCAAAACCAAAAAGATGCGCATACCAAGCGATATTAATTCCAAGAAGAAGCGGAGCAAAACTCATCAACAAAATCGCTATTATAAGCCCTTTTCTACTATATCTATCAAGATTTGCCATAAATCCTAAAAGAACGCTTATAGCTCCGCTAGCTCCTACTAAATTTACATTTGCAAACATTAAATAACTAAGGCTAAGAGCACTAGTTATAACTCCGCCTACTATATATAATAGCAAAAATTTTACAGATCCAAGATATCTTTCTAAAAGCATACCAAATTGATATAATACAGCCATATTCATTAGTATGTGCATAAGAGAACCATGTAAAAACATAGTGGTTATAAGTTGCCAGTATGCTCCTTCAAAGAAAAGTTCATTTAATCCAAAAAATATACTAAATGAGCGTGAATTATAAACAAAATATTCTAAAAAATACACAACGGCATTTATAGCTATGAGAAACGGAGTTGCTGTCAAATTATACCTTTTGTCTGAAACTTTGTATTTGAGATTTTACAAAAAATCGGCTTAAATGTTACAAAAACTCACATTTTTAGAAAAATATAATTAAAAAGAATGTTTTTATTAAATTTTTGCTTATAAAATGATAATATATAGCTAGGTTTTATAATATAAAAATAAGAGACTTAAACTAAATTTAAAGGATATGTATGCAAGATAAAGTCTATTTATACGCAACCTGTTTAGGCAGTGCTACTATGGGCAGAATGGTAGTAAGTGCTACAAAATTGCTACAAAATTGCGGCGTAGAAGTCATATTTAAAAAAGATCAAACTTGTTGCGGACAACCGAGTTATAACTCCGGCTACTTTGAAGAGAGTAAAAAAATCGCTCTTTATAATGTAGAGCTTTTTAGTGAAGACTACCCTATTTTAGTACCTAGCGGCTCTTGTGCCGGTATGATGATGCATGACTATGTAGAGTTGTTTGAAAATGATGCAAATTACGAAAAAGTGAAAAAATTTAGCTCTCGAGTTATGGATTTATGCGAGTTTTTAGATACTCAACTTCCTATAAAAGACAAAGGTGATCCTATAAAAGTAACGTGGCATAGCAATTGTCACGCTTTAAGAGTTACAAAAAGTATAGAGCATGCAAAAAATTTAATAAAAAAACTAAACAACGTAGAGCTTATAGAGCTTCAAAGAGAAGAAGAGTGCTGTGGATTTGGTGGAACTTTTGCTGTAAAAGAGCCTGAAATCTCAAATGCTATGGCAAAAGCAAAGATAGACGATATCAAAAAAACAGGGGTAAAATACCTCATAAGCGCGGATGGCGGTTGTCTCATGAATATAGCTGGAACTATGAGCAAAATGGGAGAAGATATAAAAAGCATCCATCTATACGACTTTTTATTAAAACGCACAGAAGGAGGCTTAATATGAACGCACATGAAGATATAATCATACAAAAGCTAGCCGATAAGCAGATGAGAGCGAATCTAGACTCTGCAATGCATACTCTTCAAACAAATAGAGCAAAACTGATAAATGCGAATTTCAAAGACTGGCAAGGTCTTAGACAAAAAGGTAAATTTGTAAAACAAAAAGCTTTAAATACTTTGGGCGAAAGACTCATTGAATTCGAGAAAAATGCTACTGACAATGGATTTAAAATCCACTGGGCATCTACGGCGGAAGAAGCTTGCGAAATCATATATAATCTGATGGTAGATAAAGGTATAGATACTATTTTAAAAGGTAAATCCATGGCTAGTGAGGAGATTCATTTAAATCACTACTTAGAAGATAGAGGAATGAAACCTTTTGAAACCGACCTTGGAGAAGTTATAATACAGCTTATCGGAGAACCTCCTGTTCATATAGTTGTTCCAGCTATCCATAAAAATCGTTATGAAATAGGTGAAATATTTCATGAGAAATGGGGTGCAAAAAAAGAAAGCGAACCGGAAAAATTAAATGCTATAGCTAGACAAAAAATGAGAGAAGAGTTTAAAACTCTTAAAATGGGATTAAGCGGAGTGAATTTCGCCCTTTCAAAAGAAGGTGCAATATGGCTGATAGAAAATGAAGGTAACGGGAGGATGTGTACGACTATGCCGGATATATTAGTTAGTATCTGCGGTATAGAAAAAGTAGTTGAATCCATAGAAGACGCCGCCACTACAGACACCCTGCTTTCGCCAAGTGCTACTGGACAGTTTATTACTAATTATAACAACATAATCTCAGGACCGCGCCGAGACGGCGAACTTGACGGTCCTCGAGAGTGCCATATAATTCTTTTAGATAACAACAGAACAAATATGTTAGCGCATGAAGAGTATAGCGAAGCACTTAGGTGTATTAGATGCGGTGCTTGTATGAATTTTTGTCCCGTATATGATAAGATCGGCGGTCATAGCTATAGAGCGGTATATCCGGGACCCATAGGAGAAGTTATAAGTCCTCAAATATTCGGTATGGATAATTATGGAGATATAGTCTCTCTTTGTTCGCTTTGTGGTAGATGTTCGGAAGTATGCCCGGTAGAAATTCCATTAGCGGATCTTATACGAAAATTAAGAAGAGATAAGATCGGCGAAGGTAAAAATCCGCCTATGGGAACATCAAATTTAGAAAAAAATAGAGCCGAACAAATAGCATTTAAAGGTTATTCCGCTATGGCAACCAACGGATTTATCTGGAGAACAGCTATGAAAAGCGCAGGAATATTTAGCAGTATATTACAAAACGGTAGATGGATGCCAGTAATAAGTAACTGGTTAAACTATAAAGATCTTCCGGATTTTAAATACGATTTACACAAAGAGATTAAACAGATACAAGGGGTTAGATATGAGTAGCAAAGAGATTATACTAAACAAAATCAAATCTAGCGGATATAAAATGCCAAACATTGACGTAAGCGCTCCTAGTCAGAATCCATCAAGTCATATAATTAGCTCAGATGACGATATATATGCTGAATTTACACAAAGAATCGTAGCAAATAAAGCCTTACTCGTGGAGAGTTCGCCTGAAAAATTAAATGAAGATATTCAAAAAATTATCGACAAAGAGACGGTAAAAAATCTGATTTATCCAGATTCTCTTAGTTTTGATGTTGCAAATTTAAATATAGAAAATAAATTTAAATTTGATAAACCGGTAGATGGATTTAAGGCTCAGATATTCGACTATGATGTAAGTATTATAGATGCTAGAGGAGGTGTAAGTTCGCACGGAGTAGCTTGCATAGCATCTTCAAAGTCTCAACCAAGACTTCTAAGCTTAACTCCAAAAGTCTGCATAGCTCTTATCAAAAAAGATAGCATAGTAAAATCGCTTTGCGATATGCTAAATAAGATAAAAAAAGAAGACGGAAAACTGCCTACAAACGTAGTTTTTATATCAGGACCTAGCAGAACAAGCGACATAGAGTTGCAGCTAGTTCTAGGAGTTCACGGATCGCAGATATTTTACGCCGTTACATATTAAGTTTAAATGATTTCATTTAAAATACAGAGTGAGATTAAGCTAAATTAAATTTAGCTTAATCAAATTTAAAATACTATTTTCGATTTTAATTAGTTTATTTTAAGAGTTTTGTCTACTTTGCCAAAACCGGCAAATTTATTGGATACTAAGCAAGATTTTGATTGGCATTTTGTAATAATATATGCATTTACTTTTTTACCGTTTATCATATGTAAATTTTTGTATTTTAAATTCATAACGCTTTTTATATTTTTTCCGCTTGTATTATGAACAAAACTTATGGTTCCGTTAGAATTTATATCTTGAATAATACCTAAATGTGTGATTTTTTTCTGTTTGCTTGTTTTTGTGTTGTGAGTAGTGTTACTAAAAAATACTAGATCGCCCGGTTTAGGATCGATAAAATATATTTTATTTTGTGATTTATATAAATTAAAAATAGCTTGTGATTTTCTTCCTTCTTTATCATAAAAATTATCGAGCTCACTAGAATTAAAATATATACTATTACTATCTTGATTTACTAAACTAACAAATCCGGAACAATCTTTGCCTAATTTTTTATTTATATATTTACTTAAATTTACGTTATATACGTTATTGAACTCATATTGATGAAATTTACCTGCACTCTGGCTTGTAGGCGGTGTAGTTTTAAAAGAACAACCAGCAAATATAAAAGCGCCGGCAACTCCTACTATCACGGTCTTTAAAGTCATATAATATCCTAAATGATTGATAAAAAATTTTTAAAATTGTACCAAAATATTCTTAATTGTAAGCATAAATATAGTATAATCATACTTATTTTTTAAAGGTTTATTATGGATTATTTGGAGATAAAAGGTGGAAAAAAGCTATTTGGTAGCGTTTATATAAGCGGAGCAAAAAACGCCGCGCTTCCGCTTATTGCTATGAGTATTTTAGCAAAAAATGATGTTGTGATAAGAAATATTCCACAAGTTGCGGATATAAAAACGCTTATAAAACTTTTGCAAAACTTAGGCGCAGTTTATAAATTTGAAAACCTTGATTTAGTTATAAATACAACTACCATTAATTCTACAAAAGCTACATATGACATCGTACGTAAAATGCGAGCCTCTATACTTGTGTTAGGTCCTTTGTTAGCTAGATTTGGTCATTGTGAAGTTTCACTTCCTGGAGGCTGTGCGATTGGCGCTAGACCTATAGATCTCCATTTAAGTGCACTTGAAAAAATGGGTGCAAATATAGAAATAAAAGACGGTTATGTTATAGCAAGAGCAAAAGACGGCTTAAAAGGCGCAAATATAATATTTGATAAAATAACAGTTACTGGAACCGAAAATATAGTTATGGCAGCAGCTCTTGCAAGAGGAACGACTAAAATTTTAAACGCAGCAAAAGAACCTGAAGTCGTGCAAGTATGTCAAATTCTAAATGATAGCGGTATAAAAATAGAAGGTATCGGCACAAATGAACTTACTATTTATGGTGGCGGCGGTGAGTTATTAAATTTAAATAAAATATGCGTTATACCAGATAGAATCGAAGCTGGAACATATCTTTGCGCTGCTGCTATAGCAGGAGGAGAGATAACATTAAAACAAGTAGAGCCAAATCATTTGGTTTCTGTTTTAGGAAAATTAAGCGATATGGGCGTAAATTTTGAACTCGGAGATAAAAGTATCAAAGTCATATCGAATGCAAAATTAAGCCCCGTACAAATTATCACAACTGAATTTCCAGGATTTCCTACCGATATGCAAGCTCAATTTATGGCTTTAGCTTGCGTGGCAAATGGTGTAAGCACAATTGATGAAAGGCTATTTGAAAATCGTTTTATGCATGCAAGCGAATTAAATCGTATGGGTGCAGATATAAAATTAAACGGACACATAGCTACTGTTAGCGGCGTTAGCTTAAATGGAGCAGACGTAATGGCTACTGACTTAAGAGCGAGTTCGGCTCTTGTTCTAGCTGCTCTTGTAGCAAACGGAACTACTAGAGTTCATAGAATTTATCACTTAGACCGCGGTTATGAAAACTTAGAAATAAAACTTCAAAGCCTTGGAGCAGATATAAAAAGACTTAGCGAATAAAGGATTATTAAATGGATGTTAAAAGCGTATTTGAAACAATTTCAAATTTAAAACCGGTGGAAAATTATGAGTTTATCAGTTTAGATACGGCTTTTGGAAGAGTTCTAGCTAGCGACATTATCGCCGTTAAACCCTTACCTGCTTTTGATAACTCGGCTCTTGATGGATATGCTTTTAATTATAATGATAGAAAAAATCCTCTTTTGATAAAAGGAACTATATTTGCAGGCGATAAAAAAGAGTATCGCATAGAAAAGAATGAATGTTATAAAATAATGACCGGAGCTATTTTTCCAACTAGATCAGATACCGTAATGATGGTAGAAGATGAGAGTTTTGATGAAAATGGATATCTTATTATAAAAGACAACGTAAAAAAAGATAATGCCAGAAAAATGGCTGGAGAAGAAGCTAAGATAGGCGATATTTTACTGTATAAAAACGAACTGCTAACTCCTGCTAACATCATGCTTTTGGCAGCTCAAGGTATCAGCTATGTAAAAGTTTTTTCAAATTTGAAAATAGCTATTTTTAGCAGTGGAGATGAGATAAACGAACCATGGCAAAACTCTGATGAAAGATCTATTTATAATGCAAATGCTTTTGGAGTGCTTGCTATGTTGAAACAAAATGGATTTGATGCTGAGTACAAAGGTATATTAAAAGATGAGAAAAATATCCTAAAAGAGCAGATAAAAAATGCGAAGAATTACGATGTTTTGATTACTAGCGGAGGTGCTAGTAAAGGAGAAGCGGATTTTATGCAAAGCGTACTTTTAGAACTAGGATTCAAAGAGATATTTTCAAGTATCGATGTGCGTCCGGCCAAACCTACAAAACTATACCAAAACGATTCACAAATAGTATTTATTTTACCAGGAAATCCGATGGCGTGTTTTATGGGATGCTTTTTATCTGTCGTTCCTGCTATAAAAAAACTTTGCGGATTTAATGAATTTTTACATAAAACATACAAAGCTAAATTTAAAGGAAATTTAAAACTCAAACCTACTCGTGCAAATATTGTAATAGGTCGTTATGAAAACGGTGAGTTTATAGTGACAAATGAAAATAAATTTAGTCCTGCGATGATAATACCTATATCTATCTCTAATGCGATATATATTTCAAGTATCGGAGAAGGCGAAATTTCTGACCAAGAAATAGTTGAAATATATAAATTATCTTGACTTATGAGCAAAAATATGGTAAAATCACGCTTCCAAAACGATACAAGCGGGAATAGCTCAGGGGTAGAGCACAACCTTGCCAAGGTTGGGGTCGCGAGTTCGAATCTCGTTTCCCGCTCCATCTTTATACTTATCACTATTTTTATCATATTTTCACATAATCTTTTTGCTCTTACTTTAGCCGAATCTTTAAAAATTAAGATCAAAGAAGATATTCCAAATGCTACTATAAATTCGATTTCGATAGAAAAACCTAGCTCCTTGCCGCAAGATTTTTCTTCATATAAGCTAAAAGATATTTTTATATTATCTATTAGAAGTAATGATGGAAACTTTAGGGCTCTTTATGAAATGCCAAATAAACTAAATAAAAGCATATTTTTTAAATTTAAAATAGACGCCAACGTAAATGTTTTAGTTGCTATAAAAGATATAGATAGAGATCATATATTAAATTTAAGCGATTATGAACAAAAAAGTGTAAGCTTAAAAGAGTATGACAAAGAGGCGCTAAAAGAAGCTCCGAAAAATATAAAACTTATAACAAGAACTAGAATTAAACGAGGTAAAATTCTGACAAATAGACAGTTTAAAACATTAAGCGATATAAAAAAAGGCGATTTGATAAATGCGGTTTTAAAAGATGGAGCTTTAAATATTGAAGTATTGGTAACTGCGTTAGAAGACGGTAACGTAGGAGATATAATCCAAGTTAGAAACGAAAACAACCAAGTTTTTAAAGCTAACGTTATTTCGAAAAATAGAGTTTTAATAAGGTAAAAAATGAATAAATCTTGTATATATCCCGGCACGTTTGATCCTATTACAAATGGTCACATGGATGTCATAAAAAGAGCTTGCAGGGTTTTTGATAATGTTATAGTAGCAGTTGCGTTAAACGAGAGTAAAACGCCTTATTTTTGTTATGAAGAGCGAATCAGCTTAGCAAAAACAGCCACTAAAGATATACCAAAAGTAAGTGTTATAGGTTTTGATAATCTGCTTGTGGATTTTGCTAAATCAAAAGGTATAAATACGGTAGTTCGCGGTCTTAGAGCAGTTAGCGACTTTGAGTACGAGCTTCAGATCGGATACGCAAACGCCTCTCTTTGGAGCGAGTTTGAAACTGTATATTTTATGCCGAGTTTAAAAAATGCTTTTATATCAAGCTCTATCGTAAGATCCGTGCTAAAGCATGGAGGAGATATAGGAAGTTTAGTTCCTACTAGCGTGTTAGAAGAGATCAAAGGAAAATTATGTTAGTAAATTTTGAAGGAGTTGATGGCGTCGGAAAATCAACTCAAATTTCACTTTTAAAAGAGTTTAGAAATGACGCCGTGATAACAAAAGAGCCCGGAGGCACAGAGTTTGGGCTTATGGTTAGGGATTATTTACTTAAAAATGCAAGTAAGATTTCCAATAAAACCGAAATTTTTTTGTTTTTAGCCGATCGTGCCGAACATTATGAAAAAGTCCTAAAACCCAACTATGCAAATCTCGTTTTAAACGATAGAAGCTTTGTTTCTGGTATGGCTTATGCTATGGCAAATGATAGCTCTTTAGATATCGGCTTACTTTTGGATCTAAATAAATTTGCGTTAAACGGTGATCTTGGAGATAAATTCGTATTTTTAAAAGCCGATGAAATACTGCTTAGAAATAGACTATTTAGTCGTGGAACTAGTGATGAGATAGAGATGCGCGGGATTGAGTATTTAATGAGAGTTCAAGGATTTATGAGTATAATACTTTCCGATTTAAAGTTTGATGTTTTGGAAATCGATGCCTCGCTTGAGGTTCTTGAAATTCAAGAAAAAATAAGGAAATTTATATGATAAATGCTCTTCGTGGGATGAAAGACCTGCTTGATAGCGATGGAAAACTTTATAAATTTATAGTAGAAACTTGCGAACAAATAACAAAAAATTACGGATATGAACTATGCGAAACTCCAAAGATGGAAGAAACATCACTATTTAAAAGAAGCGTTGGTGAAAGTAGTGATATAGTCGGTAAAGAGATGTATCAGTTTATCGACAAAGGCGGCAACGATGTCTGCTTAAGACCAGAAGGAACTGCTGGAGTAGTTCGAGCTTTTATAGAAGCTAAATTTGACAAAGCCGGTGGAGTGAAGCGTTATTATTACTATGGCAGTATGTTTCGTTACGAAAGACCACAGCGCGGACGCTTAAGAGAGTTCCATCAATTTGGCGTGGAGTGTTTTGGAGAAGCAAGCGTTTATGAAGATGCAAGCGTCATACTTATGTTAAACGAAATTTTAGATAAATTTGGTATAGAAACTACATTAAAGATAAATTCTCTTGGCGATAGTGAATGTATGCCAAAATACAGACAAAAATTAATTTCTTTTATAGATGAAAAAAAAGATCAATTGTGCGAGGATTGTCGTCGTAGACTTGTTACAAATCCTATTAGGGTATTAGACTGTAAAAAAGAACATTGCCAAATACTGCTTAAAAATGCACCGCTTATAACTGAAAATTTAAACGAAGAGTGTTACAGTGAATTTGAACAACTAAAAGACATTTTAACTAAAAATGGAGTTAAATTTGAAGTAGATGGAAGACTTGTTCGAGGGCTTGATTACTACTGTAAAACCGCGTTTGAGTTTGTAAGCGATGAAATAGGCTCTAAAAGTGCGGTAGCAGGAGGTGGAAGATATGATAGATTAGTCGATTTTTTAGGCGGAAAATCTACTCCTGCAGTAGGCTGGGCTATGGGAATAGAACGTATAATGGAGATATTAAAACAAAAAGATATGCCTAATTCTAGAGATGGTATTTATATCTGTGCTTTAGATAAAAAATATATAGATGAAATTTATAAAATAGGCTTTAAACTCAGGAAAAACTATAAAGTAGAGATATCTTATGAAGCCAAAAGTCCAAATAAACATCTAAATTTAGCAGATAAAAAATTTGCTAAACTATTTTTATGCATGGGTGAAGATGAAGCCAAAAACGGTGAAATTTGGTATAAAAATTTAGAAAATAAAAATGAAAAGCGTATAAAGATTTTAAATTTAGAAGGTGAATTATGACAAATGATTATGGACTTAGTTTATGGGGAGACTCAAATTTCATCATAGATAGCGGAAAAGTATGCCTAAACACTGATTTTAAACCTGCCATAATCGATATAGTAAAAGATATAAGAGATGATGGATATAGAGGTCCTTTATTACTTAGATTTCCTCATCTTATTAAAAAACAGATTGTTCAAGTTTATTCTAGTTTCGACAGAGCCAAAAAAGAGTTTGAGTACTCAGGAAGCTTCAACGCCGTTTATCCGCTGAAAGTAAATCAATACCCAGGTTTCGTGGAAAATCTAGTAAAATTAGGCGAGTCATATGGATACGGTTTGGAAGCCGGAAGTAAAGCAGAGCTTTTGCTAGCTATGGCTTACAATAACTACGGAGCTCCTATTACCGTAAATGGATTTAAAGATAAAGAGCTTATAGATATAGGATTTATCGCTGCTGAAATGGGGCATAACATCACTCTTACCATAGAAGGACTAAATGAGCTTGAAGCTATAATCGCAACGGCAAAAGAGAGATTTACTCCAAAACCAAGCATAGGGCTTCGCATAAGACTTCATAGTAGCGGAACTGGTGTTTGGGCAAAAAGCGGCGGTATAAACTCCAAATTTGGATTAACTTCAACAGAGCTCATTGAAGCCGTGAATTTGTTAAAAGACAACGAACTTATAGAGCAATTTACAATGATACATTTTCATATCGGAAGTCAGATAAACGAAATTCATCCTCTTAAAAAAGCTCTTGTAGAAGCTGGTAATATATATGCAGAGCTTAGAAAAATGGGAGCTTCAAATTTAAAAGCTATAAATTTAGGCGGCGGTTTAGCTATAGAGTATTCCCAATTTAAAGAGCATCCTAGCAGAAACTATACACTAAAAGAGTATGCAAACGACGTTGTTTATCTGCTAAAAACAATAGCAAATCAAAAAAACGAAATCGAACCGGATATTTTTATAGAAAGCGGTAGATATATAGCTGCAAATCACGCTGTTTTGGTTGCTCCCGTGCTTGAGTTATTTAGTCAAGAATACACAGAAGAAAAACTAGTACTAAAAAAGAATAACCCTCCTCTTATAAGCGAGCTTTACGATCTTTATACTAGTATAAAACCTAGCAATGCTATAGAGTATCTTCATGATAGCATTGCTCATATGGAAAGCGTTTTGACGCTATTTGACCTTGGTTATGTAGATTTGCATGATCGCTCGAATTCAGAGATTTTAGTTCACCTAATTATGAAAAAAGCTATTTCCATGCTTGGTAACAAACAAAATTACGCAGAACTTCTTAAAATTCAAGAAGAAGTTCAAGAAAGATACTTAGTGAATTTCTCTATGTTTCAAAGTTTGCCTGATTTTTGGGGTCTTGGACAGAACTTCCCTGTAATGCCTCTTGATAGACTTGATGAGCGCCCTACTTTATCTGCGTCTATTTGGGATATCACTTGTGATAGCGATGGAGAGATAAGCTTTGATGCAAATAAAAATCCGCTATTTTTACACGATGTAGATGTAGAAAAAGAGCAGTATTTCTTAGGATTTTTCTTAGTTGGAGCATATCAAGAGGTGCTTGGTATGAAACATAATCTTTTTACCCACCCGACGGAAGCGACTGTATTTTTAAATGATAGCGGTAGTTATGAGATTAAAAATATACTTGAATCTCAGTCTATCATGGATATTTTGGAAGATTTGGATTATGATATACATGCTATTAGAGATATTCTAAATGAAAGAATAGAAAACTCTACGCTAGTTGATGAAAAACAGAAAAAACATATTTTAGGGGAATTATATCTGTTTTTAAATGACAATGGCTACTTAAAAACTATAGGATAAAATATGAGCTTTTGGAATATTATAAAAGAAGATTTAAATCAGCCAAAGGTGCAAGATCCAGCTTATAGATGTTGTGTAGAGCTTATATTTAACTATCCTGGTGTTTGGGCTATAGTAAATTATCGTTTTACTCATTTTTTATGGGAAAAAAATTGGCATAAATTAGCTAGAATTTTAGCCGGTATAAGTAATTTTCTCACAAGGGTAGATCTTCATCCGGCCGCAAAAATAGGCAGAAGAGTTTTCATAGATCACGCAACTGGAGTAGTAATAGGTGAAACTGCGATTATAGGAGATGATTGTTTGATATATCAAGGAGTTACTCTTGGTGGAGTAAGTCTTGAAAAAGGAAAGCGCCACCCTACTTTAGAAGATGGAGTAGTTGTAGGGGCTGGAGCTAAAATACTTGGAAATATAACTATAGGAAAAGGCTCTAAGATAGGAGCAAATTCAGTTGTAGTAAAAGATGTAGGTGCTAATTGTACTGCCGTAGGAGTTCCTGCTAGAGCAGTTGGCGGATGTGCTCAACCTTTTGAGCACAATAAGCTTCCAGATATAACAAAAGAGATGTTGGGATACCTTATAAAAAAATTAGAAATACTTGAAAAAGAAGTTGCAAAAAGTAGCGATAATATCATAAAACCAGATATCGAATTAGACGAATTATATAAACAATACATAAAATCAATCAAGGAGTGAAAAAGATGTTATCTAAGAAGATTGGAGTACTTTCAGAGAGCCTAACCATAGCTATTAGCTCAAAAGCAAAAGAGATGAAGGCAAACGGGCAAGATGTCATAAGTTTTAGCGCAGGCGAACCTGACTTTGATACCCCAAATGTTATAAAAGAAGCCGTAAAAAGAGCATTAGACTCTGGTTGTGGAAAATATACTCCGGTGCCAGGACGCCCTGAAGTATTAAAAGCTATAGCTACAAAGCTAAAAAGAGACAACAACTTAGAGTACAAAACAAATCAAATTGTTACAAACGTAGGAGCAAAACACTCTTTGTTCAATATCTTTCAGTGCATTATAGATGATGGAGATGAAGTTATAATGGCTTCTCCATACTGGGTAAGCTATCCTGAGATAGTTAAATTTAGCGGCGGAAAACCAGTTATAATAGAAACTGATGAAAGCAGTAAATTTAAACTCACAAGCGAAGCTTTAAAAAAAGCTATCACTCCAAAAACAAAAGCTATCGTACTAAACAGTCCTAGCAATCCATGCGGCGGCGTTTATACAAAAGCTGAGCTTCAAGCTATAGCGAAAGTTTTAGAAGGTACAGATATCATTGTTTTAAGCGATGAAATTTATGAAAAGCTTACATTTAACGGTGAGTTCGTAGCCACAGCTAGCATAAGTCCCGATATGTTTAAACGTACTATAACTATAAACGGTCTTAGCAAGTGCGGAGCGATGCCGGGCTGGAGATTTGGATATATGGCTAGCGTTATAGATGATCTTGTTGCAGCAGTTAAAAAATTACAAAGCCAAAGCACTAGTAATATCTCTAGTCTCGTTCAAGACGGAGCCATACCTGCTTTGCTTGGTGAAGCAGATAAAGATATAGAGTTTATGCGATCTAAATTTATAGAAAGACGCGACTACGCAGTAGCTGCATTAAACGCTATAAAAGGACTTAACGTCGTAAAACCAGACGGTGCATTTTATCTATTCGTAAGTTGTAAAGATATCGAGTCTGACTCTGTGAAATTTTGTAAAGATATGCTAGAAAACGCACTTGTAGCCACTGTTCCTGGCGTGGGATTCGGTATGGATGGATACTTTAGATTAAGTTTTGCTTGCGATATGGATAGCATAAAAAAAGGGATCGACAGAATAGCTAAATTTGTAGAAAGCTATAAAAAATAGTGTCGAAAATCAGCGTGATAATCCCTTGCTTTAATGCAAGGGATTATATAAATGAGTGCTTAGAATCACTACTAAATCAAAGTTTAAAAGAGATAGAAATAATAGCGATCAATGATGGAAGCAGTGATGATACTATAAAGATTTTAAATGAATTTGCCAATACCGATAACCGTTTTATTATCATAGATCAAAAAAATAATGGCGCAAGCGCAGCTAGAAATGCAGGAATAGAAGCTAGCAGTGGTGAGTTTATAATGTTTTTAGATAGCGATGATTTTCTAAGCTCAAATGGAATTTTAAATAAGCTTTATAATATCGCTTTAAATTTAGATGCAGATATCGTATTTGGTGATTTTAATTACTATAAAAACGGTGAAATAAAATATCAAAAAAACTATATTTGTAATGAAGGAATAGTAGATAAAGAGCGATTTTTGTTTGATTATTTCACTTTAAATCCATCTAAAAGTACTTTTCCTACGGTATGTGCAAAGATAATCAAAACCGAAATTTTAAAGAATAACAATTTAAAATTCTTAAAAGACGTTTTTATAGCCGAAGATGCGAATTTAAATGCTAAAATTATATGGCTAGCAAACAAAATCGCAAAATTAAACGATCCGATTTATAACTACAGAATCGGAGATAATAATAGTTCAAAAAAATTTAAACTTAAACATTTTACCGATGTTAGAGCCGTAGAAATGGATTTAAGAAATTTCTTTTCTAAATTTAACCTTTTAAAAACTCAAAAAGCTTATCTGGAATGTTATTTTCTCATTTTAAGATATAACGCGGCGCTAACTATGAAACCATATAGTTTTGATGATTATGAAAAAGCTATTAAATTTGCTTGTGCGGATATAAAAAACAGTTTTAAAAGCGATGGATTTACACTGCTTAACAAGAGATTAAAAATACTATTTTATCTATATAAATTTAGTTGTAACTACAAAATATATGCGAAATTATTAAGTTTTATATTCAAAATCAGACATTAAAACAGTTAAAATCGGCTTAGATATTTTATAAAATGTAGCTATTTTGTTTCCAATTCATGTTAAATTTTAATTATATTAAATTTAAAAGGAAACAAAATGCAAAGGCGAAATGTATTGAAGTTGGGTAGTTTGGCTTGTATGGGTGGATTTTTTGTAAATCCTCTTTTAAACACACCTTCAAAAAATCTAATAAATTTCGATTCTGTTCCTATTAGCACGGATGATGATTTTAAAGCCCCCAAAGGTTACAAAGCAAAAGTTTTGATCAAATGGGGCGATAAAATGTTTAGTAAAGCAAAAAGTTTCGATGAAAATAAAAATATAGATAAAATTTATGCTGAAAATGCAAATTTGGTATTTGGAGACAACGCTGATGGTCAAAAATATTTTTCGGTAAATGACTCAACAGAAGGTATTTTGGTAACAAATAACGAATACGTAAATCCTGAGCTAATGTTCAATCACAACGGCAACCAAATGAGTGCAAATGATATCATATATCAACAAAATAGTCTTGGGATAAGTATTATAGATATAAAAAGAGATAATTCAAATTTATATGAGTTTGTTATAGACGGCAAACATAACCGCAGGATAACAATGAGCACTCCTATGCTCATAACCGGTGTTGTAAAAGGAGATGATAGCGTAAAAACAAATAATGATCCAAAAGGAGAAATCGTGTTAGGTACGCTAAATAACTGCGGATGCGGAAAAACTCCATGGGGAACATATCTTACTTGCGAAGAGAATTTCGATGATTTTTTCGGCTCTAAAGACAGTTTGTTTGAGCCCAACAAAAGCTTCAAAAGATATGGTATAAAAACAAAAGGAGATGTTTATAAATGGCATCTTTTTGATGATAGATTTGACATAAAAATTACTCCGAATGAGCCAAATAGATTTGGCTGGATAGTAGAAATAGATCCGTTTGATCCAAACTCAATGCCTAAAAAACGAACAGCCCTTGGTAGATTTAAACATGAAAACTGTGAGATAGTAGTCGATAAAACGGGTAACGTAGTGGCTTATAGCGGAGACGACGAAAATAATGAATTTGTTTATAAATTTATAGCAAGAGATAAATTTAATTATCAAAATATGAAAGCAAATAGAGATATTTTAGAATTCGGCACGATTTACGTGGCTAAATTTGAAGGAGAATTTGGAGATTTTAAAGGCAAATTAAAATGGATAGAGCTCAGTATGGGGAAGAACGGGCTTACCAAAGAAAATGGTTTCATATCGCAAGCGGATATACTTATAAGAGCTAGAGAAGCAGCGAGTTTTGTAGGTGCTACTGCTATGGATAGGTGTGAGTGGATAAGCAAAGATCCAAATTCAGAATTTTTGTATGCTACTTTCACAAATAATAAAATAAGACAAACACCAGACGCGGCAAATCCACGCGCTTATAATAAATACGGTCAAATTTTAAAATGGAAACCAACTGGTCAAAATCATGCTAGCGACGAGTTTATCTGGGAAATATTTGTTCTAGCAGGAAACCCAAAAGTTAAAAATAATTTATATAAAGGTAGTAATAATATAAATATAAATAATATGTTTAACTCTCCGGACGGACTTAGTTTTGATAGAGACGGAAGACTTTGGATAGCAACGGATGGCGACTATTCAAACAGTGCAGATTATGAAGATATGGGAAACAACCAACTTTTATGCGCAGATCCGTATACTCAAGAGATCAAGAGATTTGCAACAGGGCCGATAGCTTGTGAGATTACAGGAATTACTTTTAGCGATGATTATAAAACCATGTTTGTAAGCGTACAGCATCCAGGAGAAGGACTAAAAGGTTCACATTTTCCAAAGAGAGAAGATAAAACACCAAAATCATCTGTAATAATGATAGTAAAAGAAGATGGCGGGATTATCGGTTCATAAATAAATTTATCGCTATAAAATTGTGTGTTGGACAAGCCAGCACACAGCAAAACGAGTTGTGATTTAAAACTCGTTTTTCACACTATCGACCCATTTATCAGCTCTTGCTTTCCAATTTGGATCATTTTTAAAGTCTATTGAAGCTCCGATGAATTTACCGTTTATAAATGATAACGAATGGCTAAATTTATATCCGTCAACTTGACTAGAGCCAACTAGTTTGGCTCCGCGGATAAGCGGTAAAAACTCTACTAAACCGTCTAAAAACGTAGATCCGTGCTTAACTTGACCGCCTACTCCGACTAAAGCTATGGTTTTTCCATTAAAATCAGCTTCGGCAACTAGTCCGAGTTTAGCTTTAAAATCTTTTTGAAGCTCACCATGACCATGAGTAGAAGCTGCAAATATAAATTTATCAAATTTAGTGAAAAAATCGGCCGTTAAATCGGTAGCATTAATAATTTCACTATCAAATTTACTAGCTATATACTCAGCAACTTCTTTTGTATCGCCTTGATTTGAGCCATAAATTACGCCTATCTTTGACATCTACTATCCTTAAAATAAAATTATTTTATGATTATATCTAATTAAGATAAAAAATGTGCTTAAAAAATTATATCTTTTAGTTAAATTTATTTAACATAAATAAATACGATATATATTTCAATCTCAATAAGTGTTTCCATATGAAACACTTATAATATAGATATTAAAATAATAAAACAATAAAAATATATTTTTAAATTTATTTTTATTATTTCAGATAAATTTAAAATTATACTATGTGTATTTTTGAAAAAATATACAATATATAACAACATATCGATAAATATATGCACAACTATTTTATGTTAAAGCTTATATTTTTTATATAATAAAATTATTTTTTACCGAATTTATGCTAAAAAACTTAAATAATAAATCTTATTTTATCAAACTTATTATATTTATTTATATGTTATAATCCTTGAAAATCAAAAAATAAGGAATTAATTATGAAAAAATCTGTGAAACTTGCTTTTAGCGCTGTCGTTATACTTAGTTTAGCAAATTCTCTACAAGCATTTGAACCTAAAAAACCTACTTGTTTAGCACCGGCAAAACCGGGAGAAGGATTTGATCTCACCTGCAAAATCGCAGCCAACTCTTTTGCTGCAACACATCTGCTAAACAAACCTATGATAGTAAATTTTATACCCGGAGGAGTCGGAGCCGTAGCGTATAATCACGTAATAGGTCAAAAACCAAACGACGGAGATGTTATAGTAGCATTTAATTCTGGTTCTGCTTTAAATATAGCTCAGGGAAAATTCGGAAAATATAATGAAAATGCCGTAAAATGGCTTGCTGATATTGGAGCTGATTATGGAGCTATAGTCGTAAAATCAGATTCAAAATGGCAAAATTTCAAAGATATGTTAGAAGATCTAAAAAAAGATCCGAAAGGCTTTGCTATAGGATCAGGAGGCTCAGTAGGAAGTCAAGACTGGTTGTCTATACTTATAGCCAAAACCGCCGGTATAAATCCGCAAGATATGAAATACGTAGCATTTGAAGGCAGAGAAGAGAGTTTGACTGCTCTTTTAGGAGGACGTATTCAAATTTATTCAGGAGGTATATCTGAGCTTTCGGGGCAGTTAGATTCTGGAAAATACAGAGTTTTAGCTGTTCTATCAGATCAGAGACTTGATGGTAAATTTAAAGATATCCAAACAGCAAAAGAACAAGGATATGACGTAGTTTGGAGTACTTGGAGAGGATATTATATGGGACCAAAAGTTAGTAATGCACAGTACAATTTTTGGGTAGAAAAATTAAAAGAACTATCGCAAACCGATGAATTTAAAAAAGAACGCGACCTTGGAGGTTTGCAGCCTTTTACTATGATAGGTTCGGAGTTTGACCATTTTGTCAAAAGCGAAGTCGCTAAATTTAGAAATATGGCGCGCGAGGCTGGGCTTGCAAAATGACAGAAAGATTATTTGGAGTATTTTTATTTTGTACAGGAATATTTGTCATTTATGGTGCGATGAGCTTCAATGTAGCATTTTCATATGATCCTCTTGGTCCTAAAACTTTTCCTATGCTGCTTGGAATCTTGCTTAGTATATTGTCCGTTTTTATAATTATCGGACCAAATAAAGCGGAATTTGCAAATTTATCTATAAATTTAAAACTCATATATCTGGTTACGCTTATAGTTTTATATCAATTAAGCTTTGATTTTTTAGGATTTTTATTTGCAACTTTTATACTAGTTAGTTTGATATCTAAAATATTTAAAGCTAAGAATATAGAGGCGGCGATATGCGGAATTTTGATCAGCATTACCGTTTATTTGGTATTTAAAGAAGTTTTGGATATTCCGCTACCTACCGGCGTAATTTTTGAAAATATTTTAGGAAAATAGATAAAAATTTATCTCTTTTAGGAGACGTATTTAGCGTAGCTTTTCAGACTTTAAATTTATTTTTAGTATTTCTTGGAGCTATGCTAGAAACTCTTTTTGGGTCTCTTCCCAGGCTAGATCCTATCAACGGAGTCGCTATACTGCTACCTATAACATATATTTTTAGGTCTTCTGGTCGAATCGTCTCTTATTATGCTATGTGGGTTATACTATGGAGCTGAGTTCGGCGGTAGGATTTTAAGCATACCTTTAAACGTACTGGGGGACGCCGGAGCGGTATTTACGACTCTTGACGGGTATCGTATGGCAAAAAATGGTTTTGCGGATCCAGCTTTAGCTATATCTGGAATCGCATCTTTTATAAGTGGTAGCATAGCAGTGATAGGGCTTACTTTTTTTACCTCTATACTTTCTAGTATAGCTATACGTATAAAAAGCTTAACCGGAGTTATCATAGGGATTCTTATAGCTGTAGTCGGTGTAGATTCTACTACTGGAATATTAAGATTTACATTTAATGAGCCTGAGCTATGATACCTATATACTTCGGGTACCGTACTGGGTATTAGTTTATTAGCTCTTACTGGCGTATACTCTGCAAATGCCAGCTCATTTGCTCTTTTATTATCTATGATACTAGGTGTTTTTGGATATTTCTTAAGAGAACTTAACTTTTCTATGGCGACTACTATACTTGGATATGTATTATGCGGTATTATGGAAGATAGCTTAAGAAGAGCTTTTGCTATAAGCGGTGGAAAAATAGATATATTTTTTAAAGGAGAGATAAACTTGGCTTTATGGCTGCTGGTCGCTATAGTTATATTTACCCCATTTACAGCTAAAATAATTTCTAAAAAATATAAGTTAAAAAGGTAAATAAATGTAGATCCAAAGCCCAGAAAAAGAGCTTTGGATTTTTAAATTTATTATTTATAAATTTAAAATATATTAAAGACACTTTGAAGCGTAAGCCATACCGAGATCATACGCTTTATTATTTGCTTCTTTAACTTTATCGGGAACCGTGCTTAACATCTCTTTACGTACGATTTCTGCATCCATAACGCCTGTAAATTTTACAGCAACACCTAAAGCAACGACGCTTTGAGTGATAACATTTCCGACTTCATCTTTAGCGATAGAAATAATAGGAATTTCATATATTTTCCAGCGTTTTTTATCTTCTTCACTAGGCTTTACTAAATTCGGTTCTACTACGATTATACCGCCCTCTTTCACACCACTTTTAAAAGTATCGTAACTATTTTGCGCAGTAGCTAGCATAAACTGTATTTCGCCTTCATTTGCATAAGGATATCTTATCTCCTCATCACTAAGAATGATATCAACTTTTGTTGGACCGCCACGCACTTGTGAAGTATAGGTAGAAGCTTTTACTCCATATCCGCCCGCTTCTATTTTCGCCGCTGAGAGAATCTCTCCAGCTAGTATAACACCTTGTCCGCCTACTCCGACAAATCTTAACTCTGCTGAACTCATTTTATCTCCTCAAAGTTGATTTTTGTTTTGTTTTGAGCAGCTTCTATAACTTTTTCATAAGCTTTGCAGTACTCTATATGACTATCGTCTTTATGAAGTACGCCGGTTGGAAATTTGCCTAGTTTTTCTTCATCGCTTAGTGCGTCAAACTTAGTTTTAGAAACAGTTCTACCGTCTATCCAGTTTATAGTCTGAGTAGCTTCGCCCATCTTATTTTTTCTACCCAAATTTATATGGCAGTTTGAGAAAATATCAAAGAAGCTATAACCTTCATGTTTAAATCCTTCAACTAAAAGTTTTTCAATTCTTGATGGATTTATAACAGTTTCACGACCAACAAACGTAGCTCCGGCCGCGGTTGCAAGCTTTGCAGCGTCAAAATTCGGATCTATATTTCCCCATTGAGCAGTAACAGTCCAAAATCCTTGTGGAGTTGTAGGACTTGTTTGAGAGTTTGTAAGACCGTAGATAAAGTTATTTATTAATATATGGTTTATATCTATATTTCTTCTACATCCATGAATTGTATGGTTGCCACCTATCGCAAGTCCATCGCCATCACCGGTTACAACGATTACATGCTTTTCTGGATTTGCTAGTTTTATACCTGTCGCATAAGCGATGGCGCGACCGTGAGTAGTATGAACCGTGTTGCAATTTACATAGCTTGAAAATCTACCGGAGCAACCTATACCGCTTACTACGCATACATCATCCATATTCCAACCCATAGTGTCTATAGCTCTTATAACGCTTTTTAAAATTACACCGTCTCCACAACCCCAGCACCAAAGTGTTGGCATTTTATTTGTTCTTAAATAATTATCATAGTTAAAAGCCATTTTAAAACTCCTTAACTTTATTTATAATTTCAGTTGGACTTATCGGACGTCCATTTGCTTTAAGGAGAGTTTTAAAATCATCTCTTAAGCTGCATCTTTGTATTTCACCTAAATATTGACCCATGTTCAATTCTGCCACTAAAATCTTTTTAAATTTAGAACAAACTTCTTTTAGCTTCACTTCCGGGCTTGGCCATATAGTTATAGGTCTGAATATTCCGACTTTTACACCATCTTCTCTTAATTTATCGACAGCTTCCTTAGCAGCAAGACTTACGCTTCCATAACAAATAACACATATTTCTGCATCATCTAGCTTATATTCTTCATAATTTAATACTTCATCTAAGTGAGCATGTATCTTATTAAATAATCTTTTTATATTATAATCAACCATTTTTCCATCTTCGGTAGGAAATCCAGTAGGTCCGTGATGAAGTCCGGTTATGTGATATCTATATCCTTTAAAAAATGAATTTAAAGTAGCAGGTTCATCAGCCGCAGCTTCATAAGGATTATAATCTTTTGGATCACCTTTAAACTCGCGTCTAGGTTCTATTTTTAAATCTGCTATATCTGGAACATTAGCTTTACCTTGCATATGACCTATAGTTTCATCAAGTAGCAAGAAAACAGGAGTGCTAAAACGATTAGCAAGATTAAAGGCTCTTACGGTTTCTGTATAAATTTCGCTTAAACTTCCAGGAGCTACTGCAATAGAGCAATAATCGCCATGGCTAGGAGTTTTGGCTTGTAAAATATCTCCTTGAGCAACGCGAGTCGGAAGTCCGGTCGATGGCCCGCCACGCATAACATTTGCTATAACAAGCGGAACTTCAGCTATAAAGCCAAGACCAATTTGCTCGGATTTTAAAGAAATTCCAGGACCTGAGCTAGCAGTCATTGCTTTAGCACCACTCATACTAGCACCAAGAGCTACGGAAACTCCGGCTATCTCATCTTCCATTTGTATAAATTTACCGCCTTTTTTAGGTAGTAAAACACTAAGTTCATGTGCAATTTCACTTGATGGAGTTATCGGATATCCGCCAAAAAAATTACAGCCACATTCCACAGCAGCACGCGCCGCAAGTGAATTTCCTGTCGTGATTAATTCTCTCATTTTTGCTATCCTTATTTAAGTTTCCTAAAGTGATTTGCTTTAACAGCAACTGCTCTTTCTTTAGCTTCTGGGCTAATTTTTGCAAATTTAAAACCCTTTTCAGCCACATAGATAGCAAAGTCTGGACAATGGAGCTCACAATCTCTACATCCTATACAGGATTCTGGATGAACTACTTCTATCATCATTCCTTGTACTGCATGAATATCTTCTTTCATGCCCAAAACTCCTGCCGGGCAGTAACTAACACAAATGTCGCAGGCTTTACACCTGCTTTCATCTACCCAAACAGCTATACCGACTGGTTGTTCTATCATCATATTCTCCTATTAGCCTATTAATTCTTTTATTTTTTTACCTATGTGTGCTGGGCTAGCTACTACATGAGCTCCCGCGGCACTTAAGGCTTTCATTTTTCCGGCTGCCGTTGAATCTTCTCCGCTTATAATAGCGCCTGCATGCCCCATTCTTTTGCCTTTTGGAGCGCTTTGACCTGCTATAAAAGCTACAACCGGTTTTTTCATATTTTTTATAATGTTGCAAGCTTCTATTTCTAAACTTCCACCGATTTCGCCTATCATAACAATAGCTTTTGTATCAGGGTCATTCTCAAACATAGGTAAAAGCTCACTATAAGTTAATCCTATAACGCTATCTCCGCCGATACCAACAGCAGTAGATATACCATAACCTTCACTTAAAATTTGGTTTGCTCCTTCATAAGTAAGTGTTCCAGACTTTGATATAAGCCCTATATTTACATCTGCTCGCTTAAAAACCATAGCGGGCATTATACCTAATTTTGCTTGATCAGCGCTTATAATTCCGGGGCAGTTTGGACCTATTAATTTCATACCTTTTTTATTTGCATAATTCTTAGCTTCTAGCATATCTCTAACTGGAGTATGCTCGGTTATAACTACTGCTAACTCTATACCAGCATCGGCGGCTTCTATTATACTAGCTGCAACAAACTTAGCAGGGACAAATATCAAACTAACTGTTGCATTAGTTGATTTTACAGCCTCTACAACAGTATCGAATACAGGTTTTCCAAGATGTATCATACCACCTTTAAATGGAGTAACGCCACCAACTATATTTGTGCCGTAAGCCAAACACTGCTCAGCATGAAAAGTAGCCTCTTTTCCTGTAAATCCTTGAACTATAACTTTTGTATTTTTATATACCAATATACTCATACTATCCCCTTACTTGTTTGCTAATTCAACAGACATCTTAGCACCACTTTCTAGATCAGGTGCAGAGATGATATTTGTTATATTTGCTTGTTTTAATATCTCCGCAGCTTCTTTTGCATTTGTTCCATCTAGTCTTACTATGACAGGTACTTCTACTTTGGTTAATTTTGTAGCCTCTAAAATACCATTTGCAATGCGGTCGCATCTTACTATTCCACCAAATATATTTACAAATATAGATTTTACATTTTTATCTCTCAAGATAATTTCAAAAGCTTTTGCTACGGTTTGCGGATTAGCACCGCCACCCACGTCAAGGAAATTAGCTGGTTTTCCGCCTACGCCGTTGATAGTGTCCATAGTACCCATAGCTAGTCCGGCACCATTTACCATGCAGCCGATATTTCCATCTAGCTTTACATAGCTTAGACCATAGGTTTTTGCCTCAAGTTCACTAGGCTCTTCTTCATCGATATCACGCATATTTGCTATTTTTTCTTGTCTAAATAGAGCTGAATCATCAAAGCCCATTTTTGCGTCAAGAGGTATTAAATCATTTTCTTTTGTTAAAACTAGAGGATTAATCTCTACTAAATTTGAATCAGTTTGCCAGTAAAGTCTATATAATTTAGATAAAAGCACATGAAGCTTAACACTCAAATCTTTATCTAAATTTAAAAAATCAGCAATAGCTAAAGAGTGGAAGTCTCTAAGCCCTATTTGAGGATCTATTCTTATAGTGATTATTTTATCATGATCTACTTCTTCTATATTCATACCGCCATCAGCTGATGCTATCACAGCTATACACTCGTTTATACGATCAAAGGTTAGACTTAGATAATACTCTTTGTCTATATTTGTTCCTTTTTCTATATATAGTTTTTTAACAAGTTTTCCCTCTGGTCCGGTCTGTTTAGTAACTAAAGTCATTCCTAAAATTTTACTCGCATACTCTTTTACTTCATCTAAGCTTTTTGCGATTTTTACACCACCACCTAGACCGCGACCTCCAGCGTGTATCTGAGCCTTCACAGCCCAAACAGAACCGCCGAGTTTTTTAGCCGCATTTAGTGCATCGTCTACACTAACTACCATAATGCCATCAGCGACGTTTATGCCAAAATCTCTTAAAAGCTCTTTGGCTTGAAACTCATGGATATTCATAGAACTCCTTTAACTTTAAATTTGTGTAAATTTAACTTAAAAAAGTTGATAAAAAAGACCTACTAAATAACTAAATTTACATTTTTATTTAATATTAATTTTTATTGTCACTGAAATAAATTTTATTTATGACCAATATAAATTCAGATATACTTTTATCCATAATTTTACTCTCTTCATTAGTTAAATTTAGATCAAAAATTTTTTGTACGCCGTTTTTGTTTAATTTAACCAGTCTTCCAGTCGGTATCAAATTTTCATCCAAAACCGAGCAACTAAGAGTTTCATCGTTGTCGTTTTGGATACATTCGCACATCTTAACAACTCCAGCCGCAGGTGCGTAGAATGCTGAAGTTCCCATTAGTTTAACTATATTTGAACCGCCGTTTTTTGTATTGAGTTTAATATCTTCAAAATATTTTTTAAACTCATCTTTGCATATTGATTGATTTTTAAATTTTATACTAGATTCAAGGCATATCATACTATTATTATGCATTCCAACACACTTACCAAAGCATTGTGCAACGTTTAAACCGAGTTTTTGCGACATATAATATCTAAAACGTGCACTATCTAACTCACCTGCCATTCCAATTACTTTATGGCGAGCAAATCCGCTTTCTTTAAAAGCAACATAAACCATGATATCAAGGGGATTAGTGACTACTATTATAATGGATTTAGGTGCAAATTTAGATACCATTTTTGAGCTATGAGATACTATTTTTGCGTTCATCATAGCTAAATCATCTCTGCTTTGTCCATCTTTTCTAGCAAATCCGGCTGTGATAACAACAATATCAAAATCTTTTAAAAGTTCATAATTATCACCACCAAAAATATCTATGTCTAAATTTAAAACAGCTGCCATCTGAGCCAAATCCATAGCTTTTGCAATTGCTAAATTTTTATTTATATCTATAAGTGTTACTTTTTTACACACTTTACGAGATATGAGCAAGCTTGCGCAGCTTGCTCCTACATTTCCAGCACCTATAATTGCTATTTTCAACTCATTTTCCAATTGCATTATTAAAATTTTTACTTGGGCGCATAATATCTGAAGCTAATTTATCATCAAATTTATAATAACCGCCAACATCTACTTTATGACCTTGAGAACCGTTTAATTCGTTTATTATCACATTTTTATTTTCATTTAACGCGTTTGCTATGTTAATAAACTTATCTTTTAGTTCACTTTTTGATAACTCGTCCGCCCAATATAATGAAAGATAAAAGTGACTTCCTCGATTATCGTTTTCACCTACATTTTTGCGAGGAGAATTATCATTTTTAAGATAACTTACGATAGCTTTATCAAGAGTATCGGCTAGAATTTTTGCCTCTTTTTTACCGCTTATGTTTGAAAGATGCTCTAGGCTTGCTCCAAGAGCCAAAAATTCACCCAAACTATCCCATCTAAGATGATTTTCTTCTATAAGTTGTCCGGCAATTTTTGGCGCACTTCCGCCGGCGCCGGTTTCAAAGAGTCCACCTCCGTTTAGTAAAGGCACGATAGATAGCATTTTCGCACTAGTTCCTAGCTCAAGTATAGGGAAAAGATCGGTCAAATAATCTCTTAGTACATTTCCTGTCACGCTTATGGCATCTTTTCCGCTTCTAATTATAGATATACTTCTTTTTATAGCTTTTGTCGGCTCGGCTATACTTATATCTAAATTTGAAATATCATATTTTTTTAGCTCATCTGTTACGATTTGTATCATATTTGCATCGTGGGCACGGTTTTTATCTAACCAAAATATCGCCGGAGCATTGGTAGCTTTAGCTCTGCTTACGGCTAGCTTTATCCAGTCTTTTATAGCTTCGTCTTTAGCTTGCATAGCTCTAAATATATCACCATTTTCTACTTCAAATTCCATTTTTTCACCAGAATCCGAGCTAAGTATAAATTTGCCGCTCTCAGAAGCTATAAATGTTTTGTCGTGACTACCATACTCTTCTGCTTTTTTTGCCATAAGACCTACGTTTGAAACACTTCCTATAATTGCCGGATTTAATGCTCCGTTTACTTTTAAATCATCGATAGTTGCTTCATATATAGTAGCGTAAGTTCTATCTGGAATGACTGCTAAAGTATCTCTTGTTTTTCCCTCTTTATCCCACATTTTACCGCTATTTCTTATCATAGCAGGCATTGAAGCATCTATGATTACATCGCTTGGCACATGCAAATTTGTAATACCTTTATCACTATCTACCATAGCTAAATCTGGATTTTTTTGAATTATCTCTTGAAATTTAGAAAGTATTTTATCTTTTATAGGAAGATTTTCTATTTTACTAAATAAATCCTTTAAACCGTTATTTGCTATGATTCCGGCACTCTTGAGTTCACTTTCAAATTCACTGAAAATTTCTTCAAAAAATACCTTAACAAAATGACCAAAAATAACCGGATCGCTTACTTTCATCATAGTAGCTTTTAAGTGCACAGAGTATAAAAGTGAGCTATCTTTAGCATCTTGCATCGTACTATTTATGAACTCGTCAAGCTTTTTAACGCTCATAAATGTAGCGCTTATGATATCACCTTTACCTGCTTTTATACCGCTTTTTAATAGTTTTGTTTCTCCAAACTTATTTTGAAATTCTATTTTAAATTCACAACTATTTTTAGCTATTATAGACTTTTCATTGCCGTAAAAATCGCCGTCTTGCATATAAGCAACGCGAGTTTTTATACTAGAATCCCAAGCCCCGTTTTTATGAGGAAACTCTTTTGCGTATGCTTTTACAGCTCCGGCACACCTTCTATCTGAATTTCCCTCTCTAAGAACCGGATTTACGGCACTTCCTAAAACTCTTGCATATCTTGCTTTTATGCTCTCTTCTTTATCGTTTGTAGGATTTTCTATGTAATTTGGCACGGCATAACCTTTACTTTGAAGCTCAGCTATAGCAGCATTTAGTTGTGGAAGAGAGGCCGATATATTTGGAAGTTTTATAATGTTTGCAGATTTCTCTTTTGTCATTTCTCCAAGAATCTCAAGATAATTCGGTACTTTTTGATCATCGTTTAAATATTCGCTGAAATTTGCCAAAATCCTTCCCGATAAAGATATATCAACTGTTTGTATATCGATATTTGCTCTATTTAAAAACTCTTTAATCACCGGAAAAAGTGAAAACGTAGCAAGCGCGGGGGCTTCATCTGTGTAAGTGTAGATTATATCAGCCATTTTTATCCTTTATAATATAAATTTTTACAATTTTATCAAATATTTGGTTAATTTTTCTATCTTTTGGCTCATTTATTTTTTGAATTTATAAAAAATTAAGAAATTCGATATAATCATAACCAAATTTAAATTTAAGTATAAACTAACATATAATTTTAAATAAAAATAAGCTAATATTTTTAAATTTTAAGTAAGATTTTGGAGTTCTAAGCTAAATACTCCTTTTAAAGTTCTATAAGTAAGCCAAAATATAGCTATAGTAAATGTAATCAAAAATACAACGCTTAAAATATCCAAATACAGCTCATTCAACTCAATTGCCATCTTGATAGTCGAGACTAAAAGTGCCGCCAATGGAAAACTCACTGCCCACCAAGTAACTCTAAAAGGACAACATTTTGTAGCATTTCTAAGTTTGGGAAGCATGGCAAAAAATAGAAACAATCCTATAAAATACAACCCTTTAGCAAATATATCTACATTTTTTACAACCTCTATATATGCAGAAAATCCAACGCTAAATGGAGCTAAAATTATCATTAGAGTAGGTATTAATTTATCTGGCATAGGCTCAGAAAACAGAAGTTTTGTTTTGATAATAACAAAGATAGGTATAGCAAAAAATAGACCTACGCCAAGAGCCGCTATAGAGGCGTCATCTAAATAATTAAAATTAAATAAATTTTTTGCAAGAGGAATATCTAGCGTACCTACTACAGGTATCACCCATGCAGGAGTAACGTGCGATATATCTTGCGATTTACTAAGCCAAAAACTTACCATATATATGGCAAAACTTAGCATCAAAACAACTCCTGCTATCCATAATATAAAAGCAATTTTTGGAAAATATTCAAATATAACTATAGGAAGCAGTAAAATAGATATAATAAAAGTTCCAAAAAAGCTCTTTGTCATAGGATTTATAAACTCATCTTTAAAACTTTGAGTCTTATATATCATCTTTATAGTGTAACATATACTTAAAATAATAAAATCCAAAACGGCTAACAAAGCTAAAATATCAGCCATAAATCCATTAAATCCAAAATGAAAAGCGGCTAATTTCCAGCCTATACTAAGTCCGCAAAGCCCCATAACAGAACCAAATAAGCTAACAGGAAGATACGAAAAATAAGATTTATCCATAAAAATCCCTTCAAATTTAAAACTATATAAAATTATATTTTTAAAATTTAAAAACACGGCATTTAGCGGGTGAGTAGAAATATTTTCTAAATTTAAAATTCAATTTTACCTATAAATTTAAAACAGATAGCAAAATAAAAATTAACGCAAAATCTCCATAACTTCGGTAGCGTTTCGGCAATTTACCGCACCTTTTATTATCTCGTTTCGCCCCCAAAGAACTTGTATATAATCCATTTTAGCATTTTTCGATGCTAAGTAATCTTTGGCACTATCTCCTACAAAAACACATTCACATTTAAAAGAATCTCTGATAAGATTTAGCATTGTAGGATCTGGTTTTTGAGGAATTTCTTTATTTGAACCGACAATCATATCGAAACTATCCAAAATTCCACAATTTTTAAGAATGCTTTCTATGGTAGCATGTGGAGCGTTCGTGGCTACTGCGAGTTTGTAATCCAAATTCTTGCAGCTGCTTACGACTTTCATCGCCTCTTCATAAACGGTTGCATAAAGCATATAATTTTTATCAAATTCCTCTTCAAAAATATGTCTCATATTTCCACTAGCTTGCTCTATCCCGTAAAACTCTTTTATAGGATTTTTAAGCGGATCATTTATAGTTTTTATTATAAACTCAGCATCTAAAGGCGTCATATTTAGCTCTTTTCTGATATAGTTTATAGTGTAATATATAGCCTTTTTGCTATCTATGAGCGTCGCATCCATGTCAAAAATTACACATTTATTACTCATCGTAGTTTCCTTTTTTATGTTTTTCTTTTTTGTAGTTTCTGGAATTTTTTAGCTTATCTAAATTGTTTGCGGCTTTTAAAAGCTCTGTTTTATCATGTGAGTTTAGAGCAAAATTCACAAATTCACAAAGTGACTTCGTATATGGTTGATCAAGATATGCCGGCTCGATTTTTTCTAAAATTTGAGTGTTTTTCTTTACTAAAATATCAAATTTAGTAGTATCGAAATCTTCTCTTTTGAGATTTCTTATCACTAATTTAGCAAACTTTTCAAGTGCTCTTAAATATCTTACTCTTTTAAATTTATCATCATTCATAATATTTCCAAAAAGCTAAATTTATAAAAATTATATCAAAACAAAACTAAAATTATAGGTACATTCAATATTCTAAAGAAATATTTTGAATTCGAACATACCATAAATTTATCGATTTTTATCTAGGCGCATCATAAAAGCAAATAAAGTTGAGGTCTCATAAAAATAGACTATAAATTTAAACAGATGTATTTTTGCTCCGTATATTCGTCCATACCATATCTGCTTCCCTCACGCCCAAGCCCGCTAAACTTCACACCGCCAAAAGGAGCCACTTCGTTGCTGATGAGTCCGGTATTTACGCCAACCATTCCGTACTCTAGGCTTTCAGACATATTCCATTGCCTTTTTGGATCATTCGTAAAAATATAGCTAGCAAGCCCAAAGTCAGTATCGTTTGCCGCTTCTATCGCCTCTTCGTCGCTCTGAAATTTAAAAACCGGACAAAGCGGTCCAAATGTCTCTTCACGCGCTACTAGCATATCTTTAGTCGCGCCGCTTAGCAAAGTCGGTTCAAAAAAAGTTCCTCCAAGCGAGCTTCTTTTACCGCCGCTTAAGCATTTAGCTCCTTTTTTTAAAGCGTCGTTTATATGCTCTTCCACTTTTTTAAGAGCATTTTCATCGATAAGCGGTCCTTGATTTACTCCATTTTCTAGCCCGTTTCCTAGTTTTAAGCTTTTTATAGCGATATTTAATTTAGCACAAAACTCGTCGTAAATACCGCTTTGAGCATATATTCTATTTGCGCAAACGCAAGTCTGGCCGCTATTTCTAAATTTACTAGCCATTACTCCATCTACTGCTTTATCCAAATTTGCATCATTAAATACAATAAACGGAGCATTTCCGCCTAGCTCAAGGCTAAGTTTTTTGATAGTTTTCGCGCTTTTTTCATAAATTTTTATACCTACTTCGGTTGAGCCAGTGAAGCTTATCTTTCTTATGATTTTTGAGTTTGCAAATGCCGTGCTCATCATATCAGCGTCCCCGCTAACGATAACAAATAGATCTTTTGGGATACCTGCAGTGTAAGCCAAACTTGCCAAAGCGTAAGCACTAAGCGGTGTTTGACTAGCCGGTTTTACTATCATAGAGCACCCTGCTCCAAGTGCCGGAGCTGCTTTTCTAGTTATCATAGCAGAAGGAAAATTCCAAGGAGTTATCGCAGCGCAAACGCCTATGGGCTGTTTTATCACGAGAAGTTTTTCATCTTTTTTAACACTCGTTAAGATATCGCCGTCATTTCTTAAAGCCTGCGCGGCGAACCATTTTATAAAACTAGCCGCGTATGCTATCTCACCGCTGGCTTCGTTAAAACTTTTTCCTTGCTCTAAAGTCATAAGTCTGGCTAAATTTGCCCTATTTTGCATGACTAGTTCATACCATTTCATCAGTATATCGCTGCGAAAACTAGCTAAAGCAGAAGACCAGCTTTTAAAAGCTAAATTTGCGTTTTGGATGATATCTGCTATGCTTGCTTCATCAGTCTTTTTGACATAAGCTAGGATTTCTTTAGTAGCTGGATTTGTAACTTTTATACTATCATCAATAGCCGTCAAACTAATATTTTCATGATTTAAAAGATACTTGACTTGCTCCATTTTATCTCCTTAAATTTAAAAAGATTCTAACAAAACAAGTCTGATACGCGCATAAATTTAAAAAATTGATTTTTTAAATTTAATTTCCAAATTCACTCATCAAATTTACCTACTTAAATTTACTTGCCAAGATATTTTATCAGATCGGCTTTAGCGTCACCACTTATCAAACCTATATTAAATTTATCCACCAAGAAATTTAATATCTCTTCGTTTATAAACTCCGGCAAAGTCGGTCCGATATGGATATTTTTTACTCCAAGATATAAAAGCGCAAGAAGTATAATGATCGCTTTTTGCTCCATCCACATAAGTGAGATAGTTATCGGTAAATCATTTATAGTTATACTAGTTGCCTCGCTTAGTGCAGTAGCGATTTTAACCGCTCCGTTACTGTCGTTGCACTGACCAAGGTCTAAGTAGCGCGGTATTTTCGTACCTTCTATATATCCAAAATCAACGTCGTTAAATCTAAATTTACCGCAGCTCGAAGTCAAGATCACGCAATCTTTTGGTAAAGATAAAGCCAACTCTCTATAATAATTTCTACTATTTCCTGGCGCGTCACACCCTGCGATCACGAAAAATCTTCTTATTTTACCGCAATTAAGTGCTTCTAAAATCTCTGTCGCCATAGGTAAAACCGCTTTATAGTGATGTCCTGTTACTATGAAATCATCACTATCAAATCCGCTTATCTCAGGCAGACTTAAAGCTTTTTGTATAAGCGGACTAAAGTCATCGCCGTTTATGTGCGTTACGCCCTTGCTTCCAGCTATATCATAACCGAATAATCTATCTGCATACTCACAGTTTTTGCGAAGCGGCACGATACAATTAGTAGTCATCAAAATAGCGCCTTTAAACTCGTTAAAAAGTTTAGTTTGATCAAACCACGCTTTACCTAAATTTCCTTTTAAATGGCTAAATTTATTTAGCTCAGGATAAGCGTGAGCAGGAAGCATTTCTGAGTGAGTATAGATATTTATGCCTTTACCAGCAGTTTGTTCAAGCAGAGCTTTTAAAGCATGAAGATTGTGTCCGCTTACTAAGATAGCTTTGCCGTTTGCTTTATTTTGCGTAACTTTTACCGGAGTCGGCACACCGAATTTAGTAGTATGAGCGCCGCTTAAAGCGTCCATGACTTCTACTCCGGCTTTTCCTACTTCTAAAAGCTGAGCTATATGTTCATCAAAGTTGAAGTTCATATTCGTAAGCGTAAAATACAGCGTTTTAGATATGATATCATCTACTTTTTTCGTATCTGCACCAAGCTCGTTTGCATGGTGGCGATACGCACTCATACCTTTTAAACCAAATATCATCATATCTTGAAGTCTAGCTAACGTGCTATCTTTACCGCAAGTTCCGCTATCTTGACCCTTACTTCCACAACCTCCGGGGGCGCTCATTTGACACTGATGACAAAACATTTCTAATTCTTGCTTGCTCATTTTGTTCCTTCTTAAATTTATAATGGTGCATTTTGAAATTGTAGAAAAATTTAATACTATTTCTGTTGATATTTGTCAATATAAATAATATACCATATAGATATTATAAATAGATACTATATTAGTAAATAAATAATTTAATAGCGATATAATAAGATTCATAATAAAACATATATAATTTATACTTATATGCTTGACATTAGTAAAATTTTTTGATAAAATTAAAATATCAAATAAAATTTAAAAGGATTTTTGTATGCAAAAAGAAACCCTAGCAACACACTTTGGCTATAACTCAAAAGATGGACACGGTACAATGGCTGTGCCGATTTACCAGAGTACGGCATATGATTTTGGTAGTTGTGAAACTGCGGCAAATAGATTTGCTTTAAAAGAGCTTGGCCAAATTTACTCTCGTTTAACAAACCCTACACTAGACGTATTTGAAGCTAGAATAGCAGCTCTAGAAGGCGCAAAAGCAGCTATAAGCACTTCTAGCGGTCAAGCAGCGATATTTTACTCTATAGCTAACCTCGCAGAAGCTGGGGATAATATCATAGTGGCACAAAAAATTTACGGAGGAGCTACAACTCTTTTAACTCATACTATAAAAAGATTTGGTATAAAAGCAAAGATATTTGATTCAGATAATGCCGATGACTTAGAAGCACTTATAGATGATAAAACAAAAGCTATATTTTTTGAAACTCTTTCAAATCCTCAAATCGCTATTTCAAATGTAGATAAAATAGTACAAATAGCAAATCGCCACAATGTGATAACGATAGCCGATAATACGGTTGCGACACCTATTTTATTCAATCCGTTAAAAAAAGGCGTTGACGTAGTAGTCCATAGTGCTAGCAAATACATAAGTGGTCAAGGTTTAAGCGTAGCCGGGGCAATAGCAAGCAGAGACGGATTAAACGATAAGTTAGTAAGCAATCCGAGATATGCTCATTTCAACACTCCAGATGAGAGTTATCATGGACTTGTTTATTCGGATTTAAAAGGAATGTTTGATCTATTTACGTTAAGAATAAGATTAAGTCTATTAAGAGATATAGGAGCTACTCTTTCGGCATTTAACGCATTTCAACTTATACAGGGTTTAGAAACTCTTAGCATAAGGATAAAAGAGCATTCAAAAAATGCGCTTAAAGTAGCTGAGTTTTTAGAAAAGCATCCAAAAGTAAAAAGCGTAAATTATCCAGGTCTTGCTAGCTCGAAGTTAAACTCATACGTAAAAGCAAATTTCACAGACGGTCTTGCTAGTGGATTGCTTAGTTTTGATGTAGGAGACGGCAAAACTGCTGCAAAAATACTAAATAACGTAAAAATATTTAGCGTAGTTGTAAATATAGGCGATAGCAAATCAATAATAACACATCCTGCTAGCACTACTCATCAGCAGCTAAGCAAAAAAGAGCTTGAAGATGCTGGAGTAAGCGAGGGACTTATCAGACTTAGCATAGGTCTTGAAAATGCCGATGATCTGATCAATGATTTAAAAGAGGCGATGCAATGAGCTTACTAAGTACTAAAGGCGTGTATGGGCTAATGTCAATGTTTGAAATATCAAAAGGAGACCAAAAAAATCCGGTCTCTCTTAAAGACATATCTCAAAATATAGGTGTACCAAAAAACTATTTAGAACAAGTTTTAAACACCCTAAGAAATGCCGGTTTTGTAAGTAGTATAAAAGGGCTTAAGGGTGGTTACTTTTTAAATAAAACTTTAGATGAGATAACTTTTTACGATATTTTTTATGCTTTAGAAAATGATTTTGGGCTAACTTCTTTAAATGTAGAACATAGTTCATATAATCTATTTTTTAAAGAGTATAATGAAAAACTCACAGAACTTTTTTCAAAACCGCTAAGCAGCTTTAAAGAGTATCAAAGTCAAGCTAAAAAATATTTGAACTATGTGATTTAAGGAGAAATTAATGAAAATTGCAAACAATGTAACTGAGCTTATTGGCAATACTCCGTTAGTTAGAATAAATAAATTTGGAAATGATGCAACTATTTTAGCAAAATGTGAGTTTTTAAACCCAAGCCATTCAGTAAAAGATAGAATAGCTCTTAATATGATAAGAGTAGGTATGAGCGAAGGAAAGATAAACAAAAATAGCGTTATCATCGAACCTACTAGTGGAAATACAGGTGTTGGTCTAGCTATGGTCTGCGCTCAATTAGGACTTAAAATGATACTAACTATGCCAAGCTCAATGAGTTTAGAGCGTCAAAAACTGCTAAAAGCATTCGGTGCGAATCTTGTATTAACAGATCCTAAATACGGTATGCAAGGAGCTGTTAATGAAGCTATAAAAATAGCCAACGAAACCGAAAATAGCTTCATCCCAAGTCAATTTGACAATCCAGCAAATCCTGCTATGCACAAAAACACAACCGCAATAGAAATACTAAACGATACCAACGGCAAGGTAGATATACTTGTAGCTGGATTTGGCACAGGCGGCACGGTAAGCGGTATAGCAGAGGTATTAAGAGCAAAAAATCCTAACGTAAAGATTATAGCAGTAGAACCTGAGAAATCACCTCTTTTAAGCAAAGGAGAAGCAGGACCTCACGCCATACAAGGTATAGGTGCAAACTTTATCCCAAAAAATTTGAACAGAGACGTTATCGATGAGTTTTTTACCGTATCGAATGAAGATGCTATAGCTACGGCAAAAGCATTAGCTCAAAATGAAGGTCTTTTAGTCGGAGTTTCTAGCGGTGCAAATGTATATGCTGCAAAAGAAGTGGCAAAAAGAGCTGAAAACCACGGTAAAACGATAGTAACCATACTTTGCGATACTGGAGAGAGATATCTATCAACTACATTGTATGATTAATTTTCTACTATCACGGCTGCGATGGCAAATCCGCCATCGTGCGTGATACTTAAACTTGTATTTTTTATATTAAACTTTTTTACTATATTTTCGTTAAACTTTAGCTTCGGTGCGCCTTTTTTATCTTTATAAATTTCAATATCTAAAAAGCTAAGTTCAGCACCAATTCCGCAACCCAAAGCTTTGCTAGCAGCCTCTTTAGCTGCCCAAATACCTGCTAAGCTTGCATCGTTTTTGACTAAAGCAACTTCACTAGATAGCAAAAACTTATATATAAATTTACTTTTAAATTTAGATTTAGCAGATGTTACTCTGTCTATTTTGACTATATCTATACCTATCATTGTACGATAAAATCAGTAAAATATACATTTTTTATATATCCGTCTCTTAGTATCTCATTTATCTTAGTTACCAACTCATCTTTCAAACGCTCTTTACCTTTTGAAGTGCTAACATCTTCATAAGTTTTTGAAGATAAAGTTCTTATGATAATATCTCTAATAAGAGGTTTTTTCTTATCTATTTCAGGACTTAAAGTCTGTTCGCTAAGCTCTAAATTTAAAGTAGTTTTTAGAAACCTAGAACCGCTTTCGCTAAGTAAATTTACTAAAAACTGATCCATAGGATACATTGGACCAACATTAAAAAAGTCATTTGAACGCTGCTTTGGACTCGGAGCTGCTTGCTGTTGGGTGCTGTTTGGAGCTTGATTTGCTTCCATTTTTTGCTCAGAACTGCTTCCTACTAACATAAATGCTACTAAAGCACCGATAATAAGTAAAAATACAAGAACTCCAACGATAGCTATAAGAACTACCGGACTTTTTTTACTTCCGCCCTCTGTTGTTTTAGCTTCATCTGCCATAATTTTCCTTTTTTTAGTTTTTTTAATGCTTAATTATAAATAATTTTTAATAAAATTAAAATTATTTTACACTCTATTTTACAATATTAGTTAAAGTTCCGATACCTTCTATATAACATTCAACCACATCTTGAGTCTTTAAGTATTTTGGCGGAGTAAATCCCATACCTACACCGCTCGGAGTGCCTAAAGATATTATGCTGCCGGCTTTTATCGTCATTCCTTTACTAAGATCGCTTAAAACATAATTTATATCAAATATCATTTTATTAGTATTTGAACTTTGACGAAGTTCTCCATTTATACGAGATTCTATTTTCAAATTTGCAACATCTAAATCAGTCACTATCCAAGGACCCATAAGAGTTGCCCCATCAAGACTTTTGCCATAGTACCATTGCTTATATCTATTTTGTATATCTCTTGAACTGATATCGTTTAAAATAGTATAACCAAATATATATTTATTTACTTCATCCGGACTTATGTTTTTAGCGTCTTTGCCGACTATGGCTGCTAATTCAACTTCATAATCAAGAGTACTGGTTATATCGTTATGGGACTCTATAAAACCGCCGTCTCCTACTATCTCGTTTGCTCTTTTTGAAAAATAAACCGGATACTCTCTTTTTCCATCAAACTCAATTTTTTTAAATTTATAAGACTCGACAGCATGCTCCATAAAATTTATACCAAGACAGATTATATCTTGCAAAGGAAAAATTATAGGAGATCTTTTTACCGTATTTTCATATTTTATACCGCCTATTTCATGACTTAAACTCTCTAATCTTGTTTTTTCATCATTATTTAAAGTAAGAATGAGTTCATTCATATCTTTTTTATATATATTTGCTTTAGATATATCTATTACGCTGCCATCGGCACCTAATACTGCTAAGATATCTTTACCGTTTAAATTATGTGTTAAAAGCTTCATTTATCTTTCCAAATTTAGTTCGTTTAAGGCATTTTTTAATCTTTTAAAACCTTTTTTTATCTCTTTTTTACTGATATTTAAAGGCGGTAAAAACCTCAATGTATCTTTACCGGATTTTAGCACAAGAACCCTTTTTTCTAAGGCTTTATTTAACACTGATGCTAAATTTTCAGGATTTTTTAATATAAGTCCTTGCATAAGACCTAGTCCTACTCTGCTTCTAAAAACATCGCTATAGTTGCTAACAAGCTCATCTAAATTATTTTTGAACTCTTTTATGGCTTCGTCTAATTTTCCGCTTTTTTTAAGTTTTTTCATCTCTTTTAAAACGGTGATCCCGGCGCTCATCGCTAAAAAATTTCCACCAAACGTACTTCCATGATCTCCGGCTTTAAAAATATCTTTTTTACTAGCGCACGCTCCTATACTAACGCCGCCTCCAAGACCTTTTGCAAAAGTTATGATATCTGGAGTTACGCCATAAATTTGACTAGTTACAAACTCACCAGTTCTATATACTCCGCATTGAACTTCATCTGTGATAAATAGTATATTTCGCTCTTTTAAAATTTGAGCTAATTTTTGTATTTCGGCTATATTTAGAGGATTTATACCGCCCTCGCCTTGCACAAGCTCGACCATAACAGCAACTGTTTTATCATTAAGATTTTCTATAATTTCATCTATAGTATTAAAAAATTTAAAAGCATCTGGATACGGAGCGAAATCCTTTGAATGAAATTTTTCTTGTCCGGTAAGCTTGAGCGTAGCAATTGTTCTGCCGTGAAATGAGTTGCCAAGAGTTATGATTTCGTATTTCTTCTCTTCAAATGAATTTCCGTACTTTCTAGCTAATTTTATAGCACACTCGTTTGCTTCAGCTCCGGAATTTGCAAAAAATAGATAGTACGGCTCTCCAAGTAGATCGCACATCTTATCAGCAAGCTTTTCTTGAGGTTTTATTTTATATATATTTGAAGTATGCAGAAGTGTTTTTGCTTGATTTTTTATAGTTTTTGCTAATTTTTTATTACTATGACCAAGCGAACATACCCCAATACCACTTCCAAAATCTACATAATCTTTTCCGTCAAGACTCCATAAAATAGCGCCCTTACCTTTTTTAAATCCTAAATCAACTCTAGCATAATTTCCCATCAACATAACTACTCCTTATAATAAATTTGCGGCAAATTCCATTTTCTGTAGTAAGCACAGAGTCTAAAAATAACACCTAAGGCGAACAGAGCCATTATCCAATATATATTAGTAAGACCGTATAAACTCATAAAATAATAGATCAAGCCTATGCTCATGCTAATAGTTCCATAAAGCCCGGTTTTTAAAAACCAAGGAACTTCATTTAAAAGTACGTCTCTTAAAATACCACCGCCAACACCGTTGCAAAAAGCCACCATAACAACGCCAAATACGTTTAGTCCATACTCGAGCGAAACTATAGCTCCAACTATAGAAAAGCTTATCACATCAACGGCGTCGGTCATTATAAATATAAATTTTTTCTCAAGATCGTTTCTATTTTCGCGGTGAAATTTAAGAAATATAGCTATAAACATCACTCCTATCACAATTAAAACCGGCATATGGTGCGTAAATGAATAAGCCGGACGTCCAACTATAACATCTCTCATAAGTCCGCCGCCTAGAGCCGTTAAAAACGCTGCGAGAAATACGCCAAGCCAGTCACAGCCTCTTTTTATACCAAACAAAAATCCGCTCAAAGCAGCAGAGGCTATACCTATATACTCTGCTAATAAAAAAGCTTCCATCTGCCTACTTTTTAATTTATTTTAAATTTTTGATTATATTCAAATTTAAATAAAATCAGTATTAATAAATACTCAATTAAAAAGACGAAACCGAGATATTATTTTGCCTTTTTAATCTCATTTACATGATTTTCATAGCTCTTAGAAAACGTATGTTTTCCGGTTTTTGGATTTCTTACAAAATATAAAAAATCAGTTTTTCTAGGAAAAATTGCCGCTTTTATAGCATCTAAAGATACGTTACAAACAGCAGTTAGCGGCAATCCGCTATGAATATACGTATTATACCTAGTATTATCTTTTCTAATACGTTCCGCAGTTACTTTTTCATGCGAATATAATCCATAATTTAACGTACCGTCCATCTGCAACTTCATACCTTTTTTGAGTCTGTTATAAATGACTGAAGAGACGATAGGCATCTCTTCTGCATCGGCAGCCTCTTTTTGTATTACAGAAGCTATAATAAGAAAATTAAACCATTTTTTTTCATCCCACTCGCCAAATATTTTATTGCTTATATGCTCATGATAACGTTTTGATGAATTTATCAAATAATAAATTAGATGTTTTTCGCTTATACCTACTGGAATTTTATAAGTATCTGGAACAAGGTAACCCTCTTTGATGGGGGATTGTTTATTATACTCATGAGTTAAACGATTGTAATCTAAATTTAATTCATTTGCGATATCTTTTAAAAAATACAAAGTTGTCTCACCGGGAATCAGGGTTATATCTACCATAGCGGCTTTTGCGGTTGTTAATTTATACAAAAAATCAAATTTGCTAAGTCTATTTTGACCTATTTCTATCCAGCCAGACTGCGGAAATCCCATAAAAACTAAAATATATTTATCAAATTTATTAACATTAAAATTGCGCTTATCTAAATACGATATAATTTCGCCAACGCTTCCATTAGGAAGATACACAACCTTACTAGTATCAATAGGTCTAGCGAGCGTTGCAAACAGACTTAGGAAAAGTATGAGCGCTATTTCACAAATTATTAAAAAAGCTCGTTTTTTTTTAATATTTTCAATAACCATTATAATTGCCTTAATTTTAACTTTAATAAATGGTATTCGCATAGATAGCTTCGACTCCGAACTACTGCGAATAGAAAAATTATATATAAAATTAGATAAAAAACTAATTGTAAATATAAAAAATATTGAAATTTATAACAAAAAAAGCGAACAATCTAGCAGCAAAGAGCTTTTAGATATCGCAGATAACGCAATCTGGCTAGGCAGACTTTTTAAAGAGATAAATATAGAAAATATCTCTTATCAAGATATAAATTCAACATTATTATATAAAGACAATATATTTTATGTCAATACGCCTTATCTTACCATAAATACCCAAATAGAAAATAAAAATAAAGTATTAATAGCAAATGTAAGCGAACTGTCGCTTAAAGATTTCAATATAACGATAAATGGAAATTTAGTAGCAGATTTATATGACAACAGATACTATTTTGGCGGTAAATTCAGATCATATGAGTTATCTGGAGATATAGGTTTAAATCTAAAAAATAATATATTGGATTATAATATTTCAAATGTAAATGCAAATAGTATCGAAAAATTTATAGATAATCTAGCTGAAAAAACAGATCTTCACACAGAGATCAAAAACTGGATTTATGGATATATCATAGCAAAAGAATATACTTTATATTCGCTGCACGGAAAACTAAACTTAAAAAATTTTGATTTTTATCCAAATGAACTATACGCCAAAGCAGTTGCGAAAGATTTATCCATTAAATTTCATGAAAATATAACCCCCGTAAAGTCTAATTTAGCATATGCGGAGCTAAAAAATGATAGTCTGTTTTTTCATCTTGAAAAACCGACATACATGGAAAAACCGCTAGATGGAAGTTCTGTCGTGATAAGAAATATAATAGGAAAAAACTCGAATATGAGTGTAAATATAACGACAAATTCATTTTTAGATAATGATATACACGCTATTTTAAAAGCATATGGCATAGATTTTCCTGTTTCTCAAAAAAGCGGAAATCTAGATAGCAACTTAACTCTCGATATAGTTTTTGATCCGTTTTCCATCTCAAGCAACGGCGAGTTTATGCTAAAAGATGCAAATATAGATATCGGAGGAGCTGATTTTTATACTAAATATGCAAATATATATTTAAAAAACAACGTAATTAAATTTAAAAACTCAAATTTGATGAATAATATATTTGACGCAAACGTAGACGGAGAGCTTGATGCAAATTTAAAAAAAGCTAAATTTGATGCTAAATTTAACAAATTATGTATAAATGAGTGTAGAATTTTTGCGGCTTCAGATATAAACGATACTATAAATTTGGATTATAATAAAGATCTAAATATAACAGCCGACAAACTAAATTTATCTATAAATATAGCAAAAAATAACCAAATAAAGGTTAAAAATTTAAAAGAACTAAAACAGTATTCGCCGCTTATGGAGAAATTAAGTATTATGGATGGCGATCTGCTTATACAAACTCCTGATTTTTCTAAATTTGATGTTGATTTTAGTAGTGCAAAGTTTGATTTACCGTTTTTAAATTTACAAAACAACCCATACGACGAAGATCATTTTAAAATTTTAATAAATAAAAATATAGATGTAATAAGCAAAAGTGATTATTTGAAAATGAGTATAACAGACTCGGATATAAATTTAAATTTAAATAATCTAAAATTATTAGTTGATGCAAATTCATCCAAAAAAGAGTATGAAAAAAACCTGAATTTCGCCGCAAAAAACTCTTCAATTATAATAATGGATTTAAATAGAACTCTAAATTTTATTAAATTTAGCGGAAATATAAACAATAACGAACTAAATTTCGACGGATTATTCGATAACGGAGAAGTAAAACTAAACAAGCAAAAAAATAGTGTAAAAATAGAAGGCGATGGCTTAGACGCTTCTTTTGTCAATGATTTTTTAGGATTAGACGGATTTAAAGACGGAAATTTCACTGTTAGATTAAACGGAGAAGGCTTTACTAAATTTAAAAGCGAAATAAAAGTAAGTAATACTTATTTAAGCAATTATAAGTTCTACCAACAATTTTTGAGCTTTCTTGACTCTATCCCTTCATTACTGATATTTAAAGTTCCTGATTTCAACGACAAAGGATTTACTGTAAATAACGGAATTATGTTAGTTCAAAGAGATGATAATTTGCTCACCATAAAAGCTATCGATCTTAGCGGAAGTAGTGCTGATATAACCGGAAACGGTACAATAGATCTAAAAACAAAAGATATTAATATGACTTTTCAGTTAAAACTACTAAAAGACGCTAGCTCTATCATAAGCAAAATTCCAGTCGTCAGTCATATATTTCTTGGGAAAGACAAAACCATATCAACGGTTATAAAAGTACGAGGAACGCTTGACGAGCCTAAATTTGAGACTCAAGTGGTAACTGATATCATAAAAACACCATATAATATTATAAAAAATACTCTTGAACTACCTTTTATACTATTTCAATAATCGCCCTACTCCATTTCAAGACGCATAAGATACATATCTTCTCCAGATATAACTTCAAGATTGTTTGAGCCGCATTTTGAACATACAAAATTATTATCCAGCAAAATACTCTCAAAACCGCACTCCAAACATCTTACAACCACATCTTGCGTATTTATAATAAGTTTTGCCGAGCTGCAAATAGTATTAACTTTAAAAGCGTCAAATGCACTCTCTAAATAGTGAGGTTCGACACCGCTTAACCTGCCTACTTGGATCTCTACTTTCATGATTTTTTGCGCATTGTTTTTCATAGCATTTGTCTCACAAAGCTTAAATAAATCTTGAACTATAGCTAACTCATGCATAAAATTATCCTTTTTAACAAATTCTAGGTAACAATTCGCCTTTTGGGGGCTCTAAATATCTATTTCCGCCATAACTATTTTCTAGCAAAACTCCAGCTCTTTTATCACTTACAACTTCACCTATGATGTTTGCATTTTTATCATATTTTCTTAATACCTCTAAGGCTTTTTGCTCATCTTTAGGATCTACTGCCAAAACGAATGTTCCTTCATTTGCTAGCTCATACGCTTCAAATCCCAGTAACTCACAAATACCGACGACTTCATCGCTTAAAGCTATTTTTTCTTCATAAATTTTAATTTCATAATTTTTAAAATTAGCCCATTCGTTTAAAACAGCCGACAATCCTCCTCTTGTCGCGTCGCGCATACAAAAAGGTTTTATGCCTGAGTTTAAAAGCTCTAAAACAACACTTTTTAGTACTTTGCAATCGCTTTCTAACTCGCTTGTAAGAGCTAACTCCTCTCTGCTAGCTAGTATAACCGCCCCATGTCTTCCTATGTCTCCGCTTAAAAGTATCTTAGCGCAAACCTCTAAATTTTTTACTTCTATTTGATCTGTTATAATTTCGCCGATCCCCGTCGTATTTATAAATATCTTATCACAACTCCCTTTAGGAACTACTTTTGTATCGCCGCACACTATGCTCACGCCCGCTTCATCGGCAGTTTTCTTTATAGAGTTCAAGATATCTTTTAACTCATCCAAGCCAAATCCCTCTTCAAGTATAAGAGAACAGCTTAGGTATTTTGCGCTAGCACCTACCATAGCTAAGTCATTTACTGTGCCGCAAACTGCTATTTTACCGATATCTCCACCTTTAAATTTTATAGGAGTTACCACAAAACTATCCGTGCTAAAAGCCACTTTATTATTTAAATTTAAAATAGCACTATCATTGCTGTCTTTTAAAATATCATTATTAAAAATTTTGAAAATAAGCCCGTTTATAAGCTCATTCATCTCTTCTCCGCCGCCACCATGACTTAACATTATCTTATCCATATCAAGCCCTTTTAGCATATTTATAGTATGCTGCGCATGCTCCTTCGCCACTAACCATACAGCTACCTATTGGATTTTGAGGATTGCAAACTTTACCAAAAACTTTGCAATCATAAGGTTTAGCTCGCCCTCTAAGTATCTCGCCGCATATACAGGCTCTATTTTCACCCGCACTATCAACACTGCAATCAAAAACAACTCTAGCATCTAAATTTGAAAACTCATCTTTAAGTTTCATTCCGCTTTTATTTATATTGCCGAGTCCTCTCCACTCAAAATCACATGGCTCAAAATATCTATTTATCAACTCTTTAGCTTTTAAATTTCCATCTTTGCTAACAACTCTTGCATATTGATTATATACTTCATACGTGCCTGCATTTTGTTGTTTTACCAAATTTAATATACTATCCATAATATCAAGCGGCTCAAATCCGCTAACAGCGATAGGCGTTTTAAACTCATTAGCTAAACTCTCATAAATAGCGCTTCCTGTTATAATGCTTACATGGCTTGGTCCTAAAAATGCGTCTATTTTTACATTTTCATCGCTCATTATGGCTCTTACTGGAGTAGGAACAGTTACGTGATTTATATGAAAAAATATATTTTGCAAATTTAAATTTATAGCTTTTTCCACTAAAACAGCGCTCATAGGAGTGGTTGTTTCAAATCCGATAGCAAAAAATATAACGTTTTTATCAGTATTTTCCTGAGCTATTTTAATAGCATCAAGCGGAGAATACAACGCTCTTATATCGTGTCCTTCACCTCTTAGTTTTAAAAGCGAACTTTTACTTCCCGGAACTCTTAACATATCTGCTAAAGTGCAGAATATCACGCCATTCATACTAGCTAATTTTATAGCTTCATCTATCCTACTTTTAGGCATTACGCACACGGGACAGCCTGGACCATGAACAAAATTTATATGCTCTCCTACTAACTGAGGAATTGCGAATTTCATTATGCTATGAGTATGACCACCGCAAATTTCCATTATATTAAATGGTTTTTTACTCTGTTTTTGTATAAGTTTGCTAATAGCTAAAATTTTATCTTTATCTCTAAAATCGTTTATTAAATCCATTAAGCCCTACTTTGCAATCCCATATCGCCCTCATAAAGGTCTATTTCTTCATCTTTCATCTGACGCACGATATCTTCATATATTTTTAAACTCTCAAGCGCATATTTGGTATCTATCTTTTCCATAGCAAATCCTACATGTATAAGAACATAATCCCCTATATTTACAGGTTCGTTTATAAGATCCAAACTAACACCGCGCTTAACTCCAAGAGTCTCTACTATGGCAAAATTATTTTCATCGATTTGCACTACTTTTGAAGGTATGCTTAGACACATTATCTAAATTCCTTTTTCATCTTAATATAATTTATCCATTGCTCAATTCCAGCGCCTGTTCTGCTATCTACTTCTATGATATCAACTTTTGGATTTAGCTTTCTAGCATCTTTTTTTACCTCACCGATATCAAAGTCAAAATGTTCTAAAAGCCCTATTTTTGTTATTATAAGAACATCTGCGGCTCTAAACATCACCGGATATTTTGTTACTTTATCGCCGCCTTCAGGAACACTTAATAAAACTGTATTTATATGAGCTCCGACATCATAACTAGCCGGACAAACTAAATTTCCAACATTTTCTATAAATACAAGATCAAGCTCGCTTAAAGGTAGATGATGAAGACCTTCATGAACCATAAAAGCATCCAAATGACAAGTCTGACCGGTTGTTATCTGATGAGCTTTTGCTCCAGCTTTTAGTATTCTATTGGCGTCTTGATTAGTTTCTAGATCACCCTCAACAACACCGATTTTAAAATCACCGTTTTTTATAGTTGCCTCTAGAAGAGTTGTTTTTCCTGCTCCTGGACTACTCATTAAATTTATACAAAGTATTCCATGTTCATCAAGGTGAGATCTATTATGCTCTGCTTCGTGATCATTTTCTTTTAAAATTTTTTCTATAACTTCAACTGTTTTTTTCTCATTTAAAGCTGGATGGGCGTGGTGATCATGAGTATGTTCACCTATATGCTCATGTGAATGAGTATGAGTGAGACCATTATGAGTATGTTCGTGTGAATGAGCATGGTTTCCCATACTACAACCGCAATCTTTACACATATTTTTCCTTTTAAATTTATTTATTAATATTTAGGTACCGCTGCTTTAACAAGTTTTGCGAATTTTACGCCTTTTAGTCCTGAGATATTATTACTAAACTCTTCAATATCTCTAGCAATACCTTTTAAAACCATAGTTTCAAGGCAGTTATGATGGTCCATATGGATATGATTAGTGCAGACTATATTTACCATAGAATCATGTTCTATAGCCATTTTTCTACCCATAAGTTCTCCTTGATGATGATCATAAATGATGGTAAGAACACCTACTAAATCCTCATTATCATTAAGCCAACTATACTTAACGATTTTCTCTCTGATCAAATCTCTTGTGAATTCGCTCCTACTAGCATAGTTGCGATCTTTGATCATATCATCTAGTTCATCTAACAGATGCTCGGGTAGAGACACGCTAAACCTAATTATTTTATCTTCTTGTTCCATCTTTTACCCTTTTTTATGTTTTTAAATTATTTGCATTATAACCCAAAAATTTTAAACCAAAATAAATCTGCCCCATAGCTATACTAGAATCATTAACAGGCTCATCTTTTGGCAGATAAAAAAATATACTATTTTTATTTAAATTTAGAATTACGCGTTTTAGCAGAGCTTCATTTTGAAAAACTCCGCCTCCAAGCACAACTGGCTTTTTATAAAGCTCGGCTAATTCTAAAATAAGATTAGCTATACCATTTATAAATCCAGTCGCCGCAACACTAGGAGAGTCGCTTAAAGCTCGTAAAAATGGCTCTTTATAGCTGATAATTCCATCATTTATACAAAAATCATATGAAATATCAATAGTATCATCATATAAACTTTCTAACTCCATAGCCGCTTGCGCATCATAGCTAACCTTATTTATACCTAAAACTAAACATGCAAATGCATCAAAAATTCTTCCAAGAGAGCTAGTTTTAATTATATTTATACCACTTTTCATAACTTTATCTAAATTTAAAAGCTGATTTTGTTCAAATTTGGAGTAAAATTTAGGAGCATCTATATTATATTTACACAAAATAGAATAAGTTAAATAGTATATATTTTTGATAGCATTATCTCCACCTATAAGATCAAAATCATCAAATTTAGCTACTCTTTCATAGTTTTTAGTATCACAAATAAAAACCTCGCCGCCCCAAATATGAGAATCATCACCATAACCCGTACCATCAAAACCAAATCCCAAAACGCTGTCCGTGATATCGTTTTCTAACATAACGCAAAGAATGTGGGCGTAATGATGTTGCACTTTATGCACGGTAAAACCCTGCTTCGCAAAATGCTTAGTATGTAAAAAATACGGATGTTTATCTGCGATTACAAACTCAAATTTAAACTCATAAGTATGCACAAACATATCAAGCACCATCAAAAATCTGTCAAAAGTAGCTTTATTTTTTAAATCGCCTATATAAGCAGAACTAAATATCAATCCGTCTTTATAAATAGCAAATTGATTTTTCAACTCACTTCCTATAGCCAAAAAACACCCTTTTTTATCAAATTTAGAGTGTATTATCTTTGGTTTTATACCTCTTGAAGTGCGTAACCAAGCAAGATATGACTGATATACAAAAGCTATACTATCATCGCTCGGATTTAGAATGTCTCGATCATTATCAAGTGCGCCATCGCAAACTTTTATAAGCTTTTTGGAAATACTTTCAAAATCAATTATTATCGGCTCACCGCTTATATTTGCACTAGTTGCGATAATAGGAAAATCAATATATTCAAAAAGCAGCAAGTGAAGCGATGTCGGAGGTAGAAATATGCCGATTTTTTTTAAATTCAAAGCTAGATTTGCAGGCAAAATTTCTTTACTTTTAAGTAAAATAATAGGTTTTATATTTGAGGTAAGAGCATCTTTTTCAAACTCATTTATATACGCCACTAAAGAAGCCATTTGTATATCTTTACACATAATGGCAAATGGTTTATCAGGGCGATTTTTACGTTCTCTTAGACTACTTATAGCTTTTTGATTTGTAGCGTCACAAACCAAATGAAATCCGCCGATACCTTTTATAGCTATAATCTTACCGCTTTTTAACTCATTTGCGCACAGTCTTATCGCTTCTTCATCATTAGCTAAAACGATACCATCAAGATTCTTAAAACTAACTTTTGGACCACAAGTTTTGCATGAGATAGGCTGAGCATGATAACGACGATTATACGGATTGCTATACTCGTTTTTACACTCATCACACATCGCAAAACTACTCATAGTCGTATTTTTACGATCATATGGTAAAGATTTTATGATAGAAAATCTAGGACCGCAATTCGTACAATTAATAAATGGATGATGAAAACGCCTATCATCTTTATCATAAAATTCGCGTTTACACTCATCGCATATAGCAAAATCAGGTAAAATAGGAGCTGTTTTTAGGGCTTGTTTAGACTCTATAATCTTAAAATCATCAAATTTAAAACTGCACCCAGTTACTTTAAAATCATCGATTCTCGCGAGTGGAGGAAGCTCATCAAAAATAGCCTTACAAAACTTATCGCAAGCCTCATCATCTGCATAAATTTGAATTTTAACTCCCTGGGAATCATTAAAAACTCTACCAAAAATACCAAATTTTTTAGCAAGATAGTAGATAAACGGGCGAAATCCTACACCTTGAACCAGCCCATAAATTTCAATTTTAAGTGATTTCAAGTGGATAGTATCCGCTAAAACAAGTTTTATAGTTTGAGTTTGAGTATTTTAACGTAAGATTTGCAATAACTTTATTTTCAAAAAGTGAGCCGGTTAATAGCATATTTGCACACTCAAATTCATCTTTTATGATATCTCCAAAATCACTTAAGAAAAGCGCTAAGCTTTCAAAGCAACCAAATGATATATTTTTAGGCTCAGCTCCAGCTAATTTAAAACTCATAGCAGATCTTATAAGTCTTATCCAATCAAACTCATCTTTGCTTGACATTTTATAATCAATCCTAACTCCCTTTTGACCGCCAAAATCCCTGGCGTAGTCGAAAATCATACCGTTAAAACCCAGAATTTTATCTACAATCATAAAAATTGAGTAAAAATTATTAGCTAAATTTATATCTCCTGATGGTAAAGAGTAGCTAGCTTTATAATTATCTAAAAGCCTTTCACCGCCTTCAAATGAAGCAATTTTCGCATAAATTTCATCAAAACTTTCCGGAGCTTTTAAATTTAAAAGATTAAACTCATCTTCGCCTTTATAAACCTTGATAAAATCAGTACTATGTTTGCTTAAAAATATTCTGCAAACACTTTTATTTAAAAGATCATACTCTTTTAACACAAGCCCAAATAAAGCTAAGTTTTTATCGGTTCTTGAATGTATAAAATCAAGGTCGCCTTGTTGCAAAAACTTACTATTTTTAAGTACTAAAAAACTATCATCAAGCACTGAAATTTTAAAATCGTCTTTGGTAGATTTTACTTTTAAAAAGTTAATTCCTTGCTTGTTTAAAATATCGCAAATTTTATAAATATTCAGATCCCACGCCGAACGAAGATCAAAATACATAGGCGCATCTTTGTGATTTGTTCTAAAAAGAGCATTTAATTTTAAACTTACGACTGGTTTTTCAAAACTGGCTAAAGCTATCAAAGATTTTTCATCGCAAACAAAAACTTTTGGGGCTGTTTTTAATCCGGTAGATAGCAGATAGCTACAATCAAAATTATCAAATTTAGATATCTCATATCCATCATAAATGAAGCTTTTTCCGGCATTTATCTCAGAGATAGCCTCATTTATAAGACTCTCATCGCTACTAAAACCAAACTCATTTATACCGTCTTTTAAACTAAGCGGAGTAATATTTTCTAATGAAAAATCAAACTTTAAATCACTATTTTTAGGCATTTCATCTTCTATTTTTACAGAACTATTTTGCAAAAATACAGAGTGAGGAACCATAATTATAAACTCATCATTAAATTTGCTAAGAGATTGTTCATCACCATTTATATATAAATTTATATCATCATTTTTAAATGTTATAGAATAATCCAAACCACTTTTTTTAGCCCAATACTCAAGAAAAAAAGCTAAAGTTTTTTGATTATTATTAAATTTAAACTCAAAATGAAGTATCAAAATTGCTCCTTTTTCCATTCATCTGCAATAGTTTGAACGGTAAAATCCGCAACTTTTTCATAATCAAATCCAAGCTCTTTTAAATGTTTTAAAATAACTTTTTCCATAGTGCATGAGCTAGCTTTTACCTCGTTGCTAAGCTCAAAACTCATAGGTTCTATCCTTTTTGGGATAACGCCGAGTATCTTAGTTTGCGGTCTATCACCTATCAAATCCATCATTTCTAGCGTCTGAAGCATCTCTACTTCGTGAGCAGAACCGGACCAGTTTATACTTTTTGGCATATCATCAAAATCAAAAAAATACACATCTCCGATATCACCGTTATCGGCATCAATGCAATCAACAACAATAACATAATCATATTTTGCGATAATCGGACTTAGAAGATTTGCTAAAGTTCCTCCATCTACAAAGTCTAGGCTATGTTTAGAAGAACTAAATTTGAAGTTTTTTTCTATCATTTTTGTAAAATGAACGCCGATACCCTCATCGGCGAACATTACATTACCAATACCTAAAATAAGCACACGCATATGCTTATTGCTCTTTTGGAAATTTATAACCGCTTATAATGGCGTCAATTGCTCCATCTTTGCCTTTTATAGCATTAAATACAGCCATATAAACATGAACTACTACAAACACCATTATAGCCCACATAGATATATGATGTATCAAACGAACATTAGCCAATCCGCCCATCCATGACTCAACAACTCTCATAGGCTCATAAATAAGACCTCCAAGACCGTTATGATAAACATGAGCATATAGTACAAGTCCAGTTAAACACACTACAAGTAATATTATATAAAACATTATATATGCTATAAATTGCAGAGGATTATAAGTACCGTGCAGATGTGGATGCTTACCTAAAAATAGATAATATTTTATCTGAGCTATCCAAATTTTTGGGCTTAAAAAATCCTTCACGCTGACTCTTTCTATTTTACTTTGTCTATCGAAGAAAAATAGATAAACTTTAAAAATAAAGCAGCCTATAAGTATAAATCCGACTATTTGATGAACTGCACGCCATTTAGCATTCATAAAATTTGTAGGCTCGCTAGTTATAGCAGGACTAACAAACACATAAGCCAGATAAAATCCGCTGACTATAAGTATAGTGATGCATATAGCTCTTATCCAGTGTGTTACTCTAAGTCCTATAGAAAACTCATATTCGGCGATATGTTTTTTACTCTCTTTCATATTCGCTCCTTTAAATCAAATTTGGATTAACTTTATATTCGCTTAACTTATTACCTTTAGTATCCATAACATGAACAGCACAAGCGATACAAGGATCATAAGAGTGAATTTTGCGAATGATCTCTAAAGGCTGTTTTAAATCAGCTATTTTAAGACCTACTAAACACGCCTCGTAACTTGCCATTTGTCCTTTACTATCTTTTGGACTTGCATTCCAAGTTGAAGGAACAACTGCTTGCCAATTTTCGATAACGCCATTTTTAATTCTACACCAATGGCTAAGCATACCTCTAGGAACATTTCCTATAAATCTTCCTTTGTACTCTTTATTATTATCAATAACATATTTGGCGCAAGTTGATTGATCTACTTTTAGATTCTCAATCAAATTATTAAATGCTTTTAGTGCGTTATTAGCTACTATAGTAGCTTCTATCATACGGCATGCCGTCCTTCCTAAAGTAGAAAATACTGCAGATAAAGGAAGCCCGGTGTCTTTTAAGAATTTATCTACTACTGGAACTACGTTTTTATTTCCTTTTGCGTAGTTTATAACGATATTTGCTATAGGTCCTACTTGCATAGGCACAGAATCATATCTTGGGGCTTTAATCCAGCTATACTTTCCTGCGATATCAAATACCTTAGTATCTTCCATCTCACCTTTAGCATTCATAGTTTGAGCATCTTTAAATCCGGTATAATTCGGCTCTGTTTGTCCATCGTAAGGATGAAGTGGAGCATCATTTTTATACCATGATCTCGTAGCTTCTTCAGTTATCTTATTTTCATCTACTTCATAAACCTTACTAACATCTCCATTTAGTATATATCCACCTTCAAATAGATACTCATTTGCTCCTAATTGAAAATCTGTATAAGTAATTAAATTTGGAGTTCCTACATCATTTAAAACGCTTGGCTCGCTCGCATACGCTTTAGCAGCCATAACCAAATCAGCGTAATAAGCACGATTTATAAAATCAGCCATCTCTTGAAACTTAACCATATATTCGCCAAGTCTTGCAGGATCTTGTAAATCCATAATACAAGTCACGCCGCCTACTGTTAAACTTTGCGGGTGAGGTTGTTTCGCACCAAATACGGCCATAGCTTGCGCTATTGTTCTTTGGAGTCTTAAACACTCCAAATAGTGACTAAGAGCTATAAGATTTTGCTCTGGAGTAAATTTATAAGTAGAATGTCCCCAGTAAGCATTCGCAAACGGTCCGAGATTTCCTTTTTCAACAAATTTTTTAACTTTATCTTGAACTAATTTTAGTTGATCGGCGCCGCAAGCGTAAGGATATTCGCTATATTTAAACGCCTCTTCGCTAGCTTTTTTAGGATCTGCACTAAGAGCGCTAACTACATCAACATAATCAAGCGCGTGGAGTTGATAAAAATGTACGGGATGATCGTGTAAAAACAGAGCCGCATTCATAAGTGTTCTAGTTAATTTTGCATTTAAAGGAGGAACTATACCAAGAGCATTTTCAACAGCTTCAATTCCTGCTCTATAGTGTGAAAATGTACAAACACCACAAATTCTTTGAGTCATAAATCCGGCGTCTCTTGGATCTCTGCCTTTTACTATAGTTTCAATACCCCTCCAAAGAGTTGAGCCGCTATAAGCTTCTTTTACGACACTATTATCATCAACAACAACTTCAATTCTAAGGTGTCCTTCGATTCTTGTTATTGGATCTACTACTATTCTTTGCTCGCTCATGTATTACTCCTTATCTTTTGTAGCTGTTGATATCAAAGCGTGAGCCGCTATAGCAACTCCTGTTATAGCTAATACACCTATACCTATTTTATCAGTTATAGCGTCTGCTCCAAGTCCCTCAAATACCGTTTCGTATAATCTATCTCCAAGAGGCTTTTCAAAAGGTCCCATTTTATCCCAAAAATCAGGCTCGGAACAACCTATACAACCATGACCTGCTTGGATAGGCCAGCTTGTATGTTGATTAAATCTTTCGCGTGAGCAGTTATTAAATGTATATGGTCCTTTGCAGCCTACTTTGTATAAACAATAACCATTTTTTGCACCATCATCGCCAAATTCTTGTACAAACTCTCCAGCATCAAAATGACCGCGCCTCTCGCAAAGATCATGGATTCTAAGACCGTAAGCCCATTTTGGACGATTATATACATCAAGCGCAGGAAGCGTTCCAAATAGTAAGAAATTTAAAACATTTCCTACGATATTTTTCTCGCTTGGCGGACAACCGGGCACATTTATAACAGGTTTGTTTGTAATTTTATGAAGCGGTCTTGCATTTGTTGGGTTTGGTCTTGCTGCTTGTATGCCTCCAAAACTCGAACAGGTACCAATAGCAAATATCGCCAAAGCATTATCACTAGCATGTATAGCGTGCTCTCTTCCAGTAGTGCCTTTTGGTCCAACTGTTAGATAAAACGAGCTATCTCCATCGGGTATTCCGCCTTCTACCATTAAAACATATTTTCCTTTATATTTCTCTATGGCATTTTCAAGATTCTCTTCAGCTTGCCATCCAGAAGCAGCCATAACGGTCTCATGATACTCAAGGCTGATATAATCAAATATCAAACTATCTATAGTTGGAGCATCTGTCCTTAAAAGACTCTCACTACATCCTGTACATTCTGCCATATGCAACCAAATAACCGGAAGTCTATCTGCAAGCTCAGCTGCTTTTGCAACAACCGGAGCAAAACTAGCCGGAAGAGCCATAAGTGCCGTCATAGCTCCAGCCCATTTCATAAAGTCTCTACGGGTAAAGCCGTTTTCTTTAAGCGCTTGGGCTATTGAGCTATTTTTTTTGATTTTAGGCATCTTTGATAAAGAGTCTAGTCTATCTTGTATGGTATTTAAGAGTTTGTGCTCAACCATAACTTCTCCTTGATAATAAGATAAATTTATAAAATAAATTTTTTGTCTTTGTAATTTTACAACGATTTATCTTAATTATTTTAATAAATTTATTTTAATTGAATAACATAATGTTACTTTAAGCTTAAAAATTTCTAAAAAATATTATCTGATATCTTTTTACGTGCTTTAAATTTATCAAACAAACCTTATAATGATCATATAAATTATAGTAGGAACCATTATACTAATTAAAGAATTCTTCTTCCAAATTTGTAAAGCAAATACCAAAAATAGACAAAATATAGCACTAAAACCTAAATTAAACGTAGAAAATTCCATACTTCTAAGAGCATAAAATAGTAAAACAATCATTATGATTAAAGTAGTAGTCTGCTGCAAATACAACAAAGTTTTATTATCTGAGCGTTTTTTAAACAACCAATAAGGCAAAAATCTAGTAAGAATAGTAGCAAAACCGGCTACCAAAATATACGGCAAATACTCCATCAAAAATACCTCTTAAAAAGCAATAAAATCACCACTGCAAATATAAGAGTGCCAAATAAAAAATACTGCTGTGGAAATATAAAAAGCCCTATTATAGAACATCCAATACCTAAAAATAAGACACTTTTATTTGGATTATTTTTAAAAACTTGATAAGTTAATATAGCAAACAAAGCACTAAGACTAAAATCAATCCCTTTGTAAGATACATTTAAGCTTGAACCAAGTATAGCGCCTAGATTGACTCCAAAAATCCAGTAGCTTTGATTTAGTAAAGCCGTCATATTAAAAATTAAATTTCTGTTTTCATCACTATTTTGTTTTCGTGATTTTAGTATAGCAAAAGTTTCATCAGTCAAAGCGTAGATAAAATATATACGATTTTTTAAAGATTTTATCTCATTAAGCATAGCCATAGTATAAAAAAAATGTCTAAAATTTAAAAGAAAGGATATGAAAAAAACGCTACTCAAAGATGATCCAGATACGATAAAAGCTACAAGTAAAAACTCGACGCTTCCTGCATAAATAACGATACTAGTAAGACTCATAACCCAGATCGGCAAACCGCTGCCAACTCCATAAAGTCCGAAGGCTAAACCAAGCGGGATATATCCCATCATAACTGGGATAGTAGATTTGAATATTTCAAATTTAGACAAAATTTGTTTTCCGTAATTAAATTTGCAGATTATACAAATTTTATACTTTAAATTTAGTTAATTATAGTTAAAAATAAATCATTATAAATAAAAATAATTTTTAATTATATTTTAAGGGTGAATTTGGAGCGAAGTAAAAATTCCGCTCCAAATATTTTATATAAGATTTACGACTATTTCATCATTAAGTGCAGATATTTTTATACTGTCGCCGCTTTTTAACTCATCGCGTAGTATCATTTCAGCAAGTTTATCTTCGACTAACTCATAAAGAGCCCTTCTAAGCGGACGCGCACCATACACCGGATCAAATCCCGCTTTAGCGATAAACTCTTTAGCATTTTCATCAAGAACTGCTTTAATGCCTCTGTTTTGAAGAGTGGCCTCTAGTTCTTTAAACATTATAGAAACTATGCCGCTAAGCTCGTTTGCACCAAGAGGATTAAAGATGATCGTATCATCTAGTCTATTTAAAAACTCAGGTTTAAAATAGTCTTTTAACGCGTCTTTTACCGCATTTTCTCTCTCATCTCCACTTAAATTTGCTATCGCAGACGAACCGATATTGCTAGTCAAAATGATGATAGTATTTTTAAAATCCACGGTAACGCCTTTGTTATCTGTCGCCCTTCCATCATCTAAAATCCCAAGCAGTACATTAAACACGTCTTTATGAGCCTTTTCAACTTCATCAAAAAGTATCACGCTATAAGGTTTTCTACGAACTGCTTCGGTTAATTGTCCGCCCTCATCATACCCAACGTATCCAGGAGGCGCTCCAAGCAGCCTTGAAACGCTGTGTTTTTCCATATATTCACTCATATCAAAACGAACAAGAGCCTTTTCATCATCAAATAAAAATCTAGCTAACGCCTTTGCGCTCTCTGTTTTACCAACTCCAGTCGGTCCTAAAAACAAAAAGCTACCGATCGGTCTATTTTGACTGCTGAGCCCTGCTTTGTTTCGTTTTATGGCGCGTGAAAGAGCGTGAAGCGCAGCGTCTTGTCCTACTACGTTACGCTTTAGATGCTCTTCTACTTGCAAGAATTTCTCTTTTTCGCTAGTTAGCATACGTTTTACTGAAATTCCAGTCCATTTACTAAGAATACCCGCTACCATATCCTCATCAACTTCGTTTTTAAGCAAAACCCCGCCTTTTTTCATCTCTTCCCATTTAGCTTCTAACTCTTTTATCTTAGCGCTTGCTTCTGGGATCTTACCGTACTCTATCTCTGCGGCTTTTTCATAAGCGTTATTTCTTTTTGCAAGTTCGGCTTCATTTTTAAGACTTTCTATCTGTTTTTTGGCTTCGCTTATACCGTTAAATACCGCTTTTTCATTTTTAAATTTAGCTTCTAGTCCGGATTTTTTCTCATTTAAATTTGCAACCTCTTTTTCTATCTCATTAAGACGTTCGCTATTTTTATCACTATTTTCCATTTTTAAAGCTTCTTTTTCGACTATTAGAGTTTCGATCTCTCTTTTAGCCTTTGAAAGCTCATAAGGTTCGCTTTCGATCTGCATTTTAAGCTCGGCTGCGGCTTCATCGATCAAGTCTATAGCTTTATCCGGTAAAAATCTACCGCTTATATATCTATCGCTTAGCTTTGCAGCAGCCACAAGAGCGCTATCTGTGATATTTACGTTATGATGAACTTCTAGCTTGTCTTTGATACCACGTAAAATTTGCAAAGCTTCATTTACGCTCGGCTCGGCAACATTTACTGGCTGGAAACGACGCTGAAGGGCTGCGTCTTTTTCAAAATACTTACGATACTCTTTAAGAGTAGTAGCTCCCACGGCGTGAAGCTCGCCTCTAGCAAGAGCCGGTTTTAGGATATTTGCGGCGTCCATACTACCCTCACTAGCTCCAGCTCCTACGATAGTGTGAATTTCGTCTATAAAAAGTATGATATTCCCTGCTTTTTTTACTTCGTCGATGACTGCTTTGAGACGGTCTTCAAACTCACCACGGTATTTTGCTCCGGCGATGAGGGCACTCATATCAAGAGCGATGACGCGTTTGTTTGCAAGACTAGTAGGAACAGCTTTTTTGATGATAAGCTGAGCCAAACCTTCTACTATAGCAGTTTTTCCCACTCCTGGCTCACCTAGCAAGATAGGGTTATTTTTAGTTTTACGTATGAGAATTTGCATCATCCTAGTTATCTCTTCATCTCTTCCGATAACAGGATCAAGCTCTCCTTCGCTTGCTTTTTTAGTAAGATCCACTCCAAATTTAGAAAGGCTATCAAGAGTTTCATCGCTAGTTTGACTATCTACATTGCGACCACCGCGAATGGCTTCTAGCTCTTTTTTAAGCTCTATTAAATTTATGTATTTACTTAAAATTTCTTTCAAAGGCTCTTTATCAAGGTTACCTAAAATCCAAGTATCAACAGCGATATAACTATCTCCTAAGCTTATCATAACGGCTTTTGCATTTTCTAAGCTATTTACGAGTTCGCTTGAAACTTTGATATTTTCTCTACTAACGTTTGAGCTAGTAAGGAGTTTAGAAGCGCGACTTTTTATGTCAAGCAAAACCGCGTCCTTGCTTACGTTTGTTTTATTAAAAATTTGATTTAGTATAGAGTTACTATCTGCGACTAATGCCCAAAGCATGTGCAAGCTCAAGGCTTCTGGGTTTTTATTGCCTATAGCAAGGCTCAGTGAATTTTCAACCAAACTTCTAGTTTGATCGGTTAATTCTTCAAATATATTTGCCATTTTTGCTCCTTAAACTTTATATGAGGAGCATTATACAACTTTAGTCTATCTTTGTCAATGTTCATAAAATAATTTTTAAAATTCATATTATTTTCATAGGCTAAAATTTGATATTTTTACCTTAAATTTAGGCAAATTTTAATAGAATTAATGATTTTAAAAATTTGGAGTTTGAAATTGAAAAAGAAAAATTTTTTTCAAGCATTTGGATTTGTTTTAGTTCTAAGTATAGGACTATTCACAACTCTCAATGCGAAACAAAACAGTGAGGCTAGTAGACTAGAAGCTCTTGCAAAACTTACGAAGACAATCGCAATTGTCGAAAAATACTATGTAGATGATCAGAATTTTACTCAAATAATTGACAAAACTATAGCGGGTCTTATGTCAAATTTAGATGCTCATTCTAGTTTTCTTGACGAAAAAGCATTTAAAGATATGCAGATACAAACAAGCGGTGAGTTCGGCGGTCTTGGTATAACAGTTGGGATGAAAGATGGGGCGCTAACGGTTATAGCGCCTATAGATGATACGCCGGCGTTTAAAGCAGGAGTAAAATCAGGTGATGTTATATTAAGGATAGACGGTAACTCTACTATAGGAATAACTATAGATGAAGCAGTAAGCAAAATGCGCGGCAAACCAAAGACTCCAGTTAATATTACGGTAGTAAGAAAAGGAGAGAAAAAGCCATTTGATCTTACAATAATCCGAGATATCATTAAAGTAGAGTCCGTACAAGCAAAATTGATAAAAGACGATAATATACTCTATCTAAGAGTTACAAATTTCGATCAGCACGTAACATCAAAAGCTAGAGAATTTATAAAAGAAAATCCAAACGTCAAAGGTATAGTATTGGATCTTAGAAATAATCCGGGCGGACTTTTAAATCAAGCAGTCGGCTTAGCAAATTTATTTATAGATAAAGGAATTATCGTTTCGCAAAAAGGTAGAAGCAAAGAAGAAGATGAAAATTATATCGCCGATCCATCGTTATTTGTTACAAAAGTTCCTTTAGTAGTGTTAGTAAATGGCGGAAGTGCGAGTGCGAGCGAAATAGTCAGTGGAGCGCTGCAAGACTTAAAACGAGCTGTCGTAGTAGGTGAAAATACATTTGGAAAAGGAAGCGTACAGATAGTTATGCCTATTGACAAAACAGAAGCTCTTAGACTAACAGTAGCAAGATACTATCTGCCAAGCGGTCGTACGATACAAGCAGTAGGCGTAAAACCTGATGTTATAGTATATCCGGGCAAAGCTCCGACTGAAGATGAGAATGGATTTAGCTTAAAAGAGAGTGATTTAAAACAGCATTTAGAAAGTGAATTAAATAAAATAGAACCAAAAAAAGATGAAAAAAATAGCAAAGAAAATAAAAATATCATCACACAAAAAGAGATTTATGATGATATTCAACTAAAAACTGCTATAGATACTATAAAGATATTAAACATCAAGTAAGGAGAAAATCGTGGAAAAGTTAGAAATGATCTATGAAGGCAAAGGGAAAAAGATGTGGTCTGTCAAAGGACATGACGACTTGCTTATAGCTGAATTTAAAGATGATTTGACAGCATTTAACGCTGAAAAAAAAGGCTCTGAAAGTGGTAAAGGCGCATTAAATAACAAAATTTCAACCGCACTTTTTAAACTGTTAAAAAGCAAAGGTATAGAAACTGCGCTTGTTGATACTATCAACGACACTGAACAAGTCGTGAAAAAATGCAAAATAATACCTCTTGAAGTGGTTGTAAGAAACATAGCAACAGGAAGTCTAAGCAAAAGACTTGCGATAAAAGAAGGAACAGTTTTACCTTTTACTTTAGTAGAGTTTTACTATAAAGATGACGCTTTAGGCGATCCGTTAGTAAATGATGAACACTGCATCATAATGGATCTTGTAAAAAGCGAAAACGACCTTGACAGATTAAAACATTTAGGAAGAGAGATAAACTCTATATTGCTTCCATTTTTTAAAGAAAAAGGATTAAAATTAGTCGATTTTAAGATTGAATTTGGCGTGGATAAGGATGGAAATATACTTCTTGCCGATGAGATAAGCCCCGATAGCTGCCGTTTTTGGGATTCTGTGACAAATGAAAAAATGGACAAAGATAGATTCAGACAAGATCTAGGAAGCGTAAAAGTTGCGTATGAAGAAGTTCTTAGACGCATACTTTCTTAGAATTATCTAATGATTTAGAAATACTCTTTTTAGCTATTTTAAGTAGATTTGGTATTTTAATCACTCTTACTTAAAATAGCTTAAAAAGTTTTGTTTAAAGATTTAGATATTAAATTTAAAGGTTTTATATGAAAGCAACAATAAATGTTTTTTTAAAAAATGGAGTTTTAGATCCTGCTGGTAAAGCGACTAAACATGCTCTATCTTCACTTGGTTTTAACGGTATAAATGATGCTAGGATAGGAAAGCAAATAATTTTAAATTTAGATGACGCAACTAGCGATGAAGATATAAAAAAAATGTGTGAAGAGCTTCTTGCTAATACGGTAATAGAAGATTATGAGATTATAAAAGGCTAAAAATGAAAGTAGCTATAATACATTTTCCAGGAACAAACTGTGAAAGAGATACTCAGTACGCTTTTGATAAATTAGGCTGTGAAACTAAAATTATATGGCATAAAGAAACTAGCGTAGATACTGATTTGATCATACTTCCTGGTGGCTTTAGCTATGGTGATTATCTAAGAACCGCTGCTATAGCTAAGTTTAGTCCGATTATGAATGCGGTAATAAATCACGCCAAAAAAGGCGGTCTTGTGCTTGGAATTTGCAATGGATTTCAAATGCTTTTAGAAACAAATCTTTTAGATGGAGCAATGAGAAGAAACGAAAATATGAGCTTTATAAGCAAATTTCATTACTTAAAAATTATATCAACTAACAATAAATTTTTATCAAATTTAAATAATGGAGACATAGTAGATATACCTTTAGCTCATGGAGAGGGAAACTACTACGCTGATGATGATACTATAAAAAGATTATATGACAATGATCAAGTATTACTAAAATACTGTGATAAAGATGGCAATATTGTAAATGTAAATGGCTCAATTGACTCCATAGCAGGAATTTGCAATAAAAATAAAAATATATTTGGACTAATGCCTCATCCTGAACGCGCTATAGAAAGTATTCTAGGAAGCGAGGACGGTATAAAAATGCTAAAAGGTTTGATTTGCTAAAGTATATTTTACTGTTATTTCTGCCTTTTTATACTACTTTAGTAGCACAAGAAGTTAGTATTTTTGATATGATAGATGGTAAAACCACGCAAAATAAAGAAAATACGATAAAAAATAACCAACAGCAAAATACAATATTACAGCAAAATGCAAAAAAGCAAATTCTTCCTTCCGAAATACAAAAAATTGCCCCAACAGACGAACCAGATGAAAACATAGATAGCACACAAATTTACCAAACCATAGAGCCAAACAAGCTTATACTAACAGCATCTAAAATGCCTAGATCTGTATATATCTATCAAGTTTTTAGCATAAAACTAAAAGCGGACACTGAACAAAATTTAAATTTCGACCTAAACTTAACCGTGGATTCAAACGATCTGATATGGCTAAATCCAAAACCGAATTGGAGTGAACTTAAACGCGGAATTTATGAAACAACACTATGGTTTGAGGCAAATAGCACAAATGCAAATATCAGTAATATAACTTTAACTCTAAATAGAAACGATAGTTTCTTTCAAAAATCAAGCATAAGTACGGAAATTCCGCTTATTAAAAATTTAAAAACAGATGATAAATTTGCAAATATGGTTGCAGATAAACTAGAGATTAAGAAGGTAAAAAGTTCTAAATTTGACGAGCTTTATAACTTAATAACAATAGAACTTGAGAGCAAAAACGGAAATTTAAGCTCATTTTTTATACCGCAAAACTTTGAAAAGCAAGGGATAGAGTCTATCAAAGGAGATTTTGTAAATCAAAACGGTAACTACTTTATTATAGCAGATAAAGATATAAAAAATATAAATTTTAGCTATTATAATCTAAAAAGTTCTAAATTTGAAAGTTTCGATATAGATATAAAAGTTGAAGTCGATGATCTTAGTACGCAAGTAAACTTAAATCCTAAAGAGAGTGAGTTTGAGCTATATAAAGATATTGCTTTATACTCTATAATTGTGATTTTCTTGCTCTTATTTATATTTAAAAGAAGTTATTACTCGTTTATTATCGCTATAGCATTTGGTATATATACATTTTATGATAACCGACCTTTTAGCGATGCTAAACTTAAAATCAATTCAGAAGTCAAAATACTTCCTACTTCAAACTCAACTATATTTTTTGTAGCCAACAGACCTGAAAAGGTAAAAATAATGGCAAAAAACGGAAATTATACAAAAATACTTCTCGAAAATAAAAAAATCGGCTGGGTATCAAATGAAAATATTGAGTAAAATAAAAACTATACTTTATGCTATAGAGCTTATTTTAAGTATAGCGGGGGTTGTTCTTTTTATGGCTATTTTCAAAGATAAAAATCGACAAATCAGGCGTATGTGGGCAAAATTGCAGCGATTTTTTATAAGATATCAGCTAGAAGTAGTAGGAAAACCTATCGATGAAGCAAATTTAATAATAATAAATCATCAAAGCGTACTTGATATAATAGTTATGGAAGAGATACATCCGGCAAATCTATCTTGGATAGCCAAAAAAGAGATAGGCAAAATACCTATAATAGGCAAAATACTTACAATACCAAAAATGATTCCGATAGATAGAAAAGATCCCAGATCGCTTCCAAAACTCATAAAAGACGTAAAAGATAGAGTAGATAACAACAGGGTTGTAGCGATGTTTCCTGAGGGCACAAGAAGCGAAGGAGATAAGCTTCTTAAATTTCAAAGCGGAGCTAAAATAATCGTTTCAAAACTAAATTTAAAAGTACAGCCGGTTCTCATCATAAACTCAAGAAATATTTTAGATACAAAAAGATTTAAGCTAAATAGCGGATTGCTAAAAGTCATATATATGGATTTGATAGATACTAGTAATGAAACTTGGCTAGAAGAAACTAGAGCAAAAATGCAAGCTCTTTTAGATCAAAACATATGAGTTTTACGACTATTTTTTATATAGGCTTTGGCGGAGCACTAGGAGCTATACTAAGAAGTTTCACAAATGGATTTGTAAGTAAGATATTTCCGAATTTATCCTTTCCCCTTGGAACTTTAAGCGTAAATATCATAGGTGGATTTTTCATAGGTTTTTTAATGAGCCTTGCTTCAAATATAAATATAGATATCAATTTAAAATCATTTTTAGTTACAGGATTTTTAGGAGGACTTACGACATTTTCTACATTTAGTTATGAAAATATGCTTTTACTTCAATCAGGAAATTATACGAACGCATTTTTAAATATCGCTTCAAATTTACTATTATCTTTGCTGTTTTGTTATTTTGGATTTTGGATAGTTAAAGTTATGTACGCATAGCTAAGAGAGAGATCTCCTAGCAGTTTTTAACGAGTAATTCTAGCTTGATTAAACGCAGGAGAGATATTAAACAAATTTTCAAGAGGTATATCTTGATTTTCATCTACTACGCAAGGTTTAAGTCCTATTTGATCTATCGTCTGTTCGGCGTAAGGATTTACCACACTAAGGCAAAAACCTCGTTTTACTATACTTTCAATCTGAACTGCAGATGAAATAGTAGGAAGTATGCTAAATGCAACTCCATATAGACCGACCGCTGTACTCTCGCATCGAGTTACGCTGAATTTATCCCTGATATCTATACTTAAACAATCTCCTGGCTTGATAACAGATACGAATTGAACTACTCCAAACGGAAATTTCCCGACTCTGGATGGAAGTTGTATTTCGCTTATTGTCCAGTTAGATCCTAAAGCAGCTTTTCCTCCATCATCTCTTGTTATGGGAATTCCTGTTAACAAGCTTCTTATAGCTACTATTGGTGTATAATCCGAAGGCTCGTCTATAGCATATAAAGATATTGATGATATTAAAATAGCCAAACCAAGTGCGATTTTTTTATATATGTATTTCATTTTTATTCCTTAAAATTTTCTAAAATTTACTGGCACATGGTCAGATGTGATTTGAGCTCTCATATTTGCTAGCATAAGTATAGCAGCTATAGCAGGAGCCGAAAAAGCACTTGTTCCGGAGTTTCCAGCAACAAGATAATCAAGAGTTCTGCCGCTGCTTTGAGTCGGAGCATTTGGAGCGATAATGCTAACTCTATTTCTAAGTCCGCCTTCTAAAGCTCCTAGTAAAGAGCTCGGCTCACGGTTAAAATCCCCGCCGATAACCCAGTTTATACCTCCTTGTCCTATAAAAGAGTCGTGTACGCGGTGAATCAAAGATGGAGCGTCTGGTCCTCCGCTAGCCAAAGCATGAGCTGTAAAAAATACATCGTTTCTTATATGTATGCCTATGGCAGGTCTAGCAGCAGCGATTTCAGGATATATTATACTTACGTTATCGGCTCTTCTGGTTGAAACGATAGCCAAATTTACCCTATTTGCACCGACATCTATCCTAGAGTGATAGATATAAACCATATTCGGACGTGAGTTAGTGCCTAAATTCCACGTATATTCATCTACTGGGGTGCCGCCTTGAAAAACACGTTGAGTATTTACTGCTGTAGTCGGTATGCTGCCCGATTCTTGCAACATAAGTATATCAGCTGCAGCGTCTCCCGTTATTAACTGTCGTACATTCACGTTCCACTTGCTTTCAGTAGAAGCCGATGATCCTTGCATATTCCAAGTAGCAATTTTATAATCTTCTATAGCTGCAAAACTTAGACTTGCGCTAAGCAGTGCTAATATTATAAATTTTTTCATTTTTATCCTTTAAAAATTAAGCGGCTCTTTTACAGAGCGCGTTTTTATGGTTGGGGCCGTTATCATCCACTGCTGATCTATATTTGTTCTATTTTTCTCTACGCAAGGAGTTAAATTTATGTTATAAAACTTAAAACCTCTTTCAAAATCAGTCTGCAAGCATCTTCCATCGCTAAAATTTTTAAATTGAACGGCGCCATTATCAAATGGTATCATTTCCCAAAATTGAGGTGCGGATTTAACGTCGCACGTAGTATGAACAACTCCACTCAAATAAGCACTTAGGCATGTTTTAGTGGATTCATTTACGATTTGAACATAATTTTTTGGATAAAGCTTTAATCTCCAAATTCTAAGATAACCAAAAGGTACGCTATCTCTTGCACTATACCCCCACACCCAATTCAAAGGCGCGGTAGCCCATACGGTTATAACGACTCCATTTTGAGCCATTATAGATACAAGATCAGAGTTAAAAGGAGTGTTGTAAAATACCGGAACAGGATTATACGGATCATCACTTCTATTTGGTCCATGCACCGGATCGACATTTGAATTAGCACTCATAATAGAGTAGCTAAGAATAGAAATATACGCCACAATGAGCGATTTTTTAAATAAGTTCATTTTAGTCCTTTTTAATATGGAGTCATTCTATCTTATATAATCTTAAATAATTATTAAATTTACTATAAATAATAAAAATAAATAAATTAGCTTAATATATTTTTATAACAGTAGATATAATCTTATTGTTTAGTAATAATATAACTTTAATATAGTAAATAAATATGTTATTTACTATATTCAAATTTAAAACGATAAATAGAAACAAATATTAAATTTGGATATTTAAATTTAGAAATTTTAATTAAATAAGCCGAAAAAATATTTTTCACGGCTTTAATATAAGTTATCGCACGACTTTTGCAGGCATAAATGCGGAGCCGATAACAATCAAATTTTCAAGTAAAATATTTTTATTAGGATCTTTAATACACTTTCTAACTCCAAACTTATCCATAGATGAACTAGCGTATGAATTTACTATACTAAGGCACTCGTTTAATCCGGCAACAGCTTCTATCTGAACAGCAGAAGTATTTGTAGGCAATATAGAAAACACGCTTCCATAGTTTCCTACCGCAGTACTCTCGCAAGACATAGTAGTGAGTTTTCCGGCTAAACTTAGTCCTAGGCAAACATTATCATTTACAGGAGATACAAATTGCACGGTTCCAAAAGGATAGTCTTTTGAGATGATATAAGGAAGAGTTATCTCTCTTAAATTCCAATTTGTTTTTATAAGGCTGCTCGGATTATCTTCCATACTCAAAATAACTCCAGAATAAAGACTCCTTATACTAACCAAAGGCGTAAAATTAGTCTCATCGTCATCGGCTTGCAAAGATATATTTAAAAAACATACAGATAAAATCGATAGCATAAATTTATAAATTTTCATTTTTACTCCTTAAAATCTTCTAAAATTCACGGGAATATGATCTGAGGTAATCTGAGATCTCATATTTGCTAGCATAAGTATAGCAGCTATAGCAGGAGCCGAAAAAGCACTTGCTCCGGAGTTTCCAGCAACAAGATAATCAAGCGTTCTGCCGCTGCTTTGAGTCGGAGCGTTTGGAGTGATAATGCTAACTCTTTGCCGAACACTACTTTCTAAAATATTTACCAAAGAACTCGGCTCACGGTTAAAATCCCCGCCGATAACCCAGTTTACATTCGGACTAGATATAAAATTTCTATATACATTTTCTACTATGGCCGCAGAATCGGTACCTCCATTAGCAAGAGCGTGAGCAGAAAAAAACGCGTCATTTCCTATACGAATACCAAGAATCGGTCTTGAAAGAGTAGTAGGAGGAGTAAGCACTATAACTTCTTCGGCTTGCAGTCGAGATACGATAGCTAAATTAACACGATTTGCACCAACATCAACACGAGAATAATATATATAAACCATATTTGGACGTGAATTAGTACCCAAATTCCATATATATTCATGTACTGGTATACCGCCTCTTTGAACTACTCTTTGGCTTTGAACAGCACTATGCGGCAAACTGCCCGCCTCTTGTATAAATAAAATATCAGCAGCGTTACTTCCAGCTATTAACTGCCTTACATTTACGTTCCACTTGCTTTCAGTAGAAGCTGATGATCCTTGCATATTCCAAGTAGCTAGATTATAATTCTCAATAGCTCCAAAACTCAAGCTAAAACAAAATAATATTAAATAAATATTTTTCATGCAAATCCTTATCTAGATGGTAATGGTATGGGTGATGTAGTCATAGCAGGAGCTATTATCTGCCACTGTTGATCTAAATTTATAGCTTTTTCTGCACAATCAACTAAATATAAACCATAATAACTATAACCCTTTGTAGAGTTTGACTGCAAACAAGTCTGAGAAGCAAAATTTTTTATCAAAACAGTACCGTTACTAAACGGTTTTAATTCCCAAAATTGTGCTTGATTTGTATCCTCGCAAGGTATATGAACAATACCGTTTTGATATGCATTTATGCAAGTACCGGTCTTTTTATTTTGAATTTGCACAAAGTTCTTAGGATAAATAATAAACCTCCAAATTCTAGCATCTCCGAAAGAACGGCTATTTAAAGGAGAATAACCCCACACCCAATTAAGCGGTGCAAGTGCCCAGATAGTTATAAGAGCGTCATTTTGTCCGATGATAGATACATAATCCGAGACTGATGGAGTGTTATAAAAAACCTTAGTATCGTCAAAAGGATTAGACGGATTTACCGGTTTATTTGGACCTCGAACAAGGTCGTTTGCCGCGGCTAACAAAACCGGTTTATAATGAGCAGTCGTAGGAGCTGAGTTTAGAGGATTCTTTATAGCATTAGGAAATTTATTTGTTTGTTCATAGGCACTGCTGGAACATCCTATAAATATCGCAAATATTATATTTTTAAATTTAAATCGCTTCATTGCAATTCCTTTTTTATTTTAAATTTAAATTGTACATAATAATAGCATAATTTGATATTTATTATTATAAATTCATTAAAAAAAATTATAAAGTATTAATAAAAATACTCAATTTTAATTTTTAAAATTTAGAAAACTTGATATAATTACTATCAACTTTGCTGATTATATCTTGACAAAATTAGCACTCTTAGATATAATTTGCTAAAAATTTTTAGGAGAAATGAAAATGGCTACACATGAATTTCAAACAGAAGTCAGCGATCTTTTAAATTTAATGATTCACTCATTATACTCAAACAAAGAGATATTTTTACGAGAACTTATATCAAACGCAAGTGACGCGCTTGATAAGTTAAACTATCTTTGTCTTACCGATGATAATTATAAAAGTCTAGTTTATACACCAAAAATCGATATAAAACTAGACAAAGATGCTAAAACTTTGATCATTAGCGATAGCGGTATAGGTATGGATGAAAATGATCTGATAAATAACTTAGGAACTATCGCTAGAAGCGGAACAAAAGGATTTTTAAGCTCAATGAGCGGAGATTCAAAAAAAGATAGTTCTTTAATAGGACAATTCGGAGTTGGATTTTACTCGGCATTTATGGTAGCTAATAAAATAGAAGTCATAAGCCGTAAAGCACTAGATGATAAAGCCTATAAGTGGATAAGCGATACAAAAAATTATAGTATTGAGCCTACTACAAAAGATAGCCAAGGAACAGACATCATACTATATTTAAACGACGATGAATTCAATGATAGTTTCCGCATAGAAAGCATAGTTAAAAAATACTCAAATCATATCGCGTACCCTATTTTTATGGACAAAGACGAATGGATAGCGCCAAGCGGAGATGAGAAAGAAGGTCATTACGAGAGCAAAAATTCTCAAATTAACAAAGCTTCAGCTCTTTGGAGAATGTCTAAATCTAGTTTAAAAGTCGAAGATTATAACGATTTTTATAAACAGCTAAGTCACGATAACAGCGATCCGCTTATGCATATACATACAAAAGCCGAGGGAAAGATAGAGTACACAACCCTATTTTATATCCCAAGTACCGAACCGTTTGATCTATTTAGAGTTGATTATCAAAGCGGCGTAAAGCTCTACGTAAAAAGAGTTTTTATAACCGATGACGCAAAAGAACTGCTTCCTCCATATCTTAGATTTGTTAGAGGAGTGATGGACGTAGAAGATATTCCGCTAAACGTAAGTCGTGAAATTCTGCAAGAAAACCGCATTTTAGCAACGGTAAAAGATCAAAGCATTAAGAAGATATTGAGCGAACTTGAAAAAATGCTAAATAACGATAGAGAAAAATACATAAAATTTTACACATTATTTGGAAAAGTATTAAAAGAAGGACTCTACGGATTTAGTACAAATAAAGACGAAATTCTAAATTTATGCTTATTTAAATCAAGCAATAAAGACGGTTTAATATCTCTTAAAGAGTATAAAGCTTCTATGAAAGAAGATCAAAAATCCATATACTATATAAGCGGTCAAAATGAAATTATGCTTAGAAACTCGCCTTTACTAGAAAGCTTTAAAAAGCAAGGAATAGACGTTCTGATTTGTGATGAAGAGATAGATACTATAGTAATGCCGATGGTATACGAATATGATAAAACGCAGGTAAAAGCCGTAAATAGCTCCGATATAGATGATGAAATTAAAAATGATAAGAATATAGATGAGAGTAAACACGCCGAGCTTCTTGTAAAGATAAAAGAAGCTTTAAAAGATGATGTAAAAGACGTAAAACTCTCAAGCAGACTAAATGACTCAGCAGCGTGTCTTATATTTGATAAAAATGATCCGGATTACGCTATGCAAAGCATATTTAAACAGATGGGTGAAAAAGCCATAAAAGTAAAACCTATACTTGAGATAAATCCTAATCACGAGCTATTTACTAAACTTGAAAAAAACGAGATAATGGTAAATGATGTGTCAAATTTACTTTTAAATATGGCTAAAATAAGCGAAGGAATGCCAGTAGATAACCCAAATGAATTTGCTAAAAAGCTTACGAATATTATGGTAAAAGCGCTCTAAATAGGCACTTTTACTACTTTATCAAATTTATTTTGATTTTTAAGGTTTGATTGTAGGTATGTTTTTATCTACTGCTTTATTCATGCCGCCGTCTATGTTTATAACATTTTTTACGCCGCCCTCATCTAGCAAAACCGAAGCCGGGCGGCTTCTATTTCCGCTTCTACATATAACTGCTACTTTTTTATCTGTGTTTAGCTTACTTTTTACCTCATTAACGAAATTTGGATTGATACTTCCATCGCTATTTTTATAAGTAACCAAAATAGCTCCTTTAAATACTCCGGTTTGCGCCCATTCAGATGGAGTTCTAACATCTACTATTTGAATATCTTTGTCATTCAAAATCTCCTCGTTAAAATCCACAGTAGTAACTTCTCCAAACAGATAAACGCTTAAAGCCGTCAAAATCAGCAAAATCTTTTTCATCGTCATACACTCCTATAATATTAAATAAAAAGTCTAAGCATATCAAGTATTGCTTTATAAAATATAAATTTGAAAGAAATGTTTTTATTTATAAATTCAGTTTATTTATTATTTTATTTATATATTTAACTAAAAAATTAATCAATACATAATATACTAAATTATATTATGTAGATAAAAATAAATTTATATATCTAAATTTTTAGAATTTATTGTGATATAATATGATTTTTAGTGCTTCTTATAGTATATAAATTTACAGAAAATTATATGCATAAATTATTTTAATATATAAAACTATAGTTTAATATATTTTAAATTATACAATACAACAAAAAGGAGATTTATGAGTAACGCAAACGCATGGGACGATATGTCAAATTCTTACCCTCGCTACAATGACTCAGCAATGAAAAAAGACGTAAATTTTGTACTTAACTGGTGTGAAGAAATAGGTGTAAGATTTGAAGGAAAAAGTATCATAGATATAGGTTGCGGAACAGGAACGGTAGCAATTCCTCTTGCAAGCAAAGGCGCTAAAGTATGCGGCATAGATCTGTCGCCCGGTATGCTTGAAGTGTTAGAAAACGACGCTAAAACACTAGGTATAGACTCTTTGATAACAACTTTTATAAGCGACTGGGATAGTTACGAAATAAAAGATAAATTTGATATAGTTTTGACCTCTTTAACTCCGGCTTTGCATAGTGATGAAAATGTTATAAAAGCATTTAGCGCAGCTAAAGATATAGGAATTTACGTAGGATGGGGAGATTATAAAAAAAGTAAATTTCTTGATATTTTGATAGATTCGCATAAGCAAACTCCGCAAAAACCAGTACGCGGCTGTATAAAAGCGGCTCAATTTAAAGATATTTTAGATAAAAACGGTATTTTGTTTAAAACTACATCTTTTGAAAGTTCATGGGAAAATAAGCTAAGTATGGATCAAGCTATAAATTATTCAAATGCGATACTAAAAAGATGTGAGCTAATTCCAGATAGCAAAATTATAGATGAAGTTTTAGCAAAGTTTCAGCAAAACGACAAAGTAATTATAAGCACAGACGCTCAAAAAAGCATAATTTTATATGCTATTTCGGACTCTGCTAAGAAAAAATATTTCAGCTAAAATCCAAAAAAACTTTGCCGGCTAAACTCTGTTGGCAAAGCTATTTTTTTATACTTTTGTTACTAAATATTAAATTCCAAAACGTTTCACCATCCCGGCTTCTTCTAAAAAACAGCTTGGCTTGTAGTCTATTTTTCTGATTTTGTCGTACTTTGCATAGCTTAGATATAGCTCATCTTTGGCCCTAGTAACCGCAACATAAAAAAGTCTTCTTTCTTCTTCAAGACTCCCGCCCATCCCCATAAGTTTTAAATTTGGAAAACGATTTTGAGCTAGATCTACTACAAAAACCAAGCTAAACTCAAGACCTTTGCTAGCATGCACTGTTAATAAACTTACGCCCTCACCTTCACTCATTTCAGTTCTTCCAAGAGTTAAAAAATTGTAAAATACATCACAGTAATTATGACGTTTGCTCATCTCTAAAAGCACTTTTGATTTTGCATAAATTCTATCCTTTGCTTCATCTTTTAAATTTGCATCGACATTTCCGTTTTTTAAAGTAGCTCTTTTAGTAGCTAAAAAATCAACAATAATAGAATACACTCCTGAGTTTATCACCGAATTAACCACTTCGTATGAATTTGTTTTTCCTTGTATCTGCATCAATAATTTATAAAGTTCGTATAAAAAAATCGCTCCGTTGGTATTTAAATTCGAGTAATTCAAAACCGGATTTTCCATAAATTCTTTACTTAGACCAAGACTAGTAAATCTAGCGCTATCCATAAACTCACTAAAATCATCAAAAAGTCCTAGCTGATGATTCTTTTTTGAACGTTCAAAAACCTTAACTGATTTATCCGGATTTAAAAGACCTTTTACAATGCTCCTATCACCCAAAGCCAAAAGAGTATCAAATATCTCCTTTGCAGAGGCGTTTCCGACTCCCCTAGCATATTCAAAAACATGGATAAACGCCATAATATCTTTTGGATTTATATAAATTCCGATCAAATCTATAAGTGCTTTTATCTCGCGTGATTCAAAAAAGCTAACGCCGCCTTTTCTTTTACAACTAATTCCTTGCTCTTTCAAAGCGACTTCAAGTCCGTCCGCGCTCGAATTATTGCGAAAAATTATCGCGATATCGTCTTTTTTATAATGAGAATTTAAAATAATCTCAGATATATTTTCATACTGCAAAAACAACTCATCATAAATGAGCAAACTTGGAGATTTGAAATTTCCGATTCTGCTAACCGTAAGCTCTTTTGGATATAGTCTAGGATTTTGCGCTATTACTTTATTTGCCAAAGATAATATCTTTGCGCTACTTCTATAATTTACATTTAAAGAATAAACTTTCGCATCTTTATATCTCTGAGTGAAACTTCCTATTATATCAATATTTGCACCATTAAAAGCATAAATACTCTGATCAAAGTCTCCCACGCAAAATAAGCTTTTTGCATTAAAAGAATCTATAAGAGAGCCTTGAAGCGAGTTTGTATCTTGATACTCATCTACTAAAATTTCATCATAAAATACCTTTGCGCCCTTTTTTAGCTCGTTTCTCATTTTAATAAGCAAATCATTAAAATCCGCATAATTAAAACGTGATTTTTGCTCCTCAAATTCTCTTAAAATATCCTCATAAACCTCAGCATAAACAGTTTGATCGCTATAATTTTCACTAAACCACTGGGCAAAACTTTCATCATTCACACATGAATTGCAAAAAAGAGAATAAACATCATAAAGATATGCGCCGCTGTAAGCTTTTACTTCACCTATCCTATGAAATTCGCGTCTTTCTACCAAGCTTTTTAAAAGAGTTTTCAGCTCGCTTGGTTGTTTTAAGATAACGCCTTTATTTAACTTTTTTAAAAGCGAATTTGAAACAGAATGAAAAGTCCCTGCCATGATAGAACCGACCGTTTTTGCACTAAAATAATTTGATAATCTATCTATCATTTCACTTGCGGCTTTATTTGTAAAAGTAAGTAGCAGTATCCGCTCTGGTTTCATACCTAAATTTAAAAGATGAGCTATGCGAGCCACAATCGTACTAGTTTTTCCGGTGCCTGCGCTAGCTATTACTAGATTATACCCCGTTGGAGCGGTTGCGGCTGTGTATTGTTCGCGGTTTAGTTTGCTAAGCGCCATTTTATTCCTTAAATTTCAAAAGTAGCAATTGTATCAAACTAGTTCTTAAATTTCAGTCAAAGAGATAGAAAATACAGCACCCAACTAATCAAATTTAAATAAATTATGATATCCTTGATTTTTTTATTTAAATTTATAAAGGAGAAAAATGCATTACTTTGTCTATCCAAATGGCGGACACTCTCATATACTAGCTTATAATCTAAACTTACTAGGTCATACATGCTCGTTTTTAGACGATTTTAAAACCGGTGCTAAGCTAGAAGAAAACTTAGAAAAAATAGTAGGGGGGGGTACGGCGGTTCTTTTAGCCACGGATACTTGCACTTATAAGTCTAGAGAAATAAGAGCTAAACTTATATCTAATCTAGAAAATCTAAATTTAATCTGGGCTGACGGATTTGAATTTATAGCTGAAGATTTACTTAAATTTGAGAATATAAATTTAAAAAACAGCATTGCCATTCTCACTTACGGTATCTATGGAAATAGACATTTTGGCGATATTTTCGATATTCTTATAAAAAACAATCAAAATCTTTTTATAGTAAATACAACAATAGAAAATTATGAAAAAGATAGAAATTTTATGGGATTAAAAAATATCTTGATACCTATGAATTGCTTAAAATATTACAATTTCAAGGTTCTACTTTCTAGTGTAAATATTAGCTATCAAGGTGAGTGTTTTGCGCATCAAAATACATTTGCCATGGTATTTTCTCATCATATGACCATGTTAAGAAGCTATCTTATAGCACATAAATTTTGCGATATAACAAAAAAAGAGAGCATAGATACTTTTGGAACGGCTATAGGGTGTTACTATATAGCTGCTATGAAAAGCGATGAGATCTATTTTAACGCTTTAAATAGCAAGGCTAAACTCTTAAAGCTAGGTTATCCAAATATCGATAAGCAGATTAAAAATTATACTCCAAAAAAGCCGCAAAAATCTGTCTTAGTAATGTTTCATCATTTTAAATCGTACAAAAAGGTTATGGAAGCTATCGATAAACTTCTAAATTTAAAATATGAAATAATTTTTAGACCAAATCCTCACTTTCACAACCAAAAAGAAAATGTAGAAATAACTAAGTTTTTTCAAGGCAAAAAAGGATTTGTCTATGACGACTCCCCAAAGCTTACGAATGAAACTCTGCAAAAAGCTATTTGTTCTATAGGGGACTACTCTTCTACGATTTTTAGCTTTCCGCTTACTACACTTAAGCCTTGCATGCTATTTTACCCATCTGATATTATGGGAGATGATTTTGAAAAAGAGAATATAAACGGCAAGATGCTAAGTTTTGCAGATGAAAACTTGCATATTATTTCTAGGAGTGTTGATGAATTAGTAAATCATATAGAAAATTTAAATTTAAAAGAGTGGAACGATAAAATACTTAAATATAGAAATGAAGAAATATATAATCTTGGAAACTCAAGTCAGGTTATTTCAGATCTAATTATGCAAAAAGCTAAATAGATAAAAAAGATATTAGGACGTTAAGCTCGATTAATTCTGAGCTTAACATAAATGTTACTTATAATATTACTTCTTAGGAGCAGTCATATCTTCAGGTTTTACCCACTCATCAAACTGAGCAGCTGTTAGAAGACCTAAATTTATAGCTTCTTCTTTTAAAGTCGTACCGTGCTTATGAGCAGTTTTTGCTATTTTTGCCGCATTTTCATATCCGATATGCGGATTTAGCGCAGTTACTAGCATAAGGCTTTCATGAAGAAGTTTATCTATTTTGGCTTCATTTGCAGTGATTCCTAAAGCGCAATGATCGTTGAAGCTAACCATAGCGTCGCTTAAAAGACGAATACTCTCAAGCAAGTTATGAGTAAGTACAGGTTTAAATACGTTTAGCTCAAAGTTACCTTGAGACGCAGCCATCGCAACGCTTACGTGATTTCCTGCTACTTGGACGGCTACCATGGTTACGGCTTCGCATTGAGTAGGATTTACTTTACCTGGCATGATAGAGCTTCCGGGTTCGTTTTCAGGGATATTTATCTCACCGATACCGCATCTTGGACCGCTTGCTAACCAACGAACGTCATTTGCTATTTTCATTAAATTTGATGCAAGTCCGTTTAATGCACCGCTTAAGAAAACTTCTGCATCATGACTTGTTAAGCCGTGGAACTTGTTTGGATGAGATTTGAACTTAAACTCTGTTTTTGTTAAATCGTTCAAAACTTCGCTCACCATAGGACTAAAATCAGGATGAGAATTTAGACCCGTACCAACAGCAGTTCCGCCGATAGCAAGCTCTTCTAAAAACGGAAGAGTAGCTAAAACTTGAGCTTTGCTAGCTTTTAACATATGAGCATATCCACTAAACTCTTGACCTAAAGTTAAAGGAGTAGCGTCTTGTAAGTGAGTTCTACCGATCTTTACGATATTTTTGAACTCTCTACTTTTTGCCTCAAGTGTAGCTAAAAGTTTATCGATCGCCGGAAAAAGTTGTTTTTGCAGCTCTAAAACAAAGGCGATTCTCATAGCTGTCGGATAGGTATCGTTTGAACTTTGACCTTTATTTACGTCGTCGTTTGGATGAACTAATTTTTTTGTTCTAAAATCCTCGCCTAAAAGCTCGGTAGAGCGATTAGCGATAACTTCATTTAAATTCATATTTGACTGAGTTCCGCTTCCTGTTTGCCATACTACAAGAGGAAAATTTCCATCTAGTTTGCCGCTTAATATCTCGTCGCAAGCTTCTCCGATAGCTTTTGTTTTTGAGTCGTCTAAGCGACCTAATTTATTATTTACGATAGCGCAAGCTTTTTTAAGATAAGCAAAACCTTCTATAACCTCGCTTGGCATAGTTCCTTTGCCGATTTTAAAGTTCTCCAAACTTCTTTCTGTTTGAGCGCCCCAGTACTTGTCGTTTGGAACTTTGATCTCACCCATTGTGTCTTTTTCGATACGATACTCCATAACTATTCCTTTCAATTTTTGGATTTTCTCAAGTATTATATCATTTAAAATTTATAAATATCTTGAAATTTACTAGATAATATATACAAAAGTTATAAACAGTAAATACTATTAAACGATACTTTAGTTAAATTTAGATAAAATCTAGCATTTTTTAAATTTAAAGGTAAATTTATGGCTGAGTTTTATAATCCAAAAGAAATTGAAGAAAAATTCTATAAAATTTGGGAAGATCGCGGGTATTTCGAGATAGACGGAAACAAAGCTATCTTAGAAAAAGATAAGAAATTTTGTATAATGATGCCACCGCCAAACGTAACTGGAGTACTTCATATAGGACATGCGCTTACATTTACTTTACAAGATATAATGACAAGATATAAAAGAATGGACGGATACAAAGCGCTTTGGCAACCCGGACTTGACCACGCAGGTATCGCCACTCAAAACGTCGTAGAAAAACAACTTTTAGCAAACGGAGTTACAAAAGAACAGATTGGACGCGAAGAATTCCTTAAAAAAACCTGGGAATGGAAAGAAAAAAGTGGCGGAAGTATAGTTCATCAAATGCGTCGTCTTGGTATAACTCCTGCTTGGAGCAGAGAGCGCTTTACTATGGACGCGGGACTTAAAAACGCCGTAAGAAAAGCTTTCGTAAATTTATATAATAAAGGCTTGATAGTTCGCGGAAATTATATGGTAAATTGGTGTACTCACGATGGCGCACTTAGCGACGTAGAAGTCGAACACAAAGCAAATAAGGGCAAACTTTATCATATAAAATATCCTATAGTTAATAGCAATAAATTTGTAATAGTCGCAACGACTAGACCAGAAACGTACTTTGGCGATACCGCCGTAATGGTTAATCCAAAAGATGAGAGATATAAGGGTCTTGTAGGCAAATTCGTCACTCTTCCTATCATTGATCGCCGCATAAAAATCATAGCCGATGATCACGTAGATATGGACTTTGGAACAGGCATAGTTAAAGTCACTCCAGCTCACGATACAAATGACTATGAAGTCGGTAACAGACACGGCTTGGAGTTCATAACTGTATTTGATGAAAAAGGCATATTAAATGAGCAGTGCGGTGAGTTTGAAGGACTTGAAAGACTTGAAGCAAGAGATAAAGTAGTAGCTAAACTAGAGTCTTTGGGCTTTATAGAAAAGATAGAAGACTATGAAAATCAAGTCGGATACTGCTATCGCTGCAAAAACGTAGTAGAACCATACATATCAAAACAATGGTTTGTAAAATCAGATATCGCAAACGAGGCGATACAAAATGTAAATGATGGCGGAGCGGAGTTTTTCCCGTCTCATTGGATAAATAGCTTTAATGCATGGATGAGAGAGCTAAAAGACTGGTGCATCTCAAGGCAACTGTGGTGGGGGCATCAAATTCCCGTATTTTACTGTGAATGCGGACATGAGTGGGCAGACGAAAACGAAAAACCAATAAAATGCCCAAAATGCGGCGGAAATAAATTTACTCAAGATCCAGACGTTCTTGATACGTGGTTTAGTTCAGGACTTTGGCCTATCTCGACACTTGGATGGGGAAACGCGGACGAGCTGAAAAATGAGAAATGGTTTGAGAGAGATTTGAGTGAATTTTATCCAAACACTATGCTTATAACAGGATTTGATATACTATTTTTCTGGGTCGCTAGAATGATGTTTCAATGCGGGAATGCAGTGGGCGAGCTTCCATTTAAAGATATCTATCTTCACGCTCTTGTCAAAGATAAAGACGGTAAAAAGATGAGTAAAAGTAGCGGAAACGTGATAGATCCGCTTACCAAAATAGACGAATACTCAGCCGATATCTTGCGTTTTACGCTCACTTTGCTTTGCGTGCAAGGTCGTGATATCAGACTTAGCGAAGAAAAAATGGTATTAGTAAGAAACTTCACGAACAAGCTTTATAACGCAAGTAAATTCCTACTTCTAAACGCGGGCAATTTTCCTGATTTTGATGAAAATAGTATAAAAACAGATCTTGGTAGATATATGCTAAGCCGATTTAAAAGCTGCGTAAATTTAGTAAGATCAAATTTAGACGCATATAGGTTTAACGACGCGGCAAACGATATATATAAATTCCTTTGGGACGAGTTTTGCGACTGGGGAATCGAGCTATCAAAAGTAGATAAAAGTAGCGTGATAGAGCTAGGAATGATATTTAAAGAGAGCATGAAACTACTAAGTCCATTTATGCCGTTCATCAGCGAGTATTTGTATCACGAATTAAGCGGTACGAACTTAGAAAATTCCGGATCTATAATGGTGATGAAATACCCTAAAATCAGCACTCCAGATCAAAAAATAGTCGAAACTTGGAGCGCAGTCATAGAAGCTATAGTAAGTTTAAGGCGCGCAAAAGCGACTATAGATCAAGGCAACGCAAAAGTAAAAAAAGCTTATATTAAATTTAATAATAAAATAGATATAAACGGAGTTACGAACTACATAAAACTACTTGCAAAATGCGAAGAGATAGAGCTAACAGATGAGATAGTACCGAACTCAGCCAGAGACGTAAGCGAAAACCTTGAGAGCTTTGTGCCACTTGATGGTGTAGATACCGCTCCTATCATCGCTAGACTCAGTTCGCAAAAAGCAAAGCTTGAAAAAGAGATAGCTAAACTAGAAGGTATGCTAAATAATGAAAAATTCGTAGCCAACGCTCCAGAGACCGTCTTAAGCGCCAACCGCGAAGGATTAACAACGGCAAAAGATAAATTTGAAAAAGTAATGAGCGAACTTAAAACCTTAGGCGTAATATGATACAAATAACAAATTTAAAAAAATACTACGGTAAAAATCTTATCATAAATGATGTTTCATGCAAAATCAAAGCCGGTGAAATTTTTGCTATAGTTGGACACAGCGGCGCCGGAAAAAGCACTCTGCTTCGCTGCATCAATGGACTTGAGAGCTATCAAAGCGGAAGTTTAAAAGTAGATAACAAAGAAGTTTCAAACTTAAACGAAAATGAGCTTAGAGAGTTAAGACGGAATATAGGCATGATATTTCAACATTTTGCTCTTATGAGCAGAAAAACGGTATTTGAAAATATAGCCACTCCGCTTAAATTTTGGAAATACGATAAAGAATATATCCAAAAAAGAGTTCATGAACTTTTAGAGCTTGTAGGGCTAAGCGATAAAGCAAACAACTATCCAAACTCGCTAAGCGGAGGTCAAAAACAACGAGTTGCGATAGCTAGAGCTCTAGCATTAAAACCAAAAATTTTGCTTAGCGATGAGGCTACAAGTGCGCTTGATCCAAATACTACAAATCAAATTTTAACTCTTTTAAGACAAATAAATGAAACCTTAGGTATAACTATAGTTTTAGTTACTCACGAAATGGAAGTTGTAAAGAGCATATCAAACCGCGCTATTTTACTTGAACAAGGTATCATAACAAATCAAGGTAACATAATCGACCTATTTTTGAAACCGGATGAAAATATGAAAAAATTCTTAGGAGCAGAGGAAATTTTACCTACAACCGGAGTTAATATCAGACTATTTTTTCCGCCTAAAGTCGCTTTTAACAGCGTTATAACATCAATGGCTAGAGAACTTAATATAGACTTCAACATAGTATGGGGAAAACTAGAAAGATTGGGCAATAACGTGCTTGGAAGTCTTGTTATAAACGTAGATCCAAAAGATGAAATAAAAGTAGAAGAATTTATAAAAAAATCAGGCGTGTTATACGAGATAGTAAAGGAGCAAAAATGATACCAAAACTTCTTTTAGAAGCGACTATAGATACACTTTATATGACTTTTATATCTACGTTTTTAGCTTTCATGATCGGTTTGGGGCTTGCTATTATATTGGTTTTGACAAAACCAAACGGTCTTAAACCAAATAAAGGGATTTATAACACATTGGATTTAATAGTAAATGTGCTTAGAAGTTTTCCGTTTATAATACTCATTATAGTGCTTTTTCCTCTTACTAAATTTATAGTAGGCACTAGCATAGGAACAAGTGCGGCTATCGTTCCTCTTACTATCGGTTCGGCTCCGTTTATAGCGCGTCTTATAGAAAACGCTATGAATGAAGTGGATTATGGCGTCATAGAGGCTGCTCTTAGCTATGGTGCAAACAAAACTCAAATCTTATTTAAAATTATGTTTATAGAAGCACTTCCTAGCATTATAAACGCTATAACTCTAACTCTTATAGTAGTGATTGGATTTACCGCAATGGCCGGAGCCGTTGGCGGAGGCGGGCTTGGGGACGTGGCGATGAGATACGGTTTTCAAAGATTTCGTCCAGATATCATGGCGTATACGGTAATCATCTTGATAGTCTTAGTTCAAGTTATCCAGATGATAGGAAACCTACTCTATAAAATCACTAAGAAATAAATTTATACGAAAATTTTGAATATATTTTCAAATAATATCTAGCTCATTTCGAGCTAGATCAAAAAATCTCAGGTATCCTGAAATAATGATCTATCGCGCCATTACCGTTGCCTATTTTTAAGTCCCCTTTTAAAGCAGTTGTGACGAATTTTTTGGCGCTTTTGACTGCATAATACATATCTTTATTTGCTCCTAAAGCACATGCTATAGCACTTGAAAGAGTGCAACCAGTACCGTGAGTATCGTTTGTATGAACTCTTTCTTCGCTTAGCACCTCAAATTTGCCGTTGTAATACAAAACATCGCTTGCATCATCTCTTAGATGCCCGCCTTTTACTAAAACCGCTCCGCCTGTAAGTTGTGATATCTTTAAAGCAGCTTCTTTCATATGATGTATGCCTATTATCTTTATATCGCTTAAAATCTCGGCTTCGGCTATATTTGGCGTTATAATGTCGGCTAGACAAAACAGCTCGCTTATAGCATCTTCTATGGCGCTATCTTGCATTAATTTACCACCGCTAGTAGCTACCATAACCGGATCTATAACTATATTTTTAGCGTTATACTCTTTTAATTTTGCTGCTATAGCTTTTATTATATATGAGTTTGATACCATACCGATTTTAACTGCATTTGGAACGATATCTTTAAAACAAGCGTCTATTTGAGCTTTAACAAACTCACTAGGAGCTTCATGAACACCATAAACACCCATTGTATTTTGTGCAGTAAGAGCTGTGATAACGCTCATTGCATACATTTTATGAGCAGTTATAGTTTTGATGTCTGCTTGTATGCCAGCTCCTCCACTGCAATCAGAACCTGCTATGGTTAAAATTTTTTGCACTTTATTTCCTTGTTTTTTAATATTATTATATCAGCTTAGAGTTAAATTATCCTATTTTTATGAAAATAAAATAATTTGATAAATATTTTCTAAATTTAAAATCGTTTTTACAACTAAATTTTATCTGAAAATATATAAATATATTTAATAGATATATAAATTTATATTCCCTTTTTTAGGCAATTAAATATAAAATTTAGTAAAAATTTAAAAAATTATATCAAAGCACTTGATTTACATAACTATTTTTTAGTATAATACCGCCAAATTTAAAAAAGGGAGACGAAATGAAAAAATTAACTATCGCAGCGCTACTTGCTTCTAGCCTTATAAGCGCAGCATTTGGAGAAGTTATCAAAGTCGGAGCTACTCCAGTTCCTCACGCAGAGATCTTAGAGTTTATAAAGCCTGAGCTAAAAAAAGCAGGATATGATCTTGAAATTAAAGTATTCAATGATTATGTAATTCCAAATCTAGCGGTTGAAGACGGTGATTTGGATGCAAACTTTTTTCAACATATACCGTATTTAAATGAGTTTAATGCAAACAAAGGCACTCATTTAGTAAAAACAGTAGGCGTACATCTTGAGCCGATGGGAGTTTATAGTAAAAAACTAAAATCTCTTAAAGATCTAAAAGACGGTGCTATAGTAAGTATACCAAATGATCCTACAAACGAAAGTCGCGCTCTTGATGTTTTAGTAAATGCTAAACTTATAGAAGTAGATTTGAGCGCTAAATTAAGAACTCCGCTTGATATAACTAAAAATCCTAAAAATCTTAAATTTAAAGAGATCGAAGCCGCCACTCTTCCAAGAACTTTAGATGATGTTGATATAGCCGTTATAAATACGAATTTCGCTATGAACGCAAATTTAAATCCTACAAAAGATGCGCTTCTTATAGAAAGTAAAGAGAGTCCGTATGTTAATATAGTAGTTGTTAAAGACGGAAATCAAAATAGCAAAAAAATAAAAGCACTTGATAATGCTATCAACACAGACTCAGTTAAAAAATTTATATCTGATAATTATAAAGGCGCTGTAGTTCCTGCGTTTTAATTTCTAAAATTTGGGCTTATGATGCCCAAATTTAAGCTAAATTTACAATTATTTTAGATATAATCAGCCCAAATTTTTGTTTGTAAGGAAAAAAATATGTCAAAAAGATGTGCAATAACAGGAAAAGGACCTATGGTTGGAAACAACGTAAGTCACGCTAATAATAGAACAAAAAGAAGATTTATGCCAAACCTTCGTACGGTTCGTGTTATGCTTGAAGATGGTACAACAAGAAAAATCAGAGTTGCAGCTTCTACTTTAAGAACAATGAAAAAACAATCACACTAATACATAAAAAGAGGAATTAATGTCTTTACTACAAAAGATTAAAAAATTCCTCAATTGGACTGATGAGTCCAAACCAGAATACGATCTAAATACAGAACTTTACCAGCAGTTAAAATCATTTAGACTTCCTTTGATATCCGTTGTTCTTATGATGCTATTTGGAGCTTTAGGATATGTTTTTATCGATGGATTCACTTTAATAGACGGTATTTATCAAGCCGGTATGACCTTTACGACTGTTGGTTTTACCGAAGTTGCGCCTATTAGTCCATCAGGGAGACTTTTTACTATAACTTTTATTCTCATGGGATTTGGAGTTTTTACATTTTCTATGGGTCTTTTTATAGAAGTACTTAAAAAAGGTGCTTTAACGAAGGTTTTAAAGGAGAGAAATATGATATATAAAATAGCCAGACTCAAAAACCACTTTGTGATTTGCTATCACAATATCTATACTATAGAACTCACAAGACAATTTAGAGAAAATCATATACCGTTTGTTGTGGTAGATAATAGAGAAGATCTTCCTAGTCTAGCTGAAATATATAAATATCCGTATTACATAGTAGATGAGCCGCACACGCAAAACGCTATGTTAAAAACTCACCTCTCAAGCGCAAAAGGACTTATAACTTTAAGTTCAAATATCGCTGACAATATAGCTCTTATAGCAACCGTTAGACTGTATGAAAAAGAGCTTGGTAGAATAAAACCATACTTTATAATGACAAATTCAGATAATGACGATGACACGCAAAAACTAAAAAAACTAGGTGCAAACTCGGTAGTATCTCCATCAAAATTAGTCGCGCAACGACTTTCGGCTATGAGCGTACGACCGGATATGGAAAATATGCTAGAGCAATTTTTATATAAAAAAGATTCGCCGATCGATATAGAGGAGATAAAAGTTCCTGATCTATCTTGGCTAAGATTCAAAAGATTAAAAGAAACTCATTTGCGAGATATCACAAACGCCGATGTAGTAGGTATCAGAGATCAAAATAATAAATTTACTCCTATGCCAAAAGGCGATACTCTTATAGGAACAGGCTCAAGACTGCTAGTTATAGGAACTGCCGAGAGTATAAGAGCTACTAAAAAACTCATTTTCAGTAAACACAAACCGGAGGAATTTAAATATGTTTAATCTTATAAGCCTGAAAAATGGACTTGAGAATGTTGAAGGGTTTTATTTCGGCGGAGTAAATGCCGGATTTAAGACAAACGGAGATAATGATCTAGGCTTCATAAGAAGCGATGAGCCGGTAATGGTTTCAGCTATATTTACTTCAAACAAATTTCAAGCAGCTCCGATAAAGCATTTTAAAAAATACGGTAAAAACTTCAAAACAAACTTTGTTTTATTAAATTCAAAAAATGCAAACGCAATGACCGGAAAAGCCGGTATAGATGATATAGATGATATATTTAAAGAACTTGGTAAGAAGCTAAATTTGATAAATCCTATCATGAGTTCAACCGGAGTTATCGGATATCGTCTTAAAAAAGACAAAATAATAGAAGCCGCAAACAAATTTGATCTTATCTCACGCAATTCTGACGCAACAGCTCAAGCGATTATGACAACAGATAGCTTTAAAAAAGAGATAGCTTTTAGAATTGAACTTGAAGATGGCAAAAGCTTTAACATAGCTTGTATCTGCAAAGGTGCAGGTATGATAAATCCAGCATTTGCGACGATGTTATGCTTTATCTTAACAGATGCAAATATACCGCAAAAAGATATGGATGAACTTTTAAAAAGCTGCGTAGAAGAGAGCTTCAATGCGATAAGCGTAGATGGCGACACCAGCACCAATGATACTTTAATGCTTTTAAGCTCACAAAAAAGCGGAGTTTATGACAAAGATGCTTTTAAATTTGCACTTGAAACTATCACAAAAACTATGGCTTTAAATTTAGTAAAAGATGGGGAAGGAAGTACAAAAGTAGTAGCATTTGAAGTAAATGGAGCAAAAAACTATGATGAAGCGCAAAAGGCAGCAAAGGCTTTGTCGAATTCTCTTTTAGTAAAAACAGCAATTTTTGGAGAAGATCCAAACTGGGGTAGAATAGCTTCAACCATAGGAGCTAGCGGCGTAGAATGTGATGAAGAAAAGTTAATTATATATTATGACGATGTGCTTGTATTCGACAAAAATAATCCCGAATTAGATCAAGAAAGAGAGATAAAAGCTCATAATGTTATGAAAAAAAACAGCTATAAAATAAGCTGTTTTTTGGGTATAGCAGACGCTAAATTTACGGCTTACGGATGCGATTTAGGACACACGTATGTTAAAATAAACGCGGATTACCGTTCATAAATGAGTTTTAAGTAAGCAAATGATACAATGCTAAGATATTATTATTTTTAAAGGAGAGAATATGCTACACGAATACAGAGATTTAATCACGGAACTAAAAGGTAAAAATGCAAGATTTGATAGCGTTTTTGACAAACACAATGAACTTGACCAAAGAATATCAGATATAGAAGAAGGCAGAGAATACGCCGATCCTTATGAATTAGAAACTCTTAAAAAAGAAAAATTAAGATTAAAAGATGAAGCTTATAATATCTTAATGGAATATAAAAAATCTAAATCAAACTAACTAAACACTTTTCTACGAGTTTGAGTGTTACTCAAACTCAATTCTATACTCACCCCTTATCTTTTTATTTTGTTTAAGTATTATTTAATCAAAATTTTTATATTATTGTATTCATAAAGTTTGATAATTATTCTATATAAATAATTATTAGCATAGAATATTAAGTAAAAGTAAGGTATGAAAAAAAAGGGGGTAAAAAGTGTTTGGTTCATCAAATAATGTAAACAAACAGTACGAATTAAAAATAGATGCTCTTAAAAAAGAGCTGGAAAATAAGACAAAAGAAAATGAAGATCTAAAAACGGAGATTCAAGGACTAAAAGAAAAAATAGAAAAATCGCAAGATTGTGATACTATATCTTCTATGGCGCATGTTATGGTGGATGGTATTAAAAATAGCGCTAAAAATATACAAAGCGGAATAGAAAGAAATCTCGAATTATCGCATAACTGTATCACAACTATAGATGAAAATATACAAAATATCGGAGAGCTTTCTCAAACTAGCAATAGATTAATAGAATCCCTAAACGAAATAACAAACTCATCAAATAGATCACGCGCAACAGCGGAAAATCTACATAAAAGCGTTGATGAGATCACAAACGTGATAAATTTGATCAAAGACATATCAGATCAAACAAATCTTCTTGCTCTAAATGCAGCTATAGAAGCAGCAAGAGCCGGTGAGCACGGACGTGGATTTGCGGTTGTTGCAGATGAAGTAAGAAAACTAGCTGAGCGTACTCAAAAAGCAACCGCTGAAGTAGAGATGAACATAAACTTACTAAAACAAAATGCTAGCGACATGTTTGCTCAAAGCGAAGAAGTTGAAAATATATCTATAGAGTCAAACAAACACGTAGAAGGTTTTATATCTAAATTTAAAGACCTTGTAGATAGAACAAAACACATCGAAAACAATGCTCAAGCCATATCATATGATATTTTCGTATCTTTAGTTAAACTAGATCACGTTGTATTTAAAGTAGGCGGATATGGCAATGTTCTAACAAAAAATTACGAAAAACTAGCAGATCACACATCATGTCGTCTAGGAAAATGGTACGAATCAAGAGGCAAAGATATATTTGAAGATACTGTTGAGTTCGCTCAAATACTTGATCCGCATAAAACAATCCACGAATATGTAAATAAAGCTATCGATCTAGCTAGCAAACATGCAAATCCTATGGATATTATAGAAAAATTCAAATACGCAGAAGAGCAATCAATAAATTTATTTAATATATTTAATAATATGGTTACTGCTAAAGTACGTAAAATAGATAAATAAATCTGGAAGCCAGTTTAAATGGCTTCTAATATTTTTTTAAAACTACTGCGCATTCGATGTGATTTGTATGAACAAACTGATCAAAAATAGCAAATTTATCTACACTATGCGTTTTGCAAAGTAGTTTTAAATTCTCTTTTAGGGTCAACGGATTACAAGATATATAAATTATATTTTCGTAATTTCGTATGAAATCTAACACGCTTTTATCGCATCCTGCTCGCGGCGGATCTACTAAAATATGACTAAATTCATAACTTCTTAAATCTATATCTTGTAATCTACGAAAATCTCTTTTAAAGAGAAAAGCTTCCATAAGTTCTTCGGCACTTAATCTTGTAAATTTGATATTATCTACACCGTTTAACTCGCAATTTTTTAAAGCACTGTTAATAGAAGCTTTGCTTATCTCCGTAGCCAAAACTTTGTTAAATTTAAAACTAAGAGGAATGGTAAAATTTCCGTGTCCGCAGTAAAGCTCAAGGAGATCTTTACAATCCGTAGTATGGTCTAAAACCCATGAAATCATATTTTCATTTATATTTCTATTTGGCTGGATAAAAGCAGCGTCTCCAAAAACATAATGATAACTTTTACCGTTTATAAATAATTTTTCATTTAAACTTGAACTTCCAAATACAAGTTTTTTACCTTTGCTTCTTGCTATCAAACCGACTTTAAGCTTACTTTGCAACCAAGTAAGCTCTTGAATTATAGTAGATGCGTCTTTGTGATAAAGTAAAATAATCAAAATTTCATCTCTTGTAGTTATGAACTCAACCCCAAAAATCTTTGCTTTTAAATTTTGATTTTCTTTTAACAAATCCAACAAAACCGGCATGATGACGGATATTTTCTCATCGACTATAGAACATTTATCTATCTTTAAATAGCCGCCATCGGCTCTTCTCATTGTATAACTAAGACTATTATCATCGTGATATAAGCCAAACTCCGCCCTACTTCTAAATTTAGAAATCGGTGATCTGAAAAATATAATTTCGCCATTGTGAAAATCTTTAAAATACTCTTTTATAAAATTCTTTTTAAAATCAATCTGCTCACTATAAGGCATATCCAAAGTACAACTTCCGCAATGTTTTAAGTACTCACAGCTATTTTCTTGCAAACTTACTCTTTTTCAAAGAAAAATCCAGCCCAACTCTGAGTAGTAGGCATTACTTCAAGCGTATTTATATTTACATGTTTTGGTAAATTAATGCAATCAAGAACTATTTTAGCGATATCTTCAGCTTTCAAATACTGCGTAGAGTTATAAACACTGTCGCTTTTATCTTCATCACCTTTAAATCTAACAACGCTAAACTCAGTTTTTGCGATACCAGGAGCTATTTCTGTAACTCGTATGTTGCTGCCTTTTACGTCATTTCTAAGATTTAAACTAAACTGTTTTACGAATGCTTTTGTGGCTCCATAAACATTAGCGCCCGGATACGGCCATGCTCCAGCTACCGAACCAAGATTAAAGATATATCCGCTTTTTCTCCTATTCATTATAGGTAAAACGGCTTTTGTAGCGTATAATAAGCCTTTTATATTTGTATCTATCATAGTTTCAAAATCGTCCAAATTTGCTTCTAAAACTCTTTCTTGACCAAGAGCAAGACCTGCATTATTAACCAATATTTCTATATCTCTAAATTGCTCAGGAAGTTCATCTATAGCTTTAAAAATAGCATTTTTATCTCTTATATCGGCATTGATTATATGTACGTTTTTCAGCTCTTTTTTGAGATTTTCTAGTCTATCAAGTCTTCTTGCTAGAAGTATGAGTTTATATCCCTCGCTTGCCAAAACTCTAGCGACTGCCTCTCCAAAACCGGACGTTGCTCCGGTTATAAAAGCTGTATTTTTCATATTTCACCTTCTAAATTTGATTTTAATTGCAAACTTTCTAAAAACATTATATTTTCTTTATTTTTGCTCCAAATAGCGTAATCAAGGGCATTATATCCCATATCGTCTATATCATCTATATTAGCTCCATTTTTTATAAGCAGATCTAGCACTTCAGGAACGCTATGAAATGCAGCATGCATAAAAACGGTTCTTGAAGTATGTTCTAAAGCACAAAGATTTTGATAAAACGGGATATTTCTAAATCCAGATGCTATAGCGTCTTTTCCTGATTTGTTTATATATTTATGATTTGTATTAGCTCCATTTTCTACCAAAAATTTGATTAAATCGATATCTCCAAAATCAATCGCATAAAATAGCGCAGTTTTTCCGAATGAATTTTCATAATTTATATTTGCTCCATGTTTTATCAACAATTCAACATTTTTCATATTTTTTAGAGCAAAAAACAGAGCTGATTCATCACCTCCATTTATGCTAGCACCAAAATCTATAAGAGTTTGCAATATATCTTCATTTTGATTATATAGCAAAGCAATATTTAATAAATTTGTTATCTCATTTCTAGTAGGTTTATTAGTATAAATAAGAGATATAAATTCCTCTTTATTTAAATTTGGATTCGTAGCCATTCTCTCTAAAGTACTTAGCTTGTACGCCTTTTCATAATTTCCCACGGCCATATATAAAAATTCATTTGCTAAACGAATAGCAAAAAATATAGCTCTTTGCTTGCTAAATCCAAATTTAGTTATATAATAATCCGTTAATTTAGGAATTAACTTTGTATATGCGTCATTAAAATCATTAAAAAGGATGAAATTGCTTATACTTCTAACAGCCCAAAAACGAAAATACTCCCTATCTTTTGACGTAGCCTCTTCATAATCTTGCTTATTTGGAAGTTGTTTTTCATATTTTATAGGATCATTAAGACCGAGAGTTATTATCTCGTTTAAATTTACAAAATACTCATCGCCGCTAGAACCGCATATATGAGTATTTCCTCTTACTTCAAGACTTAATTTATATATATCTTTTACTATATCATTTTCATTTGCAAATAAACAAGTAGAAAAAATTATAAAAAATAAAAATCTCATATTTACTCCCTAATTTTATCATTTTGCGGTATAAACATCTGATAATTCTTATCAAGAATATAATGCAATCTATCTGTATCTTTTGAAAAAATAGACAAAAACCCATCGTCTAAAATTTTTTGACTAAAAGATAAAAATTGCAAAACATCACTTCTTTTTCTAAGTTTTAAAAGAGGATTTCCGATATCTTTTATTATATTAACATTTTTATTAAATAGTTTTGAAAGACTCTCGAAATGTTCAATTAAACCACTGTCATCTCCACTAAATTTAGAATTAAAATGATAAAAATCGATATTAAAATCTAGTTGCTTACAACAGTCCATTATGACACTAGACTGTCTTTCTGCATCCTCTTCATTTCCCACTATAACTCCGTTTTTTATGGTACAAAATCCCGCATTGCCTATTTTTAGCAGGGGCAACTTTACGGAGTAAAATAGCTCTTTTTTTCTTTTAAACGTCTTTGTATCCGTGATAATAAGTCCGATATCGAACTCGCCCATATTGGATTTGGTTATATTTATCCCGAAACTAAAATAATCAATTATAACGTAAACGCTATTTGTAGCAAGATTTTTGATCTTATTAAACATATTAGAAAGTGTTGGATTTATAACTTTTATAAATAATTTTTTGCTATTTAGCTTAGAATGAATCAGCAAAGAGTCTTTTATGAGACTATCCATCTCGTCATCGCTCATATTTTTCATATCTAAAATTAGATATATATTGTTTCCAAACGGATTTGGAAACTGTCCGGGCTCTTTTTTTACCGCTCTAAATACGCTTTGCAAAACGCGCGGTTCTCCGACTATAAGAAGTACGTCATTTGGCAAAATTATTGTATCCGGAGCAGCTATAATGTAGTTTTGATGCCGATAAATCATTGCTATTTTCCACTTTTTTTTACGGATATTTCCTACGTGACGATATACATAACTGCTTCCTATAGGTACTTTTACCTCCATTATCTCGCCGATACCAAGACCGATATTATCGGCAATGACAGGAACATCCGGTAAAAAATCCATAAATCTCGAGCTTAAAATTTTCCTAGCATCTATAAGTTTTAGCCTATGATCGCTCTTGAACTCCTCATCAAATCCCCATAAATCCATTATGTCTATCTCGATTTTGGAATTTATTTTTTTCAAATTTTCATAAACGGATTTACTGTCAAACTCACTTTGCATAATTACCATAGCTTTTTCATAACTATCTTTCATATGCAACTTAAGCTTTGAAAAACTAGTCGGATCAAAGCTATAAAAATTAAAATTTTCAAAATTTACGTCTGTTTTTGGCAAAGTTTCTTCATTATAAGTTATAATCGTATAGTTGTGAAGGCTATTAAATTTAGTGTTAAAAAGCCTTTCTAAGAAATGTTTTGCTAAAATACCATCCGCAATTATCAAGATATTTTTCATAAAATCTCCAAAATTTAAAAAAGGAATTGTATCATAAATGAATTTTAAAATAGATAAAACAGACGGCAACGCCAGAGCTTGCACTTTGCAAACAGCTCATTCGACGATCCAAACTCCTATTTTTATGCCTGTCGGAACACTTGGAGCGGTTAAAAGCTTGGATGCCATAGATTTAAAAGAAATTTTAGATGCAAAAATAATACTAGCAAACACCTATCATTTATATTTACGGCCAACAAGTAAGGTTGTAAGGGAGTTTGGCGGATTGCACGGTTTTAGTAAATTTGATAGAAGTTTTTTAACAGACAGCGGTGGATTTCAAGCATTTTCACTATCAAAAATTTCAAAACCGGATGAAAACGGGATCAAATTTAAAAGCCATATAGATGGCAGTATGCACTATTTTACACCTAAAAGTGTACTTGATACTCAGTATGATTTGAGTAGCGATATCATGATGATACTTGATGATCTTGTAGCGCTCCCTGCTACTAAAGAAAGAATTGATCTCAGCATAAAAAGGACGATAAACTGGGCGAAAATAGCGTGTGAATATCACAAATCAAACAAACAAAAAAGCGTGGGGATAGATCAAAATATCTTTGGGATCATTCAAGGCGGAACCGACTATAATGCGCGCAAACTCTGCGCCGAGGCACTTTGCGAGATGGAGTTTGACGGACTTGCTATAGGCGGACTAAGCGTCGGAGAGAGCAATGAAGAGATGTATGACACGGTTGAAGCCCTTATGCCATTCATAGACAAAAATCGCCCGCGCTACTTAATGGGCGTGGGAACTCCTGAGGATTTAGTACAAAACGTGGAGCGAGGCGTAGATATGTTTGATTGCGTTATGCCCACTAGAAACGCGCGTAACGGTACTCTTTTTACTAGTTTCGGGAAGATAAACATAAAATCCGCAGCGTTTATAAAAGACGATAACAAGATCGATCCTGAATGCGACTGCTATACTTGCTCTAACTTTAGCCGCGGATACTTAAATCACCTTTATAAAGCTAGAGAACTTACGTTTTTTAGGCTTGCAAGTCTTCATAATCTGCATTATTATCTAAATTTAGTAAAACAGATGAGAGAAGCGATAATGCAAGGTAAATTTAAAGAATTTAAAAGAGAATTCTACGCAAAAAGAGGCATGATATGATAAATGACGAACATAGAAAAAAGCTAGAAAAAGCATCTAGTAGAAGCGGATATTTCAGTGGGGAAGGCTACAAACTGCTTATTATAAGCACGGATTTTCATAGTCAAAATGCGGGATTTGTATTTTTAGGAGATGAGATATTTGAAAAAAACGGCAAAGAGTTTATAAAAGTTGATTTTGCTAAATTTGAAACAGCGGTAAAAAGCGCTATAAACTATTTTAGAACAAATCTTGATAAGTATGAAGAAGAAGTTTTAAGTACTGAAAATCTAATATATAAAAATAAATTTGATAGCAATTTTTTAGAAAAATACTTTAAATTAAAGCATAATTTTTCTATTTTTACGATATTGCATCAATATTTTATGATAGCTTTAAACGAATTTGTAGATGAATTTATAAATTATAAAAAAGAGTTTAAAAACGATATACAATCGTTAAAAAGGATAGACAAGATCATAGATGATACCGCTTCAAGATTGGCTATAACTTTTAGTTATTATAATTCATTAAAAGATAAAAAACATAATAAAAATTTATATATTTTAACAGTTATCTCGGCATTTTTTCTACCGTTAAATTTAATAACAGGGTTTTTCGGAATGAACACCGGGGATATGTTTTTAAGTGGTAAATACGGTACTACAATAGTTCTTTTATCTATTATATTTATAATTATAACGGCGATTTTTTATATAATACAAACTCAAAAAAATCACAAAATTTAAATAAAACGAGATAAATTTAAAACCGCTAAAAGAACCAAAAGCGGTTTTATTGTTTTTTACTATCCATTAAACTCTACGCTCATACTAGGAGCTGAAAAACTCTTATCGACAAAACGAGTAAATTCTTTTTGAAATATCACATCAACGGTACCGGTTGGTCCGTTTCTATTTTTCCCAATGATAATCTCAGCATTTTCTTCTATCTTATTTGGAACAAATTTTCTCACATACTCTTTCCCATCAAGCTTTGCTTTTTGCTCCCTTTCTTTCTCTTCTTGCTCCATATAAACATCATTTCTATAAACAAATAAAATAGTATCGGCGTCTTGCTCTATGGCTCCTGATTCTCTTAAATCACTTAACATCGGTCTTTTATTTGCTCTTGCTTCTAAACTTCTGTTTAGCTGAGATAAAGCAATTACCGGAAGATTTAACTCACGAGCTAAAAGCTTTAAGCCTCTAGAAATCTCGGCTATTTGTAGATGTCTATCAGTGTAAGCCGAAGAATTTGTCATCAAACCGATATAATCAATCACGCAAAGTTTGATTTCGGGATGAGACGCTTTTAGTTTTCTCATCTGAGTTCTTACTTGATGAATGGTCACATTTCCGCTATCATAAACAAACAGTTTTTTTCTAGACATCTCGTCGCAAGCATCGCTTAGCCTAGAGATTTCATCATTATCCATATCCGCAGTCATTAAATTTTGAAGCGGAATTGAAGTTTTAGCACTAAGAAGCCTTAACATAAGCTGAGTTGCCGGCATTTCTAAAGAGAAAAATACAACGCCCAAATCTTGATTTAACACTTTTTGCACAAGATTTAATACAAAAGTAGTCTTTCCCATTCCAGGACGTGCAGCTATAATAACCAAATCACCGTCTTTAAAGCCTTTTGTTTTCTCATTTAATACCTTAAATCCGGTATCAATCCCGACTATATCACGATCAATTAGATTTTTTTGTTTTTCCAACTCTTTGATAACATCGGTAATAATCTCTTTACTTTCTTTAATAATTCCGTTATTTGAATTATCCACAAGCGAGTAAATTTCACCGCTTATATCATCTACCATATCACGACTTGCTTTATCTTCATTTACTTTATTAGGAATTTTATGCGCTACATTAATCAAAGATCTCTTTATAGACTTCTCTTTTAGCTCCGTAGCATATTTTTTTATATCCAATATAGAATTTGTTGTAATAATCTCGGTAAAAACAGTATCATCAAAATTATTTGCAAGTCGTTTTTTAACAAATGCCATATCAACCGGTTCATCATGATTTAAACATTCTATCATAGCGCCGTAAACATCAGCGTGACCTTTTAAATAAAAATCACTAGGATTTATAAGATCATAAATCTCGCCAAGATTATCCTCACTAAATAAAATCGCACTTAAAATCGATCTTTCCATATCAAGATCGTATAAATTTTGTCCTATTATCTCAGCCATTATTACTAGCCCTTTGCTTGATCTCATCATCTATTTCACTTAAAAATCTATCTACTAGCTCATGCTCTTTTAGTCTTGCTACGACTTCACCGTGCCTCATCACCAGTCCATTTCCTTTACCAAAAGCTATAGCAACATCAGCTCCTTTTGCTTCTCCTATCGCATTTACCACACATCCCATCACGCTTACATTTAAAGGTTCTTTTATATGCTTAGTTTTTTCTTCAACTATTTTTATAGCACTCACAAGATCACTTTGTAGTCTTCCACAAGTAGGACAAGATATGATATTTAATCCTGATTTTTGAAGTCCGGTATCTTGAAGTATGGCGCGAGCAACTTTTATCTCCTCTTCAAGCTCACCTGTTATACTAACTCTCATCGTATCGCCGATACCCTCGAGCAGCAAACCTCCTAGAGCGATAGCTGATTTTATAGTTGCATGAAAAGTAGTCCCTGCTTCAGTAACTCCGAGATGAAACGGATATGAAGTAAGTGGACGAAGCTCTCTATAAGCTTGCATGGTATTATACACGTCACTAGACTTTAAACTCACTGCGATATCGGTAAATTCAAGCTCTTCAAGTAATCCTATGTTATATAAAGCGCTTTGCACCATACCTTTTACGCTGCGTCCGTATTTATTTTCAAACTGCTCTTCAAGACTACCTGAGTTTACGCCTATTCTAATAGGAATATTTCGCTCTTTACATGCTTCCACGACAGCTTTTATCCTATCTTTTCCACCGATATTCCCAGGATTTATCCTAATAGCATCTACAAATTTAGAAACAGCCACAGCATAGCTATAATTAAAGTGTATATCAGCTACTATAGGCAACGGACTATCTTTTTTTACCTGTTCAAGACCAACAATATCTTCTTTGTTAAACACTGCGCAACGAACTATATCACAACCTGCAAAATAAAGCCTATTTATCTGCTCTAAGCACTCTTTCACATCTCTAGTTTTTGCAAATGTCATAGACTGAACACTGATAGGAGCATCGCCGCCTATCTTGACATTTCCGACTAAAATTTGTTTTGTAGGGTATCTTTGCATATTTTTCTTCCGTAAATTTGATACGCAAAGTGTAACTAAATTTGGATAAAAATATGATAAGTTTAAAACTCAAATCCGTTACTTGACAAATATTAAATTTAAAAATAAATAGCAACCGATTATGAATTAAATTATAAATTCGATTGCCCTAAAATCTCTTTTCGTTTTTCCCAGTCGCTCATATAAAGCGATAAATACTCATAAAATTTGCTTGAATGATCAGGATATATCAGATGAGTTAATTCATGAAATATAACATACTCGATGCAAATTTTAGGCTTTTTGATAAGCTCGATATTGAGATTTATATATGATTTATATGGATTGCAGCTCCCCCATCTTGTCTTCATTTGCCTTATCTTGATATCTTTTATATCACGCTTTACTATCTTGTTCCACTCTTGCAAAATGCTAAAAAAATGAAGCAAAGCCTTTTCATAGTACCACTCATATAACAAATTTTGCTTCTTGTTTAGGTCATTTTTGTTTTTGGTGCGAATTTCTAGATAGCCGCGTTGGAGTTTGACATTTTCGTCTTTTGAGCTAATGACTTTTAGCCTATAACTCTTACCTAAATATCTAAACTCCTCACCACTTACATACTCTTTTTGATTGGTTTGAAACGACGCGAAAAATTCTTTTTTTTGCTCTATCCATTTAGCTCTTTTTTTGATAATATACTCCGTATACTCATCACTTACAGCTTTTGGAGTAGTCAAAACAACTTCGCCTGTAGGCTTTACCTTTAATGTGATGTTTTTTACATCTTTTTTAACGATTAAAATATTTTCAAGCATAAAAGCCGATCCCGATACCTCTGATTGTTTGATAAATTATTTCTTTATTTTCGATAGAGATTCCGTACTCATCTTCTATATCCCATAGCATGTCTTCCATAGCGCTAGTAATGTCGTTTTCGACATCTTTATTTTTGATCCATTCTGGCTTTTTTGATGCTTTTTCATAGATTTCATCAAATTTGATAGTCAAATTTTTAATTATGAGCTTTGAGTCTGGGACTTCTATATCGCCTAAGATATCAACTAGATTATCATAAATCGCAAATATAGATTTTTTATTTTCAAATTCCTTTGGATATTTATCTATGTTTGGCTTTATCGCGCCGGTTATGAGATCTTTTAGCTGTTTTGCCTTGGCTAGTTTTTCTTCTTCGCTAAGTCTTTTTTCTTTGTATTTGCTGATCACGTCTTCGATCTGGTCTGAGATAGATTTGTAAAATGCAGGATTTGACTCCATCCTTTCTTGTATCACGGCACTTATAGCACTTAAGATCGTATCGGCTTTGGCGTTTTTACCCTCGACCCTCTGTACTTCTTCATCGAATTCTGTCTCAAAGATATTTACAAGCTTTGTTAGCTCATTTATGCCATTTGCATTGACAAAGGTATCTAGTAGTTTTTGCATTTGCGCTTCATATTTACCAAAATCGCAAGTCTCATGATATCTTAGCTGTGCCACTTGTCTTAGTTCATTATAAAATTTGATCTTGCTTTTATAAGTTTTTATCTCATCTTGACTTAGTATATCACTCACCTTTTCGCTACAAAGTGCCAGTTTAAAGGCTCTAGCAAGGTAAGATAGCCACTCTTTAAAATCATCTCTTTTTTGGATATCAGACAATACTTCTACATAGCTTTCAAGATCATCTTTAAATTTGACTTCACAAAACAGGATATCTAAACGCAATTAGAGGAATAGCATTTAAGTATATACCGTATTTTGGATACGATGCAGCCTTTAAATATCATTTAAGAGAAGCTGCTAAATATATAAAAATAAATGATGGCAGACTAAAAGGCTATATAAAACAAGCCGAGACAAATGGAGCAGATGCTAATACGATTAAATGGTTGTTGAGTTTAGTAATGATTTAAACCAAGTTTTAAAAAGCGATTTAAAGCCAAATTTAAATAATGACGTTTTAAAAGGCGATGGGTTTGCGACTTATCCAAATAGTGCTAAACAAACATACCCTTATAATGCTTTTATAGATATTGAAAAAGAACTAACTAATGAATTAAAACTACCACAAGCTCGCATTAGGGCTAGTTTGCAGTATCTTTATGACAAACATCCTGAAATGTTTAATAATAAAAGAGATGTGTATAAAACTATAAAAATGCTATTTGAGTTTCAAGATTACGCTGGAAATAGTTTAAAAGACCCAAATTTAGCATATATTGCTACTAAAACAAGCGATAAAAGAATGTCAGATATGACAATCAGTAGGGATAGTAACGGAATTATTCATTTGAATAAAGATAAAAAAATGAGCGAAACAGATAAAAAGATATTTGATGATAAGTCGGTGGTTGGGACGACCTATCCCCAACATAGTCAACAAGTAACCGGGTCGCAAATGAATACCAGCAAAGAGCATTTTTCACCTACTAATAGCGATATTATACCACAAAACACCAAACGAGACGGTAAATATCCAAGCTCACAAGTAAAAGCAAAGCCGATTAAAGAGTTTGGCACTAATTACGCAGAGTTTTACCACGACGGATCTAATGCTATCAAAAAGCTATTAGTAGAAAAACAAGGACAAGTAGCTGGAGCTTTTCAAAGAAAAGAGCTAGGCGATATTGATTTAGTTTGGGGAGAAGTAGATAAAAAACTAAACGGCTATGGACTTGCTAAGATAGAAGCTAAACATTTAAATGATTTTGCAAATTTTAACGGAGCAAATCCTACTGAAAAGATGATAAATGGTATAAGCGAAATAATAGAAAAAGGTAAAGTAGTATCTAAAAATGGTGTTGATACAATTATTTATAAGACTAATAATAGAATTTATGCAGTTGGTTTATCTAAAGGATGGATGGGTAAAGGGGATAATAGCTGGATTATTACTAGTTATGAAAAAAAGAATTTAAAAGAGACTGTTGTTGGCGATAGCAAGGCTATTTCTGCTAATGCTAAGTTTAATGAGATAAAGTCTCCTATCTCAACCAACAATGACATTATACCACAAAACTCTAAATTTGACAATACTCCAACATTTTTAAGCAAATACCCTAAATTTATAGATGACTTAAAATGGGATAAAGCGTTAAAGTTTAGTTCCCCTCCAAAAAGCAAAGAAGAGCTAAAGGCTAGACAAGCTTTTTTAAATTCATTTAAAATATTGAGCCCTAAAGAAAAAATAGATATAAAAATCTATCTTAGCAAAGATAAAAATCACTAAATTTAGTAAGAAAATTTATAAAGTCTATATTTAGGGTAGATTATAGACTGCTACATGTGCAAAAATAGCCTAATTTTATTAAAAAAGGATAAATAAATGGCTATAACAAGTACAGGTTTTGATGATAGAGTAACCGATAAACGTGTCGGGCTGAAATCGTCGGTATATGACAAGATAATCTTAATAGGCGCAGAAGAAACACCGCTTATGACCATGATAGGCACAAGTCCAGTTAGGGCTATAGAACATAGCTGGATAATAGACAGCATTTCAGAGCCTAAAAAGAATGCACAACTCGAGATAAGCGACTTTGTTGGTTCTGGTAAATCTACTAAGCAAAAACGTACAAACTCGGTTCAGATTTTTACCACTGAAGTAATGGTATCTGAAACTATGCAAAGCGTAGCAACGTATGGCGGTAAAGAGCTTGAACAAGAAGTAAGTAAGAAAGCAAAAGAGCATAAAAAAGATATTGAATATGCATTATTTGGCTTAGGTAGAGACGCAGACGTTAAAAAAAGCGTTTTTAAAAATCCAACTCTTAGAGATGAAACCACTGCTGGGGAAATGGCAGGAATATTTCATTACGTAGCTAAAAACTCAAGCGCATTTACTAGTGGAAAGCGCGGAAATGTTTTAGCGTTTGATGAAAGCGGCGACTGGAGCGGAACGGCTACAAAACTAACAGAAGAGAAGTTAAATCAAATTTTACAGCAAATTTGGGATAGCGGAGCTACTCCAAAAGACGTTTTTATAGGGGCAAAACTAAAATCTGCAATAAATGCTTTTGCAACCAGGTTATTAAATATCTAAGTGTTATTGAAAATGATAAAGGCGATATTGTCGGTATAACTGCTATGCCTATAAAAAATACTGATTTAAAAAATAAATTAAAGGGAAATATAATATTAGGTGGGGACACACTCTCTACACTAAGCACCCCACAAGTAGCTAAACAAGGTGTAGAAGCTATGAGTAGTATTATACCACAATCCACCAGCAAAAAGCAAGTCTTACAAAGCACTAAAGATAAAATAGAAAACAAGCAAAAGCTAAATTTAAAAGAGAAAAAAGCACTGGTTGAAGAAAAAAGAGCAGAGACAAAGGTTAAGAAAGAAGCTAAAGCAGAGCAAATCCTAAGAAGTGATAATGTAGAGTTTTTGGATGGGCTAAAAGATACATCCACAAATAAATTTTACGCAGAAGTCCAAAAGCAAGAAAAAGCCCTTCAAAATCAACAACAATATTTAAAAGATATTGATAGCTTCTTACAAGGCTTAACGCTTAAAAACAAAGAAAGGCAAATTCTCTTCACGCACGGATTTAGCAAAGACGAATTAATTATTGCAAGAGATAAAATAATAAAACAAATCGAAAAAGACAACAAAGAGTTAGCCCCATTTTTAGCTTTATTACGCAAAAAAGAAGCAAACGATAAAGCAACATCGCAGACGATTAAAGCGCAACAAGAACGCATTAATATGGGCAAATCAATGCTGAGTGGCTTTAAAGAAGTATATCAAGATGGCATTATAAGCGATGAGCAAATAGTTAAAACCAAAGGCGGGATTGTTAGCCTTTTTAATGACCCTATGGCTAATACTCCAGAAACAAGAAAATATCTTTTGGATAGCTCATTTAGAAATAGAATAGAAAAAGCTTACAACATATCCCCTATAAAAGAGTTTGGCACTAATTACGCAGAGTTTTACCACGACGGATCTAATGCTATCAAAAAGCTATTAGTAGAAAAACAAGGACAAGTAGCTGGAGCGTTTGAGAAAGATGGTTTAGGCGATATTGATTTAGTTTGGGGAAAATATGATACAAATACTGGTGATGGCTATGGACTAAGTAAGATTATCCAAAAACATAGTGATTTTAAAATAGAGTATTTGATAGATACTATAGAAAATGGCGTTATCGTGCAAGGCAAACATAATAGGATTAATATCGTTGGTAAAAAAGGAGTTATAATTTTAGAAAAAAATGGCTCAAACAATTGGGTATTTAATGGGTTTAGACAAGAAAGAACAAAGACAGCGTTAGAAAAACTCGGTAAAGTGCGCGGCGAGAATATTACAACTGTCCCGAGTGAAAAATCACTATCTCAGACAGAAACTAACGCTGATGACATTATATCCCAAAAAGCAGCAAAAAGCAATGAGCTAAGTTTAGCAGATAATATTGTGAGTTTGAGTAATAAAATAAATGATGATTTTAAACAAGTTTCTAAATATTTAAACGAATACATAGATGAGAAAATATCTATTAATAGGTCTATAAATAGAGATTTTGGAATTGATACAATGAGAGTAGAATACGTCGACCATAATGGCAACTACAAATTTAAAAATATTAAACGTATAGAGAGTATAAAAGATTTAGAAAAATTAATAAAACTTCGTATAAGAGGTGACCAGTTTAACGCAATAATATCTAATTCTAATGCTAAAAAAATAACAGATAATATCCTTGAAGACTTAAATCAATTAAAAGCGTTAAAAGCAAAACAAGCCGAATTAAACAAAGCCAATGCACAAGCTAACAAAGATTTAGAGATAAAACAAAAAAGAGAAAATGAGCTAAATTTATACTCTATCCCCGAAGTACTTCGCAATAATGAAAAATTAAGTGATGGATTAATAGCGCTTAAAAAGATGTTTGCTAAAGATTATTCTGATAAAGGTGCTTATAAATATAGCATAGCTAAAACTCACGGCATAGATGAAAATGGCTTTAAAAATATGCTTCAAGAAAATAGGCGAGGCTTAGAAAAAATATTAAATATCAACCCTATTAAAGAGTTTGGCACAAACTACGCAGAGTTTTACCACGACGGATCTAATGCTATCAAAAAGCTATTAGTAGAAAAACAAGGACAAGTAGCTGGAGCTTTTGAGAAAGATGGCAAAGATATAACTTTAGTTTGGGGAGAAGTCACTGATAAGGCAAAACATAATGGATATGGTTTATCTCATATCATAGATAAGCGAATGGCTCAATACATGGAGCAAGGGTTTAGCAAAGCAGCGGCGTATAATATGACTATTGATTTTATCAATAAAATACCAGACATAATACAAAATGGAAAATTATTAAATAAGAAAAACGAAGCTATTCAAATTTTAAGTAATGATGCTAAAATAGTTATAAAATCTAATTTTTACGGAGAGCCTACAGATAAATGGATAGTTACGGCTTATGAGAAATTAGAGAAAGACTTAGATATATCCGCTAAGCCTATTACCAAAGGCACGAATTCGCCTTTAAACTCTAATACCAACATTATACCACAAAACACTAAAGAAGTAAATCCAACTTCAAATAAAGTTTTTGCTAATGAGCATATCGGTGGTGGATTAGTAGGTGGTACGCTTAATGGCGTAGAAACTGATGAGAATGGAAATATCAGCTTTGATCCTGCTAAGTTTGCACTGGGATTTTTAGCTGGTGCTGGTGGAGTGGCTGGTATAAAAAGAGCAAATAAATTTCTAGCTGATAATCCACAATTCAAACAAGCCTTTAAAGATGAGCTAGCAAAAACTCTAAGCAACGGCTGGGAAAAAGCAAAAGCTAAAAATCCACTGCTTAAAACTCTTGATACAAACAGCTACATAGTGCCAAACGAAAAAGGTGTAAGCCCTGAAGATGTTATAAAAGCTAGCCAAAATTTGGCTAAAGATGACTATCACGGTATAAATTTAAAAGAGCAAAAGAGCATAAAGCCAGTGGCAGAAGCAAACTCTAAAATAACAGATACAAGTATCAAAGCTGGTGAGTTTGCTAAGCCAAAAGGTGATAGCACATATACTAAGGCGTGGGATAGCTATGAGAGACTAGTAGATAGAGGATTTGACAAATTAGAGGAGTTAGTCAAAAATACAGTCAAAAAAGGAGCTGATTTACCAGGCGGGGCAGTGAGCAAAATCCTAAATAACTTTCTTGATTTTGAATCTGGCGGAAAGGCTGTTGGGGAAGTGTTTCAAAACTACCGTGAGCTTACATATAAAAACTCTAGTTTATCATCAAAAATTTATAAAGGACTAAGTACGCTTAGTAATAAGAATATAAAATCATTATTTCATGCGCTGTTTTTGGAGTAAAAAGATGCATAAAAGCAAAATAATACTATAAATAACACTTAAGTTTTTATTATATAGGTTTAAATTTAATTAGTCATTATAAAGCATATGCATAAATCTATTTGCTATCATTTGAGCTTTTTGTAAAATGATAATTTTGTTTTCTTCATCATAAATCTCATCTAAACTATCTTCAAAAAGCCCTAGCCAGATGGTAAAAAACACCTTTGGAAAAGGCAGCAGCTCGAAATGCTTTTGCAAAGGATTGCCGTTATAAACGCCCGAGCCAAAAAGTATTCCTTTCCAAAAGTCGCTTATTTTTTGTTTATGAACTTCCCAATCCTCATCGCTCGTACCGATAACCGCATTAAATATGTCACCCAAATCTTTATCTACTCTGATCTTGTCATAAAAGCTATCCATAAGAGTCTCAATGTTTTGCTCATTTATCGTGTTATTTTTCATTTTTATCCTTTTAAATTTGAACGATTATAACAAATTTGAAACAGATAAAAGTTGTTTTATATCAAGAGTAAATTTTTGTATTCTGCGATTTGCTTAATAAAATAAAATGTAAAATCCACTAAAAATCCAAAGCGGAAATACTCTTAAAAAACAAATACACCATTCCAAATCATATTATAAATAGACGACTTTATCAGGTGATTTTGTGTAATAACTATTTTGAGCAAATAAGCATCATCTCGGCTTATTTTTATACCTTGAAAAATCTTTTCAAATACATATTTTATAAACGCCCTACCTATGAGCGAAATCGCCGCATTAAGCGAAAAAATAAGTAAATTAGTTGGCGTTGAAACAAAAAACTAAGTGATGGTATAGCCTTAATCGGTTATACCCTGCATTTTGGTTTTAATGAAATTTTATCAATGAGCTTAAATGAGTTTATTGATTATTTTGAGATAGCTAAAAGGATAAATGAGAGTTAATATTCTCTTGTAAAAAGATATTTAATCGCAGCCTTAAATCCAAAGAGTATTAAAAAATCCCAAAAGATACAAAACCTTTTTTTGGGGGTATGGCTTTTTTTGGTTGTCATTTGGCTACCTTTTATTTTTAAATTATTATAACATAAAAAAAGGAAAATTATGGCAAATCCTACTCTAACCTTTGGAGTTGATTTATCAGCAGTATCCTAAACATTATATAAATATATTTACTTTTTAAAATTTTACTAAATTTTATATATTGCTACTCTTTGTCTAAATTTGGATTTAAAAATACTTATGATAAAATAATAACTATTTAATCATAATAATAAAAGTGAATGACGACGTCAAATCAATTAAATAAACGACAATTATGGTAATTTTAAAAAATCCTCTTTTATAAGCAGCAGTATATCAAATAAAATAACACTTAGCGTAGCTGGTATATTTATAATTATTTTAACTGTTCTATCCTATATAAATTACAAAGATTCGCAAATTAAAATAATACATCTAGTCGAAAACGAAAGAAAAAAGATCGGTAGAAGGCAGTAAGCTAATACCGAAAAACAAGAGAAATAGATTGATTTCAAGTATAGAGCATCTATCTAATATTATAGAATCAGATAATCAAGACTATATGAATGAAAATATAGAATTTTTATTATCTACGATAGATAAAACTTCAAATTTGACACTTATATATATGGTATTAGATAATAACGGAATGATGTATAGCACAGGAGGTATAAAAGGACTTCTGGCTTCTACTTTTGACGCAAGAGAAAGAAAACGGTATACAAGTGCAAAAAATGCAAACAAACTCATAATAACCGAGCCTTACACAAACGCATATAATAATCTTGTATCTATAAGTGCGGTAAAACCTATCTATATAAAAGGTAAATTTATAGGCGTACTTGGTGCAGATATGGATAATGTAGCATTTAAGAGTCTAGTGAATTATTTATAAACAATGACTTAGACGCTAAATTTTTACAGATCAGACAAACTCAATTATAAAAAAAGCATCGGCCTTTAATATCATATCTATTATTATTTCATCACTGATAGTTTGGTTTGTTATAAAACTAAATTTCAAACCGTTAAATAAGATAGTATATCGTCTCAAAAACTTCTTTGACTTCTTAAACCATAAAAATGATAATCCTAAATACTCTTCAAGGCAAGATAGGATCCGATATAAATGTTATTCAAAAAACATTTGATGATTTTAAAAATCTTGATTTTACCTCTAATATACCTAATGCCAAAGGAGAGGTTGAAAAGGTTACTAATCTTTTAGGTAATGAGATAACTAATATACGCGATATAACAGATCAAACAAACTTACTAGCATTAAATGCTGCTATAGAAGCAGAGCCGGAGATCACGGTAGAGAAGCTAGCAATACATAGAGTTTAGAAACTATAGATAATGAAGTGGTTAGTGAAGTTAAAAGGAAGAAGTTTAACTAGGTTATAAATTCAAAAATCTATAAAAAGGGCAAAAATGCCCTTTTTATTAATAACACTCTAGCTTGAAGTTCGGTACTAGATTGAAATTTAAATATTTATAAATTTCATTTTCTTTTCCAGCAAGTTTTGCCGGAACTATCTTCATATATTCTTCTACACTTGGAAGTCTACCTAACATTGCGCAAACCGCCGCAAGTTCGGCAGAACCCAGATAAACTTGAGCTCCCATACCCATACGATTATCAAAATTTCTAGTAGAAGTTGAAAATACTATCGCATTATCAGCTACTCTAGCTTGATTACCCATACATAGTGAGCATCCAGGAACTTCGGTTCTAGCGCCTGCCGCGCCAAATAGCGAGTATTTGCCCTCTACTCTTAACTGTTTTTCATCCATCTTTGTAGGCGGTGCTATCCAAAGACGAGCAGGAACTTGTCCTTCGCCTTTTAGAACTTCTGCTAAGGCTCTGTAGTGACCGATGTTTGTCATACAACTACCTACGAAAACTTCATCTATATTTTTAGGGCGTTTTGGATCGGCTAAAATCTCGCTTAATGTAGCTACGTCATCTGGATCATTCGGGCAAGCAAGGATCGGCTCTGTGATATCATTCATATCTATCTCGATAACGGTATGATATTTCGCATCTTTATCAGCCTCTAAAAGAGTAGGATTTTCAAGCCATTTTTTCATCTTATCTCTTCTTCTAGCTAGTGTTTGCTCATCACCGTATCCGGCTTCTATCATCGCGTCTATCAAAGCTACGTTTGAATTTAAGTATTCGATGACTGGCTCTTTGTTTAGCGCTACAGCGCAAGCTGCGGCACTTCTTTCGGCACTTGCGTCGCTTAGCTCGAATGCTTGCTCTACTTTTAGATCAGGCAAGCCTTCTATTTCTAAAATTTTACCGGCAAATACGTTGATTTTACCTTTTTTCTCGACTGTTAAAAGACCTTTTTTGATAGCGTAGTACGGGATCGCATTTACAAGGTCTCTTAAAGTGATACCAGGTTGCATTTTACCTTTAAATCTTACTAAAACGGATTCTGGCATGTTTAGAGGCATTGAGCCAAGAACAGCCGCAAACGCAACCAAACCGCTACCGGCGGGAAAGCTTATACCGATAGGAAAGCGAGTATGAGAGTCGCCACCTGTTCCTACGGTGTCAGGTAAAACCATTCTATTTAGCCATGAGTGGATAACACCGTCACCAGGTTTCAAGCTGACGCCGCCACGACTCATCATAAAATCAGGTAAAGTTTTGTGCATCAAAGCATCTGTAGGTTTTGGGTAGGCTGCAGTATGGCAAAAACTTTGCAAAACGAAATCAGCAGAAAATCCGAGACTAGCGAGCTCTTTTATCTCATCTCTCGTCATCGGTCCGGTCGTATCTTGAGAGCCAACTGTTAAAGTCATAGGCTCTACGTACATTCCAGCTCTCACGCCATGCACTCCACACGCACGACCTACCATTTTTTGAGCTAAAGTATAACCTGAGTTGTCGTTATTTGCCGGTTGAGACGGTTTTATAAATATATCTTCATTTCCCAAACCAAGCTCGGCTCTAGCTTTAGAACAAAGGCTTCTAGCGATTATAAGTGGGATTCTGCCGCCCGCTTTTACTTCGTCTTTTAAGGTATTTGGCTCAAGTTTAAATGTTTTTACTACTTTAGAGTCTTTTACTATCTCACCTTTATATGGATAAATTTCGATCTTATCGCCCATTTCTAAGCCATCTACATTTACTACGATAGGTAAAGCGCCGCTATCTTCTGCAGTATTGAAGAAAATAGGAGCTATGATAGATCCAAGTATAATGCCGCCTGTTTTTTTATTTGGTATGCCATCTATCTCATGACCCAAATGCCACTGGATAGAATTTATACCGCTTTTTCTTGAACTTCCGGTTCCAACTACGTCGCCTACATATATAACTTCTAAGCCGCTCTTTTTAAGCTCGGCGATTTTTTCTAAACTGCCTGGTTGACGCTTAACTAACATAGCATTTGCATGAAGCGGTATGTCTGAGCGGCTAAATGCTTCACTTGCAGGACTTAAATCATCGGTGTTTGTCTCTCCTGCTACTTTAAAAACGACAGCTTCGATTTTTTCTGGTATATCTGCTCTAGCTTTGAACCATTGGGCGTTTGCCCAGCTCTCAAGAACTGATTTAGCGTATTTATTACCATCTTTTGCAAGTTTTGCAATATCATTAAAATAATCATGTACGAAAATAGTGTTTTTTAATACTTCAGCCGATGCTTTTTGAATGCTCTCGTCACTATTATGAAGGCTAGCTACAAGAACTATCACGCTATATCCGCCAAGCATAGGCTCAAGCATTTTTATAGCTGTAAATTTATCGATCAAATCACATTTTAAATCATGGTTTATAATCTCGTTTAAAAACTCGGCTTTTACTTTTGCAGCGTCATCTACCCCGGGATTTACACGATTTGCAAGCAAATCAACAAGTTCTTTAGTCGGACAGGTTTTTAACAATTCACAAACCTCTTTAGTCTGCTCCTTCGTAAGTGGAAGCGGTGGGATACCGAGTTTTGAACGCTCTTCTTTAGCTACACTATAATCATCAAAAAAGCCCATAATTTTTCCTTTAATAAAATTTTTAATATAATTCTATCATAATTAACAAAATGAAAAAAGAAAAATTAAACTTAAATTTGATATTTTATGATACTTTAAAGAAAAAGTAAATTTAAAATTTAAATTTAGTATAAAAAAGGATTAAATTTTGAAAATAGCATATATGAAAACTCCGGTTGGAAATTTAAAAATAAGCTGTCATGATGGAAAAATTATAAATATAGATTTCTGTGATGAATTTCTAGATTTAGAAGTAAATGACAAAAACTTAAGCCTTTGCATACACGAATTAGAGCTGTATTTTCAAGGAAAATTAATAAATTTTACAACTAAAATTAATATAGTAGGAAGCGAATTTGAACAAAAAGTATATAAAGCACTACTTGAAATTCCATATGGAAACACTGTAACTTATAAATATATAGCCGACAAAATCGACTCTCCAAAAGCAGCTCGAGCCGTAGGAAATGCGAATTCTAAAAACAAAATTCCTATTATAATTCCATGCCATAGAGTTGTAGGAGTATCAAATTTAGGCGGATATAGCGGTGGAAATGGGATTGAAACAAAGAAAATTTTACTAAATTTAGAAAAATCTTATTTATAGAATTTAGTTTATAAAAATAACTTTATAGTTTTGCCGTTTCTATACCACGACAAAACTATGAAAATATCAACTTCTATATCCAAGTATATTTAATCCAAAACCTTTTATAGCAACAAATTCTTTATACTCGCTTGAACTTAAAATTTCTATATCTTTAACACCAAAATATGCTACGATCTGAGCACCGACACCATAATTTTTAAATAAATTTGAATTACAATCCTCGCCATCAAGAAATATCAAAATTCCGCCTTCTTTATCTAAAATATTAAGGTGAGATATAAATTCCTTATATTTTGGAGAGCTAAGAAGCTCTATATCTGTTCTAATCTTATGAAATTTAACGTTTGTTTTATCTTTAATATCTCCAAACACAAATGCAATATGTTTATTTCCTAAATGATCACTAACATCGTATCTTAAAGCTTCAAAACCAGCTATAGAGCTCCGTTTCGCATCTTCTATATTTATGAGTTTTTCATGATGCAAACGGTATTCGATTATATCCGAAACACTCACCATATTTAATCCGAATTTAGAACAAAACTTCTCCAAGTCTACTCTTCTAGCCATAGTTCCATCATCATTTACAACTTCGCATATAACAGAAACCGGAGCAACTCCGGCTAATTTACACAGATCTATACTTCCTTCGGTATGTCCGGTTCTCTCCAAAACACCGCCTTTTTTAGCAATAAGAGGAAAAATATGTCCCGGACGCACAAAATCATCGGCTTTAGTATTATAATCAACTAGCATTTTTATAGTCATATCACGTTCATAAGCACTTACTCCAGTAGCCGCCTCTTTAGCATCGATGCTTACTGTAAAGGCTGTTTCATGACAACTAGTATTTGAACTTACCATTGGAGAAAGTTCAAATTTATCTGCTAATTCTCTAGTAACAGGAGTGCATAAAACACCTTTTGCATGAGTTATCATAAAATTTACTTTTTCTATATCGCTAAAACAAGCAGCGTAAACTATATCCCCTTCATTTTCACGATCCTCATCATCTACCATAACAATCATTTTGCCATTTTTTATATCATCAATAGCTTGCAAAACCCTATCAAAAGCCATATTTCCATACCTTTTTTAAAAAATTTTGTAAAATTATACATTGATATTTGAAATACTAAATTAATATTAATATTGTGTAAAAAAGTTTAAATTTAGCTTCCAAAATACTATTTTATGGTTATGTTAAATGTTTTATGTTAGAATGTACTTTAAATTTTAAATAAGGATTATGTTATGAAAGTATTGCTGATAAAAGATGTAAAAGGGCTTGGAAAAGCCGGGGAAGTAAAAGACGTAAAAGATGGTTATGGTAATAATTTTTTGATAGGAAAAGGTCTTGCAAAGTCTGCTACCGACGCTGTTTTAAAACAATACGAAGCAGCCAAAAAAAGAGCACAAGAAGAGATAAACTATGAAATCAACCAAAATGAAAAGCTCAAAGCCGAACTTGAAAATATAAAAATAATTATAAAAACAAAGCTAGGTGCAAACGGAGCTCTATTTGGCAGTATAACAAAAGACGAGATAGCAAACGCTCTAAAAGAGCAAAAAGGGTATGAAGTAGATAAGAAAGCGCTTGAGTGTGATCATATAAAAGCAACCGGAATTTATGACGTAGCGTTGAAACTAAAACATGGAATTTCGGCTAAATTTAAAGTTGAAGTAGCGGGTGAATAATGTTTCATGCTACAACTATTTTAGCTTATAAGGGCAACAAAGGCTCTATTATAGGTGGAGACGGCCAAGTAAGTTTTGGAAATACCGTTTTAAAAGGAAACGCAGTAAAAATCCGAAAGCTTTTAGGGGGTAAAATTTTAGCGGGTTTTGCGGGAAGTACCGCCGATGCGTTTAATCTATTTGATATGTTTGAGCGTATACTTGAAAGCACTAAAGGTGATCTTTTAAAAGCCGTTATCGAATTTAGTAAAGAGTGGAGAAAAGATAAAGTACTGCGTAAACTTGAAGCTATGATGCTAGTTCTTGATAGAGAACATATATTTTTACTAAGCGGTACGGGAGATGTAGTCGAGCCAGAAGACGGAAAAATAGCAGCAATAGGAAGCGGTGGAAATTACGCTTTAGCCGCAGCAAGAGCTCTTGATAAATTTGCTGATATAAATGAAGAAGAACTCGTAAAAGAGAGTCTTAAAATAGCAGGCGAAATTTGCATATACACAAATACAAATATAAAAACTTATGCTTTATGGGATGAAAAATGAATCTTACACCAAAAGAGATCGTAAAATTTTTAGATGATTATGTTATAGGACAAGATGACGCAAAAAGAGTTATCGCAGTAGCTCTTAGAAACCGTTATAGAAGAATGAAACTTGATAAAAGTATTCAAGAAGATATTATACCAAAGAATATCTTGATGATAGGCTCTACGGGAGTCGGTAAAACCGAGATCGCAAGGCGGCTCTCAAAGATGTTTGGTTTGCCATTTATCAAAGTAGAAGCTAGCAAATATACCGAAGTTGGCTTTGTGGGTAGAGATGTTGAATCTATGGTGCGAGATTTGGCTATGGCTAGTTTAAATTTAGTAAAAAAAGAGCAACGCGAAAAAAATTCAGATAGAATAAACGAGTATATAGAAAAAAAGATACTTGAAAAACTTCTTCCTCCTCTTCCAAAAGGTGCTAGTGAGGATAAATTAAGAGATTACGAATCTAGCTATTTGCGTATGAAAGACAAACTCCAAAAAGGCGAACTAGATCATTTAAATATCGAATTAGACATAGACCAATCTACTTTTGAAGCCGGTGGAAATTTGCCTCCAGATATGGCTGCTATGCAAGAAAGTTTTATCAAAGTCATAGGTATAGCAAATAAAAAAGTGAAAAAAGAATTTAAAGTAAAAGATGCTAGAGAAGCTCTAAAAAATGAAGCTAGCGAAAAAATTTTAGACATGGAAAGTATAAAAACAGAAGCTTTAAAAAGAGCCGAGAATGAAGGTATTATATTTATAGACGAGATAGATAAAGTAGCAGTTTCTAGCGGAAACTCAGGACGTCAAGATCCCAGCAAAGAAGGTGTTCAAAGAGATCTTTTACCTATAGTGGAAGGTTCGAACGTAAGTACTAAATTTGGAAATTTGAAAACAGATCACATCTTATTTATAGCTGCAGGAGCATTTCATATAAGTAAGCCAAGCGATCTTATACCAGAACTTCAAGGAAGATTTCCACTACGTGTAAATTTAGATAGCTTAGACGAAAAAGCACTTTATGAAATACTAACAAAACCTAAAAACTCACTTCTATCTCAGTACAAAGCGCTCTTAGGAGTTGAAGGAGTAGAACTCGAGTTTAGCGATGAAAGCATAAAAGAGATAGCAAAGGTTACTCAAAATACAAATCAAAAAGTAGAAGATATAGGAGCCAGAAGACTTCATACGGTCATTGAAAAGGTTCTTGAAGATATAAGTTTTGATGCAGATAGCTATAAAAATGAAAAAGTAACTATCACAAAAGAGTTAGTAGACAAAAAGCTTGGCGATATCTGTCAAAATGAAGATCTTGCGAAATATATACTATGAAAAGTGGATTTATAAGCCTTATAGGCAGGACAAATGCAGGCAAAAGTAGCCTGCTAAATTATCTCTTAAATGAAAAAATATCGATGGTCTCTCACAAGCAAAATGCTACTAGAAGAAAAATAAACGGTATCGTTATGCACAAAGATTCTCAAGCTATATTTATAGATACTCCAGGACTTCACGAAAGCAATAAAACCATGAATAAACTAATGGTAGAAGCCGCAATAAAATCTATAGGAGACTGTGATTTACTGCTTTTTGTAGCAAGCGTATTTGATAACATAGAAAACTATAAAAAGTTTTTAAATTTAAAAAAAGACGCTCCTCATCTCATAGCTATTACAAAAATAGATGAAGCTAGCGATAAAGAGATTTTCGCTAAATTAAACGAATATCAAATATACTCTGATGAATTTAAAGCCATCATACCTTTAAGCGTAAAAAAACAAGCATACAAAAATATACTTTTAGATGAAATTTACAAATATCTGCCAGAACACGAATATTTCTATGATCCTCAGTACTTGACTACTGCAAACGAACGTGAGATTTTTAGAGATTTTATACTTGAAGCTGTTTATGAATGCGTAAGCGATGAAGTGCCCTATTCTACAGACGTAAATGTAGATAAAGTAGTAGAAAAACAAAATATTACGGAAATTTATGCAACTATAATTACGGATAATGAGCATCATAAAGCTATATTAATAGGTAAAAACGGTCAAACAATTAAAAGAATAGGTATAAACGCTAGAAAAATTATTAATACTTTATTAAATAATAAGATATTCTTAAAAATCAACGTCAAAATAGATAAAAATTGGAATAGCAATGAATCAATTATTAAAAAAAACTTTTTGTATTGACTTTTTATTATTTTTATATTACAATGATAGCTTCAGAATTGACAAAGAATAAAATATAGGGTTGTGAATGAAAAATAAAAATCATAAACCGATAATATCTATAAATCCTATTAAAGAAAAAATATATGAATTCGATAGTACTTTCACAACCAAAAGCCTATCCAATTTAAATAAAAACAGTGGATTTTATATATCGTATATTGAGCATAAAGATGTCATTATAAGTCAAATAAACACTAATTCCCTTACTTCAAATTCAGATGAAATAGACGCCATAATAACACAAAAAGCCTATGAAGAACTAGATCTTGATCCAAATTTGGAATACACGATAAAATATATAAAACAGAACGATTCAGATACCTCTTACACTGTATTTATAGTAAATAATCAAAATATACTAAATTTATATCAAAATACTATAGAAAAAGTAGATTATATAGATTGTATAACCATAGCACCTCTGCTTATGGAATCTTTATACAGTGAAAAATTACTATCGGGTAGTCAAACGGATTGTTTTATATATTTTGATGAAAATGACGCGTTTTTAACTATATACGATAACGGTAAATATGTACTTAGCAGATCGCTTGCAAGGCAATCTTTAGGACAGATAAATAGTAAATTCTGTGAGCTGACCGGAAATAAAGTGGAGATTGCTGATTTTTTAGACGAACTTAAAACAAAAGGGATAAATATCGAACAAAAAGATGGCCTAAATCAGGTTCTTGATGATGCATTTTACTATGTTTCAGATATTATAAACAGTGTATCGAAATTCCAAGGACTTTCCATACAAAATATATATGCAACAAGTTGCGTTGGCAATATACCGGGACTTGCAAAATTTATTCAAGACAGAATTCTTATAAATACATCCGATTTTAACTTTTTTAACAATATCAAATCATCAAATTTAGACCCCTCCTGCTTACATGTATTGATGACTTTATACGCAAAAGATTATATATCCTACAAAACAAAACTAAATTTTTCACCTTTTTTGCGACCTCCAGCCATATATCAAAGAGATGGCGGAATATTTTTGATAATAGCAACAAGCACTTTAATCATAAGTTTAATCTATCCAATCTATCAATTAATCAGCGGAATCTACCTTACAAAGCTTATAAATGATCAAAATATAATCATAAGTGAACAAGAAATTATAGTAAATAACTTAGAAAATCAACTAAATAAAATCAACTACGATATACAAGTCACAAAGCAAAATATTTATGATCAAGATCAGCAATTAGGTCTAAAAAAGAGCTTACTAAATCAAATTTATAGTAAAAAACGAGATTACCCAGTAAAGAGTATCGCGCTATATGAGATATCTAAAGAGATAAATGCGCTTGGAGTTAAAACGACGAGTATAAAGATAAATGATAAAACAGCGCTTATAAGTTTAATAAGCAATGATGATAAAAGAATAACTAAGCTTATAACAAACATAGATAATCTAAAATCTTATAAAGTAAGCACGAAACAGATAGCGTTAACCGGCAATGGTCAGTATGATAGCAATATAACAGTGGAGATAAGATAATGAATATTGAAAATATATTATCAAGACTAGATGAATATTTTGCAAAAAAGAAAAAAAACGAAGTTTATCTCATTTTTGTCGCTATATTTTTGATTATTTCATATACTGTGTATATGTTTGTGCTAGATAAAACATCAAATTTTTATGAAGAAAAACTAAGCGGATATCACTCTGCTCAAGAACAATATCTGAATTTAAAAAATACGGATGAAATAAATAACAACATAGCTATGTCTAAAAAAACATATAATCAAAATATATTTAATTTGCAAAATATAAAAGATGAAAACTCATATCTAAGCAAAGAGTTAAAAATACTATCTCAATCAATTTTCAACGAAAGAGACTTAAACAAATTTTTAGATTATTTAGCGTTAGAAGCTAAAAATAACAATATATCAGTGATAGATATCATAAACAACACAGGCAAGATAAAGCCTCTATCTGTAGAAAAATTTTACGATGTAAATGTATCGTTTAAAGCAAATTTCAATAATATAGTAAGATACATAAGCAATTTAGAGCGATCGAACAACGTAATAGATATACAAAATTTAGATATAAATGTCTCTCAAAATAACCTAAACGGAAATTTAAATATCATAGTATGGGGTATAAAATCAATATGAAAAAATATGTATTTTTGATGCTTATATCATATACCTTATCAGCCGATGAAGAAATCATGAAAAAATATATGGATATAACAAAAAACATATCTCAATCAAGGCAAACTCTAAGCCCATCTGAACTAAAAGATATAAAAGATCCATTCGTAAGCCAAAGAAATATTGACCAAGAACAGATCGATACTAACGAAACAGCTCAAGATCCTTATGTATTATATGCGATAGTTCAAAACAAAGTAAAAATAAATCAAAGCTGGTATGGTATAAAAGACACGATAGATATATACACTATATCTAGTATCCAAAAAGATAGTGTAATTTTACAAAACCAAACGCAAACTATAAAATTAAATTTAAAAAAAGGTAGCAGCAATGTCCTTATTAATTACAAATAAAAATATATTTAAGATATTAACAATTTTAGCAATATTTTTTAGTACTGAAGCATTAGCAAATGAATGCAAAAGCAGAGTTTTTAATATAAAAATCTCAAACAGCGTATCTACAGCAGAGATACTAAATCAACTTTCGGATATGTGTCATTTTAGCATTATACAAAATGACGAATATGCAAGTCAGGTACTGCAAAATCAGATATCTGGTATAAATATCAAAGATATGACGTTAAAAGAGATATTTGATATATTAATAAATCAAAACAATTTAGACTATACATTTTATAAAAATATACTAAAAATTTCATCTATGCAGACTAAAATGTTTAAGATAGATTATATAACTTCGGTGAGAGAAGGAACTGCTATCATAAAAGCTTCTGTTGATTCATCTCCGTCTGAGGTTGGCGGAAACAATAATAATAACAATAACTCAAATACGAACGATCAAGCCGGATACGGACTTGATAATCATATAAAAACAACCGAAAAATTTGACTTTTGGCAAAATTTAAATGCAGAGTTAAAAGCTATACTAAACAACGGAAGCGAAAAACTGATAGCACCGGATCCTGTTATAAATACAAATGCGGGGCTCATAACAGTTACTGGTACAAATACTCAGCTAAAAAGAGTAGGCGATTACTTAAATCAGCTTGAAAACAGACTTAAAAAACAAGTAATGATAGACGTATCCATAATAGCAGTAGAACTAAGTAATTCATATACAAAAGGTATAGATTGGTCTAAATTTGAGCTTGGATTTAACAGCTATCTTGGAAACGATCCTGTTACAGGAGCTCCATCTAGTATACAATTTGGTACTGGCTCAGCAGGAAATCCGGCTCAAAGTCTAAGAAATATAACAGGCGGTTTTGTGCTTGGAGGCGGAATCAATCTAAGCATGGACGGAGTTTTAAATTTCCTCGAAACAAAAGGTAGAACAAAAGTCGTCTCAAGTCCTAAAATTATGACTATGAATAACCAACAAGCTCTAATTACGGTTGGAGACAATATAAACTATAGAGTACAAGAAGACACAACAAATAACAACACGCAAACAGCAGTAACTAATACGACTTATACTCAATACTCAATATTTATCGGAATACTTTTAAATTTGCTTCCAGAAGTAAGCGATGATGGCAGGATAATGCTAAGAATAAATCCTAGTTTGAGTAGCTTTAAATACGGCGATGATAATAGAAGACAAGCAAATATAAGAGAGATTGCCCCGGATACTTTACAAAAGAAACTATCTACAGTAGTTCAAGTAAATAGTGGAGATACCATCATTCTTGGTGGTTTGATCGGTGAAACAAAAGGTAAAGACAACACAAGCGTTCCGGTTCTTGGAGATATACCTCTGTTCGGAAATCTTTTTAAAAGCACTAAGGATTCAGTTAGCACAACAGAGCTTATCTTTATAATAACACCAAAAGTTATCAATAACGAAACTCCAAAACAGATACGAAATTCATTAAAAGAACTTGGATTTTCAGAGTCTGTCTTATGAATAACTACACTGCTTTAAAAGAGGTTTTTGTTGATGATAACGGTATTTTTGATTATGTAAATTTAGATAAATCCACTATCACATATTACAAAATTTTAAACGCTCTTAAAAAACCTCTAAAGCTAGTGTTATTTTATGGAAAACCAGGATCCGGAAAGACATTTCTACTGCATAAAATTTATAAAGATATATCTCAAAAAGATAAAGTAATATTTTTCCCTCAACCATTTTTCAATGAAGCAGACTTCATAAATGCTCTTAGTATAGAGATTTTTAATCAAAAAATTGAAAATCCAACATACGAGAACCTTATAGCAAACTATAAAAATAGTTTAAAAACGGATCAACATGAAAGTAAATATATAATTTTACTTTTAGATGAGGCGCAACTTTATCCTAATTTTTTAATAGAAAAAATAAGACTAATGGCAGATACTAGGCTATTTAAGATACTTTTTACCGTACATAAAACAGATGAGGAAGACACACTGGCTAAGGATTATTTTCGTACCAGAATTTGGGAAAATATCGAATTAGAAAGCTCGAGTCTGGATGAAATATGCTTATATATAGAAAAAAAGTTGGTTTTTCATAATCTCCATAGTTATTTTGATATGTACAATATAAATCATATAAAACTTATATATAAATTAACTAATGGAAATTTAAGAGTACTAAATAAGCTGTTATATAAAATATATGAAATTTATGAATATTATGAAGAAAGCAGACCATCAACCATAAAAAATAGACGTCTATTAAAAAAAGTAGTGGAAATGGCTGCCATAGACTCGGGACTTATAAATGCTTGATTCTTATGAAATACAAGAAATGGAAAACAAATGGAAAAAATATAACAGAAATAGAAATAAAAAACTATATATGTTATCTGCTACGATACTTATATGCTTAAGCATTGGTATATCTGCTGGGTATTTTATAGATCTATATATGAAAAAACAAAGCGATATGCTTCAAAATGAAATAGCAAATATAAATTTAAAAAAACACGTAAATGAACTAAAAGAAAAAGCAAAAATAGCTAAACAAAAGCTAGAACAACAAAGAGCTCAAGACGAAAAAGAGCTACTAGAACAAGCTAAAAAAGATGATGTAGGCTTTAATCTAGATATCGAAAAACAAACCACTCTAGATGAATCGTTGCCAAATCAGCAAACAAAGCAAAAAATAAAAGATATAAAAACTGCAGATAACAACAATGTCTTAATACCAAAAATCATCTCTCAAAACGCTTTACCAAATTTAAACGATTCTGAAATTACAAATCAGCGTATCATTTCTGATTTGCCTCTACCTCAAGATACTAAAATTTTGGAATTTTCAGAAACAAATCAGAGCGAATCAAATCAATATCAAAATCAGGCGCAAAATAAAAACCAAGCACAAAACAGCATAAAAATTGAATCTCAAACCATAGATATGTCAGTAGAATCTCTAAAATCTAAATTTGATAGTACGAATGATATAAAATACGCTATTTTACTAGCTGAAGAGTTTTACAAACAAAACGACTATGAAAATGCTATAAAATGGGCTTTTACGATAAATAGTATAGATGAAAACGAGGTAAAAGGCTGGGTTATCTTTGCTAAAGCGAAGTATAAAATAGGCAAAAAAGAAGACGCGCTAACAGTTCTTAATGCACTACAAGAGAAAAATAGATCAGCTAGCATAGAAGAGCTTATAGAGCAGATCAAAAAAGAAACTTTATAATGGTAAAAAAAATATGAATGAAAAAAATGATATTTCAGGACCTGAGTTTTATCAAAACAAAAACGCCCAACTAAGTCAAATAGATAAACAAGTTTTACTCACTCTAATCAGAGATGGAAAACTCAGTCAAAACAATGCAAATGATTTAGAAACAAAGATAAACGCCAACAACATAAAAGATATTTTGATGGAGTATGCAAATATATCTTATGATGATTTTATAAATACTATTTTAGATCTTTATAGGCGCGATAGAGTAACTCTAAAAGATATTACAGACCATTTTTTATTAGATTTAGAGGAGTTCTTAAAAGATGTTGCAAAACAGTTTAGGCTGGAGTATTTAAATTTAGAAAACATTAAACTCAATTATAATCTCATTGAAAAAGTATCTGCGGTACAGCTAAAAAAGCTCGGTGCACTTCCTATAAAAGAAGATGAGATAAATGTATATGTTGCACTAAAAAATCCATTTGATTTAGACGCTCAAGATAGAATCGGTCATATTTTTAATAGAAAATTACTCAAAGTAGTAGTATGTGATCCAAATAACATAGATAAATACATGAGCAAAATAGAATTAAATGAGAGCGTAAAAGGCATAATCAACGAAATCAGAAAAGAACTCGGCAGCCAAACTACACAAGATAGCGATAGCAGCGGTATTTTAAAGCTCATTGAAACGATCTTAAGGATATCTATACAAAACAGAGCAAGCGATATCCATATAGAGCCTACAGAAACAAACTGTATCGTAAGAAGCCGGATCGATGGAATGCTCGCTGAGACTTTTGTATTTGATAAAGATATATATCCACCTTTAATAAGCCGCATAAAACTCTTATCAAATATGGATATAGCCGAACGTAGAAAACCTCAAGACGGGCGTTTTTCTGCTCATATATTAAACAGAGAATATGATTTTCGTATATCGACTTTGCCGATTTTAAACGGAGAAAGTTTAGTTTTAAGAATACTTGATAAATCCAAAGTGGTAATAAGCTTAGAAAATTTAGGTATGCGTCAACAAAATTTCTCTAAATTTACTCACTCGATGCATCAACCTTATGGCATAATTTTAGTAACAGGACCTACTGGAAGCGGTAAATCAACTACTTTATACGGTGCTTTAAACGATATAAAAAGCGTAGAAAAAAAGATTATTACCGTAGAAGATCCAGTAGAATACCAATTAAATATGATCCAACAAGTGCATGTAAACGAAAAAGCGGGTCTTACGTTTTCTGTAGCGTTAAGATCGATATTACGTCAAGATCCAGATATCATAATGATAGGAGAAATAAGAGATCAAGATACATTAAGAATCGCCATACAAGCAGCATTAACTGGTCACCTTGTATTTTCTACACTACACACAAACGATGCAATCTCAGCGATAACTCGTATGATAGACATGGGCGTTGAAAGCTACTTAGTAAGCGGAGCTTTGATAGCTATAGAAGCTCAACGTCTAATAAGAAAACTCTGTCCTCACTGTAAACAAAAAATAGCTCTATCTGCAAACATCATAAAAGACATACAAAAACAGCTTCCTAGCGAGTATCAATTTTATAAAAGCGTAGGATGTGAGCTATGTTCTCAAACAGGATTTTTAGGGCGTGAAATGATAAGCGAAATTTTGCCTATAAGTGATAAAATATCGTCTATGATAGCAAGTGAAGCTTCAAAAGACGAGCTTAAAAAAGTTGCATATGAAGAGGGTTTTACGGATATGTTTTATGATGGAATCATAAGAGCGGCAAACGGAATTACAACGATAGAAGAGATATATAGAGTAGCAAAAGTATGAAGATATATGAAGTAGAACAAATAATAAAAGCTAAACGCAATAAGATATATATAAAAGCTGAAAATAGAGTAGAAGCAAAAGAAACCGCTATGAAACAAAACAGAGGAATCGTAATAAAAGTAACAGAAACCAAAACTGTACCTCTTGATATGCAAATAAGCGAAATCAAACAAAAACTAACTCAAAAATTATTATATCCAAAGGTAAAAATACCAAATTTAGTAGCTTGTATAAGACAGTTAAGCGTTATGACAAATGCCGGTATATCAATACACGATAGCATAAAAGAGGTTATAAAATCAACAACGGATAAAAGGCTAAAACTAATTTTTGAAAATGTAAATGATGATTTAAATGCCGGAATGAGCATCACAGAGTCTTTAAATTTATATAGCGATGAACTAGGGAATGTTGTTATAGCAATGGTAAGACTTGGTGAAGAGTCCGGAAATATGGCAGAATCTCTACAAAAATTAGCTGAAATACTACAAGAAATTTGGGATAATCAAAGAAAATTTAAAAAAGCCATTCGATACCCTACTTTAGTTATTTGCGCTATAGCAATAGCTTTTGTACTGCTTATGGTGCTTGTAGTTCCGACATTTAGAGATATTTTTGAACAGCTAAATGCAGAACTTCCTTTGCCTACTAGAATACTCCTAAATATAGAATATCTTATTACAAACTATGGATTTATCTGCTTAGGAGGTATCGTTTTATTTCTATTTATCTTAACTAATTTATATAAGAAAAATGGAAAATTTAAAAATATATTTGATAAATATATTTTAAAAGTTTATCTAATAAAAAATATTATATTTTTTTCATCTATGAGTAGATTTAATCTCATATTTACTGAACTTGTTCGAGCAGGTATACCTATAAATGACGCTCTTGATACGGCTTGTGTGACGATTTCAAATTCATATATTAAAAATAAACTTTTAGGCGTAAAAGTAAATGTACAAAGAGGAAATCCACTAAATTATGCATTTAGCGAAACCAAACTATATGAAGGTATGCTTTTACAAATGATAAGTGCCGGAGAAAAAAGCGGTAGTTTAGACTCTATGCTTGAGAAAGTTACAGACTACTATAAAGAGAAATTTAATACTCTAATTGACAACATATCAAGCTATATTGAGCCGATACTACTCGTATTTATAGCTGCTACCATAATACTCCTTGGTCTAGGTATATTTTTACCGATGTGGGATATGGCGAATGCTGTAAAATAATATAACTTTAATATAACATATGATAATATTATAAACTTAAATTTATAATAAAGGAATCATATGAAAGACAGCCTCGGGCTATTAGAAAAGGATATAGATGAAGAGGCGTTTTTAGTCTCTAAAACAGACTTAAAAGGCGACATTACATACTGCAATCAAACTTTTTTAGAAGTAGTAAATTCAAAAAACAAAGATCTAATAGGAAAACATCATAACATAGTAAGACATCCAGATATGCCTAAATTTGTCTTTCAACTGCTATGGAAAAGAATAAAAAACAAACAAGAAATCTTTGCATTTGTTAAAAATAGAACTTTCGATCAAGCTTATTACTGGGTTTGCGCAAATGTTACACCATCCATTGATGAACACGGAAATATAATCGGCTACTACTCAGTAAGGCGCAAAGCAAGCAAAGAAGCGATAAAAACCATAGTCCCGATATATCAAAAAATGGTTGAATTGGAAAAAACAGGAGGCGTAGAAGCTTCTTCTAAATTTATAAATAGTTTTCTAACTCAAAACAATACCACTTATGATTGTTTCATAAATAATTTACAGCGTTCTAAAGGATAAAAATGTCAATATTTAGCAAAAATAGTAGTTTTGATGAAAAACTATATGAGCAAATTTTATATGTCGCTACTCAAGCTGCAAACGGAAAACTGGAAGCTAGGATTACAGATGTAGATAAAAATTCCAAACTAACACAAATAGCAGTATGCATAAACAATCTTTTAGATCAAATAGAAGCGCTACAAAGAGAAATCGATACAAGCATAAAAGCTTCAAGAAACGGACTTGAATATAGAAATATCTACACTCAAGGATTCAAAGGATTATTTAAAGTAAATGCTAAATCAATGAGCGAGGGCGTATCTGGGGTATTGGAAGGTGAAAAAGGCAAAATCAGAGGTATATTATCACAAAAATTATGTGAGTTAGGAAACGGAAACAAAGGTATAGCAGATATCAAAAAAGATCTTCAAAAAAGCGTAAAAGATCTAAATCAAGTAGTAAGCTCATCGCAAACAACGGCTACATTGGCGCAAGATAGCATAAAAAATGTTAATGAACTTTGCGTAAATTTTGATAATATAACAAAAAACTCAAATCAAACAACACAAACAATAAACCAAAGAGCGAATGAAATAAGCAATGTCATAAGTCTGATAAAAGATATCGCAGATCAAACAAATCTTCTTGCTCTAAATGCAGCCATAGAAGCAGCACGTGCAGGTGAGCACGGACGTGGATTTGCGGTTGTTGCAGATGAAGTTAGAAAACTAGCCGAAAATACTACAAAAGCTACAAACGATATCGATTTAAACGTAAATTTACTCTCTCAAGAAGCAGATGAGTTAAATAAGAACTCAGATATGATAAATAAAATAGCTCAAACTGCTGCAAAAAATACGCAAGATCTAAAAGACGCATTAAGCAAATTTAGTTTTGATGCGCAAAATACCGCACAAATTGCAGAACTAACTCAAAACAAAACTATGGGAATTCTAACTAAACTTGATATCGTTATGTATAAAACAGCTGCGTATAACAACACTTTAAACCAGCTAGGATGCACTCAGGAACTATCAGATCAAGAATCAGATATCATAAATAATTACAAAAATAGTTTTGAATCTAGATTCACAAAGGATAAATTTTGCATTAAAACCAAAGAAGAACTACATGCCATAACAGATATGGTAAAGCAAAATGTTTCAGAGTCGAAATCAGGATATAATCTGCAAAATATAGACAAATTTATAAATCAATTTATAAAAATAGAGGATAAAAGCGCTACCATTTTCTCAAACATAGATCAAATGATAGCAAATAGTAGTCAGAACAAAAAATAATGATTATTTTGTCAGCATTTTTTTAGCACAATCACTCATTCTCTTGCCGTCGCAACTAGCGCCAAGCTCTTCTTTTGCAACTTTCATAAGTGCGCCTAGATCTTTAATACTAGCAAAATTATTTTTACTTATTAAATTTTGTAGTTTTTCTTCAAGCTCACAGTCGCTTAGTTGCGTTGGCAAATATGAACTTATGATATTTACCTCTTCAAGCTCTTTTTGTTCTAAATCCTCTCTACCGCCTGCTTTATACTGAGAAGCAGACTCATTTCTACGCTTTATCTCGGTTTGTAAAATAGCAAAGATTCTCTCATCACTAAGAGTAATTCTCTCATCAACTTCGATCTGTTTAAAAGCTGAGCTAATCATTCTTAAAGTATCGCGACGAAAATTATCTTTTGATTTCATCGCCTCTTTTATATCATTTAAAATACGCTCTTTTACACTCATTTTTACTCCTTTAAATTTAATAATCCAAGCTTACTGGCTACTGCTATTCCTTCTCTTAACCCATCGTCTATCACTATATATGGAACGCTAAATTCTTCTAATATCGGTTTTAAAAGATAAATTCCGGCTATTACTAAAGAAGTCCTATTTTTACCTACTAAACTATCTTTGTCATTTGATAAAGATAGTTTTAATAGAGCTGCGTCAAAATCCTCAAGATCTAAAATAGCTCCATTTATCATTTTAGCGTCATAATTCTCATATTTTAGTCCAAGTTTTAAGGCAACCACGCTAGTTGGAACTCCAGACGTAAGAATAATATTTTTAAAATTAAATTTAGAAATAAAGCTCAAAGCATCTTGAATTTTATCTTTAGCGACTATTTTAAACTTTGCTTCATCGCTACAACACTCCTCGCAAAACCTTACAATTCCAAATTTAAAACTCTTAAACTCATTTGCAAAACTTATCTCAGTGCTAGCACCGCCAAGATCTATCAGCAAAGATTCATCTATATGAAATCCAAGTTTCAAAGCTCTATTTTCCACACCCAATCTTGCTAATTTAGCCTCCAAATTTCCACTAATGATATTAAATTTAATACCAAAATCACGTTCAATATCATAAAAAAAATCTTTAGCATTTGATGCTAGCCTAAAAGCCTCAGTGGCAACTGCTATATGGCTATCATTTTTAAAATCAAACGTAACGATAATTTCACCAAGAGCCTCAGTAATACGCATTTTTGCTGCCATACTAAGACCTTCGCTGCTTAAATTTCTAGCTGAGCCGACTATCTTTTCATAACTTTGGGTAATCTCAAGATTATCATCCATAGCGCAAACTCGTATAGTATTTGAGCCAAGATCTATGCAGATCATCTTTTATCCTTTAAAAAAGCTTTAATTTCGAGTTCTTTTAACACTTTTAAATGCTCTCCTAAGTCCTTGCCTCTTAGATGAGATAACTTGCTTATATCGATATTTGGATTAAATGTTTTATCATAAAATCCTAAATCAACTGCCATTCTTACCCTATTTTTCGTATTTAACCCAAGCCAATTTGAAAGCGGCATACTTAATGCTATTTTCATCATTTCATATCTGCTAGCTCGCTTTAAAAACGGCTCGTTTATCAATTTTTTATAGAATTTACCGAGAGACAAACTATCTAAAATCTCTTTTGGATTTAATTTATAAAAGTTTATAAGATCATATAAAAAACTTCTTGAATCATGCGTTATATTGAAATGCTGCTGAACTATTTTACCAAAACTATCTGGTTCAAATTTAACTCCAAAAAGTCTTTTATCTAGCCCCAAATCGCTCAAAAGTTCTATTCCAAAAGTTTTATGAGGAGCTATAAAAAACTTTTCAAGTTCAGATCTGATTCTATCTTTGCTAAGATCGTCTATACTGATATTGCGCATAATTTTTAAGCTTTGCTCATCCGCTTTCAAACCAAATCTTGCAGCAAATTGCACTGCTCTTAAAACTCTTAAACTATCCTCGCAAAAACTATGTTTATCAACTATTTTCAAAATCTTGTTTTGTATATCTTTACGACCGCCCCAAAAGTCGAGTATTTCGCCATTAAATATATTGATCATCATAGCATTCATAGTAAAATCGCGTCTTTTACTCGCAATTTTTTCATCGTTACAGTATGAAACTATGAAAGCTTTATGACCTATTCCGTTCTTACTTTCAGTTCTAGGTAGGCTTATATCATAATTTTTATATTTATATACAAAATAGCTTTTTCCAACTCCAGTAGCACCGATATCATGCATAATATTTTCAAATTTGAAAGGATCTATATCATAAACTTCTATATCAAAATCAATATTTTTAGCTCCAAGAAGCATATCTCTAACGCATCCTCCAACAAGATAAGCGCGTTTAGTCCGGTGTTTAAGTATATTTTTTAGAGTGCTTAACTCGTTATTTTGAAAGATTTGTGAGACGATGTTCGATATTTGCAAGTGCGAATTCCAAAAATTTTATTGTCAAATCAAGCTTCAATTCCATATTGCTATTATCAGAACTATTTAAGCCTTCAAATAAAACGCCTATTCTCTCTTTTAAATTTTTTAGAAAAATAATTTCGCTATTTACGCTTTCATCCTTAAACTCAGGCTTAATAGTTGACTTATCATCGTTTTCAACTCTATTTGCAACAGATTCTTCAACGCTTACAATATCGCCGCGAATTTCATCTAATTTTTGTATCTTTTCAAGTTCAGCTGTAACTTCATCTATAGTAATTTTTGCGATATCTTCAAGTTTCATATTTTAACTAGCCACCTTTTAAATTCTCTTATGCCTATTTCGTCATCGGTTTTTAAATTTAGAAAAAAATCAAGCATCTGCTCATTTACATAAACATTTTTGCGTCTAAGACCGCTAAGACGTCTTACGGCCGACTGAGCTTCTTGATTGTGCGGCTCAGCTTTTAAAATGTTTTTATAAACTTCAAGGGCGTCATTTCTAAGCCCTTGATTTTCATAAATTAAAGCTTCTGTGATTGTATTTTTCATATCTTTTTTACGTAATCACTAATTATTGAGCCGATTTCACTTGTGGTGCAAATTTCTTTAGCATCAAATTTAGCAATATCTTTTGTTCTATATCCATCTCTTAAAACAGCTCTTACGGCCTTTTCTATATCGTTTGCGGCTTCGTTTTTATTTAAAGCATATTTCAACATCATAGCTGCAGAAAGTATCATAGCTATAGGATTGGCAATTCCTTGTCCTGCAATATCAGGAGCACTTCCGTGTATCGGCTCATAAATTCCTACTTTTCCGCCTATAGAAGCGCTTGGAAGAAGACCGATAGAGCCGCATATCATACTTGCTTCATCACTTAAAATATCGCCGAATAAATTCTCAGTCAAAATAACATCAAATTGGGCTGGATTTCTAACTAACTGCATTGAAGCGTTATCAACATACATAAACTCCAAACTCACTTCAGGATAATCTTTTGCTACTTTAGAAGCTACTTCTCTCCATAGTTGAGACGTTTCTAAAACATTAGCTTTATCTACTAAACAGACTTTTTTATCTCTTTTCATAGCAGCTTCAAAAGCGATTTTAGATATTCTTTCTATCTCTTGAGTAGTATAAACCATGGTATTAAAAGCTCTATTTGTATCTTTTTGTCTTGGCTCACCAAAATAAAGTCCCCCAGTAAGCTCACGAACTACAAGCAAATCTACGTTTTGTAATACTTCTGGTTTTAAAGTAGAAGCATTTATAAGCTCGTCAAAAATAAGCGCTGGACGCAAATTTGCGTACGCTCCAAGAGATTTTCTAAGCTTTAAAAGACCGCTTTCTGGACGAAGGTCTCTTGGCAAATTATCCCATTTTGATCCACCTATAGCCCCAAAAAGAACCGCGTCACTTTTTAAAGCAGACTCCAAAGTCTCATCAGGAAGCGGTACGCCAAATACATCTATAGCCGCTCCGCCCATCAAAAAATATTCGTAATTTAACTCAAATCCAAACTTAGCACTAACACTATCGAGTACTTTTATAGCCTCTTCTGCTATCTCTGGACCTATTCCATCACCTTTTATAACACAAATATTATATCGATTCATAAATGTTTTACCTTATTTTTAAATTTAATTTAGACTTTTTTTAGCATAATTAATAAGACCGCCAGATCTAACAAGCTCTTGCATAAATTCCGGAATCGGCTCAAATTTATACTCAGTTTTTTGAGTTAAATTTTTTATAATTCCACCGCTAAAATCAACTTCTAGATTATCTCCTTCACTTATATCATCAGTCTTTTGACACTCTAATATCAAAAGTCCCGTATTAAAGCTATTCCTATAAAATATCCTTGCAAAAGACCTCGCTATAACTACACTTATACCAGCAGCTTTTAAAGCGAGAGGAGCATGCTCACGGCTACTTCCGCAACCAAAATTTTCTCCAGCTACTATGATATCGCCTTTTGTGACTTTGCTATAAAAATCTTTATCCGCATCTTCCATAATATGTTTGGCTAATTCATCTGGATTGCTAGTATTTAAGTATCTTGCGGCTATTATTATATCTGTATCAATATTATCTTTAAATTTCCATACTTTAGACATACTTTTCCTTTAAAAATTTGGTCGATTATATCAAATTTAAACTTAAAATCGCTCAATTATCATCATAACTGCTATGATAGCTATCAAAACCGCACTTACTCTTTCTATCAGATAAGCTTTAGTTTTAAGCAGTTTTTTAAACGCGACTCCGCCAAGAGCATAGATATTAAAGTCTATGATTTCTATAAACATCAAGACGAGTATCATCATATACAGTCTTATACCAAAGGGCGAAACGCTATCTATAAAAAGCGGAAATAAAGCGGTAAAAAATGCCCACGCTTTTGGATTTGATACTGAGCTCATAAAGCCTTGCCAAAACAGAGCTTTAGAGCTTATATCTTTTGCTTTTTCATCAAGGTTAAATTTGCTTCCGAGAAACATTTTATAGCTCAGATACAAAAGATAAGAAGCGCAAATAACGGTAAAAATTTGAAAAAATATCGGAAATTTAGCCAACACCGCTCCTACTGAAACAGCGCATACAAAAGCGACTATACCAAGGCTTATCGTCGCTCCTGCCATCATAAAAAGCGTTTTTTTATATCCAACGCTCATACCAAGACTAAGAGCCAAAGTCATATTTAGCCCAGGAAGTAGTGAAATCACCCAAAATGTAGTTATAAAAAGTAGCCAGTCCATAATAACACCTAAAAAGATTTAAACACGTCAAAAAGCATCCAGACTCCAAGTAGTAAAAACAGCGTTGCGCTAATCTTATTTATGACTTTAAAGTTTGAACTAAAAAACTTCTTCACGCTTGAGCCAAAAGTAGCATAGATATTTGTAGCTGCAAACTCTATACAAGCTATGACTATGATAAACGCAGCAAAAGTAGAGTTAAAAGGATTATGAACATCCATAAATTTAGGCAATAAGCTTATCATAAATCCCCATATAATAGGATCGCCAAAAGAGCTTACGAATCCTTGAAAAACTATAGCTTTTGAACTTAAATTTCTAACATCTATCTTTATATTGCTATTTATTTTAGTAGCTAAAAACATCTTATAAGCTATAAAAAATAGATAAAACGCACCAAAAATCCTAAGAACAGTAAAGAAAAACGGAAATTTAGTTATCAAAAATCCTATCCCAATTCCGCTTAAAAACACGATAGCAGCTATACAAACAGTAGATGACAAGATAAATAAAAACGCTCTTTTATAACCTGCGCTAAGCCCGATAGTAAGCGCCATAAGCATATTTAGGCCGGGACTTAAAGCAGCCAAAAAGAAACTTGTGATAAATAAAATCCAATCCATAAAATTACCTCAATTTTTGCGTGGTATTGTATCAAAAACTTATATAAATTCACAACTTTTTAACACTATTTTATAATAATTTCATCAAATTTATAAAAAAAGGGAAAAAATGAAAGCATCAAAACCGATCGGCACGACAGCTACGATAGTTACGTTTATAGTAGTAGGAATAACCGGAGTTCTTATGTTTTTTGATATAAAATCTAGCGGTATAAAAGTTTTACACGAGTATATAGGTATGGCAATGGTGATAGCTTGTGTGCTGCATATAATGGCAAATTTAACACCGTTCAAAAAGTACTTCGCAGGAAAAAAACTGGCTATAATGGGAGTTTTATTTGCGGCGTCGGTAGTTTTTATAGCTGCTACACCAAATAATCCAAAACCGCCGTTTAAAGACGTATATCAAAACTTTACAAATCTAAATTTAAGTACTGCAGAGAAAATTTTCGGCACGAATGAAAGCTTATTTAATGAATACCTAAATAAAAACGGACTTAAATTTGAAGATATAAGCGTAAAAGAATTTGCCGCTAAAAACAATATAAAAGAAAATGATTTAGTAAAAAAACTATTAAATAAATAAAATCAAATAAAGCCCCAAATCAAGGGGCTGTATCGCTTAGTGAGTTAAAAAATACTCCCAAATCTTTTTAGGATCGCTTGTCTTTGTTAAAGCTACCATCAAAAGCACTCTAGCTTTTGGAGCATTTAAATTATCACTTGTTAAAAATCCATATTTTGCATCGTCTATTTCACCCGGATTCGTAGTCTCTCCGCTACCTACTCTACTATCTCTAACAACAATTACACCGTCTTTGACGGCTTTTGCTAAAGCTTCTAGAGCGGATGGGTATATGTTTCCATTTCCCATTCCTGCGTTAATTATAACCCTTTGCTCCATTTTCAAGCGAAGCATTGACAAAATCAGGATTGTCATTTGAATGACTAAAGATTATATCCACTCTAGGTAAAGAGCTGATTTTAGATATATCAAAATCGCTATTTTTTGTATGTTTTCTAGTCGGCTGCATATAAAACTTAACGTTTCCATAGATAACGGTACCAATTTTACCGCTATTTGGAGAAACGAAAGTATTTACCGCAGTAGTGTTTGTCTTAGCGACTTCTCTAGCAGCGTGAATTTCATCGTTCATAACAACCAAAACACCTTTGCCTGCTGCTTCTTTATCAATTGCGACATTTACGGCGTTATATAGATTTAGCGGACCGTCACTGCTTAAAGAGTCTGAGTTTCTCATAGCTCCGACCATAACTATAGGTTTGTCGCTTTTAACGACTAAATTTAGAAAATAAGCGGTCTCTTCCATAGTGTCTGTTCCGTGAGTGATCACGATACCATCTACGTTTTTGCTAGCTAAAAGCTCATTTACGCGTTTTGCTAGTTTTAGCCAAACTTCGTTATTCATCTCTTGAGAGCCGATATTACTTACTTGCTCACCTTTTATCGTAGCTATTTCATTGATTTGTGGAACTGCAGCTATAAGTTTATCTACCGTAACCGTTCCTGAAGTATAGCCGCTACTAAGAGAGCTTGAAGAGCTGCCTGCGATAGTTCCGCCAGTAGCAAGTATATAAATAGTAGGCTTGGCAAACATAGCGGATATCGTAATCAGCATAAGTATAAACACCTTTTTTAAGCACATAGTTATCTCCTTTGATTTTAATTTAAAGTTTAAAATCTAGGATCCCAGTTTTTGCAATATAATTATACAATTTTATAATGATTTAGTCAAGATAAATTTATATTAAAAATTAAATTAAATTATTTTCAACTGATTCGTTATAAATTTTAGATATATTTTTATTAGTTTTTGCACCAAGTTTTTTTAAATTCTCAAATCTGCTTAGCAAATTTCCGCTGCCATCATATAGAGTTGTTTTGCTAGAACTTACTGTTTTTATAACCGTGTTCAACTGACTCTCTAACTTATCGAATTGTTCAGTAAATACTCTAAATTTATCATACATTCTACCGGCCTCAGAAAGAATTCTCATAGCATTCTCATCGCTTTTTAAATTTCTCCAACATATATAAACCGTTTTTAACGCCATCAAAAGAGTAAGCGGAGTTGTGATGAAAATGCCCTTTTCATAAGCATACTCGTATATCGTGCTGTCTTGATTTAACGCGGTGTAAAATATGCTATCGTTTGGCACGAACATAAATATATATTCATACGTTTTAGTATCGTAGTCTTGATACTCTTTTGAACTAAGTAGCTCAATGTGCTTTTTGATATCTCCTGCTAGAGCTTTTGCAAATTGGTTTTTTTGCTCGTCACTTTGAGCATTAAAATACGCGTTGTAATTCACAAGAGAACATTTCGAATCTATGATAGCTTTTTTACTTTCGCCAAAATCCACAACCACGTCTAGGTATTTTTGATTTCCGTCTTTATCTTTGTAGCCGACTTGTTTAAAATAGTTTTTTCCATTTATCAATCCGCTAGCTTCTAGTACGCTATCAAGCTGTATCTCACCCCAATTTCCTAGCACTTTTTTGTTACCGTTTAGCGCATCTGCGAGATTTTTGGCTTGTGAGATTATGTTTTTTGTTTCTGTTTTGAGATTTTCAAAATTTGCTTTAAAAATCGTACTTGTATTTACGCTCTCTTTTTGATATTTTTCTATCTCGTTTTTGAGAGGATTTATCAGATTTTCAAGAATCTTTTGTGAATTTTCGCCAAGAGATTTTGTATTTAAATTTAAAAGATGTTGGCTCATCTCTTTTGTTTTTAGCTCAAAATACTCTCTAGTTTTCAAATCCAGCTCGTCTTGTCTTGCTTTTAACTCCAAATTTAGATTGATCTGCTCATCTAATTTAGTCTTTAGCTTTGCTTTTTCTATCTCGCCTTCCATTTTTTGCTCGTTTAAATTTTGGATTTTGTTTTCTAAATTGAGTAGTTCAGATCTATTTTCATCAAATTTGATCTGTAAATTTAAAAATCTTTCGTTTTGTAATTTAAGCTCAAATTTAAACTTATCTATCTTTAAAAACTGATAAAAAATCAAAGCTCCAAAAACAAAAATAACCAAAGATAAAAGTATATAAATTTCCATATTATTTCCCGAATTTTATTTTAGATAAAATTATATCTTAGATTTTCTTAAAAACTTTGATTTAATATACCAAAAGTGCTATAATGGCGCTTTTTGCAAACCAGATCCGGAGTAAAACATGGAATATATATTTAATGCGCTCTTGCCTATTTGTCTGATAATAAGCACTGGGTATTTTTTTAAAAGTATCAAATTTCCATCTACTGAGTTTTGGCCTAAGATGGATAAATTTACGTATTATGTTTTAATGCCCTGTTTGCTGATATATGAGCTAGGAAGCGTGGATCTGGATATAAAAAGTACTATAAATATAGTATTTTCTTCACTTAGCTCCCTTGGAATAATGCTAGTTATATTGGTGCTTTTAAATTTAATAATCCGCTTTAAAAACGCCGAATTCACGTCCGTCGTACAAGGCGGAATCAGATTTAACACATACGTATTTTTAGCTCTTACATCTGCGATATACGGTAAAGACGGCTTAGTTGTCGCAGCCATAATTATAGCGTTTGCGATACCTTTTGTAAATATACTTTGCATATCAATTTTTGCCATATACATCAAAAACGGCAAGTTTTCTATGCAAAACTTCATAAAAACGATAGTAAAAAATCCACTTATAGTTGCTTGTATAGTCGGATATATCTTAAATTTAGCAAATGCCTATATACCTACTTTTATCTTTAAAAGTCTTTCTATAGTAAGTCACGCCGCATTGCCTATGGGGCTTTTATCTGTGGGTGTAGGCTTTGAGCTAAGATCGATAAGCTCGGCCAAAAAAGAGATCTTAGTAAGCTCATTTGCAAAACTAGTGTTGCTGCCTATCATAGCGTATTTGCTAGCTAAACTCATGGGAGCAAACGGTTTATATCTAGCGGTGGCTACTTTATACGCTGCGATGCCTACAGCTCCGACGTCTCACATACTATCAAGAGAGCTTGGTGGAGATGTAAATTTGATGAGTTCTATCACAACTTTTGAAATTTTACTCTCTATGGCGACGCTTTTTGTTATCATACCGATGCTTGGATCTATGTAGTTTAAATTTAAATAATTTCTAGTGTATTAATTTAAATTTTCTTTAGAAATTCCGTTTTTAAAACAACTGTTCCTATACCCGGTATCTTGCATTCGACTTCATTATCTTTGCTTATAAGTTTGATGTTTTTTACAGTTGTACCGCGTTTTATAGTGGCGCTGGCACCTTTTATTTTCAAATCTTTGATAACAGTTACGCTATCTGCATTGTTTAGTTCATTTTGATTGCTATCTTTAGCCATTTTAGACCTTTGTAAATTTAAAAATATTATACAATCTTTATTCTGAAATATTAATATTTTACAACTAATACATAATCCATTTCCATACTTTAAGCACAATTAAATATACTCAAATATAAAAATAGTAGAAAATCAGACCAAAAAATACAAATTCACTAATTTTTTAATAAAATTGTGCTAGAATTGGAGCTATTTTATAAATTATAGGAAATTTAATATGGATATTAGAAAAGAATATTTGGATTTTTTTAAAAGCAAAGGACATGAGATTATAGCATCGGCTCCCCTAGTACCAGATGATGCGACCTTACTTTTTACAAATGCTGGAATGGTACCTTTTAAAAGTATTTTTACAGGAGACGTTCCAAGACCAAATCCGCCTATTCGTACAAGCTGTCAAACCTGCATAAGGGCCGGCGGAAAACACAATGATTTAGACAATGTTGGTTATACAGCGCGCCACCATACTTTTTTCGAGATGCTGGGAAATTTCAGCTTTGGCGAATACTTTAAAAAAGACGCCATATCTTACGCGTGGGAGTTTGTCACAGAAGTGTTAAAGTTACCAAAAGACAAACTTTATGTTACGGTTCATGAAAAAGACGACGAAGCGTATGAATTATGGCAAAAATTTATACAAAAAGATAGAATTTACCGCTTTGGAGATAAAGATAACTTCTGGGCCATGGGTGATACTGGACCTTGTGGACCTTGTAGTGAGATATTTTATGATCAAGGAAGTGAGCATTTTAACAGCGATGAAGACTATATGGGTGGTGATGGAGATAGATTTTTAGAAATTTGGAATCTTGTATTTATGCAGTTTGAAAGAAGCAAAGACGGCACTATGACTCCTCTTCCAAAGCCTTCTATAGACACAGGAATGGGGCTTGAGAGAGTTACGGCTATAAAAGAAGATAAATTTAGCAACTACGACAGCTCGCTATTTATGCCTCTTATTAACGAAGTTGCAAAGCTTTGTCATAAGCAGTACGAGTATAAAACAGGAGCTAGCTATAGAGTGATCAGCGATCATATCCGCTCTGTTACGTTTTTACTAGCTCAAGGCGTAAATTTTGACAAAGAAGGACGCGGATATGTATTAAGACGTATATTAAGAAGAGCCGTTCGCCACGGATACTTACTTGGTATAAAAGAACCGTTTATGTATAAACTAGTTGATAAAGTAGTAGAGCTAATGGGCGAACACTACTCGTATCTAAAAGAGAAAAAAGAGTATGTAAAAGAGCTTATAAAACTTGAAGAAGAGAGATTTTTAGCTACTATAGTAGCGGGGCTTGATCTATTTAACGAAGAGCTAGCAAAAACCTCTAGCAACGTCTTTAGCGGCGAAGTAGCATTTAAACTATACGATACTTACGGATTTCCGCTTGATCTAACTGCTGATATGTTAAGAGAAAAAGGACTTAGCGTAGACGAAGCTAAATTTGACGCTCTTATGAATGAGCAAAAAGCACGCGCAAAAGCTAGCTGGAAAGGTAGCGGAGACGCCGCAAAAGAGAGCGGAGACTTTAAAACCTTACTTGAAGAATTTGGAGAAAATAAATTTATAGGATATGATAATCTAAAAAGCAGCAGCAAAGTTTTAGCACTTTTAAATAGCGAATTTAAAAGAGTAAATGAGTTAAAAAACGGTGAAATCGGATACGTGATGCTAGACTCTACTCCATTTTATGCACAAAGCGGCGGACAGTGTGGAGACACCGGTATGTTAGGTGAAAATCAAGCTCTTGATACTAAAAAGTATTTCGGTCTAAATTTAAGCATGATAGAAGCAAAAAACAGCATAAAAATAGGCGATATAGTACTTTGTGAAGTTAGCTTAAATAGACTAGAGATTCGCCGTCACCACTCAGCCACTCACCTACTTCAAGCAGCACTTAGAAACGTCTTAGGTGCTCATATAGCTCAAGCCGGAAGTAGCGTAGAAGCCGATAAGCTTAGATTTGACTTCTCTCATCCAAAACCAGTAACAAAAGAAGAATTAGAAAAAATCGAAAATTTCGTAAATGAAGCGATCTTAAAAGGTGCACCAGCAAAGATAGAAATTATGGATATACAAAATGCTAAGAAAAGCGGAGCTATAGCTCTATTTGGTGAAAAATACGCAGATAAAGTCAGGGTATTAACACTTGGCCCATCAAAAGAGCTTTGTGGAGGAACTCACGTAGAAAATTTAAATGAGATAGGAAGTTTTTTTATCGTCCGTGAAAGCGGAGTAAGCGCAGGAGTAAGGCGTATAGAAGCGGTTTGTTCTAAAGCGGCACTTGAGCTATCAAAAGAGTTCAGAAAAGAGATAAACGATATAAAAGATAGTTTAAAAGGTGTAGATCCGTTGCTTTCTATAAAAAAGCTAAAAGATGAGATAAAATCACTTCAAAACGATCTAAAAAACGCTTCAAATACAAAAGATTTAGACGTGAAAGATATAAACGGCGTAAAGGTTGTAGTATCTAAATTTGATGGAGATATAAAAAGCAAAATAGATGAACTAAAAAATAAATTTGATAAAGTAGTCGTATTTTTAGCCGGTGTAAAAGACGGCAAAGTAAGCTTAGGATCAGGAAGCAAAAACACAAGCATAAAAGCCGGAGAATTAGTAAAAACAGTGGCTCCTATAGTCGGTGGAGGCGGAGGCGGAAGAGATGATTTTGCCACTGCCGGAGGTAAAGATGAAAGCAAAATAGACGAAGCTCTAAATGCTGCTACTAAATTTATAAGTGAGAAACTTTGAACGTAACAAATACCGCATTTGCAAGAATTGATCAAATAGCACCGTTTATACATATAAGCAGTTCAGTGTTATTTATAGCTGTACAATTAAGCGTAGTTATATTTTCTAGATATTTTTTCAAAGATATTGAGCAAAACACACATAGATACAAAACTATTTTGAAAGAATTTAGGCGTTTTATGATAAGTGAACTATGCTTAATATCAGTTATTTGCATAAGCGGAATATTTCTTCTTAGCAGAGATGAGTTCAAAATCTCAGATCCTATGATAGAGGCGATAGTTGCTACAAAATGGGCTTTGATGCTATTTATATTATCAAACATCGCATATATGTGGCACAAATTTAATCTAGCCAAAAATGCATTTTTAAACGATGAGGTTATCGGAACTCATGAAAATTTAGTTTTAATCATATATTACTTTACTCCATTAAATATAGTTTTATCGTTTATAAGCATATATCTTGGTATAACTTTTAGAGGAATTTGATGATTATACTGGCTTCTAGTTCTCCTTCAAGAGCGAATATACTATCTCAGTTCAATATAGAATTTAAACAAATTATCATGGAATATGACGAAAGCTCCATACCAAAAACATCGGCAAAATCATACTCTATGAATGTTGTTACAGAAAAATCAAAGCAGTTTTTTTCTAAATTTAAAGATGAATTTGCAAATGTTTTATTTGCCGATAGTAGTGTTATTTGCAATAATATTATACTAAATAAAGCAAAAGATATAGACGAAGCAAGATGGATGTTAAACTTGCAAAGCGGTAACTTTACTAGCGTATATACAGCGATGAAGTTTTTTGGGAATAAATTTTGCATAGATATGCTTAGCGTTGCTACGTATAAATTTAATATTTTTGATAAAGACGATATGCAAAACTATCTAAGTAGTGGTCTTTGGCAAAAAAAGGCGGGAGCTATGATGATAGAAGGATTTAATGAAAAATATATACAAAAAAGCTATGGTAATAAACAAACTGCCATGGGACTTGATATAAAGAGTTTAAAGGTATTTTTATGAAGCATATTTTTGGCTTTTTTACTATAATTGCAATTGCGATATTTGCAGCTCTTATATATTTTTACTCACAAATCAGAGTAGATATATCTGCCATAGTAGAGTATAAACCAAAACTAACAACTCAAATTTTTGACAGAAATGGAGACCTTGTAGCTAATGTTTTTGACGAAGAAAATAGACAATATGCAAAATATCAAGAGATACCTCCAAGAGTTGTCGAAGCATTAGTCGCAGTTGAAGATACAAGCTTTTTTGAGCATGGAGGTATAAATGTAGAAGCTATTTTTAGAGCAGCCATAAAAGATATAAAAGCAATGTCATTAGTGGAAGGAGCCTCCACTTTAACTCAACAACTGATAAAAAATATGGTTCTAACACGCGATAAAAAATTTACTCGTAAATTAAAAGAGGTTATTTTAGCATTCAAGATAGAAGAAGATCTGACCAAAGAAGAAATTATCGAAAGATATCTCAATCAAGTATATTTTGGACACGGCTATTATGGTATAAAAACAGCAGCACTCGGATATTTTAAAAAAGAGTTAAATGAACTTACTATAAAAGAGACTGCTATACTAGTAGGACTCCCAAAAGCACCTAGTAACTATGATCCTACTAGACACATAGATCTATCTTTGTCACGTGCTAATGGAGTTATTACAAGACTGTATGCATTAGGCTGGATAAGTGAAAACGAATACGCTCAGGCCTTAAAAGAAACTCCTGTAGTATATGATGAGACATTAACACAAAACAGGGCTCCGTATCTAGTAGATGAAACATTAAAAGAAGCTTATAAAATATTTCCGGATATAAAATACGGTGGATATAAAATCACATTAAATGCCGATCTCAAAGTACAAGAAATAGCGCAAAATGCGCTTAAATTTGGATATAACGAGATATTAAAAAGAGATAAAAATGCAGATCAAAATTATCTAAACGGCGCTATGATAGTAACTAATCCTACAAATGGTGAAATACTAGCATTAGTCGGAGGTATCGACTACGCAAAAAGTAACTTCAACCGTGCCACGCAAAGTGAGCGCCAACCAGGATCTAGCTTCAAGCCATTCATATACCAAATCGCTCTTGATCTTGGCTACTCTCCTATGAGTAAAGTAGCAGATATATCAAGAGTATTTGAAAATGTAAATAGAAGCGAAGAGGATAAAGACTGGAAACCAAAAAATTATGGTGGAAATTTTGAAGGATACATAACTCTTAAACATGCTTTAAGACAGTCTCGTAATTTAGCCACCATAAATCTTTTAAATTCTATAGGATTAGACGTAGTTCAGCAAAAACTTTCATATTTTGGTTTTAATAATATACCTCAAAATCTTTCAATAGCACTTGGAAGTTTTGGAGTAAGCCTTATAAACTTTAGCGAATATTACTCAATGTTCGCAGGTTTAGGAGAGCAGAGCAAATCAAGGCTAATAAAATCCATCGAAAGCACAAACGGCACATTAACAACATATGAGCAAGAAAGTTCTAAAATCATAGATCCTCAGCAGGCGTATTTAATGATAGATATGCTAAAAGATGTCGTAAATGCCGGAACCGGGCGAAATGCAAAAGTTGAAGGTATAGAAGTAGCAGGAAAGACAGGAACTACAAATAATAACGTAGATGCGTGGTTTTGCGGATTTACTCCTGAAGTCCAAGCCATTATCTGGTATGGAAACGATAATAATCTACCTATGAGAAAAATAGAAGGTGGCGGAAGAACCGCAGCTCCTGTATTCAAGGAGTTTATGACAAATTATATAGCAGCATTTCCTCAAACTAAACGTAAATTTGAAACCCCAAATGGAGTATATCATAAAATTTATGAAGGCATAGATGAAATATATACAAGTACTTCTCCACTGCCTTCACAAAAAACAGATGCAATCTCTACTCAAGAGAGCGATGGGTTAATATTTTAATTTAATGTTTTAAATTTGTAACATTAAAAACACGACTTTCACTATCAGATTTAGCCAAACTAAGTCTAATTATAGAGTCACTTAAAGCTTCTAAAGAATGTGGAATATTCGCATCAAGAGTTATGAGATCAAACTCATCAAGCCTACTTTCTTTTTCATTTACATAGAACATAATAGAGCCTTTCAAAACCTGCACTATGATAGTAGCTGGAGCTTTATGTTCGGCCATTATAGATCCACTTTGCATAGATATTCTAATCTCTTTGCTAAAATTAGTTTCGACTAGTTTTATTGCTTTTACGCCATCAAAAGATGTTGTATTAAATACTATTTTTTCCATAATATTCCTTTAAATTTTAAAATATTATAGTAAATTTTAAGATAAAATTGATTGATATAGATTAAGAGTATCACGCCTTTTTTGACGTGATATTATAAAAGTTATAATTATTTTTTAAGTTCTTTAATTCTTGCAGCTTTACCGCGTCTATCTCTTAGATAAAATAGCTTAGATCTTCTTATACGTCCTCTTCTAAGAACCGTAATACTCTCTAAACTTTCGCTATAAATAGGGAAAATTCTCTCAACTCCAACACTATTTGCACCTATTTTTCTGATGATAAAAGTCTCCCCAGAACCGCTACCGCGTCTAGCTATACAGATACCTTCAAAATTCTGAACTCTAGTTTTATCGCCTTCTTTGATACGAATAGCAATTCTTAAAGTATCGCCAGCACGAAAATCAGGCACAGACTTGTTTTCAATTTGAGCATTTTCAAATGCTTCTATGTATTTGTTTCTCATCTTTTTTCCTTCTGTTTTTTTGGCGATCTGAGTTTTTGATATAAATCAGGGCGGAAGAACCTAGTTTTACACAACGCCATATTGTTTTTCAAAGCGTTGATTCTACCATGATTACCCTTTAAAAAAGCTGAAATAACGCTCAAACCATTATATACGTTTGGCTTAGTAAAACTCGGAGATTCTAGCATTCCATACTCAAAACTCTCGATGTCAAGCGAATTCGGATTGCCTAAAACTCCATTAAGATTTCTTGTGATAGCATCGCACATACAAAGTGCTCCAAGCTCCCCGCCGGTCATTATAAAATCACCTATACAAAATACCTCATTAACTTTTTCTTCTATAATTCTCTCATCAATACCCTCGTATCTTCCGCAAATAAAAGTAATATTTTCAAATTTAGATAGTCTTTTTGCGTCATTTTGAGTAAATTTTTTACCTGCTGGAGTAAGATAGATAATGTGAGTACTATCCAATGAGTCAATAGCATCAAATACGGGCTGAGCTTTCATAAGAAGCCCTGCACCTCCAGCTATCATATAATCATCTACTTTTAAATGCTTATCTGCGCTAAAATCTCTTGGATTTATGAAGTTTAACTTTATAATACTACTCTTGATCGCCCTTGAAAGTATGGAGTCATCAAAGTACGGTTTAATTAAATTTGGGAATATAGTTATAAAGTTAAACTGCATAATTTATGAATTTTTTAATATATCTAACGAATTTTTAACCTGAATTTTTTTAGATTTTATATCTATATTTTGAGTAAAATTATCATTGTAAGGTATATAAAAATTGGAATTTAAACCGGCTTTTACGAGATCGCCCTCTGTTTTTATACTGAATAAAAATCCAGCTCCAACTTCTAATATATCTATTACCTCTCCGAGCAAAATTTTATCTTCAAAAACATTACAACCTATGATATCAAAATAGAAAAATTCATCTTTTGCGAGCTTACAATCTCTTATAGTATCATTAATACTTCTGTATAAGATATAATTCACAAGCGTTTTAGCAAGATCTATGCTATCATAATTTTCAAAAATTACCAGATTGTTATTTCTATCATAACTTTTTATGACAAATTCTTTACTATTTATATCATAGAATTTAGCACCCTTTTTAAATTGATTAGGAAAATCACTGCGGTCATGGAGCTTTAAAGCCCCTTTTAAACCAACAGTCTTTCCAAGTATGCAAACCTCTACAAAATCACTCTTCAATAGCTTTTACCGTAATTCTATATGATGTTGGATCTTTTGCTTTGCAGCCTATAATCACTGTTTTAATAGCATTTATCATTTTTCCGTCTTTGCCTATAAGTCTACCCGTATCGGATTTACTCGCATATATAATTATCTCATCGAAATTTTCACCAAGATGTATTTTTTCGGTTTTTATCAGCTCAGGACAATCGGCTATGAGTTTTGCGTACTCTTTTAAAAATTCTTCTACCATTGTGATTATTTTGTTATTCGAGCAACTCTGTCGCTAAGTTTTGCACCAACACTTTTCCAATACGCAAGCCTATCAGCATCAACTTTAACAACCTCTGGTTCTACCATTGGATTATAGTATCCTATGCTCTCTATCCAACCGCTATCACGTCTTTTTCTACTATCTGTAACAACTATACGATAAAATGGTCTTTTATTACGTCCCATTCTTGTTAGTCTAACTACTGTTGCCATTATTTTTCTCCTCATTATTTTTTTTAAGGCTTAATTATAGCTAAATTTTAGCCATAAGTAAGCCCTAAATTTATCTAGGGCGATTTGAATTTGCCATCATAGAAGCAAATCCTTTCATGCTGTCTTTATTTGAAAATCTTTTAGCAAGTTTTGCTGCATTGCTAAACTGTTTTAAAAATTTATTTACTTCTATCTGACCTATTCCTGCTCCAGCTGCAATTCTACGCTTTCTAGCATTATTTAAAAGATCCGGATTTTCACGCTCTTTTGGAGTCATAGAATCTATCATAGCTTTTATATGTTTTATCTCTTTGCTATTATCAAGATCTATATCTTTTATCTGATTTGCCATATTTCCAAGACCCGGTATCATCCCTATAAGGCTTTTCATACTTCCAAGTTTTTTAACACTCTCAAGCTGAGCTAAAAAGTCATTAAAATTAAACTCACCCTTTTTGATTTTTTTGTTTAATCTTTTTGCTTCTTTTTCATCTATTATCGTGCTTGTTTTTTCAGCAAGCGTTGCCAAATCGCCCTCGCCCATTATACGACCGACGATTCTATCTGGTATAAAGCTCTCTAGATCCGCCGGTTTTTCACCTACACCGACAAATCTAAGCGGAATATTTATCTGTTTTGCTATGCCAATAGCAACGCCGCCTTTTGTATCAGCGTCAAATTTACTTAAAATCACGCCTGTTATGCCAAGCGCCTCATTAAAGCTAGCAGCAGTTTTTACGCCGTCTTGTCCGCTCATAGCATCAGCTACGTAAAATATCTCATGCGGATTTATAGTTGATTTAATATCTTTTATCTGACTCATAAGAGTTTCATCTATAGCAAGACGACCTGCGGTATCGACTAAAAGAACGTCATACAACTCGTTTTTTGCTTTTTGTAAGGCATTTTTAGCTACTTTTATAGGATCGTTTTCATTTTCCATATAAAATAGCTCAAGCTCATTTGCGGTGCAAAGCTGACGCAATTGCTCAACTGCGGCTAAACGCTGCAAGTCGCAAGCTGCGATTAAAACTTTTTTCTTACGAACTTTTAGATAATTAGCTAGTTTTACGGTCGTAGTCGTCTTTCCGCCACCTTGAAGTCCGGCCATCAAAACTACGGTTGGAGGATTACTCGCATAAACAAAGCCGCTACCTTTATTTCCGTCGTTTGGAGCAGTTAAAATACTTGTTAAATTTGATTTAATGCTATCTAAAAATTGTTTTTGACCAATTGAAGTCTTTTTAAGGTCGGATTCTACTAAATTCACTAATTCTTTAGTAACTTTGTGATGAACATCTGCTTTTAAAAGTGCTTTTTTTAGGGTATCAAGCGCATTTTTAAGCGCCTTTTCATCATCGACAAATTTAAGTTTATTAACAGCTGATTTTAATGATTCACCTATAAGTTCAAACACAATTTACCTTTATAAATTTTATTAAAAGGTGCTAATTATAGCTTTTATTTACTTTGAAATTGTTTAAATGCTTTTTTGATGTAAATCTATTTTTGTTTAGTAAGTATCTATATACAAAAATTTAATAAAATTTAAAATAATACTATAAAATAATACTATAAATATATAATTATAATATTTTTATGGTAAAAATTTATTATACATAAAGAAAAAATATAATAAAATATATTAATAAAAAGATAATTTTATTACACATAAATATTTATAAATTTTGAAAAATAATGCAAATAAAATATTATAAAATATATTTAATGTAAATACGAGGTAAACTTATGAAATTAAAAAGTAAAATTTATATGACAATAAAATCAAAAACACAAAAACAAATTTCATTAGGCTTGATAGCCGCTATACTCCCTGCTCTACTAGTAGCAATTCTTAGTATAGCGTACTTTGAAGCTTCTTTACAGATAGGAGCTTTTGTAGGTATTTTGACCTTGCTTATCATATTATGGACAAATCAAGCTTTACCTTTAGGCATCGTATCATTGCTACCTATCATACTTTTTCCTGCTTTTGGAATTTTAGATGTAAAAAGCACAACTGGAAACTATGCAAATCCTATAATATTCTTATTTTTAGGCGGTTTTATGTTGGCAACTGCTGTTGAAAAAATAGGCCTGCATCGAATCATAGCTAAAAAAGTTTTAAGTTATTTTCCATCAACTCCAAAAGGAGTTATAACAGCATTAGGACTTATTAGCGTGATGCTTGGAAGTGCGCTTTCAAACTCCACGGTAGCATTACTTCTTATACCAGTGGCAATGTCTATATCTAATGATCCGATTTTAAAAACTCGTTTTTTGCTATCAGTAGCTTTTGGTGCAAGTATAAGCGGAATTACTACTCCTATCGGAACGCCTCCGAACCTAATTTTTATAGGATTTCTAGAAACGGCTCTATTTGAAAGTATAGGATTTGTAACTTGGATAGCTATGATGCTACCACTAACGCTATGTATGTTATATGCTATGGTAAAAATTTTATCTTATAATATAGGAAATCATACTTTACAAAATGATATTTTTAAAGATATAAGCATAAATTTAGAACACAAAAGACTTATCGTAATGATAGCCGCTCTACTTATAATTTTACTTTTAAATTCGCCTATAAAACCTATTTATCCCGGACTTGGATTGAATGAAAATGTGATTTTACTGGCGTTTGGACTCTTAATGTTTATACCAAAAATAGGATTTTTAAAATGGGAGGATTCAAAGTCTATTCCTTATGAAATAAATTTTTTATTCGGAGCTGGATTTTGCATAGCAATGGCGATATCTGAAATGCAACTCGGAAATTCGTTTAAAGTTATTTTTGAATTTTTTGGCACTCTTCCTATATTGGTTTTTCTGCTTTGCGTCTGTATGGTTGTGCTATTTTTAACTATGTTCATAAGCTCAACTGCATTAATAGCAATTTTGCTTTCTATTATATTTGCCTCTACAAAAGGATTTCTAGATCCTCAAATGCAAAGTTTAGTTATGCTTGTAGCGACTATTTGCGTTGGTTTTTCTTTTATGTTTCCTATATCGACTCCACCAAATGCTATCGTTTTTAGTAAAGGAGAGATTAAAATTTGGGACATGTTTCGCTTTGGGATTTTGCTTAGTTTAGTTGGAGTTACATTTATAATTATACTTTCTATGCTTTATTGGAGATGGTTTTTGTAAGTATTTTGTTTTATTAATATACCATAATGAGTTATTATATTTTTATTTATTATTAATAATATATTTATCGTACTATAATATGATTTTGGCTAAATTTAATATCTGGTATTATGCTATGTTAAATTTAATATCATTAAATCATAAGGAGAGAAAAATGATGGGGGGGGGTGCGTTGAAAAACCTAAAACTCGGAACCAAATTAGTTCTTATAGTCGGTATTATCATCACTATAGGAATTGCGATTTTAAGCTATATTGTCGCTAGGCAAACTAGCAGTAATATGACAAAAAATGCTGAATATATCATCACAAACGATGCTTTCAAATACGCAGCTACTATAGAAGGAATGATGAATGAAATCATAGCCACTACTCAAAGTGCTCACGCCGTAATAGATGACTTTTTTCATAGAGTTCCTATGAATGAGATAAAACTTGAAAACATAGAGAGCATACTATCAAACGTATTTGACAGTAGTCTTTATGCGAATTATGCGATGTTATATCTCACAAATCCTCCAGAGCAGTTTAAAGGTATTAATAAATATACTACAGAAAGCGGAAAATTTCTAATATTATTCCGCGATGAAGATACAAGCAAAAAAGGCGGCATAGAATCGATGCAAGCCTCAGATACTGCGATCAACGACTCAATCTTAAAAAAAGCCTTAATTGAAGGAAACCCTAATGGCAATAGAGTTTTTGTAGGAAATGTCGAAAAAATATCTTTTGGATCAAATAGTTTTATAGGAATTAACGTAGCTTTACCTATTTTTAATAATGATAGTAAAAAACCGATCGGAGTGATAGCATTTTCACTTAATTTTAAAGAGATTTCAAATTTTCTTTTAGATAATAAATTAGATTCATTTAGCGGTTATACAAAAGCCATTATAGCAAAAGATGGTACAATAGCAGTGCATGATAACTCTAATATACTATTAAAAAAGATTCAAGATATCAATCCTCATGCTAAAGCATTGACAGATGCAGTTGCTAAAAATGAATTTAAGATATTCTCAAATTATACAACTTCAACAGGAGTAAGTAGTTACGCCGTGGTCGCTCCGTTTACTACAGCAAGAGACTCTAGCAACTGGGCAATTATAACCACAGCGCCGATAGATTCTGTATTTGCTCCTTTATACAGTCTACAAAAAACTATATTTGTCGCGTCATTGATATTTTTAGTTGTATCTTTAGCGTTTATCTACTTTTATATCAAAGCAAATCTTGCTATGAGGCTTCCAATTTTATTAAATGCTTTAGACTCGTTCTTTAAATTTATAAATCATGAAAGTAAAGAAGTACAAATGATCAAAATCCATGCAAACGATGAGCTAGGAGCTATGGGAAATATGATCAATGCAAATATAGCAAAAACAAGAGATAGTTTAATAAAAGATCAAGAAGCAGTACAACAATCAGTAGAAACAGCAAAAGAAATAGAAGGTGGAAATCTTACCGCAAGGATAGTAAAAGATCCTGCAAATCCGCAGTTAATCGAACTCAAAAACGTATTAAACAAAATGTTGTTAGTGCTTCAAAATAAAGTAGGAAGCAATATGAATGAGATAAATCGCGTATTTAACTCTTATAAATCTCTTGATTTTACAACAAATATTGCAAACGCAAAAGGAGAAGTAGAAGTAACCACTAATGTCTTAGGAGATGAGATAAAAGAAATGCTAAGATCTAGTTTAAGTTTTGCCAAAGATCTAGCCGAGCAAAGCAAAGAGCTTAGAGAATCTATGCAAAAATTAACAGACGGATCGCGCACACAAGCACATTCTCTTGAGCAATCCGCAGCCGCGGTAGAACAAATAAGCTGCTCTATGCAAAGTATCAGCGATAGAACTGTTGAAACTACAAAACAAGCCGAAGATATCAAAAATATCGTGGGCGTGATAAAAGATATCGCAGATCAAACAAATCTTCTTGCGCTAAACGCAGCTATAGAGGCGGCGCGTGCAGGAGAACACGGACGTGGATTTGCGGTTGTTGCGGATGAAGTTAGAAAACTAGCTGAGAGAACAAATAACTCTTTAGGCGAAATTGAAGTCAATGTAAATATCTTAGTACAAAGTGTAAATGATATGAGTGAATCTATAAAAGAGCAAACTATAGGTCTTGGACAAATCAATGAATCTATAGCTCAGTTAGAAAGCGTAACTCAAACAAATGTCGGAATTGCAAATACTACTAACGATATTACACAAAACGTAAATACCATAGCCGATAATATATTAGCGGACGTAAATAAAAAGAAATTCTAAAAATTTAAGATACTCCGAAATTATTTGGAGTATCTTTTTATAAATTTATTTTAAAAACTATGAGTTTAAAATTCCATTAGAAATTTCAAATCCAAAATCACAAAAACTTCTATCGGGCAAAGCTTTAAATTTATAACCTAAAAGAGCAGTTTCAAAACTATGCAAATATACTCTTTTTGAGCTATTTTTAGCATATTTTTCATCACCTATCACGCCGTAACCGGAGTAAGCTAAATGACATCTTATCTGGTGAGTTCTTCCGGTCTCTATACCGACTTTTATGAGTGATTTTTTACCCTCTACCATAAGAGGACTTACATGAGTTATAGCTGTTTTTCCACGACTTAAATCTATTTTAGAAAATGCTCCAGACTTTGTTTTTACTGTACTTATAGGAAGTTCTACGCTAAATTCATCTACTACTATTCCTCTAACTATAGCAAGATATGTTTTTTTTACTTTGTTATTGGCAAATTCTTTTATAGCTGCTTTTTGAAACTCTTCATTTTTATATAACAAAATCACGCCGCTAGTCTCTTTATCGAGTCTATTTAAAAGCGGAAATTTAAATATTTCTGCTACTTTTTCACTCGTTATAAAAGGCGGTTTATTTACAGCTACGATATTGTCGTCTTCATAAATCATAACCGGCTTTGCGAGTTTTGTGACTTTAAAAGAGGTGTTTTCGTTTAAAAGTCCTCTTGCGAGCACGAGTCTTTTGCCGCCTGCACTCACAAGACCTGAATCTATCAACTCTTTTGCTTCATTGTTTGAAATACCTTCTTGCAAAGCAAGAAGTTTATATGCTTTTTCTTGTTTCATTTTTACCTCTTATAAGTAGCTTTTTATCTCTTGTAATACTGTGTTAAAATCGCATCTATTTTTTATACTACATTTTTTTAAATTTGAGTTTAGAGCCGTATTTAAACTCTTATAATCGCTCATCACCACGCCATCTACCGCTTCAAATAGCGGCTTTTGATTATAAACAAACTCACCGCTTATTATAGAACAATTAAACTGAGCCGCTTCTATAGGATTATGTCCGCCGATACCTTTTTCAAAACTACCACAAAGAACTACTATATCACTGATATTATAGATATTTACAAGTTCTCCTAAAGTATCGATAAGCACAACATCGCTTTTAAAGCCTAAGTTTTGGCTAAATTTTTCATAACTCAAATTGTTTTTGCTGGCAAATTCACTCACTAAAATACCTACTTTTTGAAATCTCTCAGGATGACGAGGAGCTATAAAAAGCATATCGTTATCTTTTAAATTCAATAAAGAGAGTATCTGCTTCTCCTCGTTTTCATGACTACTAGCTATAGTAATAACTCTTTTTTGAGGTTTTTGATATATTTTAGTTGGTTTTAGTAAGTTTGCAGACTTTATATTTCCTATCACTTTTACGTTCTTTGCGCCAAGACTCTCAAGGCGAATTTTATCAGTATCGCTTTGAGCCAATACCAAATCCACATAGGTAAAAATCCATTGATAATAAAATTTAAATCTCAAATAAGATTTATAAGATTTATCGCTAATCCTAGCATTTAAAAGTATGGTTTTGCTACCATTTTGTTTTGCTATTTTAAATAAATTTAGCCAGAGCTCAGCCTCAAAAACCACAAGCACTTTACAATGAGACCACCAAAACGGCAAAAAACATTCAAATGGTAAAAAACATAGATCATTAGTAAACTTTTTAGCCCTATCAAATCCTGTTTGCGTGACAACAGATATACGCGAACTCTCGCAAGAATTAAAAAACGGCTCTATACTAGCAACTTCACCTAGGCTGCATGCATGGAAATGGAAATTTGAAACCGGAAGTTTTTTACTGTTTTTTAAAAAAAATCTAGCAGGAATACTATTTTTAAATTTAGACTTAAAGCTTAGCAAAGCCAGAAAAGGCGATGCTAAAATCAAAATGACAAAGCTTAAAAATGTATAGATCACTCGCCATTTTCTTCTTTGTATAAAATACGACCGCAGTGCGGACAAGTAATTATATCTTCGCTTTTTATAACGTTTGCATAAGTTTTATCGTTTATTTTCATAAAGCAACCATAACATGCCTGTTTTCTTACAGGAACTACGGCTGTATTTTTAGCCCATTTACGAATTTTTTCATAAAAAGTCAAAACTTTTTGATTCATCTTAGCTAAAAGATCCTCTTTTTGAGTATATACTTCATTTCTATCTTTTTCTATATTTGAAAGCTCTTCAGAAACTTCATTTTCAAGTTCGCTAAGAGTTTTAGATATCTCTATTTTTTTTTGCTTAAGCTCATTTTCATAATTAAGTTTTGACTCTATAATCCTTTCCAATCTAGTTATCTCTTTGTTTGCCGCTTCTAGTTGATCTTTTGCTAAATCTTCTTCTAAATTCAGAGCCTTTATCTCTTTTTCAGTTTTTACAGATCCGCTTTTTTTACCGATATCTTTTATTTTCGCACCAAACTCAACTATATGAGAGTTTGTATTTGAAATTTGACTTTTTAACTCTTCTATTTCTGTTTGTATAGTTTCTACCTTCTCATCTATAGATAAGATTTCCTCTTTTTTAACGTTTAAGTTTTTATTAATATTCTCGATACGCGGCGCATAGCTATCTATTTTTTGGTCAATTTGAGATAGATTAACTAGCTGTTCTAGGTATTTGTTCATATATGTCCTTTTTTTGATTAACGATATTCAAATGGATTGATTGAATTTGTGATTGTAGCAAAAACTCCGTTTTTTTGCAAGTAAGCAGCCAATGAATCCCCAAAATACCGCTCACTTTCAAAATGTCCGATATCTATAAGACTAAGAGAATTTTCATAACATTCTAAAGCCGTATGGTATTTAAAATCTCCGCTTAAAAAACAGTCGGCTTCAAAATCACCTATTAGATCTGCTCCGCTTCCCGTACAAAATGCAGCTGTTTTTATAAATTCATTTGATTTTACAACTCTTAAATTTGATATTTTAAGTTTCGTTTTTATCTCATTTGCAAACTCTTCAAAACTTTTATTTACGTCAAATTTTAGTATAAAACCGTCCTCTATAAAATCCCTATATCCTAAAACTTCGCTCAAAACATACTTATTTAACACATGCAAATCAAAATTTGTATGCATAGATATAAGACTTATATCTTTTTTAAGCATTATATTTATTAAATTTGATGGAAATTTAGATAATTCAAGCCTCTTTAAACCCTTAAAAATAAGCGGATGATGAGTTATAAAAAGAGTTTTTTCTTTAGCATTATTTACTATATTCGTATCTAAATCAAGGCTTAAAACAACTTGATCAAACTCACTGTTCATACTTCCTATAATAAGTCCCGAATTATCCCAATTTTCTTGATTTTCAAATGGAGCGATACTATCTAAAATAGCGTAAATCTCGGATATTTTCACTTTTGCAAGCTCTCTTTATAAGCTAAAGCACAGCCCTTTGCTAACTCTCTAATTTTTAGTATAAAATCTTGACGCTGCGTAACACTTATAGCTCCTCTTGCATCAAGCACGTTAAATGTATGAGCCGCGAGCATGCAATAGTCATAAGCAGGTAGGGCTAAGCCGTGTTCTAGTATCGCTTTACACTCTTTACCATAATCTTCAAAATGTTTAAAAAGTATAGCAGTATCGGCGATCTCAAAGTTGTATTTGCTAAACTCATATTCACTTTGTTTATGAACATCACCGTAAGTGACGATTTTACCGTCTCTTTCATCCCAAACTATATCATATACGTTATTTTTATCTTGTAAATACATAGCTAAACGCTCAATTCCATAAGTTACTTCAGCACTAACTAACTCGCAAGGAATTCCGCCTACTTGCTGAAAATACGTAAATTGCGTCACTTCCATACCGTCTAACCAAACTTCCCAACCAAGACCCCAAGCTCCAAGAGTTGGGCTTTCCCAGTTGTCTTCTACGAAACGTATATCGTGTTTATTTATATCAAGACCTAAACGCTCCAAGCTTTTTAGATAGAGTTCTTGTATATTTTTTGGACTTGGTTTCATTATCACTTGAAACTGATAATAGCTCCCAAGACGATTTGGATTTTCACCATATCTACCATCAGTCGGGCGGCGGCTAGGTGCTACGTAAGCTACGTTCCACGGTTTATCGCCAAGACTTCTTAAAAATGTTGCTTGATGGTAAGTTCCTGCGCCAGCAGGCATATCGTAAGGCTGGACTATAATGCAGCCTTGCTCATGCCAATACGTTTGAAGAGTAAGTATTATCTCGCTAAATGTCATATAATTCCTTTAATTTTATCACTTTAGTAGCTTAAATTTAAATAACTTAAGATTTAAAATTTTCTACAGCTTTGTTCCACATAAGTTTATATTTCCTTTTGAGAAATTCAACTTCATCTTGAGAAATTTTAAGCTGATTAGTAAGAGTTTCAACGGTTTTTCTATCTTCATCATATAAATCTTGCATAGAATAAAGCGCTTCTTTTAGAAATTTATTTTCATTACGCAAAGCTTCTAAAGTCTCATCTTTGGCGTCCAAAACTTTTTCATGCAAATTTAAAATCGTACCTATAGTTTTTTCTACAAAACTTTCCCCAGGAAGAGTTGGATTTGAAGTAATATTCATCTCATTTAAGCTAGTTGGGACAACGCTCATAGTGCCTTCATTCGCTTCTATATAGATAGTATCGTTTTCGGTTTTTGTTTTTAGAACTCCTCTTTCGATCATTTCATCCACAACATCACGGTTTAGATGAACTAGTTTGCAGAACTCGTCGATTTCAAGATAGGTTTTCATTTTGCTCCTTTTTATCCTAGTAAAACTTCTATTTTTTTAGAATCCTCTTCAAGCATTAAAGCTTGTTTTGTTCTATCGTCTAATAATTTTTGACTTAAGCTTTCATCATTTAGTGCTAGAATTTGCATAGCCAAGTAAGCTGCATTTTTTGCTCCTGCTTTGCCTATAGCAAGAGTCGCAACCGGCATACCAGCTGGCATCTGAACAGTAGAATAAAGAGCGTCTATACCATTTACGGCTGAACCACCCATAGGTACTCCGATAACTGGTTTGGCTGTATTTGCAGCTACTGCACCTGCTAAATGAGCTGCCATACCAGCAGCGCAGATGAATACCGTCGCGCCCCTTTTATCTGCATCTATAACATAATCATGCGTACGCTTAGGACTTCTATGAGCCGAACTGATAATCATTTCAAATTTAACACCGAAACTCTCTAAAATTTTAGCAGCTTCATTTACTATTTCATAGTCACTTTTACTTCCCATAATAATACTAACAAATTTCATTCCAAAACTCCTTTTTATTTTCTATTTTACAGCCGAGTTAAGCTATTTTCAAACTTATAAAAATTTATATAAATTAGTTATCAAATTTAATCAAAACTTCATTATAAATCAAATTTTAACGCTTTAACTTAACGAATTTTTTTAGATCTCTTTTCGCAAAAAACTAAACTCAGGTAGCTTAAACGGAAGTTTTATCTCATTTTCATTACCGCTATGGATCTCGTCAAATTCTTTACCCTTTTTACTAATGAGTTTTGTAAATTCCACAAAATACTTACCACCATTTTCATAAACCATTCCAAGCTCATTTTGACCTAAATTTATATCTGACCCAATCGGTGCCATTATCTCATAAGCTTCATTTGGTGATATTTTAAATTTGGTTTTAAAATACTCGCCGTCTTCACTTATAGCATGAACTTGATGAGTGCCCTCTTCTATGCTAGAAATATGATTTTGAGTATTTGATCTCTCATAAGGTTTATGTATCAAATATCCATCGCTAAATCCGCGATTTTTTAATGTATTGAGCTCGGCTTCATATACAGATGGTTCGAATTTACCGTTTATCGCATCATCGATAGCCATTCTGTAAGCTCTTGTCGTACAAGCAGCGTAATACTCACTTTTTGTGCGACCTTCTATCTTTAAGCTATCGATCGCTCCGGTTTTTATAATCTTTTCTATATGAACGGCTAAATTTAGATCTTTTGAGTTCATTATATGAGTTCCACTCTCGTCTTCTTCCAATCTAAATAAAGCTCCGTTATCTTCACTTTTAGCATACAATTCATACTTGAACCTACAGTCATTCGCACAACTTCCGCGGTTACTAAAACGTCCGCTTTGCACAGCAGATATCAAACAACGTCCAGAGTATGCAAAACACATAGAGCCGTGACAAAAAATTTCTATTTCAAGACTAGGAATTTTTTCTTTTATTAAAACTGCGTCTTTTAAGCTCATTTCACGCGCGGCTACTATACGACTAGCGCCCATCTGATGATAGATAGAAGCATCAAGATAGTTCATAACATTTGCTTGAGTTGATAAATGAACTTCGATATCAGGAGCTATCTCTTTAGCTAAACTCATAACTCCCGGAGTTGCTATGATAAATGCATCTACACCAAAACTAGACACCGTTTTTATATGTCTTTTTAAAGGTTCTATTTGACCGTTAAAAGGAAATCCATTTATAGTAGCGTAAAATTTAGCATTATGCTTATGAGCTAGTCTCACGCCCTCTTCAAAGCTTTCTAAATTAAATTCTTTTGCACTTCTTTGGCGTAAAGAAAAGCTGCCTACACTAGCATATACAGCGTCTGCACCGTAATTTAATGCTATTTTTAATTTTGTTAAATTTCCAGCAGGACTCAGAAGCTCGGGTTTTTTCACTTTTTGCCTAAATTTTCAATTAAAGCTTCTATATCTTCATTGCTTACGATATTTTCAGTAGTTGTATCGCCTTCTATATGCACAGCAGAGCTAACTCGTTTCTCATCATCGACTTTGCCCTCAAATAGGCTATTCATATACTTACTAAGTGCTCTCATAACGTTTATAACGCGTTCTATTTTTTGTCTATGAATATCTTGATACTGCATCATATCCATAGTCATCATCACTTCATCTTGACCCATTTGCAAATTGCCTACGATATCTTCAAATTTGCCTTCTAAGTCTTTATTTGACTCGAGCATTTGGGCAAATGTTGCGACGTTTGGAAATTTATCAAGAAGTTTTTCAAATACTTCTATATTTTTAGTAGCTAAATCTTTTGCTTCATTACAAACATTTTCAGCGTCCATAAAAAAATTATTTATAGTTTCTAGCTTATCAAACATCTCTGTAGCTTTTTCTTCAGAGTCTTTTGTTACATCATCTAATTGACGAACCATTTTGTGATCATCCGTAGGAGGAGGCGGTGGCCACGCACTAGTAGATGATACTCTATAACTACTGTCTTCATCTTTATCTTTACATTTACTTGTCTCTTGCTCTGTTTCTAAATTTGAATTACTACTACTCTGAGAAGATTCATCTAAAATATCATCATTTACCTCAGACGTTTGTTCATCACCATCAAGACCATCAGCCATCAAAGCATCTAACTCTTCTTGCGTCATCAAAAACTCCTAAAACTTAATTCCCATATTGTAGCTTAAAATTTCTAAAAATTGCTTTACAAGCAACATTTTTTTAAATTTCAACTCCTATTTTTATAAAAATATACTTTATAAAATATATAAAATACTTATAATATAATACAAAAATAGCTGTAAAAAATAGCCTCTAAAACATAAAAAAATGTATTATAAATCTTTTAATAATTTAAAAAATATCGATTGTGTAACTCTAATATTTATAATACTTCATGATATATTTGGATTATTTATACTGCTTTTTTAAATTTATTAAAACAATAAATTTATCTATTAATTTATTATAAATAAGTCAAGATTTGATAAATATCTGTCGCTTTAAATCAAAATATTTTAACAAATTTTTATAATAATTAATCAGCATATTCTAATGTATAATATTAAATTTATAGTATATTCTATAAAAATATTTTGTTTCTTTTAAGGAAAAGTTCTGTATAATTGCGACTTCTTATTTAGTGCGCTCTTAGCTCAGCTGGATAGAGCATTTGATTGCGGTTCAAAAGGTCAGAGATTCGAATTCTCTAGGGCGCACCATTCTATTATTTTAATTAATTCTATCTTAATTTATTGCAGTTTAACACATTTCTGTAAAATCATTGTCTTTTTTTAATATCAAAATTTAAATCAATTCGTATGAAATTAAGTGTTTTCCAACATAATTTTAGTTAAACTTTTAATTCGATATTTTATATAACTTTTGTCTTGATCATGTAATTTTAGTATTTTTATGATATTTAATTTATCGGTATAATTTAAAATTTAAAATAAAATTAGCTATATATATTTTTATATGTAGTTAATTTTAAAGTTTTAGCTGATTTGAATGATTTTTTCGATTTATATATTTGTTACTTATAAAATGTATTAAATATACAGCTAAATAATAAATATATTTAATAAAGGTTTTATGAACAATAAAAATATATTAATAACTTAGGGGAAAGAAAATGATAATAGACCTACATAACCATACACCGCTTTGTAATCACGCTTCAGGCTCACCTATACAATACGCACAAAAAGCTTACTCAATGGGGTGTAAATACTACGGATTTAGTGACCACAATCCAATGAAATTTGATGAAAAATACAGAATGAAATTTGAGCAAATGCAACTTTATAGACAAATAATAGATGAAGTCAAAGCCAAATTTGATAACAAAATGGAAATTTTATTTGGTTATGAAGTTGATTTTTTAGATGGCTATATGGATGAACGAGTTTTAAATGCAAAGTGTGATTACTTCATCGGTTCGGTACATTTTATCGGCGGATGGGGATTTGATAATCCAGAGTTCATAGGCGAGTACAAAAACAAAGATATAAACCAAATTTGGGAACAATACTTTAATGCTATAGAAAATTTAGCTAAATGCGGAAAATTTGATATAGTCGGTCATATAGATCTTATAAAAGTATTTAATTTCAAACCAACAAAAGAGATAAAAATCATAGCAAAAAATGCCATAAAAGAGATAAAAAAAGCAAATTTGGTAGTTGAATTAAACAGTGCAGGATATAGAAAACCAGTCAGTGAGTTATATCCTAGTGATGAAATTTTAGAAATGCTAGCTGAGTTTAACATACCTATAACTTTTTCAAGCGACGCTCACGCAGTCGATCATGTCGGAGCAAATATGGAAAAAACTATGCAAAAAGCGAAAGAATTTGGATTTAATGAAGCTGCGATTTTTATAAATAGAAATAGGAAAATGATTAAAATTTAAAAAAGACTATATTTTTAATATAAAACTAAGCTTAAAATTAAAATTTTATGGTATAATTCTTAAAATTTAAATTTTTAAAGGAGCCGATATGGGCAAATTTGTAAATAACGTAAAAGAATTTTTTGAGTTCTGCAAGGAAAATGAAGTCAAATTTGTGGATTTTCGTTTCACGGACTTAAAAGGTACTTGGCATCACGTATCGTATAATATAAAAGCGATTAATGAAGATTCATTCAACGGACTTCCGTTTGATGGTAGTTCTATAGACGCTTGGCAGCCGATTCATAAATCAGATATGATGCTAAAACCAGATGTAGAAACTGCGTTTTTAGATCCTTTTACTGCAGATACGACTATTATAGTAATATGTGATGTTTATGACATATACAAAGGTGAATTATATGAAAAATGTCCTAGAAGTATAGCAAAAAAGGCATCGCAATATCTAAGAGATAGCGGTGTAGGAGACGTAGCTTACTTTGGACCTGAAAATGAGTTTTTTGTATTTGACAATGTTCGCATTATAGATAAACCAAATTGCGCTATGTATGAAGTAGATACGGAAGAAGGCGAGTGGAATGATGGTAAAGAGTATACAGATGGATACAATACGGGTCACAGACCACGCACCAAAGGTGGATATTTTCCAGTTCAACCAGTCGATAGCATGGTGGATCTAAGAGCTGAAATGGTAAATGTACTTGAACAAGTAGGACTTGAAACTTTTGTGGTTCATCATGAAGTTGCTCAAGGACAAGGCGAAATAGGCGTCAAATTCGGCACACTTGTAGAGGCTGCGGATAATGTTCAAATTTATAAATATGTAGTAAAAATGGTAGCTCATCTAAACGGTAAAACAGCTACATTTATGCCAAAACCGCTTTATGGAGATAACGGAAGCGGTATGCACGTACATCAATCTATCTGGAAAGACGGTAAAAATTTATTTTATAAAGATGGAAATTATGCAAATCTTAGCGATATCGCAAGGTGGTATATAGGTGGTGTTTTAAAACACGCAAGAAGCGTGGCTGCATTTACAAACCCTAGTACAAATAGTTATAAAAGATTAATTCCTGGTTTTGAAGCTCCTAGCATTTTAACTTATTCTTGCCAAAACAGAAGCGCTAGTTGTCGTATTCCTTATGGTTCAGGAGAGAAAAGCGTTAGAGCGGAGTTTAGATTTCCAGATAGCACGGCTTGCCCATATTTAGCGTTTGCTGCTATGCTTCTAGCAGGGCTTGATGGTATAAAAAATAAAGTGGAACCTGTCGGTCCTATGGATGAAGATTTGTTTGAGCTAACTCTTGATGAGATAAGAGATCGAGGTATAGAGCAACTTCCTCACACTTTAAGAGGCAGCCTTGAAGCAGTTATCCGTGATAATAAATATCTAAGTCCCGCAATGAGCAATTTATTTATAGAAACATATCAACATTATAAATTTGAAACTCAAGTATGGCCTTATGAGCAAAGACCTACTCCGTTTGAGTTTAAAACTTCATTTTCTTGTTAGTTTATGTAAATTTAGTTTTGGGGCAAAAACCCTAAAACTAAATAAATATCAATATAAAAATATTATAAATTTGAAAGTATGGATTTAAGCTTATCCTTGTCGGTTTGTTCTGCCATACGTTTTTCATTCATCTCTTTTTCAAGCTGTTTTTTATAATCCTCAAGAGTCTCATTTATACTTGCTATAGCTTTAGCTTTGTCTTCATCGCTTAAGTTCTCAACATCCAAACTAGCCATAAGTTCTTGTCTTTTTTGCTCTAATTTCTCATCAATTTTTTGTTGATTTATATTTATTAGAGTTACGGCAGAACCGTATTTACTCAAATTTTCTAAGAATTTTTCAACGGTGTCTATCTTATTGCTATTTGAAGGATTGTCATTACTAGACGATTGACTAACTAGATTAGTCAAAGTATCTCCAAAACTATTATCATCATTGTTGATACTTTTATAAGCTGAGCCGACATATTTTGTGATAATACTATCAGTTACTTGCATTTTAACTCCTTTTTTAGTTGAAAATTATAAGCAAAATATATTCCAAAAATTACGAATATAAAAATTTTGATAGAATTAAAAGCCATACAATTAAATTTAAAAATATTATAAAAATAGAGTAAAAAAGGGTTATAAAACCCTTTTTTTATATCGCAGTACTAGGAGTTTGATTTAAATTTGCAGATTTTTTCTTTGAAAATAGTTTTAAGACTTTAGCACTTATTATCTTCAAAATAGTTCTTTTTCTACTTTTAGTAAGTAAATACTCGGCTATTTCGCCTCTATTAAACATAACTGCAAAACTGTACGGAGTAAGTCCCATGCCGTTATTTGCATCTATATCCGCACCATTTTCAACTAGAAGTTTTACTATTTCTAAATTTCCTTTGAAACATACTCCAGCAAGCGGAGTTTGACCTCTATCATTTCTTTCATCTACTCTAGCGCCTTTTTGAATAAGCATTTTAGTAGTTTCCAATGAACCATTATAAGCTGCTAGCATAATCAAACTATCACCTTTATGATTTTTTAAATTTGGACTAAGTCCTGAATTTATCATCTTTTCAAGTTCGCTATATTCATTATTTCTAGCAAAATTAAAAGCATATCCGCAAAGTTCTTCATATCTTTTTTCTTCTTCTGGCGTTAAGTTTATATTTTCCATATTATTTCCTTTTTTTTCAAATTTGAAAAACTTCCAAAAAAGACTTTTAAATTTGAAAAGCTGCTTAAAAATAAGCAGCTTAAGAATTATTTAATTATTTTATTTAGTCGTATTAACAACTTTTCTTAGAAGAAAGTGCCGCTTTTACTCCTGCTGCGTAAGCCGGATTAATTTTTTCAAAGTGACCAAGCGCTCTTTCTATGATGAAATCCTCGACTCCATCCATACTCTCAGCGATATTTGAATAAAGTCTCTCTTTTTCATCAGCCGGAAGTATCGCAAATAACGCTGCTGCATTACTATAATAATCTGTATCTACTCTATGATCAAATCTTTGAGCTGCATTTGATATAGCAAGATCAGGCTCAAGATAATCTTTGTTTTCAGCAGGACCGCCAAAACTATTTGGCTCATAATAAGCGTGCGGCTCTTGTTTATAGCTACCGTTATTCATAGATCCACCTACATAATAATTATTTACGTTTACTATCGGTTTATTCACGTCTAGTTGTTGATAATGTACGCCTATTCTATATCTTTGAGCATCTGGATAGCTGAAAATTCTAGCTTGAAGCATACGATCTGGGCTGTAGCTAATGCCAGGAACTATGTTACTTGGGCTAAATGCGGCTTGCTCTACTTCGTTGAAATAATTTTCAGGATTTTTATTTAAAGTCATTACGCCAACCGGGATTAGCGGATACTCTGCATGAGGCCAAATTTTTGTTAAATCAAATGGATTAAATTTACAGTTATTAGCTTCTTCTTCAGTCATAATTTGTATTTTGAAATCCCATTTTGGAAAATCACCTTTATCGATACTATTATATAGATCTCTTTGATGGCTCTCTCTGTCTTTTGCCACTATAGCACCAGCTTCTGCGTTTGTAAGATTTTTAATTCCTTGTCTTGTTTTAAAGTGGAATTTAACCCAAAATCTTTCACCTTTTGCATTTATAAGGCTATAAGTATGGCTTCCAAAACCATGCATATGGCGGTAGCTTGCAGGAATTCCGCGATCGCTCATAAGTATAGTTACTTGATGAAGTGTTTCAGGATTTAATGACCAAAAATCCCAGGCTGCGCTATTTGATCTTAAATGAGTTTTTGGATCTCTTTTTTGAGTATGGATAAAATCTGGAAATTTAAAACCGTCTCTTAAAAAGAATGTAGGAGTATTATTACCCACTAAATCCCAGTTACCCTCTTTTGTATAAAATTTGATAGCAAAACCACGAACGTCTCTCTCAGCATCAGCAGCACCGGCTTCGCCTGCAACTGTTGAAAATCTTAAAAATAGTTTTGTTTTTTCACCTTTTTGGAAAAGTGAAGCTTTAGTATATTTGCTGATATCTTCAGTGATTTCTAACTCTCCATAAGCTCCGCTACCGTTTGCATGTACTGTTCTTTCAGGGATTCTCTCTCTGTTTTGAAATGCAAGTTTTTCAAGTAATTGATAATCTTGTAATAAAACAGGACCTCTTACGCCCGCTGTTAAACTATTTTGATTATCAGCGATTGGATTGCCGCTAGCTGTATTTAATAACTTTGCCATATTTATTCCTTTATAATAAATTTTATTGTTTGAGAATTATATCTATTAAATGATAATAAATTTTAAATAGAAATAATTTTTATTGATTACAGTTCTTAATATTATTTTTGTTATATAGCTGATTAACTCTATATATTAAGGTTATTATAGCTTAAATACAGGAAATTTAAAAGTCTAAATAGAAATAAATTCCATACTCTAGATAAATATTTGGTATATAGAGTATGGAATTTTGTATTAATTAAATTTATATTGATTAAAAATGTGCTTTAAATTTTATCCAAAAGCTTCGTCCCGGTTCATAAACTCTAGTAGTAGCAGGGATATCTAAAGTAGAAATTGCTGATCCGTTTTTGGAGTTATGGTAACTATAAAGTGCGTTATTTAAATTTTCAGCCGCAACCAAGAATTGATAATTTTTATATTTATATCCGCCATACAGTCCAACCGTCCAAAAATCATCACTATATCCTAAATCCTTTCCTATGGCATTTCCATAACCTTCTTTATAGCGATGTTGAGCTGCATTAGCATAAAATTGTGCATTTGCAAACCATGATTTTTGCTCAAGTCCAACTAAAAATTTAAATGCAAGCGGTGAAATTTGAGGTAGAGGATCGCCGTCTCTTAAACCGTTTGTATTTTTTAAATTTTTTCCGTATGTATATGAAGCGCCACCGCCTATTTTAAATAGATCTTGTAGCAATATCTCTGCATCAAGCTCTCCGCCAAGCATCATAACATCGGTATTAAACGCGCTCGTAGCAGTACCGTATCGAAGCATTATATAATCATCTATTTTAGAAGCAAAAAGATTGAAACTCACCTCGGAATTATCATTTTTAAGTACGCTTCCTAAGTCGATTTGGCTATTTTTTTCTTTATTTAAATCCATACCGCCTACTTTTGAAAACTCCCAAAAATCAGCAACTCTTTGAGCATGTCCTAAACCCGCATATAAAGTCAAATCATTTAAATAACGCTCATACCTAACAAACGCAGATACCGGATTTTGATCTTTTGTAGTGGCTAATTGCCCTGCGTTATATTTATCTATGCTAACGTGATCTATCCTAACGCCGCTAAATATTCCATAATCGCCTTCTATATATTCGCCTTGAGCAAATCCAGAAGTATAGTCTATTACTGCATTTTTTCTATAAGGCATACTACTAACTAAATTTGTTACTATTCCGCCGCTTGACCCCATGCCGTTTCTTGAGCTATGTTCGTCTGTACTATATGAAGCACCTATAAATCCTGTTAAATCACCGAAATTTAAAACTCCCTCGGCTCTGATACCTTTTATCTCTCTTTTTGGGTTGCTATAATTATAACTATTTCCTTTGTTGATATTTGGTCGTAGAGAAAAATTATCCATAACGTGATCTATCTCATGATAAAAAGCTTGCATATTTAGCTGATGCTCGCCAAAGCCCTGCTCCAATCCAAAACCAAAAGACGTGCGGTCAAACTTTACTCCATCCATAGCTCTATCTGCGTAAGCGGCTTTTCCGCTTCCAAAATCAGCACTAAAGCTTAAAGCAGTATCATCTAAAGGAGTAAATGTAGCTATAAGAGCGCCTGTCTTTTTTGAATATTTAGAATGAACATTGTTACCATCGCCATCTTTATAATCACCACTTTTATAAATTCCGCCGGTTGCTTGCAAGCTTCCTAGATCATTTCCGCCTAATAAATTTACGCTTGTTTCTCTTCTATCAAAACTACCATAAAGCGCATTTAAATTTCCATTAAAAGTAGTTTCGCTAAGACGAAGCATATCTCTATCAAATAACACCGCGCCGCTTATAAGAGCTCCGAATCTTACGTCTTGAGGTCCTTTAATGATCCTAACTGATCTATAATTTTCAGGAGATATATAAGTAACGGCAGTGTCCATTCTACCGCCGCAACCTCCATGCAATAAAGAGTTATCTATGAATATAGGAAGCCTTCCGGCGCCTTGAGAACGATATAAAATTTCACTTCCTCCGCCACCTTTTCTAGTCATAGAAAATCCGCTAACGTTTAAAAGCGACTTTGCTAGATCCGGAGATTCCAAAATAGTCTCTTTTCCTGCAATTTCTACTTTTGTAGGCTCATCTAAGATATTTTTTTCTATCTTCGAGCTAACACTGATTTTATCCAACACCACGACTGAATTTTTGCTAGGAGTGTCTGAACTAGCATTTAAAACAGTAGCACATAGCAAAGAGCTTGCAATGACAGATGAAAAACGCATTTTGATCCTTTTATGAATTTATAACTATTAGTAAATAGATATTTTTATTATTAAATTAAATTTTATTGTTAAAAATAAATATAGGAACTTGCACTATATTTTAGTTTTAAACTGCAAATAAACGAAGTCTAGGATATGATAGTATCTAATATTATCTTATATATAGATTAAATATATTAATATAATAATATAATATTAAACGCCTTTTAAAGGCGTTTAAATTTAATAAAATCAAAATAATAATAAAATAAAATTGAGTATGAATTTACTTTGAAAACGATAACTTTAGGACATCTTCTATCGTATCTACAGGAATTATCTGCATATTTTCTTTGACCTCGCTTGGTATCTCCTCAAGATCGCGATCATAATTTTTACGCGGAATCAAAGCAGTTTTTATTTTAGCTTTATAAGCTGCTATGAGCTTCTCCTTTAATCCTCCTATAGGAAGAACTTTTCCACTCAAAGTGATCTCTCCTGTCATAGCAACATCGCTTTTTATAGGAGTATCGCTAAGTATAGACGCTATGGCAGTACTCATAGTTATACCTGCGCTAGGACCGTCTTTTGGAGTGGCTCCCTCAGGAACGTGGATATGAAGATCAAATGAGTTATAAACCGCCATTTCTTTGCCTTTATCGTCTTTTGCAAGCATAGATTTTGGAACTTTTATCTTATTTGTATCAATAAGAGTCTTAATTAGGCTAAAAGATATCTGGGCAGACTCTTTCATCACATCTCCAAGCTGTCCCGTGATCTGCATAGATCCTTTGCCTTTTATGCGTACAACTTCGATTTTTAGTACATCTCCACCGACACTCGTCCACGCAAGCCCGTTAACTATACCTACTTGATCCGTGCTGTCTACGCTATCTATCTCAAATACTTTTTTATCCAAAAAGTTTTTTAAATTTTTAGGAGTTATGGATACTTTTTGTATCTTATTTTCCAAAATCTCAAGAGCGACTTTTCTTAAGATATCGGCTATTTTTCTTCTTAAATTTCTTACTCCGCTCTCTCTTGTATATTCTTCTATTATCAAGCTTAAAGCTTCTTTTGTTATACTGATTTCAGATGGTTTTAATCCATGTTTTTTAAGCTCTGAAGGAATGAGATATTTTTTTGCTATCTGAAACTTTTCTTGCGGAGTGTAGCTATTTAACGATATAAACTCCATCCTATCTCTAAGCGGAGCTGGTATAAGTCCTATATCATTTGCGGTGGCTATAAATATAACCTTACTTAAATCTACATTAAAATTCAGATAATAATCCCTAAATTTAGAGTTCTGCTCGGGATCTAAAACTTCTAATAAAACAGCGGTTGGATCTCCTTTATATGATCTTGCAAGCTTATCTATCTCATCTAAAACAACGACTGGATTCATGGTTTTAGCTTCTATCAATCCTTGCACTATTCGCCCCGGCATAGCTCCTATATAAGTTCTTCTATGACCTCTTAACTCATTTACGTCTTCAAGCCCGCCCAAGGCTATTCGCACAAGCTCTCTTTTTAAAGCTTTTGAAATAGAGTTTGCAAGACTTGTTTTACCTACTCCAGGAGGTCCCGCAAAACATAGTATAACTCCATTATTTGTTTTAGAATCAAGTCCTCTAAGTTCCAAAAGTTCTCTTAGCCCAAAATATTCGACTATGCGTTTTTTTGGCTTTTGCAGTCCGTAATGATCGCTATCAAGCTGATTAGCCACATCTTTTACACCTAGCTTTTTTTTAGAGAAATTTCCAAAAGGCACATCTAAAGCCCAATCCAAGTAGCTTCCTGTCATGCTAGCTTCTGAGCCATCAGGATGCATACGTGATAGTTTTAGAATTTGCTTATTTATCTCTTTATAAGCATCTTCTCCCATATACGGTTTTTTGGCTTCTAATTTATTTTTATACTCACTTATCTCTTCTTCACGCCCAACATCACTACCAAGCTCTTTTTGTATCTCTTTTAACTGCTCTTTTAAGAAATACTCTTTATTTACTTTATCTATTTTAGAATGAACTTTTGATTTTATCTCTTTTTGGAGTTTATTAGCCTCTATCTCCTCTATTAAATAATCAATTATTTTAAGTACTCTATTTTCTAAATTTTCTTCTATAAAAAAGTCGTAAGCTACACCTTTTTTAAGTCTTAAAGCACTTGAAATAAGATCACAAACCCTAGTAGCTTCTATACTTTCATCTATAGTTTTTAAGAGATCTGGAGGAAAAAAGTGATTTAATAAGCTTAAGCTTTTTACCTTTTCTCTTAACACGCTCAAAAGTGCATCCACTTTTTGATTAGAAGGTCTTTCTATATCTATAGTATCTACTAGCGCTATAAGCGGATCAGAGCTTATGTTGGCTATGATTTTGCCTTTTTGTGAGCCTTGAAAAAGTATTTTTACTCTACCATCAGGAAGAGATATCCTTCTCATAACACTTCCTATAACTCCAGCGCTATAGCAAGTATCAAACTCTCTCATACCCTCATTTTGCGGTTTTGATGATACAACCAAAATAGGAGTATTATCTCTAAGAGCCAAGTCAAGTGCTTTTATGTTTTTCTCATCATTTAAAAAAAGAGGTGTTATCATAAAAGGGTACAAAAACAGCTCATCTTCCACGATAACCGGTAAATTTGCCGGAAAAGTTCTTATACTATTTATCTGCATCAAATCTCCTACTCAAAAGGTCTCATATACCAAGGAAGTTTTGGTTTTATAGAATCTACGTTATTTAAAGGCGAACTTTCTAATTTATCTTTATAAATTTCAGCCGACTCGCCTCTGTCTGTTCTTTCATAAAGATCATAAATTTGGGTATCTAAATACTGTTTTGCTAACCTAAATTTAACCAACATAGTTTCTATAAGAGGTCTGTATTGCGTATTTGGGTATGCGTTTAGAAATTTTTCTATCTCATAAATACTATCTTGCATAAGTTTTTGATTTCTATTCGGTTTTGTAAAAGAATCGAAATTTGCCTTTATCTTTAGATACTGAGCAAATTCTATAGATTGCTTTGTTCCATATCTTTTTATATATTCATCAAGATAGAAATTCGCTAAAATATACTGCTCTTCATCTACGTGAGCTTGAGCTAATATAAGTAGCATCTGCTCTAAAAGCGGTGAAGCTACGTGTTCGCTAGCAAATGAGACATAATGTTTATCGGCGCTATCTAAATCGTTACTTTTTATATCTTCGATAATTTGAGAATACCAGCCATCTGGCGTTAGATTAAAAAGTTCATTGTCATTTTTATCGCTGCAGCCGACAAAAACAAGTAAGCTAACTGCAAAGATGACACTTTTTAAATTTATTTTCATCTGTTTCCTTTTTTTAGTAATGCAATATTTTACTATAAATAAAGTATAAAATCGGTTTAAATTTTATGGTAAATGATTATATCAATATTTAGTAAATTTAGAAAAAATCTATATTTAAATTTGAAATTATTTATGCTATAATCCGCAAATGGAAAAGAAACTGCACAATCCAACTCTTAGAGTTCTAGAGATATTTAAAGTACTTTTTGTAAACAACAACGGACTTAGTTTTTCTGAAATTTCACAAATAACAGGTATATCAAAAGGTACTCTTCATCCTATTTTAACAACTCTCATTTATGAAGATTTTTTACAAATAAATGAAAATAAGATAAATATCGGCAAAAACTGTTTTAAAATCGGAAACGCTTACGTGCATTCGCTAGATTTTATAGATACTATAAAACCTCATATGAAAGATATAGTCTTTGTTTGCGGCGAAATATGCCAACTAGGCGTACTTGACGGGTCAGATGTTTTATATATAGAAAAAACAGAACCAAAACAAGCCATCAAATTAGAATCATACGTAGGAAAAAATCTACCTGCGTACGCTACTGCGCTCGGTAAGTGCTTGCTTAGCGGATTAAATGATGATGAGATAAGAAAGCTATATTTAGATAAAAACTCATTTCAAAAATATACACAAAATACAGTTTCGGATATAAGCTCACTTTTAAAACAAATTTATGAAGTGCGGGCAAATGGATACGCGCACGAAATAGCAGAGAGCGATAAAGATATAGAATGCGTGGCGGTTCCTCTTAGATCTGATGGAAAAATCATAGCCTCAATTAGCGTTAGCCTACCGATATATCGATCAAATAATGAAAAAATTCGCTCTATTATAGAAATTTTAAAACTTCAAGCCGCTCTTATAGAAAAAGAAAATAGCCTAATTTATAAATCAAAATAATTCAAATTTATCAAGTTTCTCATATAGTTCGTATATACAAAATTAAATATAAAATAATTGAACATAAATTTATTTTTAATATACCGTATAAAGTGTTTCATTTCTACACTATTTATGATAATTATTTGCGATTTTATTGACATTATAGTATAAATTTGTTACTATATTTTATCGTATATTAAATATTAGTTTGTATATACGATAAATAAATTAGAAAGATGAATTTATGAAAAGTGTTATATATACTCCTACCGTAACGATTTTCGATGATGAGCAAAATATAGATTTAAAAGCAAATGCAAGACTTTTGGAGTATCTTTGCGAATTTAGCTTAGATGGATTTGTGCTTTTTGGAAGTACCGGAGAATTTACAGCTTTTGATACCGAACAAAAAAAGAAGCTCATAGATTTATACTTAAAAATATCAAAATATCCACTATTTGTAGGAACAGGCTCTTTAAACTTTAAAGAGTGCGTAGAACTTAGCAATTACTCTATAGATAACGGTGCAAAAGGCGTTTTAGTAGTATCTCCGTACTATTACGCCGCTTCGCAGGAAAATCTTTTTGACTACTATGATAAACTAGCAAAAATGGTGCATGGAAACATATTTATATATAATTATCCGGCTAGAACAGGAAATGATATAAGCTCAAAAACAGTTTTAAAGCTTATAGAACGAAATATAAATATAAAAGGTATAAAAGATACTACTCCTATGGTTTCTCATACAAAAGAGATAATAGAAGCAACAAAACAACATAATTTCAGCGTATACTCCGGTTTTGACGATCATTTTGTAGATAATATTTTTGCTGGCGGAGTCGGCTGTATATCTGGATTATCAAATATAGCCCCGGACATATGGACAAAGCTTGTAAAATCTGCAAATGATAATGATTTTATAAATTTAAAAAACTGTTCATCGGCCATAAATAAACTAATGCAATTATATACACTAGACGCTAATTTCTCACTAATATTTAAAAAGCTTTTAAATTTAAATGGATTAAATTTAAATGAAAATGCTATTTTTCCGTTTAACTCTTTAGACGAGATTAAATTTGAAAAAGCAAAAATGATATTAGAAGATGCGAGAAGGTTAGTAAAATGAACGCTATTCACGTAGATGAAAAGGATAATGCGGCAACTGCTTTAAAACTCATTCAAAAAAACAGTGTAGAACTTGGCGTAACGATAATAGAAGATATCTCAAAAGGGCATAAATTCGCTACAAAAGATATTAAAAAAGGTGAAGCTATAATAAAATACTCATCAATCATCGGCATAGCAAATCAAGACATTAAAAAAGGCGCATGGATACATGTACACAATATCGAAGGTACTAGAGGCAGAGGAGACATAAGTGGAAATTTACATATCGCTTCTCAAAAATTAAAAAATAAGAAACAAGCAGCGTCAAACGATAAAAAATACGAGCTTCAAGGCTATAGACGAAGCGATGGCAGCTTTGGACTTAGAAATCATATTTTAATCCTTCCTAGCGTACATTGCGCAAATAAAGTAGTAGAAAAGATAGCAGCTGCTATAAACTATGGTTTAGGACTAGGAAATGATGAGTGCAAAATAGTATATGTGACTCATCAACACGGATGCAGCCAGCTTGAATTTGATGCAAGACAGACTATGGATACACTGGTTGGAAATGGTGCAAATCCAAATGTTTATGGAGTTTTAGTAATAGGACTTGGATGTGAAGTAATAAGCGCTCAAAACGTGGCAAAAGAGATAAAAGATAGAGCACCTTATAAGGAAGTGGAGTATTTTACCATTCAACAAAGCGGAGGAACTAGAAAAAGCATAGAAAAAGGTATAAAAATAGCTAAAAATATGCTACAAAATGCTCTTAAATTTAAAAAAAGTCGCGGTGATTTAAGCGATTTGATTTTAGGTACTGAGTGTGGAGGAAGCGATAGTTTTTCAGGTTTAAGCGCAAATCCTGCTTTAGGAGTAGCTAGCGATATAGTTATACAAAAAGGCGGCAGCGTTATCTTAGCTGAAACTACAGAGCTTATAGGAGCCGAGCATATATTAGCGGCTAGAAGTATAAATGAAGATATAAAAGAACAAGTAATATCTACCATAACAAGCTTTGAACAAAGAGTTTTGGATTCAAAAGCAGATATAAGAGGAGCAAATCCTAGCCCGGGCAACATAGAAGGAGGATTAAGCTCAATCGAGGAAAAATCTCTTGGCTGCATTTACAAAGCAGGAAATCAACCGGTAATAAGCGTAAAAAGATATGCGCAGCCTATCACCCAAAAAGGTCTTACTCTAATGGATACCCCCGGAAACGATATAGAGCAGTTAAGCGCAATGGTTGCTGGAGGATGTAATATATGTGTATTTACTACAGGAAGAGGAACGCCTACAGGAAGTCCCATAACTCCGACTATAAAAGTATCGTCTAATAGTGCCATTTATCACAATATGAATGACGCTATAGATATAAATGCAGGCAGCATAATAGACGGTCAAAAAAATATAAAAGAAGTAGGTGAAGAAATTTTAGATTTTATAGTTGCCATCTCAAACGGAAAACTCACAAAAGCTGAACAAAATGACCAAAACGACTTTTCGGTATGGCGGCTTGCCACAACGGTTTAACTAAATTTAAAGGATAAAACATGGATCTAAATTTAAAAGATAGAGTTGTCATAGTTACTGGCGGCGCAAAAGGCATAGGAGCGGGTATATCTCTTGGATTGGCTAAAGAAGGTGCTATTCCTATTATACTATCTAGATCAAAAGCGTCAAATGAATTTGAAAATAGCTTGAAAAGTTTAACTTCTAAATTTAAATTTATTCAGATAGATTTAAATAATACAGACGAGATAAAACCAGTTATCGATTATGCCGCTAAGGAATATAGAGGAATTTATGCAGTAGTAAATAACGCAGGAGCAAACGATAATAAAGATTTAGAATCGACAAGCTGGATGGAATTTGAAAAAAGCTTGCATTCAAATTTAACCCATTATTATGAAGTCGTTCATAGCTCGCTTCCGTACTTAAAAGCAAGCAAAGGCTCCATACTAAATATCAGCTCCAAAACAGCACTTACAGGACAAGGCAAAACTAGCGCTTACGCTGCTGCAAAAGGAGCTATACTAGCTCTTAGTAGAGAGTGGGCGGCGGCTTTGGCTAAAGATAGCGTAAGAAGCAACGCGATAATAGTAGCGGAGTGCTACACGCCGCTTTATGAAAACTGGATAAAAAACTTTGAAAATCCAGAAGCCAGACTAAAGCTGATAACAGAAAAAATTCCATTTGAACATAGATTTACCACAGTCAAAGAGATAGCCGATACGGCTATTTTTTTATTATCCGAATTATCTAGTCATACTACCGGTCAATGGATATTTGTAGACGGCGGATACGTGCATCTTGATAGAGCATTATAAAGGAGAAAATATGCAAAACAAAAATATCAAAATAACTTTTATACTAGTTACGTCTCTATTTTTGCTATGGGGGCTTAGTTACGGACTTTTAGACGTTATGAACAAAAACTTTCAAACTCATCTTGGAATCACAAAAGCAAACTCTGGACTTCTACAAGCTGCGTATTTTGGTGCATATTTTATCATCGCCATACCGGCTTCGCTTATAGCTAGTAAATATAGTTATAAAGTCGGTATCATAGTAGGATTGCTGCTTTATGCTATTGGATCTTTGATGATAATTCCGGCTAGCAATAGTGCGAATTTCGATCTATTCTTACTTGCATTTTTTATCTTAGCTTGCGGACTTGGAAGTCTTGAAACAAATGCAAATCCATACATCACAAAATTAGGAAGTGACAAAAGAGCCTCTTTTCGCCTAAATTTAGCTCAAAGTTTTAATGGCGTTGGGCAATTTATCGGACCGATAATCGGCGGAAGTCTATTTTTATCTTTAAGTCATGGAAATTTGGATGAAAATATGAAAAACGTACAAATGGTATACGTAGGAATAGCGGCTATAGTCTTGTTTATCATGCTGCTTTTTATAATCATTAAAATGCCTGAGATAACAAACGAAGATGAAAAACAACAAAATAGCGGAGGATATAAAGATCTATTAAACTATAAACACTTTAAAATAGGCGTTTTAGCACAATTTTTATATGTAGCTGCTCAAGTAGGAGCCGGAGCTTTTTTTATAAATTACTCAGTAGAACACTGGGATACTCTTAGTGATGCTAATGCAGCTTGGTATCTTAGTACGGCTTTAGTAGCATTTATGATAGGAAGAGTCGTAACTACTCCATTTATGGTAAAATTTAGTCCAAATAACGTACTTGGAATATATGCACTCATAAACTCTATCATCATAATTTTGCTTTATATATTAAGCGGACCTATAAGCGTATATGCTCTTATAGCTATGTTTTTCTTTATGAGTATAAGTTTTCCGACTATATTTGCTTTAAGCATAGTAAATATACCTTCAAATTTAGTAAAACCTGCTTCTAGCATACTTGTAATGAGTATAGTAGGCGGCGCTATAATGCCTTTTATTATGGGTAAAATAGCAGACGTAACGCATCAAACTGCCGCTGGATTTTTAGTATTATTTCCGTGCTTTTTATTTGTTGCTTGGTATGGATTTAAAGGAAGCAAACTAGATTAATTTAAATTTTAAAAAGGTTAAAAATATGCTTGAAATAGTAGATACTCACTTTCATATCTGGGATTTAGATATACTGCATTTACCTTGGCTAAACTCTTATAAAGGAGTTATAAACAGAAGTTTTGATATAGATGATATATGCAAAGCTTATGGCAAATACGATCTCTGCTTTAAAGGAGGAATTTATGTCGAGGTGGATTGCGATGATAGGGTAAAAGAGGATGAACATATATTTAGTTTAAACAGTCCTTTTATATTAGCCAAAATTATGAGAGCAAAACTATGTGAGCATATGAGACTACCTCTTGGAATAGCAGGAGTTAGAGAACCTTTGCATATAGATAGCTCTAAGCGCGGAAGATGCTTAGAGAAAAGTTTCATATCCGGGCTTGAAGTTTTAAGCCAAATGGATCTGATATTTGAAAGCTGTAACAGAGTTGATGAAATAGAAGATATCTATAGTGCTCTATCTTTAGTTCCTGATTTAAAAGTAGTGATAAACCACTGCGCAAACGTAAAAGAACTAAATAGCGAATATAAAAGAACAATGTCTAAAATAGCAAAACTTCCAAACGCATATCTAAAAATTTCCGGATTTGCGACCAACGATAAAAGTTTTGTAAAAAATCTTCTTAACTTCGTAACCGGAGAATTCGATAAAAGTAAACTTCTATATGCTTCGAATTTCCCGGTTGTCGAGCTGTATTCAAATTTCGACGAACATTTACAAATCTTAAGAGAGTACTTCGCAGACGACGCTGATTTTTTCTCAAAAAACGCAAAAAAACTCTACAAAATCAACAAAACACAGAAATTCGCAAGTGTGATAAAAATAAGAAAAGACAAAATCGATACCTACAAAAAACTTCATGAAAATCCGCTATCAGGAGTAAATAAAATGATAAAAGAGTGCGGTATAACCAGATATGAGATTTATCATAGAGATGATATGCTTTTTTCTATTATGGAGTACAACGGAGATGATTTTGATTATGATATGACAAAAATGGCTAATGATGAAGCTACGAAAGAATGGTGGAAATTAACTGATCCATGCCAAAAAAGAATCGAAGATGCTAAAAAAGATGAGTGGTGGGCAGCTATGGATTTAGTTTATCGACTAAAATAGTTTTAAATTTAAAGAAATTCTCAACATTAAGTCTAAAATTTTAAAAAAATACTTTAAATTTACGATAAAAAATGGTAGAATATACTAAATTTAAAAAAGGAGCATGCAGATGACATTCAGTGTTAAAAGTCCAATATTAGGTTTTGAAGGTATTAAAAACGTAGAAATTACAAAGATTGATGATTTTTTTGTTAAAATGCAAGACAAAGACGGAGATACGTCATTTACTATGATAAATCCATATTCACTAAGAAATTATGAATTTGATATACCTACATACTATCAAGATTTAATGCAAATAAGCGACAAAAGCGAATTACAAGTATATAATATGCTAGTTATTTCTAGCCCTATAGAAGAATCAAGCGTAAATTTTATGGCTCCTATAGTTTGTAATACTACAAATATGACTCTTTCGCAAGTTATACTAGATCCTGTGAATTACCCTCAGTATAGTCAAGCTGAAAAAATAAGCACGCTTCTTAAAAAGAAATAATTTAGTGGCAAAAGCCACTAAACTACTATGAAACATGCTTTTACGGTATTAGAGCTTATCTTAGTTATTGTTATAGTAGGAATTAGCGCGGCAGCTGTACCTGCACTAGTGATGTCCAGCACAAAAACAAATGAAGCTGTTTTACTACAAGAAGCCATAACCTCATCAAAAACAAAACTCTCTCAAATATTATTATATCCTTGGAACAGTGCGTTGAATCAATCAAACTCAAATACATCGTCTTTCCCTATCTTAAAAACATCATCTGTAGACAATCTGGCAAAAAGTAGACCGGGTTTAAATAGCTTTTATAACAAAAGGGATATTACAAGATTAAAGGATGATGGCACCACAGAAGAAGTCAATGCAGAAATCGTAGGAACTGCTGCTAAAAAAGAAGGAATAAATCAATTTGATCAAGACAAAGGAAGTATAGATATATCAAATCCAAAATTCAATGAGCGTAAAAATATTCTAAAATTAGATTATACCGTAACAGTAAGCTATCTTTACGTACCTAACAATGAATGAAATCTAGAAGGAGCATATACTAAAAATACAACAAATGAAATCTCAGTAAAGATAGAAACAACAGCAACTCTTTCAGATAAGAAAAAAAACGTAGTAATGAGAGCTTATAGTTTTAATATAGGAACGCCTAAGATTATTACAAAATCTTTTGCGAATAGTGAGTTTAAATAATGAAACGCGCATTTACTATGATAGAACTAGTCGTAGCTATAGTAATTTCTGGTATATTGCTATCTATAGGAGTTAAAATATTTGATGTAATTTATACAAATTACATTAGACAAAAAAGTATAGTAGAGCTAGAATCTATATCAAAAACAGTTATAGAGCAGATAGAAAAACGACTATCATACCGCATAAAACCGACTTTATCAGTAAATATAGAAAATAAATATAAGCGTTTAGACAAACTAACGGATGACGATATAAAGACTAATAAAAAATATCCGATTATATGGTATATGCAAAGCTATGAAACACAAAGAATATTTAACGATGATAAAAGAATACTCGGCTGGAGCGGATTTATAAATTTAGATAAAGATAAAACACATCCAGATAAAACAGATAAAAATGAAGAAGTACTAACTATCAACTCACCGGGAAGTAATTTTTCAAAGATTGAAAATATTATAAAAGATTTGGGTTTTAGTGATCTTTTTATAGTATTTAAAGTAGATCAGGGAAACAACAATGATCAATACTATAATATAAAATCAGATGATAAAAATCCTTTAGCACATAAAATAAAAATTAAAAATGATACGAATTTAAATATAGATAAACCGAAATTTCTTGAAAAGAAAGATACTAATAAATTAGAAATATCTGAGCTATACTATCTATCTCACTCCATAAATCAACTTAGTATAGATAAGGATAACAATCTTTGGCTAACCGAATTTATTCCATTTGGAAATGATAATGGAACGCACAAAGAAGTTAGGAAAAACGTATTAGCCGAAAACGTAAGCTCACTTAGATTTATGTATCTAGGCGGAAGCGACTCTATCTCTATAAAACTCTGCTTAGAAGATCCAAATTTTAAAATAAAAGGTCAAAAATTAGAAGTTTGTAAAACCCAGGTGGTGCAGTGATGAAAAAAGCTTTTAGTTTGATTATGGCGATATTTTTTGTAGTTATGCTTGGGATAGTAGGAACTCTTACATTAAGAATCATAGCCGGAGGTAGCAAAGAGAGCGCGGATTTATATCTATATGAACAAGCAAAACTTTTAGCTATTAGCGGAACTGAGTACGCTATACTAAAAATTCAAGAAAAAGACTTTACAGAAGCAGATTGCGACAATAATTTCACTTTATCCTATCCAACAACAGACAAACCCATTTTTACAATTACTGTAGATGTAACGTATATAGGAGCAAATCCGCCTACCAAGTGTACAGAATGGATAGATTCTGGTATTACACAAGATAAAGACGGTCAAGAGCTAAAAGACGCTGATGGAAAACCTAAAACTTCTATCCAAGCAGTCATCTTAGATACAAGCGTAATCTCAGACGCAAGGATTACTCAAGAACAGATCTCCATAAAGCGTACAACTATCCAAAAACCGTGATTTTATGGTATAATATATTAACTTTATTCCAAAGGAGCATGAAATGAATACAAGTATTGTAGGAAAACAATTTGAATTAACACAAGCTATAAAAAACTATATAGATAATGCATTTGAGTCATTATCTAAATACAATCTTGATATTATTTCAAGTAGGGTTATCATATCAGCAGATGAAAAACAAGGTAAAAAAGGCTTTGATGTTGAATTTGCTATAAACCTTGCAAAAAAAGATACGATCGTCATAAGACAAAAAGATAAAGATCTTTACGCGGCTATCGATTTAGCGGTTGATAGAGCAAGCAAAGTTTTACGTAGACATCACGATAAACTAACAACCCATAAAAACAAAGATGATGAAAAAGCAAGTATAAACGGTATCATAGACGAACCTCATATAGATGGAGTAGACGAGATAGTTCCGGCTGAACTTGAACTTTATAAGCCTATTGAGATAGAAGAAGCTTTAGAAAAACTAAAAAACTCAGGTGCACAATTTTATGTATTTAATGATATGGAAGCCAAAATGCGTATCATTTATAAAAGAAACGACGGCAAATTCGGACTTTATTAGAAAAGTTTGCTTTCTGGGGTATTAACTCCGGAAAGCTTTTTTTAAATTTATATATTAATTTTGATATTTTCTTACTATATTTTTTACAACTCTACTTATCAAATCCACTGAATTTATCTCACAACACTCATTGATACTATGAGGCGAATAAATATTTGGACCAATCGAACAAGCTTCTAAACCGCTCTGCTTTGATAGTAAAACTCCGCACTCAAGTCCTGCATGAACAGCTTCAAATTTAACATTTTTATTAAATTCTTGCATAGAAGATAATACTTCTTTAGCAAAATCAGTAACCTTAGGTGTCCAAGCCCTGCTCTCTTCGGCAAAACGCACATCAAATCCAGCCATTTTAGCTAAAACTTCTGTTTCGGATTTAATTCTTTCAAGCCCTAAATCGCTCATAGATCTTGCAAAAAATTCTATTTCTAACATATTTTTATCTTGCTTTATAATAGACAAATTTATACTCTCATTGACGATTTTTAAACTCTCATCATAACTTCTTACTCCTTGAGCAAATGAATTTATAAAGCTCAAAATACAATCCGAATTTTTCAGCACAAGTGCATCTTTTTTACCTAGTTTTTTGACTTTTATTAGACTATTACCTTGCAAATTTAAATCATCGCAAATCACAGTAGCAACGGCTTTTACCGGTATAGAATTATTTCTTTCACCACCATTTATACTAACTATTTTTGCTTTGCTTTTAGCTAAAAAATCGGCTAAAAGTTTTATAGCGTTTGGTATATCTTTTACTATTTCTATACCGCTGTGACCGCCTTTTAATCCACTTATTTCTACTTCGTAAACATTATTTATTTCATTTTTTGTTTCTATTTTCGAACTAGCAAAAATACCAACTCCGCTTGCGCATCCTATAAAAACACCGTCTTCATGCTCGCTATCTAAATTTAAAATCCGTCCGCTTACTAACTTAGTATTAAATCCGTTTGCGCCAAGAAGCCCTACTTCTTCATTGTTTGTAAATAAAACTTCAAGACTCTCGAATTCTCTCATCATATCCATAATTATAGCTACGCCGATTCCGTTATCTGCACCTAGAGTTGAATTTTTTGCTTTTAAAAAACCGTTTTCTTTTATGATCTCTATATTTGGAGCATCTCCTACGCAAACCATATCATAATGAGCCTGTAAACAGATATTTGGCTTACCTTTTATAGCATATATATTGCCAAACTCATCGCTATTTACGCTAAATCCGCTATCTTTTGAGAATTGCATTAGGTACTCTTTTAATTTATCTGTTTCAAAACTGCAATGCGGAATAGAGCAAATTTCATTAAAATAATCAAAAACTTTCATTTTATAATGCCTTTGCATATTTTTTAACAAAAATTATAGCATTTTAATGATAATATATCGGCTATGAAACGTATCGTTAGTTTTGTTATTTTGGTTTTTTTGTTACAAGGTTGCCTTTGGATAAATGAACGCGGTATCTCAAATAAATATTATAACGACTGCAAAGAGTACTATGACGGAGCCGGAATTTATCATAAAAAATGCGACGAAAATCTCTTGGATTGGTCAAATGAATCTAATAAATAATGCAAACAAAAAGCTTTTTGAAAAAATAAATAATCTTAAAAATTATAGCTGTCAAGTTAAATTCAGTGATGCCATAGAGATAGAAATAAATGATTTCGATGATAACATAATAGATCTTGCAAAAGACCTTAAACCATGGAGAAAAGGTCCTTTTAAGCTAAATGCTACACTTATAGATAGCGAATGGCAAAGCTTTATAAAATTTAATGGGCTCAAGCCTTTTTTAAATTTAAAAGATAAAATTGTAGCCGATGTAGGCTGCAATAACGGATATTATATGTTTAAAATGCTAGAACTTGAGCCAAAAAGCATAGTAGGATTCGATCCTAGCGTACTTAGCTTTTTGCAATTTAGTTTTATAAATCATTTTGTGAAATCAAATATCAAATTTGAGCTTCTTGGAGTGCAAGATTTACCTAATTATAATATCAAATTTGATACGATACTCTGTCTTGGAGTTTTATATCATAGAAGTGATCCTATAAAAACGTTAAAAGAGTTAAAAAGTAGCCTAAATAAAGGCGGTGAAGTATTTATAGATACTATGTTTATACAAAGAGACGATGAGTTTGTCTTAAGTCCGAAAAGCACCTACTCAAAGATACCAAATATCTATTTTATACCTAGTATAAAAGCTCTTAGAAATTGGTGTGAGAGAGCTAAGTTTAAAACTTTTGATATACTCAGTATTAAAAATACGGATTTTAACGAGCAGAGAAAAACACAGTGGATATACGGGGAAAGTTTGGAAAATTTTCTAGATCCAAACGATCCTGAATTAACTATAGAGGGTTATCCTGCTCCAAAACGTGTTTATGTAAGATTAAGTTAAAAGGTAGTTTAATGGCTGAAAATGTCTATAGTGATAGCATAAAAGATAGCGCAACGGTGATAGATGAAAGTCTATTTCAAAATTCTTTGAATATACCTCAGGCGATAAATACGATCTTCAACGGAAGTATAATAGACGCCAAGCAAAACTACTCAAAAACAGTTCTAAAAACAAATAATGATATGATATATGACGATGAGGGGCTTATTCACAGCGGATTTATATTTAGCGCGGCAGACTGGTCTGCTCAAGTAGCAGTAAATCAGCCTTTTAGCGTAACAATAGGTTCTAAAGTAAGCTTTTTTGCTCCAGCTAAAGTAGGAGATATCATAGAGTTTGAAGCACATGCTTATTTTGACGAATCCAAAAAACGAGAAATAAAAGTTATAGGAAAAATCAAAGAAATAAAGGTTTTCGAAGGAACTTTTCAAATAGTAGTTTTAGAAGATCATATATTTAAACTTCAGAAAAAAAACAAAGAAAAACAAAATGAGCAAGCAGCCTCAAAAGCTGCTAAATAGCCTGCATCCAGCGTTTTAAATTTCGTCTTTCACTCTCTAAGCTAGTTTGATCTCCATGTCCTGGATATAGCTTGAAGTCTTTGAAATTTAAAACCCTCTCAAGGCTTTTTCTCATTTCAACAGCATTTGAAAAAGGAAAATCATATCGTCCAATAGAGTTTTTAAATATAAAATCACCACTAAACATAACATCTCCTATCTCGATCATAGAACATCCGGGAGTATGTCCCGCAAAATGGTGAAATGTAAATTTAAAACTGCCTATTTCTATGATTTGATTATCTTCTACTAAAAAATCGGGTTTAAAGGTAGTTTGCAAATATGTAAACGGATCTTGTTCACATAAAAAAGCGTCGTCTTTTGGTATATAAATAGGTATTTTAAATTTATCCCTTATCGCATTATCATCATAAATATGATCAAAATGTCCATGCGTATTTAAAATAGCAAGCGGATTTTTGCAAACTTTACTCACCCATTCAAAAGCTCCATCGCCTGGATCGACTATAACCTCACCGGATTCATTTATTAAAATGTAACAATTTGTATCATAAATTCCAAAAGACTTTGATAAAATTTGCATTTTCCCCTCCTTTGCCCACAAGAGCGAATTAAAAGTTTTATTTTAACATTTTTTCGTTATAATGCAACTAATTTCTTATAGGTAAATTTAATGAAAGATTTTAAATTTTTAGAAAATAAATTATTATGCTTTTTAGATAAATATTTAAAACAATCCGGTGCTAGCGGATTTAGCATAGGAGTGAGCGGCGGACTTGACTCTGCCATAGTCGCCACGTTATGTTCAAAAGTAGCCAAAACTCACGCTCTTTTAATGCCTACAAATAGTTCAAATAATCTAAATTTAGAAGATGGTTTAATCCTATGTGAAAAGCTTGATTTAGAGTATGAAGTTATAAATATAGAACCGATTGTACAAAGCTTTATATCTGTTTTAGATGTTACGGACAAACTAAGAAAAGCCAATATAATAGCAAGAGTTAGAATGATACTATTATACGACAACTCGGCTAAATTAGGCACATTAGTAGCAGGAACAAGCAATAAAAGCGAGAGACTACTGGGCTATGGAACTATATACGGAGATACGGCTTGCGCACTAAATCCTATCGGAGATATTTATAAAAGTGACCTATTTTTGTTTGCAAAATACTTAGAAATAGATGAAAATATAATAAATAAAGCCCCAAGTGCAGATCTTTGGGAAGGTCAAAAAGACGAAGATGAGATCGGTTTTGCTTATTCTAGCGTTGATGCCGTGCTAAAAGAATTTGAAAAAAACGATCAAAGAGAGAATTTATACGCTATTTTTAACAAAAATTTAGTAGATAGCGTACTTGATAGAGTAGAAAAAAATAGCTTTAAGCTAAATCCGGTACCGATTGCAAATATCAGTTAAATAAAGGATAGAGATGAGAGATATAGCATTTTTTAGACCATATATTACCGAAAGAGAACATGAACTAGTAAAAGAGAGTCTTGATAAAAACGCCGTTTATATGGTAACAAATTTAGAAGATAACATAAAGAAGTATTTCGGGGTAAAACACGTTATAACTACAAATAACGGAACTGCGGCAAATCATTTAGCACTTTGTGCTATGGATCTTAAAAGAGGAGACAAGATAATTTGCTCAGTAAATGCTTTTCCTAGCATAGCTCAAGTCATCCGTCACTTTGATGCTGAGCCGATATTTGTAGATATAGACGAAGATGATTTTAACATAAGTCCGACCGAGCTAGAAAAGGTATTAAAAGAACAAAAACATAAAAAACTAAAAGCCGCATTCATAACTCACGTCGCAGGACAAAGTGCAGATATGGATACCATATATGCTTTAGCAAAAGAAAACGGTATAAAAATCATAGATGATGCTAGTCGCGCTATGGGTGCTACATATAAAGGAAAGCTTATAGGAAATTTAGACTCATATATGTCTTGTTTTCAGATAAATCCTCAAGTACAACATGCTATTGCATCAACTGGTATTATATTGACAAATGACGATGAGATGGCAAAACGCGCCAGGCTCATAAGAAATCACGCAATAGTAAATGATAGTTTTGATAAAGATGGAAATTTAGGATATGTTTATGATGTAGTAGATATAGGACAAAAATATGATTTAAATTCTCTTTGCGCTGCTTTTAGTATAGCTCAGTTTGAAAAACTAGAGATATTTATAAGAAGACGAAAAGAAATAGCAGCAATATATAATGAAGAGTTAAAAACATGCCCGCATATAACTACTCCTGTTATAAAAAGAGATCATATATATAATCAATACATAATAAAAGTAGATAAAAACAGAGATGGCTTCGCAAGAGAGTTAAAAGATGCAGGAATTCATACAGGTCTTCACTACATACCGCTTCATCTGCTAAGCTATTACAAAACAAAATACAATCTTAGGGTAAATGATTTCCCAAAAGCATTAAAGGTATATCAACAAGTGCTATCTTTACCTATCTATGCCGCTATGAGTAATGATGAAGTAAAATATGTTTGTGATATAATAAAATCAGTAGCAAAAACTCGTGTTTGATAGAAAACTGCATAGTTGGATAAATAGATATTTTTATCGTCCAAGGTATCTTGAAACGCTAATTTCTATGGCTTTAAGCCCGTTGGCTTTGATATATTATATTTTAGTAGTTATTAAATTTAGACTCTCAAAACAGATCAAATTTGATATACCTATAATAAGTATTGGAAATTTAATAGTCGGCGGCACAGGCAAAACTCCGCTTACAAAAGCTATTTTTAATGAATACAATACCAAATTTAAAACTTTTATCATATTAAGAGGATATAAAAGAAGCAGCAAAGGTATGCTAAAAGTCTGCATAGATGGTGAAATATTATGCAGCGTAGATGAGAGCGGCGATGAAGCTATGGAGTATGCGTTAAGCCTTAAAAATGCAAATGTTATAGTAAGCGAAAATAGAAAATTAGCCATAGAAGAAGCGATAAAATACGGCGCAGAGCTTGTTTTGCTTGATGATGGATTTGGAAAGTTTGATATTTTTAAATTTAATATTATTTTGAAACCTACTATAGAACCTATTTTTAAACTAGTTTTGCCTAGCGGCGCATATAGATATCCAAAAAGTTTTTATAAATTTGCAGATTTTATTCCGACAAAAGATGATATAATAAGCTCTAATTATATAATAAACAAAACAACGAATATGGTTTTAGTAACAGCTATAGCAAATCCATTAAGGTTAAAAAAACTATTTGATAGCTGCTTAGGTATAGAGTTGTTTGAAGATCATCATAAATTTAAAAAATCAGAAATAGAAGATATATTTAAAAAATGGAATGCAACAACTATTTTGGTGACCCAAAAGGATTATGTTAAAATACGAGATTTCGGCTTTAATGTTTCGATTTTAGAACTGCGTACTGAAATTTCATCTCAATTCAAGCTAAAATTAGATAAGTTTATAGATAATTACAACCAGAATATGATAAAATAATAAAATAAATTAAGGAAAAGTTGTGTTAAAAAGCATAAGAACAGCTGAGATAATATTAAGCGCCCTGCCTTATATTCAGAAATTTAGAGATGAAATTTTTGTCATAAAATACGGCGGCGCAGCTCAAATAGATGAAAAATTGAAAAATAATTTTGCAAGAGATATTGTGCTTTTACAACTAGTAGGCATTAAAGCCGTCATTGTACATGGAGGCGGAAAAAAGATAAATTCATTTTTAGAAAGACTAAATTTGAAAAGTGAATTTATAGACGGCTTAAGAGTCACGGATAAAGATGCTATGGAAGTAGTAGAAATGACCTTGAGCGGACTTATAAATAAAGAAATAACAAGTCTTTTAAACAAACACGGCGCAAGGGCTATCGGCATAAGCGGCAAAGACGATAATATGTTAAAGGCAAAAAGCTTAGATGATGGAAAATACGGATTTGTAGGAGAGATAACAGACGTCAATGAAAATGTTATATTAACCATAATAAACGATGGACTCATACCAGTCATCGCCCCTATAGCTATAGGAAGCGAGTATGAAACATATAACATAAACGCAGATCTTTGCGCAAGTGCTATTGCTAGCAAATTAAAAGCTAGAAAAGTTATATTTTTAAGTGATATCAAGGGGGTTTTAGACAAGGATGAAAAACTTATCAGCAAGTTAAACGAAACTTCTATAAATGAGTTGAAAAATAACGGAGCAATCAGCGGTGGAATGATACCGAAGATAGACGCGTGTTTAGAATGTATAAAAAGCGGAGTTGGTGCAGCACACATAATAGATGGAAAAATTCCTCACTCTTTGCTGCTTGAAATATTTACAGATGAAGGTATAGGGAGCGTTATAAAATGATAGTATTAAGTACAACACCAGATGAAAAAATAGCAAATAAGTTAGCTAAAGAGTTAGTAGATAAAAAAGCTGCGGCTTGTGTGAATTGTATAAAAGATCTGAAAAGCTTTTATACTTGGAAAAATGAAGTACAAAACGACTCTGAAGTTCTTATTATGATAAAAGGAAATTATAAGAAAATAAAAGATGTTATTTTAAAAAATCACCCTTATGAAACACCGGAAGTCATAGCTATAAAACCTAAAAAAATAGAAAAAAGCTATAAAAAATGGTTAGAAAAAAGTACAAAAATATCACCTATGTTAGTAGGTACAAGGTTAAATAACAACGAAGAAGTTTCTTGCGTTAGTTTAAACGAAGCTTTATTGCAACCAGCAGCAAAACATGGCGGACTTTACGCGCCTATAAATTTACCTATTTTAGATGATAACTTTTTTAAAAAAGCATCTAAATTAAAGTATGATGAGATAGCTATGATGGTTATTAAAAAGTTTAAATTTGATATAGACAAAGATATTTTTAAAAAAGCATTAAAAAGATACGCTAAATTTGATAAAGAAGCAGTGGAAATAAAAAAATTAAATAAAAATTTATATATAAATGAGCTATGGCACGGACCTACAAGAGCATTTAAAGATATGGCGCTTCAGCCTTTTGGTGTAATTTTAAAAGAGCTTGCCAAACAAAATAATAAAAAATATCTCATTATGTGTGCAACAAGCGGCGATACCGGACCTGCCACACTTAATACATTTAGCGATGTTCAAAATATAAAAGTCGTATGCATATATCCAAAAGACGGCACAAGCGAAGTTCAACGCTTACAAATGGTAAATCAAAAAGGTAAAAATTTGAAATCCATAGGGATAAAAGGTAATTTTGATGATGCTCAAAAAGCCTTAAAAGCGCTATTAAACGATAAATCTTTTAAAAATGAGCTATCAAATTTGGGGCTTAACTTAAGTGCTGCGAATTCTGTTAATTTCGGCAGAATTTTATTTCAGATTATTTATCATATCTATGTTTGTATAAAAATAAACAGTAATAAAAAACCGATAGATATCGTTGTTCCAAGCGGCAACTTCGGTAATGCTTTAGGGGCGTATTACGCTAAAAAAATGGGTGCAAATATAGGAAAAATAAAAATTGCTTCGAACGCGAACAATATATTAACGGAACTTTTCACAACAGGAATTTATAATCTGCAAGATAAAAAATTAATTCAAACTATAAGCCCTGCTATGGATATACTAATTAGCTCAAATGTCGAAAGGCTTTTGTTTGATAAGTTTGGAAGTATTAGAACAAAAGAGCTTATGGATAGTTTGAAAAACAGTGGATTTTATAAACTCGCTCAAGAAGAACTTGAGGAGCTAAAAGCAGATTTTGAAGCAGATTTTTGTAGCGATGAAGAGTGTGAAAATTATATAAAAAACGTTTCAAGCAAAGGTATTTTGATAGATCCTCATACGGCAACTTGCCTAAAACTAGTTGACAATGATAAACTTAGCGTGATAACATCTACAGCTCAATGGGTAAAATTTACTCCAAGCATGGTAAAAGCTATCAAAAATAAACCTACACAAGATGAATTAGTAGATATGAAAGAGCTTGCAAAAGAGTTTGACGTAAAAATTCCAAAGTCCATCTTAGAGTTATTTTCACAAAAAGAGCTTCATAAAGACGTTATAGAGCAAGATAAGATAAAATCAAACATCATAAATTGGCTTAAAAAATGATAATCATACCGGCTCGGCTCGCTTCAACTCGTTTTGAACATAAAATTCTAAGAACCATTGATGGCGTTCCTATGTTTGTAAAAACCGCGATGAACGCCAAAAATGCGGATAACGTGCTAATAGCATGTGACGATGAAAAAGTAGCAAACATAGCAAAAAGTTATGGCTTAGATGCTATTTTAACAAACGTGAATCACGAAAGCGGAACCGACCGCATAAATGAAGCAGCGGATAAATTTAATCTAAAAGATAACGAGATCATTATAAATGTTCAAGCCGATGAGCCGTTTTTTGAAGTAGAAAATTTGATTAAATTTAAAGATTTTGCAAGTAAATCCATTGCAAGCGGCTCGTTTATGGCAAGCTGTTTTAAACTAGTCAAAAAAGAGGACGCTCAAAATCCAAATTTAGTAAAAGTCGTTCTTGACACAAACGATAACGCTCTGTATTTTTCACGTTCACTTCTGCCATATCCTAGAAACGAATGTGAGGTTTTTAAAGCACATATAGGAATTTACGCATATAGCGTAGTAAATTTAAAAGAGTTTTGTACTTTAGAGACAAAAGAGTTAGAAAATATAGAAAAACTAGAGCAGCTTAGGGCTTTACAAAGCGGTAAAAAAATTAAAATGATGCAAATACAAACAAAAAGTATCGGAATAGATACAAAAGAAGATCTTAAGACCGCAGCGGATAAATTCGGTTTTAGGATTGACTAAAATCAAATTTAACTATATAAATTTGTGATACAATAGCCACGAAAAGGCAAATATGACAAATGAACAATTTTTAGAGCAACTAACGACCGTAGCCAAATTTACACAAATTTACTGCGATGATCATCACAAAAATGAGCCAAAAACTATATCTAAATTTAAAACTATTTATAAAGGAGTAAATTTAGATAAATTTATAGAGTATAACTTATGCAAAGAGTGTGAGCATCTTCTTTTATATGCCAATGAGAGACTACAAAACTGTCCACACAAAGAAAAACCAAAATGCAGAAAATGTCCACACATCTGTTATGAAAAAAATGAACTAAAACATATTATAAAAGTGATGAAAAGTAGCGGAATAAAGCTTGGATTATCAAAGATAAAATCATTTTTTAAAAGTTAGTATATATACTAGATTAAGTTATTTTGTGATATCATAAAATAAAAAATATGAAACAAATTATACAAGAAATCAAATTAGAATCAGCACAAAACGTATATCATAAACTACTTGTGATATATTTATTGTTGCTATTTGCATATTGCATTGTATTTGCTTATTTTGGTATGTCTTTTTTGCTTATAAATGGTGCTATAACATTTGCAATATCCATAATAATCTATGATGAATTATATGAAGAAAAATACCAATCACTGATAAATATCTGGATACAACTAAGCGGTACTTATAATATAGTTTGCGATATAATAGTCATGGGCTGGGGATATGGATTTGAACTATTTTTAGTCGGTCTAATCGCGATATACTACTCATCTGCTATAAAAAATAGTTATTTTAAAATCATAATTGTAGTAGCACAATCCATAACTTATCTTGTTTTACACTATCTATTTGCTCATCAAGATATAAACTACGGAAATGATGATTTAAAACATATATCATATATATCTGGATTTTTAGCAATCGTATTTGTATTCTTCTTTTTACATCAAAATTTAAATATAGTAGGCGCGGTAGATATCTTAAATTTACAAAGAAAGAAAAAAGATTATCAGCGTATAGCAGAACATGACTTTTTAACAGGATTTTATACTAGGGCTCCTATGCGTCAGATGCTAACTAGTCGTTTAAGTATGCTAAAAAACGAAGAGTTAAAATCCATATGTATAATCCTATGCGACCTTGATAATTTTAAAAATATAAACGATACGTTGGGGCATATTTTTGGTGATACTATACTAAGCAGAGTCGCAGCTTCTTTAAAAAGCAGCTTTATAAAATACGGCAAACTTTGCAGATGGGGCGGAGAGGAATTTTTAATAATTTTAGAAAATAAAAATGCTACGGATATAAAAGACATCATAGAATCAGCAAGACTAAAAGTAGAAAAATTAAATCCGGAAGGAATAAAAGTAAGCGTAACATTTGGGGCGCTCTATCTCACCAAAATCGAAGCAGACTTTGAGCTAGAACCGGCTATTAGCATTGTCGATGAGCTTATGTATTATGGAAAAAGTCAAGGAAAAAATAGACTGGTATTTAAAAATTATGAATATAAAAAGTGATAATTTATCAACAAATTTAAGAACCGTACTAATTATGTTTTTAGTAGCCAGCATAAGTTACTTCATATCTTTTATTAGTTTGAAAATGTACGACTTAGCAATCGTTAGCATAGTCGGCGTATTTACATATATTTTCTGCATTAAAACGGTTGGTAAAAACGAGCTTGAAAAAGCATTTTTTATAGCTCATATACAAATTTTATTTAGCTCTAGCATAAGTGTTTTGATACTTGGATGGGGATATGGATTTCAAATTATATTGATAGCTTTAATATCTATCATGTATATTGATATATTTAGAAATAGACTTATATCTTATATATTGGTTTTATCAGAATCTATTATCTATATAGCACTATATTTGGTACATATCTCAAATGAAGGAGAGCAGTCTGTATCATATTATCAAGACTACTTTTATGTGGCAAATTTTATATTTCTTATTGTTATGCTTCTTATCATATCTAAGATATTAAAATCTACAGATATCGCATACTTTTATCAATTAAAAGACGATAACGATAAATTTAAAAACGCGTCCGAAACAGATGATCTAACCGGACTTATAAATAAAAGAACATTAAATTTAATAATAGACAATAAAAGACGAAGCAGCATGATAATCTCTATGTGCGATATAGATAACTTTAAACAGATAAATGACCAATTTGGACACAATACCGGAGATCTTGTTTTAAAAACACTCTCAAATATATTTTTAGATCATACAAACAAAACAGATATAGTTTGCAGATGGGGCGGAGAGGAATTTGTAATAGTATCTTTTGATATAAGTAAAAATGACTTTTTAACCAAAATTCAAAAAATAAAATTTCAAATTAGCGAAACCATAATAAAAGAAGGTAATGAAACATTTAATTTTAGTGTTACTTTTGGAGTATCTGAAGTTGGAAATGATAGAAATTTACTTATAAAACAAGCAGATGAAAGATTGTATAAAGGTAAAAATAGTACAAAAAACTGCATCGTTTCAAAATAAACTAAAAATAAGCAGCTTTTTAAAGCCGCTTATTTTTAAATATCTTCTATATGTTTTAAAAATTCGTCATAAGACACATAGCCTACAAGCTGTTTTGAGTTCAGCTCTTTTTTGTCTTTATAAAATATAAGTGCCGGTGGACCAAAAACATTGTATTTTCTCATCATAGCTATATCTTCAGGCGTATTATCAGAGACATCTATTTTGATAAGAGTAAAATCTTTTAATCTTTTTATAACATCCGGATTTGTAAATGTTTTCTCATCAAGCTCTTTACAGTTTACGCACCAAATCGCCCAAAAATCGATCATAACAGGTTTTTGACTGCTATTTATAACGGCTTCAAGATCTTTTGAATTTGAAATATAACTAAACTCTATTTTATCGATGCTGTTTTTTGATATCGTAGAATTATTATATGAGCTTAAATTCGGAGCAAAAGTGGAAATACTAAATATAGAAACTAAGATTATCGAAACTACGAATATCAATATTCCAAACGATTTTAAAAACTTCGTAGCACCGTCTTTTGCTTCGTTAAACGCGCCTAAATATACCGCAAAAAATACTCCGAGAACTCCATAAAGCGCATTTGAAATTTCAGATCCAACTACTCTATCAAGCATCCAGATAGCCATCGCAAGCATCAAAAATCCAAATATTCTTTTTATCTCTTCCATCCAAAATCCGGGCTTAGGAAGTAGTTTTGAACTACCAATACCTATCAATAAAAGAGGAACTCCCATACCGACACTCATAACAAATAGAGCTATACCTCCAAAAAGAGCATCTCCGCTTTCAGCTATATATAAAAGAGCTCCGGCAAGAGGTGCAGCAACGCAAGGTCCCACTATAAGAGCGGATAAAAACCCCATAATTCCGACACCGATTATTCCACCTTTTTTTTCACTCTTTAAATTTATATAGTTTTGAATTTTTTTTGGCATCTCGATGTTATAAAATCCGAACATAGAAAACGATAGCAAAACAAAGATGATACTAAAACCTATAATAACGCTTGGAATTTGAAGCAATCCTTGGACGCTTGCACCAAATACACTTGCCAAAACTCCGGCCAAAGCGTAAGCTAATGACATGAAAAATACATAAACAAGACTTATCCAAAAACCTGTTTTAGCCGATGGTTTTTGACCTGTTTTTGATACTATTATGCTTGAAACTATCGGGATCATAGGAAAGATACAAGGCGTAAGAGATAAAAGCAAACCATAACCAAAAAACGTGATGATAGTAAAAAGTTTTCCCTCGTCGGTAAATGATTTTGCTATCTTATCTTGCTGCGAGTCAACGATATTTTTTTTATTTATCTTGGAATTTGAAGATATAGTTTTTGAAACAGATACCTCTTTTACTTGAGCTTTATCGCCATCATAAGTAACGACATAATGACTCTCTATAGGCTGATAACAAAATCCACTATAAGAGCAACCTTGATAATTTAATTGTATGTCAAACTCATTACTATTTACAAAATTTTTGAGCAAACCCTCCGGTATAAATAGATCAAACGTACCGCCGTATATATCATACTCATCGTGTTTTTCGTATTTAGGTAAATTTAAAAACTCGGTTATATCGGTATCTGAAACCTTAACTTTAAGTTTGTCTTTATATAAATAAACACTTTTATCTACTACGAGATTGATATTTATCCCTTGCGTTTTATCGCCTGTGATATTGACTTTAAAAGCATCTTCTACGCTAAGAGGCTCAGCAAAAACAGTACTAAAAAACAAGATAAATGAAATAAGTAGCTTATGCAATGCATTTCCTTGTAAAAAAATATTTGTCAATTCTACTTCATATTTGTAAATATCTTCATCAAAAGTGGTAAACTTTAATGAAACTTTTAATTAACTAAGTATAAAATTATATACACTTTAAAAAGGAGCAAAAATGGAAGAAAAAAAAGATGATTTTATTATGGTGAAAGTAAAAAAATCTAAATTAAAATACGAAAAAGAGCTTAGACAATTACAAATTGAACTGCTCAAATTTCAAAACCATGTAAAAGAAACTGGTCTAAAAGTATTGATTATAATAGAAGGAAGAGACGCGTCAGGAAAAGGCGGCGTCATCAAAAGACTTACCGAACATCTAAATCCTAGGGGATGTAGAGTCGTCGCTTTGGAAAAACCAAGCGATGTTGAGAGAACTCAGTGGTATTTTCAAAGATACTCAGACCATCTTCCAAGTGCCGGTGAGATAGTTATATTTGATAGAAGCTGGTATAACCGTGCTGGAGTTGAACCTGTGATGGGATTTTGTACTCAAGAGCAACATAAAGAATTTTTAAGGCAAGTTCCTAAATTTGAAGAAATGCTGGTAAGTTCGGGAATTTTACTGTTTAAATTCTACTTCTCGGTTTCAAAAGATGAACAGAAAAAACGTTTCAAAGATAGAAAAACAGATCCACTAAAACAGTTCAAACTATCTCCAGTAGATCAAAGGAGTCAAGAACTATGGGATCAATACACAGTCGCAAAGTACTCAATGCTACTAGCTTCAAATACGCCTTATGCGCCATGGACTATCATAGTTAGTAACGATAAGAAAAAAGCTAGATTAAACACATTTAGATATCTATTAAACAATGTCGAATATAATAAAAAAATAAGCAATGACGAGATGAAAATAGATGATGAAATAGTCAAAACAGGAAGTACGGAGATAAGACTTATGGAAGAAAATCTCAGAAATGAGAATTTAAAACGTATAAACGGGTAGTAAATTTTTAATAGTCTTACGAATTTGACACTTAAAATTATACTTAAATTTAAAACATTTAATAAGCAAAAAACTATAAATGAATTTATATATCTTTGCATTTGGAGTTACGAATCAAATCGCAACTCCATTTATAGAATTTATAGATAAATTTATTCGACTTCTGCGTCTATAACATCATCGTCTTTTTTCTTTTTCTCTGCGCCACCATCCGCTGCACCTGCATTTTGATCTTTATACATAGCTTCGGCTAGTTTATGACTAACTTCGCTTAGAGCTTTTACTTTTACATCGATCTGCTCTTTTGAAGCACTTTCATCTTTTAATACCTCTTTTAGATCATTCAAAGCAGCTTCGATCTTTGCTCTATCTTCGGCCGGAATTTTTTCACCCATCTCGCTTAGAGATTTTTCGGTTTGATGAGCCAAACTATCTGCTGCATTTCTAGCTTCTACGGCTTCTTTTCTTTTTTTGTCATCTTCTTTATGAGCTTCGGCGTCATTTACCATTTTATTTATCTCTTCCTCGCTAAGACCGCTTGAACCGCTTATAGTGATATTTTGAGCTTTACCGCTAGCCTTATCTTTAGCCGAAACAGTTAAAATTCCGTTTGCGTCTATATCAAACGTAACTTCAATTTGCGGAACGCCTCTAGGAGCTGGCATTATACCTTCAAGATTGAAGTTACCTAAACTTTTGTTGTCTTTTGCAAACTCACGCTCGCCTTGAAGCACGTTTATAGTAACCGCACTTTGATTATCTTCGGCAGTTGAGAAAGTTTGAGACTTTTTAGTAGGGATCGTAGTTCCTTTTTCTATAAGTTTGCTCATAACTCCACCAAGAGTTTCGATACCAAGACTTAGCGGAGTAACATCAAGTAAAAGCACGTCTTTTACGTCACCTTTTATAACAGCGCCTTGTATAGCAGCTCCGATGGCGACTACTTCATCAGGATTTACTGATTTGTTTAGTTCTTTACTAAATGCTTTCTTGACCTCTTCTTGTACCAGCGGAACACGAGTTGAACCACCCACCATAACTACTTCTTTTATATCGCCTTTGCTTATACCGGCGTCTTTTACTACTTCGTTTATCTTTGTGATAGTTTCGCCTACTAAGTCGTCTATCATACCTTCAAATTTAGCTCTGCTAAGAGTTTTCGTAAGGTGTTTTGGTCCTGTCGCATCAGCTGTGATAAACGGAAGATTTATAGTTGTCTCCATAGCACTACTTAGCTCTTTTTTAGCATTTTCAGCAGCTTCTTTTAGTCTTTGAAGTGCCATTACGTCGTTTTTTAGATCAATCCCTGTTTCACTTTTGAACTCACTTACTAAAAAGTCAATAAGTCTATTATCAAAATCATCACCGCCTAAAAAAGCGTTACCACCAGTTGCTAAAACCTCAACTACACTATCGCCTGTTTCAAGCACGGTTACGTCAAACGTACCACCGCCTAAGTCATAAACTACGATTTTTTCAGCCTCTTTTTTATCAAGCCCGTAAGCAAGAGCCGCAGCCGTAGGCTCGTTTATGATACGAAGTACGTTTAGTCCTGCGATAGTTCCTGCTTCTTTTGTAGCCTTTCTCTGACTATCATTGAAGTATGCAGGCACCGTGATAACGGCGTCCACGACGCTCTCTCCTAAAAACGCCTCTGCATCTTCTTTTAATTTCATAAGAACTTTAGCAGAAATTTCTTGCGGAGTATATGTTTTACCAGCTATCTCAACGGCGCACGCACCATTTCTATCTACTATATGATACGGAAGGCGGTTTTTTGCTTCCTTGGCATTTTTCTCGTTCATCATAAGACCCATAATTCTTTTTATAGAAAATATAGTCTTTTCAGGGTTTGTTACTGCTTGACGTTTTGCCGTATCACCTACTAAGATCTCGCCTTTATCAGTGAAAGCTACCACTGAAGGAGTAGTATTTTTACCCTCTTTGTTTGGTATAACTTTGCTTTCTCCTCTTTCATATATGCTTACGCATGAATTTGTTGTTCCTAAATCTATTCCTATTACTTTACTCATTTTTTTATCCTTTTAAATTTAATTTACTTAATTCTTATTTACTTGGCAATTACGACCATAGACGGTCTTAAAACCCTATCATTATATAGATAACCTTTTTGATAAACAGCAGCTATCTTACCGCTTTCTACCTCATCGCTCTCTATATAATTTATGGCGTTGTGAAATTCCGGATTAAACTCTGCATCCGTTCTAATCTCCTTAATTCCATATTTTTCAAAACATTTTTTGAACTGTTCTATCGTTAAGTTTATACCGTCTTTTATTTTATTTGCTATTTCATCATCTCCGCTTTGCAAATTTGAAGCGATCTCTAAAGCATCAATGACGGGCAGCAGATCTCTTGCAAAGCTCTCGTTTGCAAATTTAACCGCTTCGCCCTTTTCTCTTTCAAGGCGCTTTTTGATATTTTCAAAATCCGCAGTAGCCCTCATCAAGCTTTCTTTTGCTAAAGCTAACTCATCTTTTACATCTTCATTGAGTTTAGTAAAACTCACATTATCATCAAAATTATCGGGTATATTATCTACATTTTCGTTTTTATTGGTATCTTCGCTCATGCTGCCTCCTTAATACTATTTAAAAATTTCTCATAATCGCTATAAACACTACCAGCACAGATCATTACGGCATTTTTACCCTCATAAATAACATCGGTTTTAATCCCCATATAACCCGAGTTAAAAACCGGTTTGAAAGCCAAATTTGATCTAAAATAGTGTTCAAAAGCAGGATCTAAGATAGTTTTTATCCTCTCATCCTTACATATCTCAAATGCAACTTTTTCATTTTCTTGGAAGTAAATTCTACTTCTTTTTAACTCTTTTATTTTAGCTCTAAGCTCACTAAGACCCACTTGTATAGATATCCTATCAAGCTCTTCAAGACTAATTCCTACTAAGTTATTTAAAAATTTCTCTACTCTAGGATTAAATTTAATAACTATACTCTCGCTTTCAAAATCCAGAACTAAAAATCTATCTTTCAAATTCAAGATCTCTTTCAATGTTAGTTTTCCTGCGCCAAAAATCATACAGTAAATACCAAAATCATAGACCAAAAAATTTAAAATATCACTATCATTTATGATAAAATTATCATCAAATTTAAGTCTATTTTGCCAGTAAAACTGCATAGTTGGAACTGTAGGAATCCGTCCGCCGCTTATGTGAAGCTGAGTTATAGCTCCCTCATCGCTTAACTTTTTAAAATAAACCCTAATCGTAGATGCCGGTATACTAGTACTCATACGCGTTCCAAGTTCGCTTGAGCCTATAGGCTCATTTGCTTCTAAGTAAGCATGTATGATTGATTCTAATATTAGATCTCTTTTATCTACCTTCATCTTAGCACTCTTCCTATTCAATTGCTAAGTGAATTATACAACATTGAGCCTATCTTTGTCAAGTCTTTTAAATAAAAATATTAAAATATTTGCAAAAATTTATATCTATCAACATAAATTTAGGCTACATACACGTTTTTTCGTATAAAATATATATTATAGCGTAAAAACAAACGTATTTAATATATTTATATATCATATATAGTATATAATATATTTTTTAAAGTATATTTAATGATAATTCTTGTATAATTTTACGTATGATAAAAGTTAGCAATATTTTTAATATATTACATAATGCTGTTGAGAGCCAAAATCTTGGAAATAAAATATCTCAATCGCAAATGGCTGAACGATTAGGAGTATCTATGAGAACATACCAAGACTGGAGATTAGGTACTACAAATCCGCAAGCTGCTATGGCTATATGCAAAATGCTTTGCGAACTTGATGATGAAGAGGCTCTTCATACTATTAAAAAAATAAAAAAGGCTTTAGGAAACCGCTTTGAGTAAATTAACAAACAAAGAACGTACCGACTTAGAAAGCATCTTTTCGCTAATATGTACTAAAGACAATGATTGTAAATTAATAGAGTTTTATAAACAATTTTATAAAGACTGTCACAAAATAGTCAAGAAAATTAGAATAAAACTCTATAAAAAAGCTAAGCGATATAAGCCATTAATTAAATAATTCTTTATAATTTTTTTTCATAAATTCAATTACTTCTATGACTTCGCCTACACCTTGTGCTTCTGAATTTTCTAATACATCATCGATATTTTCGATATAAATATCACAAGCATCAAGAAGTTTGTCTTTTTTTACTCCGGCAAAATACAACATTCCTTGCATCATTATATCTAGCTCGTAACTCATCTCTTCTTGCGTGATTTCGTTTTCATAATCTTTCATTTTACGACTCCTGTTTTTTTCTCTATAAGCTGTATTATTTGAGATTTTACCAACTCATAGTTATAACTATCCTTAAATCCTGTAAAAAATCCGCCGCTAGCATTTACATGCCCTCCTCCATCCACCAACTCTTTTGCCATCAAACTAACATCTAAATTTCCATTTGCTCTAAAACTAAATGTTTTTTTACTAGTAACATCTAAAAAGAAATCATAATCCGGATTCGCCACCAAAAAGTCATTTCCGATAATCGATGTACTACCTATATTATGAGTTAAAATACCTTTATGACCTCTATAATCTATAGTAAATTTATCTTTTTCAAAGCTTAAAAGTCTTACAAGATAAGATGAGTTTAGATTACTAAGTGTATCATCATTTTTAAATTTAAAAAATGCCTTTTTTATCTGATGTATCTCATTATCTAGCTTTATGTGAGCATTATTTTGCCCTATAAATTCCATAAAAGAGTTCATCAAATAAAACATATATTCCATATGCTTGTCCTCAAAAAGCACTTTATTTATCTCTCTTGCTCCGGCTATAATGCCCATACAAACCTTGCCAAGCTCGAAATTTGGATCATCTTTTAGCCATATATCTACCGCATTTACAACATTACAGTAAGACTCAAGCCTTTCATCCGCACCAAACATAGAACTAAAAAAATCATACGTAATCTTAGTTGCGCATCTTTTAGAATCCATGTAATACCACCCAAATTTATCCGCACACTCAAGCCCTGTTTGGTGATGATCTAGTAGTATAAGTTTTATATTTTTATCGCTTATTAAATTCTCGTAATATGAACATTGCTGTATAGTTAAATTTAGATCAGTTATCAATATAATAGCTTTTTCATCCCCTATTTGAGATAAAATATGAGCAAATTTATCATCTATCTCTTTTCCGTAATTTGAGTTATAAAATTTTATATTTTTAAGATAAAAACTAGTCACTAACTGAGCTGAATATCCATCTAAATCTGTGTGACTAAGGTGGTAAATTTTCATATTTTTCCTTTATAATTCTGGTATTTCTATAACGCCTAACGTTTCAAACTGCGTATTTGGCGCGATCTCGGCAAAGCTTAGTATTACTATATCTATAGCAAAATTTTGAACTATATTTGCTATAAATTTTCTTATACTAGGCTCAACGCAAAGCAGCATATCGCCTTGTTCGCTGATATTTCGATTTGCTCTTTTTTGACGCAAAGCATTTACTATGGCTGAAGTTTGAGCCACATTTATCATTAGATGATAAGCGCCGTCTTTGTAATTTAAACTATCTATAAGCTTTTGTTGTACAGGAGCGTCTAATATATAGAAGTTCAGCTGCCCCTTCTCATCTGCGTAAAGTGATGTTATAACTCGGCAAAGAGCGGCTCTTACATGCTCGATTATCATATCTAAGTTTTTACTTACTTCTGATACATCTCCTACTGCTTCAAGTATGCTAAGCATATCTTTTATAGGTATGTTGTCTTTAAGCAGAGTTTTTAAAACCTTTTGTATAAGTCCCACGCTAGCTACTTTTAAAGTATCTTCTACTACGACCGGATATTCTGATTTTACTTTATCTAAAATATTTTGAACCTCTTGTTTGGTCAGAAGTTCGCTTGCGTTTTGTTTGACAAGCTCACTCATATGAGTCGATATAACACTAGCTGGATCAACAACCGTATATCCGCTAAGAATCGCATCTTCTTTTAATCCTTGATCTATCCATAAAGCATCAAGTCCAAACGCCGGCTCTTTTGTTGCGATACCATCTATATCACTGCTCACATATCCGCTATCCATAGCCAAAAACTTATCGGCGTATATAACGCCTTGACCGATTACAACGCCTTTTAACTTAAATCTATACTCATTTGGCGGAAGTTGGAGATTATCTCGTATTCTGATTTTTGGCATTAAAAATCCAAGAAGTCCGGCTATATTTCTTCTCATAGCACGTATTCTTTCTATTAAATCCCCGTCGGCTAGTTTCAAAAGTCCATATCCAAGATCGAGTTCTAAAATCTCTATTTTCAATATATCATCTATCTTTATCTGTTCTTCTTTTGCTATCTCTTCTTCACTCTTTTTAGCAGGTTTAATATCTCCACCTGTATCAGCAGAAGTAGATGAGCCTTGTTTTTGAGGTTTTTTTTCATCTTTGTTTATATTAGAAAAATCAAGATTCCCTTCTTCTGTTTGCTTCATAATATAACCTATACTCAAAAATAAAATCGCCATAAACCCAAGCGAAAAGGTAGGAAGTCCTGGCACTAAAGCAAACACAAACAGTATAAATCCTACTATCAAAAGTGTTTTATATTCACCCAAAAGTTGGCTTATAACGCCTTCTGCAAAATTATCCTCATCTTTACTAGCTCTAGTTATGATAATAGCAGTAGCGGTTGAAGTTATCAAACCGGGAATTTGACTGACCAAACCATCGCCTATAGTTAAAATAGTATATGTTTGAGCAGCATTTGCCATATCAAGATCATGCTGAAAAGTACCTATTAAAAATCCACCTATTATATTTATAATTGTTATGATAATACCGGCAACCGCGTCACCTTTTATAAATTTAGACGAACCGTCCATTGCTCCATAAAAGTTTGCCTCTCCGATAATTTCTTGACGACGTGAGCGCGCTGTTTGTTCATCTATCAATCCGGCATTCAAATCCGCATCGATAGCCATCTGTTTTCCAGGCATAGCATCAAGAGTAAATCTAGCTTGTACCTCACTAACTCTCGTTGAGCCCTTTGTTACAACCATAAAATTTATAAGAACCAATATACAAAATACTATAATACCTATAACATAATTTCCACCAACGACAAACTGTCCGAAACTAGCGATAATCTCACTAACCGCTTCTGGACCATTATGGCCTTCGCTTAAAATCATACGCGTTGTGGCTATATTTAAAGATAGACGAAACAGTGTTATTATAAGTATTAAAGTAGGAAACGTGCTAAGATCTGTCGGCTTTGGTATATATATAGAAATTAATATTATCAATACAGAAATTGATAGTGAGAGCGCTAAGAAAAAATCAAGTACCGGGCTTGGGAGCGGAACTATGATAATAGCTAAAATAGCTATAATAACAAAAACGACGGTTAGGCTTTTAGCCTTTACAAATGGTGCTAAAAACGGAGCAACCATCGTCAATATATTACGTTTTGCCAATTTTACTTCTTAATAATATCTGCTAAGCTAATGTTGTCTAAAAAGTCGTCGACTTTTAATTGTAATGAATTGAACATAGGCCACATTTTACAAATGTCACCTTTATTGCTAGGGCAATCACTTCTTGCATTGCTGCACTCAAATACAGAGGCTTTTCTTTTTTCGGCACTTTCTAAAATATTTTTTATACTTATGTTTGCCGGCTTATTAGCTAAAATAAATCCGCCGTTTGCACCTTTAAAGGAATTTAGTATTCCCTCTTTTGCAAGATTTTGCAAGATTTTAGCTAAAAAGCTTTTTGAAATTCCAAGTTCAGTCGACATAGTATCTACGTCTTTTGGAGAGTTACTTTGTGATAAAAGTATCAAAGATAACAAAGCATATTCACTAGCTTTAGTAAATAGCACATGGACTCCTTAAATTTTTGATTTTAATATTTTACCAAATTTTATTAAATTTTGATTGATATAACGCTTACTCTTTTAAATTTAGTAGGTTAAATTTAGTTTCAGCTTTCTTTTTGCTTTACTTAGATATAATTTTCGTTCAAAATTCAAATACCGCTCAGGAGGTCAAAAATGGCTTTAGATTCGGCTAAAAAAGCAGAAATAGTTGCGAAATTCGCTAGAAAAAGCGGAGATACAGGTTCTCCAGAAGTTCAAGTAGCACTTCTTACAACAAGGATTTCAGAACTTACAGGACACTTAAAAATCAATAAAAAAGATTTTAGTTCTCGTCTAGGTCTTCTTAAGCTAGTCGGCAGAAGAAAAAGACTTTTAAAATACTTAAAAGCTAAAAACTACGAATCTTATACGAAACTTATCGCTGAGTTAGGCATCAGAGATAAATAATAAAGCCCTATTTTGGGGCTTTAACTATGATAAAAGCTGCTTTAAATTCATTTCAAAATACGCCTTTTATAGCAATTATCAGCTATGATAAACCAGATGATAGTATAATTTGCTTCCCACAAAATGCCATTAAACTAGGAATTAAATTTAAATTAAACGCTGTAAATCAAACACCAATAAGCTATTTTTTAGAAAAATATCCGATTAGTTTTGATGAGTATAAAAAAAGTTTTGATAAAGTTATCAACCATCAAAGAAACGGAAACAGTTATCTTTTAAATTTATGTTTCAAAACAAAAATAAAAACAAATTTAAACTTAGAAGATATATATAATCACTCAAATGCTGCTGCTGTTATCTATAAAAAAGATGATTTTGTATGTTTCACTCCAGAACCGTTCGTGGTCATAAAAGACGGATTTATCCATACGTTTCCTATGAAAGGCACGATAAATGCCGATATACCAAATGCAAAAGAGTTGCTTTTAAATGATCAAAAGGAATTTAGCGAACAAGTTATGATGACAGATCTTATGAGAAATGATCTAAACATGGTAGCCACAGATGTAAAAGTAGAGCGTTTTAGATATATAGAGCGTGTGAAAAATTTATATCAAACCAGCTCGCATATAAGCGGAAAGTTGCGAAAAGAGCTTAAATTAGGCGATATTTTCAGTAAACTTTTACCTGCTGGTTCCATAACAGGAACTCCAAAAATCCAAACTTGCAAGATCATAAAAGAGTGTGAAAATGAACCCAGGGGATTTTATAGTGGAGTTTTTATATATTTTGATGGTAAAATTTGCAGGAGTTTTGTCATGATAAGATTTGTAAAACAAGATGATAATGGATTATCATTTTTTAGCGGCGGAGGTATAACAACTAGAAGTGACGTAAAAAAGGAGTATGATGAACTCATACAAAAAGTCTATTTTCCTTTTTGAAACGATAAAAATCATCGATAAAGAGATTTGTAACTTAAATTTTCATATAAAAAGAGCCGAAAACTCTACAATAAACGGTCTTAAATTTGATTTTAAGGATATTTTGCAGCCTTCTTTTAACGGAACTATTAGAGCAAAAGTGATTTATGATATAAATGGGAATTTAAAAAATGTGGAGTATTTTCCATATGAAATACGTAATTTTTATGAGTTCAAACTAGTAAATATAGACTTTGACTACGATAAAAAATATCTCGATAGAAGCGAGATAGAAGCAGTAAAATCCAACTTCAATGAAATAATAATGATAAAAAACGGTCTCATCACAGATACAAGTATAGCAAATATCGCCGTATTTGATAGCTACAACGATACATGGTTAACGCCGAAAACTCCGCTGCTAAAAGGTACGACAAGAGATAGATTGCTTCAAAATCGATTTTTAAAACAAAAAGATATAGACTTAAATGATCTTTTAAAAACAAAAAGATTTGCCATTATGAATGCTATGATAGGTTTTTTAGAGCTAAAATTATTTAAATTTAGCTACTAAATTTAAATAAATAGATCAAATTTATATCTTTACGAGATAAGTTCGTTCTATTTTTTAAATTTCAAAACACCAAATTTTAACTTTTTATTCTCTTCTAAAAGCATATCATCAGGATTGACCAAAACTCCGATTTTCGCCGCTTTTAAAAGCGGAAGATCATTTATACTGTCGCTATAAAAAACAGTATCTTTAAACTCGTCTTGCGATAACAACTCTTTTATACGCTTCACTTTTCCCTCTTTAAATGCGGGAATTCCGCTCATCCGCGCGCTATAAACTCCATTTATTATCTCGCTGTTTGTGGCTAAAAACTCATCTATACAAATAAACCGACAAATTGCTTTCACTATAAAATCGTTTGTAGCTGAGATAACTATCTTTCTGCCGCCGTTTTGATCTATCAAATTTAGAGCATCTTTGTAAATAATCGGTTCTATTTTATCTTTTATATATCTATCTAAAAGCGGTTTTAAATCACTATTTTTCATACCTTTTAAAGGCATCAAAAAATGCTCTTGATATGCATTCATATCAAGAACTCCTTTTGCATAATCCTCTTCAAAAATAGCTTGTTTTAAAACAAAATCATACCCTACAAAAGAGTTTTCATACATAAAATCAACCCAAAGTTTAGCACTATCTTCTTTTATAATAGTTTTATCGAGATCATACAGGTAAATCATCCAACTCCTTTATCATTTCTAAATGAATTTCTAAAAATACACTATCGCCCACTTCATACAAAGAGTTTAGAGAGTGATTCAAAGTATCTACTTTTAAGCTTATACCTTTAGCATCCATGGAATATCTTATGATATTTCCTAAAAATATCTTCTCTTTTACCACTGCTTGTATAGATCCGTTTTTTGTTATTTCTATAGTTTCTGGTCTGATCGCAAGATCTCTTTTAAAATCATGTTTTACTAAATTTAAAAGCGCCTCGGAGCTTAGTATATTATAACTTCCTATAAAACTAGCTACAAATTTATTTTTTGGTTTGTGATACAACTCTAAAGCGTCGCTATTTTGAGCTATTTTACCATCTTGCATAAGAATTATTCTATCGCTCATGGCAAGAGCTTCTTCTTGATCGTGAGTTACGAAAATCGTAGTTAAACTCATCTTTTTAGTTATCAGTTTTATCTGTTCTCTTAGATGTTTTCTTATCTTTGCATCAAGAGCCGAAAGAGGTTCATCTAGCAACAACATACTTGGTTTAGTAACAAGAGATCTAGCAAGGGCCACTCTTTGAGCCTGACCGCCGGAGAGTTGATGCGGATATGATTTTATCTCTTTTTCAAGTCCAACCGTCTCAAGCATCTTTTTAACTCTTTTTTCTATATCTTTTTTATCTATTTTTTTTATTTTTAATCCATAAGCGATATTTTCATAAACATTTAAATTCGGAAAAAGAGCGTAGTTTTGAAATACCATACCGATATTTCGCTTTTTAATGCTAATTTTTGTTATATCTTTATCGTCTAAAATTATCTTTCCGCTTTGCGGAGTACTAAGTCCGCAAATGCATCTAAGAAGAGTGGATTTACCGCATCCGGACGGACCTAAGAGAGTTATCAGCTCACCTCTTTTTGCGCTAAAATTAATATTATCGAAAACAAACTTCTCTTTATATGATTTTTTTAAATTTTTAACTTGCAAGTATGACATTTTAAACCTTTTTTCTGTGACTTATATATGAACTTATAAAATTTGCTATAAATATCAAAAGCAGATAACTAACGATAGCTGCGCTTGAAACGTGACCGCTTCTGTTTTTTATATTGTAAAGATATACTTGAAGAGTTTCAAACTGCGTACCGGCAAGTATATTTGCATATAAAAACTCGCCTATCAAAAATGAAAACGATAAAAATACTGCTATAAGTATCGAATCTTTTAAATTTGGAATTATTACTCTAAAAATAGCTCTAAATATACCGTTTCCAAGAATATAATTTGAGTAAACTATCTCTTTTAAATTTAAAGCCGCGATATTATTATCAATAGTTCTATATACAAAAGGTACTGCGATACAAAAATAACAGCCTATAAGTATATACGGAGTTCCACTTATAGTATCGCTATATAAATTTAAAAGTCCGGTGCTAAGCACGATAGGAGCAATGGCAAACGGTAAAACAGATATAAAACTCATTACGTTTTTTAAATTTAAAAAGTAAAAATTTGCACAAAATACAACCGGAAACAAAAATAAAATAGCTAAAAATATCGCCGCAAAACATACTAAAAGCGAGTTTAAAAGTGCTTTTAAAAATCTAGGATCGCTTAAAAGCTCTTTATAATGAGAAATACTAAATCCGTCCGGTAAAATATTTGATGACCAGCTTGAGGATATCGAGTATATAAAAGTAGCCGCCATAGGCAAAACTATGATAAGAAATAACACTAAAACAACGCTATAATGATAAATTTTCGATAATCTACTCATATTTGTCTCTTGTAATTAAATAAATTTGACACGTAAAACAGCATAACGCTAAGCGCACTAGCTAAATACGGATTTAAGTCGATATCTCCGGCTATCAAAGACGCTATTCGCACCGGAACTACATTGAAATTTCCGCTGCTAAGGGCATAAATAGTAGCGTAAGCTCCAACCGCATTTGCAAACAATACTATAAAAACTCCGATTATAGAGGGCATCATAATAGGTATGGCGACCTTTAGCCAATAAATAGCTCTGCTAGCTCCTAGTATATCGCTAGATTCGCTGCTTTGTTTATCTAAAACATTAAACGCAGGATACAATAGCAAGATAGCAAGTGGAATTTGAAAGTAAATATATACTAAGTTTATCCCTACGCTTCCGTATATATCGATAACAAAATCAATTCCCAAATCCTTAAAAAGCAGATTTATAGCGCCGTTTGCACCCATTAAAATGATAAATGCAAAGGCTAGAGGAACTCCTGAAAAATTGCTAGTCATAGTATTTAAAGACAAAAATAAATTCCCAAAATGCGAGGTTTGAATTTTATAAAGCGAATATGAACCAAAAAGAGAAATTATAAGCGCTACAAAACTTGAAATCAAACTTATATAAAATGAATTTAAAAAACTCTGCATAAAAAATCTACTATCAAATATCTCTTTATAATTATCAAACCCCCACTCGCCGTTTTGATCTATAAAACTATTTATCAAAATCCATAAAAACGGAGCTGCGATAAACATAAAAAATACCACAAAAAACGGAATTAAAAATAGAGTAGCGATAAACTTTTCTCTATTCATTTTAATAACTCTTTAGCAAAGCTTTTATCGTGATCTACACCTAAAATTTCACAAACTAAACCGCAAATTCCGCTCTGTTCTACCTCAACTCTAGCAAAACTAAACTTATCGCCAAAAACAAAAAACGCCACGTCTCTTTCTATATCTAAATTCCCACCATGAGTACCATCGTTATTCATACCGTGATCGCTTGTGATTATCACGTTTACGCCCTCTTCTAGCCATTTTAATACCAAAGAAGATAATATAGTATCTACTTTTCTAGCAGCATTTCTATACTCTTTGCTATCGTGAGAAAATTTATGACCTATATCATCTATATTCATAGAATGAAAAAGAGTAAAATCAAGATCGAATTTAACTCTCAAACACTCTGCGTCACTAAATAAATGACTATCGTTGTAGTCGTCTTCATAATAAAAAATGCCGTAAGGTATGTTTAAACTCTGCTCATTTATTATAATTCTATCTTTAACCCGGTCAAACAAAGTTTTATTATACAGTTCACTTATCCAGTAATACGCTGCCGCGCCGGCTTTTAAATTAGCTAGTTTTGCATACTCAAATATACTTCTATTGCTGCTAAAAGGTTTGCAATAATTATTTAGTATGCCGCTTAAAGCCGGTTTAACTCCTGTCAATATACACTCGTAAAGCGGTCTTGAGATAGACGGAAGCTCGCTTTTCATCTTATAAATTTTACCCATATTTGCATTACAAAGTGCGAGCAAACCACCCATACACTGCTGTGCCGTACTATATTCAAGACCGTCTAGAATTACTAAAACCACCTTAGACATTTTTACTTCCTTCAATAAAAATAATTTATTTTAAATTTCCGATACAAATTTATGTATAAAATATCAAAATACCTTTATATCTCATCTATCATTTAGCCTTAAGAAAAGCCTACTTCAAGTAAAATAAACTCGTTACCATACGTTTTATTTGGATCTCTACTTGAGAAGTAAGAGCTTTGAGCCATCTTTTGAACTTGCCATCGCCTCAAATCCGCGTGAGCGTTTGACGTTACCCGGGATTGGCCTCGTTTGGATTATCTGGAGAGAGAAGCTTTACGCCATCTACAAAAACATCATAAACCTCTTTTAAATTTCCACTTTTATCAAAATTCAGTAAAAAAGGTCCAAATTCCTCGGCTACACAAAACTCTCCGTCAATAATATGAAAACTTTCCAAATCAAAATCCGCTCAAATAACGCTATTTACTTATCTCAGACGTGATAGGATAATGATATTTCTTATATTTATCTTTAAAAAATATAGTTTTAACAATTCTGTATTTTAAATTTTTAAAATCAAATTTAAACTAATATATAGCATAACATCGTAAGAATTATGCTTTTTTTTCCTAAACCGCTATCGGTAAAACTCGGTACGTTGCGTCTCCCGGGATATATTTAATCCCTCTATAACCTTGTATAGGCTGATTTTCAAAAGGTAGATAATAATCCGTATCTCTCGCGCCTTTAGATCTATATGTTTCAACTTTTTCTTCTATAATAAAATTTGAAAATTTACCGTAACTTTGAAAAAATTCGGGAGCGTCTTTTGGAATTTAGATAAAGCTTTTTGAGTCTATCGCCATTTGCCCTGCCAAATTTGCCTCATACTGAGCCGCAAACAAATAATTATAAATCAATAAAGCACTAAATACTATTTTTTTCATATTTTATTCCCTATTTGATATTTATAATAACATTTTCTTGCCAAAGCCTTGGAAGCTTTTTTGCAGTCTTTTCCCAAACTTCCGGATTTTTTATAGGTTTAGCATTTTTATACTCATTTTCTGGTATAAGTTTGTCTTTTATGTCTTGGGGAAGCTCTATATAAGCATTTCTAATCGGTCTTGCGTAACCTTTTGCTAAATTTATTTGACCTTGATCAGATAAGATATACTCTCTAGCAAGTTTTGCTGCGTTTATATTTTTAGCATATTTGTTGATAATAGTCGTATAGCCGCTCACTATAGATCCGTCTTGCGGGATAGTTACCAAATATCTATCTTTGCCTACTTTGTCTCTGTAATTAAGAGCGTTAAAATCCCAAATTATAGCTACGTCTATCTCGCCTTTTTCTAAATTTGCAATACTAGGATCTACCATGGCTAAACGACCTTGTTTTGCTAATTCGGCAAAAAAGTTTAAAGCCGGACTTAAGTCTCTCTCATCTCCTCCTAAAGCATAATTTGCCGCCAAAACTCCGCTAACTGCTTGAGCCGCTACGCTTACATCGCCTACTGTAATCTTATAAGTTGCGTTTTTAAGATCTTTCCAAGTTTTAGGAGGATTTTTTACTGTTTGATTGTTTATTATAAAAGCTATAGTACCGGTATAAGCTAACATCCAGTGACCGTCTTTGTCTTTTGCCCAATCAGGTATTTGATCCCAGTAACTAGTTTTAAAAGGCTCGCTAACGCCCTCCAAAATCGCTATGCGACCAAAACTTTGACCAACATCACCGATATCTGCAGTGGCGTTTTTTTTCTCGGCTTTAAATTTAGCTATTTCTTGAGCAGAACTCATATCAGTATCGCTATGTTTAAGCGAATAAAGCCTAGCTAAATCATCCCAGGTATCTTTCCAGTTTGCCCATGTATCAGGCATAGCAACGCTATTTATAACGCCCTCTTTTTTGGCGGCTTCTATCAAATTTGCGTCGATATCCGCTGCATTTAATGCTCCAAAAACAATGGTCGCGCTAAAAAAAGTTTTAAGTATTTTCATTTTGTCTCCTTAAGAAATTAACAAATTGTAATTTCTTTTGGAAACAAAATAGATACAAAATTATAACCGAATTATTTAAAAGCTATAAATGTAGCAAAATTTGCCCATTTAAAAATCGTTTCTACGCTTTTAAATCCTGCATTTAAACAGAGTTCTTTATTTTCATTTTCGCTATATGGAATAAGTATATTTTCTAAAGCTTGACGCTTTTGAGCAATCTCAAATTTAGAATATCCTTGCGAATGTTTATAATTTTCATATATTTCTATCATATCAAGAGTTAGTTTTTTATCTTCATAAACCAATTTTTCGCTAAATATAAATATTCCGCCGCTTTTTAAATTTGAATATATCTTCTTTATAAATTCCTCTCTTTTTATAGGACGAATGAATTGCAACGTATAATTTAAGATAACAGCGTCACTACCGCTAAAATCAAAATCCAAAATATCGCTCACATATAAATTTAAATTTGCCAAGTAAGCCAAAGATCTATTTCTTGCGGTTTTTATCATAGCTTCACTACTATCGACACCGTTTAAACTTAGATCGTTTCTAAGCTTAAAAATCTCAAGTAAAGTTGTAGCAGTAGAGCAACCAAGATCAAAAACTTTAGCGTTTGGTGACAAATTTTTACTTAAAATTAAAGAGATAAGAGCCTGTACATCGCAATAATACGGCACGGATCTACTAACCATATCATCAAAAACACTCACTACGCTTTCATCAAACTCAAACTGCTTTTTTATAGGACGTTTAAAAACCTCATCTCTCAAACCAGATCCCTTGCATGTATATAATCGTCTTGCAAACTCAGATCACAGCATTTTGCGACATTTCTTGCTATAAGCATATCTTTTGATATCTGAGTTTTTAGCTCATCTAGAGAGTTGAATTTAAAATTATCCCTAATTCTTTCTATAAAACATACTCTAACTTCATATATATTATCTTTTAAATCTACGTCAAAAAGATGACTTTCTATGCTAAAAGCGCCATCTGTCGTAAATCTATTGCCTATAAAAGTTATAGAACTATAAGTATCGTCGCCTATTTTTGTTCTAGTTGCATAAACTCCGTTTTTGGGAGTGATATAAGGCTCAACCACCAAATTTAGCGTCGGATATATACTTTTTTTTCCTAAACCTTGACCGCTTATAACTCTGCCTTTAATGCTATATTCGCGCCCTAAAAGACGATTTGCTCTATATATATCGCCATCTCTTAAAAAACGCCTGATAGCAGAGCTATGAACACCGAGACCATCAAAACTAAACTCATTTACAACCAAAACTTCGCCGTGAAATAAATTTTTAAGATCGTGTTTATCCCAAGCTCTATCTTTTCCGAATTTAAAATCATAACCCACGACTATACGTTTTAAATTTGGAAACTCGTTTTGTAAAAGCTTCAAAAACTCGTCTCCCCTAAGCTCTACGATATCTTTTAAATGATAGTAAAAACAGGGTACTCCGGAGTACTCTTCTCTTCTATCTCCGGGAGTTATGCAAGCTTTATCGCTTTCTACAACGACCAACGCGCCGTTTTTACCTAATTTTTTTATAAGCTCTTTGTGACCTTTGTGAATACCGTCAAAATGGCCTATCGCAATCGCTTCTATCTTATCTTTTGACATAGTAGTAAAATAACTCAAGGTTACCCTCCTTACCAGTTATTACAGACTCTTTACTCTTTTTTAAACTCCAGCCAAGTTCGCTTGCGGCTATTTCGAATTTTGCTTTAGATAAGTTTATTAGCTTTTTATCTTTGACAACGCCTTTTTTGCTTCTTTTGGCATTCGCTCCTACTTCAAATTGCGGCTTAAATAGTAAAATTATATCTCGTTTAGCTAAACGGTCAATATCGTTTAAAATTTGTAAAATAGATATAAAACTAACATCAACCGTAACCAAATCAAATTTAGAAGAGTTAAATTTTCTTATATCAGTATTTTCTTGTACTATAACTCTTTTATCGTTTCTTAAAACGGTGCTTAATTGAGCACTTCCCACATCTAAAGCGGTTACGCTTTTAACACCATTTTCAAGTAAAATTTGCACAAATCCACCAGTACTGCTGCCGACATCAAGAGCATTTAAATTTAAAAAACACGGTTTTAATTCGCCTAAAAAACCTTTTAGTTTAAGAGCGGCTCTACTCACATAAATATTATCATTTGCAACAACTCTCTCATCGCCCTTTACTTCTAAACTCGGTTTATCTATCATATTTTCGTTTAAAGTTATATTTTTTGATTTTATAAGCTCACTAGCTTGATTTCTGCTGATACCAAGAGTTGCAGATACGAAAACATCGGCTCTCATTTTAAACTTTCATACTCACTCTCATCTATTGCTCTTACACCTAATTCATTTGCTTTTTCTAGCTTACTTCCGGCTTCATTTCCATATAATACGAAATCCGTTTTTTTAGACACCGAGCTAGATACTTTAGCACCATAACTTTCTAGTTCTGCTTTGAACTCATCTCTAGAGCGAGACAAAGTACCTGTTATAACTACTGTTTTTCCTGAAAATATATTTGTTTTTAACTCTAAATTTTGCATTTTTGGAGTGATAAATTCTAAAAGTTCTTTTATTTTTTCTAAATTTACTCTCATAAACTCAAGATAACTAAGAGCCATAGCTTCACCAAATCCGTCTAAAGCTAAAAGCTCTTCAAGAGTTAATTCAAGCCACCTATCTCCATAATTATTTGCTATTTTTTTAGCGGCAACTTCGCCTATATGTTCGATGCCTAAAGACGCTATAAATTTATCTAAATTTGGAGTTTTAGAGTTATTAATAGCCGATAATAAATTTGAAATTTTTTTAGTTTTAAATCCCTCAAGACCTATAAAACTAAGCTCATCAAGCCTATAAATATCAGCGATATCTTTAATAATATTTTTTTGATATAAAAGCTCTACTATAGCATCACCAAGACCGTCTATATTCATACATTTTTTAGATGCGAAATAGATAATAGAACTCACGACTCTAGCTTTGCAAGTTAGATTTTGACACTTTATAAAAACACCTTCGTCTAAAAGCTCGTTTCCGCATTCAGGGCAAATTTTCGGGCGAATTATCTCACTTTGACTACCGTCTCTTCTATCTTTAAATACTCCAGTAATCTTAGGTATGACATCTCCGCTTCTTATCACGGTAACAAAGTCATTTTTCATTAAATTTAATCTATCTATCTCATCAAAATTATGAAGCGTGACATTTTTTATAAACGCACCGTCTATCAAAACTCCATCAAGCAATCCCACTGGAGTTACGACTCCTGTTCTTCCTACTTGCAGCAATATATCTATCAATCTTGCAGTCTTTTCAGTGGCAGGAAATTTATAAGCTACCATAAATTTTGGAAATTTAACGGTATAACCAAGCTGATTAGCTTTTGATAAATCATTTACTCGTATTACCATTCCGTCCATCAAAATAGGCTTAAGCTCTCTTACACTTAAAAGCTCTTTATAAGCAATTTTTAACTCGTCGATACCTCTGATCACTTTACAAAAATTATCATGTAAAAAACCAAGACTTCTTACAAAATCCATAATCTGAGAATGTTTATTAAATTTCAAAGAGTTCTCTCCGACTCCCCATGGATAAAACTTAAGTTTTCTCTGTTTTACTATACCATTATCAAGCTGTCTAAGGCTTCCGGCTGCTGCGTTTCTCGGATTTGCTAAAGGCGGTTCTGAATTTTTGCTACGCTCAATATTTATCAATTCAAAATCATCTTTTGTTATGACGACTTCGCCTCTTATTTCTATTTTATCTTTATAGTCTATTTGCAACGGTACTGAGCTTATGACCTTTGCATTGTTCGTGACGTCTTCTCCAACGCTTCCATCGCCTCTTGTAGCAGCGCTTATAAGATTTCCGTTTTCATAAAGTAAATTTAAACTAGCTCCATCAAATTTAGGTTCGGCAAAAAACTCGCAATCCGTTTTATCTCCTCTAGAAATCCAAGCAACAAGCTCGCTATCACTAAATATATCCTCCATGGACCACATTTTTTCTATATGAGATATCTTCTTAAACTCATCTAAAATCTCTCCACCGATTCTATTTGTAGGAGAGTAAGAGAGTTTTAAATCCGGATTTTCTTTTTCAAACTGAACTACGGCGTTATAAAGCTTGTCATACTCATCATCTGACGCCATCGGAGAATCATCGGTATAATAAGCCTTTGCCCATAAATTTAAACTATCGACTGCTTTTAAATAATCATTTTTATCCATCTAACCCTCAATATCTAAATCTCTATAAGCAAGCGCTAATTTAAACATCTGCGCATGTTCGCCAACATCATGAACGCGCACTATACTAGCTCCGTTATAAAACGCATTAAGATGCAAAAATAGCGTTCCGGCTAATCTCTGCTCAACGCTGCTCTTAGAGTAAAAATCAATAACCGATTTCCTGCTAGCTCCGACAAAAAGAGGATAACCAAAATGCAAGAAATGCTCCAAATGCTTTATCAAAATCATATTATCTCTAGGCGTTTTTCCAAATCCTATTCCAACATCAAGATATATATCTTTTGCTCCCAAACTTTCTAAAATTTCCAGCTTTTTACTGAAAAAATCATCAACTTCACTTAAAATTTCACAGTCGCAAACATTTTGTTGCATAGTTTGCGGATCGCCTTTTTTATGCATAAGACAATAACTAGCGCCAAATTCCTTTGCAAGCGTGGCTAACGAACAGTCTGCACTTATATCGTTTATCATACTAAATCCACGCTCCAAAGCGTACCTAAGACACTTTTCATCAAAACTATCGAGACTCAACTTTACCTTTTCGTGCAATTTATTTGAATAAATTTCATCTATAACCGGCTTAACTCTATTAAATTCATGTTCGCTACCTATGTATTGACTTCCTGGACGAGAACTTACCATACCGATATCAACATAGCTGGCGCCATCATTTATCATTTTTTCTATCTTAAAAACAGCCTCATGTATATTTGTTCTACTACTCGGATTAAAACTATCTTCATTAAAATTTAAAACACCCATAATAAGAGGATTATCCGGTTTTCTGAACTCTTTTGAGATAAATTTAGCTAAAGTTTTCAGTCCAAAATCTTGCATTAACTCTTTTTTAGCTAAATAAGAAATTTGCTTATCATTTGCTATAAGAAGTGCATTTTCAAGTTCATCTCCGCCTAAAACCGTTTCTTTTGAACTAACCAACTCGGCACCTATACTCAAAGCGTCTTGTTTTAAGATATTTGCTGCGGCTCTTTTTATATCTTTTATATAAAAAAAATTCAAATGGCTCTTTTGTTTCATGATATTTAGCCCTGCCTTTTGAGGCTTTATGGTATAGCAAATACTTTCAAATCCACTATTTGCATCTATCTTAAAAACTCTCATCGCATCCTTTGCATAATCAGTAATAAAAGCGGCGTTAAAACTTGAGTCGATTTTGCATTTAGATCAACTAAACGGTAAATTTTATAAAAATATCTATAATCCTCAACACTAAAAGAAGCTCCAGAATCGATAGCTTCGCAAACTATCGACTTTACTAAGTTTAGCAAAGAAGTTTTATTTAGTTTATCGACTTTTTCTAAAGATATACTTTGTTCTATAAAATTATATATATCTTTAAGCTCTAGTTTTTTTAAATTTAAACCAGTAGCCGCTCTTTGTAAATTTAATTTTCTATTTTCTATCATAAGTCTTGAACGAATAGTAGGCAAAAGACTATTTTTAGACGGCGCTACAAGGATAAAAATGCTATTTTTTGGAGGTTCTTCTAGTATCTTTAGAAGTGCATTTTGCGGCTCAATCCCAAATTTAAAAGCCATTATCACTATAACTTTTTCTTCTATCTCAGCTATATAAGCTTCATTTATAATCTCTTTTGCATCATCGACCAAAAAATTATCATATTCAAAAATACGTAAAAAATTAGGCTTAATATCTCTTATAAGCTCATCTTTAACGCTACTAAAATCGCTTGAGATTATGATTTTACTATGCAAAACTTCTCCTATAAACTTACTTTACCAAACAAAACAGCATCTATACTTTTATTAAAAAGTCTAAATAAAGATAGAAGTTTAATATCAAGCAAATCATCATTCGAGCTTAGATAAAAGCTATTTTGCGCTTGCTCATCAAAAAGCCACATATAGCTATCATCCTTGCTTTTTGCTATCAAAGATAATTTTGAACTTGACTTTCCTACATAAAAATATATAAATCCATTTGGAAAAGCGATACTTAACATATCTTCTAAAAGACTTATCTCCTCTTTAGAGTTTATCTCATTAAATGACGGATAAAGCGATTTTAAAGATACAAAAGGAAGTATCGGCCTAGCATTATCTCTACGATTAATATTTCTTAAAAAATAGCTCTCGAACCAATCTCTTTCCTCATCGCTAATAACTATAAATGTAACGCCTTCAAATAGATATTTTACTCTAGAAGCAAGCAGTGGAGCCCACTCCACGCGTCTTTCTTCCATCCAGCTCATAAGAGAGCCTTCATCTCTTATAGCTTCTAAGCTCCACTTGATAAAATCAGTCATTAGTTATCTAGCTCATAAGCTTTATGAAGCGCTCTAACTGCTAACTCTCCATATTTTGATGCCACTATCATAGATATTTTTATTTCACTAGTAGAGATCATCTGTATATTTATACTCTCATTAGCCAAAGTTGAAAAAGCAAGACTTGCTACGCCGCTATGACTTTTCATACCTACTCCGACAACGCTTACCTTTACTACGTCGCTGTCTATTTCAACAGATTTTGCTACGCCATCTACAACGCTTCTAGCTGCTTCCATCTCATTTTGCGGCACTGTAAAACCGAGACTTGTAGTGCCGTCTTCATGACTCGTGTTTTGAATTATCATATCTACATTTATATTTTTTTCAGCAAGTTTCTTAAAAATTCCAGCTGCAACTCCTGGCTTATCGACAACACCGCGCATAGTTACTCTTGCTTGATTTTTATCCAAAGCGATGCCGCTGATTAATGCTTGTTCCATACTGTTATTTTCCATATTTGCTTCTCCTGTTATTAATGTTCCTTCATTATTATTAAAACTACTTCTAGTAACTAAACTTACATTTAATTTTTTAGCTAGCTCAACGCTTCTGTTTTGCAGTACTTTTGCGCCCATACTGGCAAGCTCTAGCATCTCATCATAACTAATCTTTTCAAGCTTTTTAGCTTTTGGTTCTATACGAGGATCGGTTGTATATACTCCGTCTACATCGGTATAAATTTCACACAAATCAGCATTCAAAGCTCCTGCTATAGCAACGGCACTAAGATCACTTCCTCCACGCCCTAAAGTAGTAACGTATCCGTTTGCATCAACGCCTTGAAAACCTGCTAAAACTACGATTTTACCCTCGCTTATGGCTTTTTTCATATTTGAATTATCTATACTTATAATTCTAGCTTTTGTATAAGTACTATCAGTAAGTATACCGGCTGCTCTACCGCTCATAGCTATAGAAGAATACCCTTTTTCATTTAATGCTATAGATAGAAGTGCGCTAGTAACTCTTTCTCCTGAGCTTAATAGCATATCCATATCAGCGGAGCATGGCTCATTTTTGGTAAAATACTCAGCATATTCAATTAATTTATTAGTCACTCCGCTCATAGCTGAAACTACGACTACTACGTCATTTCCAGCTTTTTTTGTCTCTATCACCCTTTTTGCTACTTCTTCAATCCTCTCAAGCACACCAACACTTGTTCCGCCGTATTTTTGAACTATAAGCATTAAATATACCCCTCCTCTTTAAAATATTTCAGTACCTTATTATATACATTTTTTTTGAAATGATTAACACTTTCTAAAACTTCATTTTGCATAACAAACCTATAATCATTAAACTCTGGATTTTTAGTATTTAAGTTTATCTTTGCCATCGGCTTAAGTCTTACTAAAAAATATTTCTGCGTTTGACCATCGTATGGAGCCATTTTTTTAGCTATATTTTGTGGAAAATCATAACTAAGCCATTCCGGATGTTCACACAAAATCTCAACATCACTAGTGCCTATCTCTTCTCCTAGTTCTCTTAAAAGTGCATCTCTTGGGACTTCTCCTTTGTCAATTCCACCTTGAGGAAACTGCCATGCACCGATTATATCATATCTTTGAGCTATAAGAATTTTACACTCAAGCGGATAAGTTGGAGATAGGATAACTGCTGCTACATTTGGTCTGTAGTTTTTCTCTTTATCCATTTTTTTTCCTAAAATTTTAAAAAAAATGCTACCCTAAAAGCGTTTAAAGTTTAATAAATAAAAGAGTTTTAAGAGATATTTTTATACAATTTTTCTTTTTAATGAAAGAGGAACTTTGCAAATCTACATACATATACCATTTTGCGAATCAAAATGCCCTTACTGCGCTTTTGGTTCTCACAGCGATAAATTTAGTTTAACAAAGCGCTATTTTAGTGCGCTTAAAAGTGAAATAAAAGAATCTATTTTAAATTTAAATAAAAAAATAAGTACGATTTTTATAGGCGGCGGTACGCCTAGTAGTGTCGAGGCTGGATTTTATTCGGATATTTTTGAAATTATAAAACCGAAACTTGCTAAAAACTGTGAAATAACAACCGAAGCAAACCCGAACTCAGCAAGCTTAAAATGGCTTTTGGAAATGAGAGAGCTTGGAGTAAATAGAGTAAGTTTCGGAGCTCAAAGTTTCAATGAAAAAAAGCTTAAGCTACTTGGTAGAATCCATTCAAAAAACGGTATTTCAAAAGCTGTGCAAAACGCTAAAATAGCTAAATTTAACAACATAAATATAGATCTAATGTACGGAACAAAACTTGATACGAAAAAACTTCTTTTAACCGAAGTTGAAAATATTTTTAACCTAAATATATCTCACGTTTCAGCATATTCTTTAATGCTAGAGGAAAATACTCCGTTTTTTGAACGTATAAATCTCAAAAAAGACAGTCCTGCATTAGCTAAATTTATGATACAAGAGTTGGAAAATATAGGTCACAAACAGTATGAAATATCAAATTTCGGAAAACCTTGCTTGCACAATATAGGTTACTGGAAGCAAAAAGATTATCTTGGATTTGGAGCTTACGCAGTAGGAACTATAGGAGAAAAACGATTTTATTCTACACCGAATTTAGAAGCTTACATCAAAAATCCGCTCGAAAAATCCGTAGAGAATTTAAGTAAAAACGATAAATTAAATGAGCATATTTTTCTTGGTCTTAGAAGTATAGTCGGAGTTAAAATTTCAAATTTAAATGATTTACAACTCCAAAAAGCAAATATTTTAGCTAAGAAAAATAGAATTTACATAAAAAATGGACGCATTTTTAATAAAAACTTCTTACTTAGTGATGAAATTTATTTATTCTTAACCTAGCAATTAGAAAAAAGATTGTAAAATGTTATATAAAAATCTATAATTAGGAACATCTATGTTTGGAATGAGCCTGCCAGAAATAATCATAATAGCGGTTATTGCGGTTATTTTTTTAGGTCCTGATAAATTGCCCGATGCTATGGTAAAAATAGCTAAGTTTTTCAAACTCTTTAAGCAGACTGTAAATAGCGCAAAGAGTACATTTGAGCAAGAAGTTAAGATAGCCGAACTCAAAGAAGATGCAAAAAAATACAAAGAAAATATAACAAACGCAGCTAGCAGTGTGCGTAAAAAGCTGACTTTTGAAGAGCTTGATGAGCTAAAAAGTACGGTTAGCGGCACAAAAAACAGCATAAACGAGAGTTTAGCAGATATCAAAAAAGAGATAACTAAAGATCCTTTAACACTGTTAAATAATGATCCATTAAATAACGAAACTTTAAATGAACAGCCGAGCAAACCATCACCAAATTTAAATTTAGAAAATAAAGAAATAAAAAAAGAGGCATAATGTTTGAAGATTTAAGACCACATTTAATAGAACTTAGAAAGCGACTTATCATCAGTGCATTTGCTATTATAGTATGTTTTGTAGTATGTTTTAACTTCTGGAATCCGATCTTGGCTTATATGAGCGCTCCTTTAAAAGCGGTATTGCCAGATGGAAGTAATATAATCTTCACTCAAGTTGCGGAGCCATTTTTCACCGCTATGAAAGTTGCATTTTTTGCCGGACTTTTATTAGCATTGCCAGTAATATTTTGGCAATTTTGGCTATTTGTGGCACCAGGACTTTATGAAAATGAGAAAAAATACGTTATTCCGTTTGTTATAAGCGCTACTTTTATGTTTTTAGTAGGAGCTGCTTTTTGTTACTATTTTGTAGTTCCGGTGGGATTTCATTTTCTTATAAATTTTGGCGGAGAGCTTTTTCAAGCGCTTCCTAGCATAGGAGACTACGTAGGATTTTTTACGAAACTAATAGTAGCTTTCGGTATAAGCTTTGAACTTCCAGTTGTTACATTTTTTTTAGCAAAGCTAGGCATGATCGATGATAAAGCGCTAAAAGGATTTTTTAGATATGCGGTAGTAATTATATTTATATTTGCTGCTATTATGACTCCCCCTGATGTACTTAGTCAATTTTTACTAGCTATTCCGCTTATAGCGTTATATGCTCTTTCTATATTTATAGCAAAAATGGTAAATCCGGCAAAAAAAGATGAAGAAGAAGATATGCAAGAAAATCGAGAAGAAGAGCAATGAGCGATATATTCAGCCTTTCAAGTTATGATTATAAACTTCCTCAAGATCTTATAGCCGCCGCTCCGACTATGCCAAAAGAAGAAGCAAGACTTTTGGTTTATGATAGACAAAAAGATAGCGTATGTCATCTTAAATTTAAAAATCTAAGCGAAATTTTACCCGAATGTGCAATAATTTTTAATGATACAAAGGTAATAAAAGCTAGAATTTACGGTCGTAAAGATAGCGGTGCAGAAATACAAATGCTTTTAAATCAGCCGCTTCAAAACTCACTTTTTAGCTGTTATATAAGAGGTAAAGTAAAGGTTGGAACTAAACTTAAATTTGATCTTGGAGTTGAAGCTGAAGTTTTAGAACTAAAAGACGACTCTAGCCGTATAGTAAAATTTAAAAAAAATGAGCAAATTTTAAATACAAGTGAAATTTATAATATCTTATCTCATATAGGTCACGTGCCGCTTCCTCCGTATATAAAAAGAGAAGATACTCCCGATGATGAGATCTGGTATCAAAGCATATTTGCTAAAAATGAAGGCGCTGTCGCAGCTCCAACCGCAAGCTTACATTTTAACGATCAAATGCTTGATGATCTAAACAAAACTCATGATATCTCATATATCACTCTACACGTAGGCGCAGGTACGTTTAAAGGAGTTGAGCACTGCGATATAAGAGAGCATAAAATGCACAGCGAATTTTACTGTATATCCAAAAAAGCAAAAAACATTATAGATTCAGATATAAAGCTTCTAGGAGTCGGAACTACTGTTACTAGATGCATCGAGTACTACTATAGAACCAAACAGCCAAAAGGATTTTGCGATCTATTTTTACATCCTGACAACAAGCCTTTGAGACAGGATTTTTTACTTACAAACTTTCATCTACCGAAATCAACACTGATAATGCTCGTAGCAAGTTTTATAGGACTTGAAAAAACGATGGAAATTTATAAACAAGCCGTAGAAAATAGATATAAATTTTACTCTTATGGCGACGGTATGCTTATAATTTAGGAGATATTTATGAAGCTTTTTATAGGAATTTTGCTACTTGTTTTAACTCTATTTACGGCGCAAGCCAAAGAAGAAAAAACTTCTGTAAATAGTAATTCAAATTTAAAAACGACATATTTCTCATCGTATCATTTATACTCAAACACAAAAAATAACTCAGCTTTGATGAATAGTATTATTTTTACGGCTCTTATAGTAGCTTTTATCAGCTTGATTATGTTTATTATATTTTTAAGAATAGAAAAGCCTAAAAAACTACAGTTAAAAAATAGATTAAAAATAATACAAGAGCCATTTTATATGGAAAAAATACATAGAAAATTTATGTTATCAAAGCCGCAGCAAGGCGATATCGTAGAGAGACTTGAGCTATTTTTTAAAATACTCCATATAAAAGCTGCAAAAAATAATAACGTAGTTATATTTAACTACGATCCAAAACAGCACAGATACTTTAGCGCGGATTTTAAAATTATATCATATGCAGTGCATATGTTGACCCAATTTGTCATAAATATAATTTCAAACTCGTCTATAGTTCTTACTATAAAAAGTATAAACGCTACGAACAACGTATACAAAGTGACTCTAAAAGCAAATACAAATCTTATAGAAATGGACAATAACATCAAAGATGCTTTAAAAGGAAAAACAAAAAATATAAACTACAAAAAACTAGTTATAGCATCAGATATAGCAAAACTTTTAGGATCAAAACTAAGATATCAAAGTAAATCTAGCGAATTTGAGTTTAGTTTTAATCTACTTTTAACTCCTATACAAAAAGACAATAATCATAAATTTATAAATGAGTATAAAAACGAAATAAGCGCTATTATCGCCGAAGACGATATAAATTCGTTCTATACATTAACTGCAGGATTAAGACATTATGATATCAAAACAAAACCAAATCACAATTGGGAAATAGTAAAAAAGCACATCACAGATACTATTTTTAAACCGGAATTAGTATTCATACAAGCAAAAATTATCAAAAAATTATCAAAAAATGATATTAATGTTTTAAAAGAGCATAAAGAGAGAAAAAACATCACATTTATAATACTGAGCAACAACTCAAGCTATGATGATGTAAATAAACTTTTGGATTTTGAAACATTTATATTAAGACAACCTTATACGCAAGATGCTCTTTTAGCCGTACTGAACAGATCGCAACAAGTAGCTATGGGGGGGGTATGGCGAATTTCTTAGGATACAAAACGGAAAAAAAACTAAAGTTTTATTAAGTGCGATATAAAAAATGCATCCATCGTATCATCAGGTAAAATTCTAATTCCAAATTCACTTTTTACTACTTGTTGTAAATTTACGTCTATAGGAAGAATTTGTATTTTAAACTTCGAATTTAATGCATTTTTTATAACTTCTTCATTCTCTTCTTTATAAAAAGTACAGGTGCTATAAACTATCTCTCCACCACTTTTTAATGCATTTAAAGCTGAATTTAGTAGCTGTTTTTGAAGCTTCGATATGTTTTTTATCTCTTTGTAAGATTTTTCTTTAAAGTTTTCATTATAACAAGAGTAGCTAGAACAAGGTGCGTCAAGTAAAATTTTATCGAATTTTTCATAACAAGTGCGAGAAACGCTTCTTGCATCTTTGTTATATGTCTTTACCCATTCGCAGTTATATTTTTTTAAATTTGATTTTAATGTAAAGAAGCGATTGGTATCTGATTCCATAGCAGCCAGATAGCCGTTTTTTTTCATAAAATTTGATAGAGCTATGCTCTTTCCCCCAGGACTAGCGCACATATCAAGAACGGTTTGACCAGGGGCTGCATTTAGCGTCAATGGAGCTAAAAAACTACTTGGATTTTGTATATAAATTTTACCGCTGTTAAATAAATCGCAATGAGTCAAAATACTTTTAAAATTTGATTTACATATATAGAAATTCTCATAAAATTTAGAAAACTCCACACCTAAAATCTTAAGTTCGTCTAAAACACTTTTCTCATCGGCTTTTAATAAATTTATAAAAAACCCAACATTTTTTGGCTTAAAAAAACTATTCCACACACTACTGAATTTATCGTGCGGAACTAAATCATATAAATCATCTTTAAAACTCATACAAATCTCACAAAATATTTAGATATCTTTTTAAAATCACCATAGCGGCAATGCTATCAAATCTACCGTCTTTAGAATCTTTTGACAGTTCGCTAGCTTCGCAGCTGCTATAAGCTTCATCAACATAAATTATCTCTGAATCAAAACCGACTAAAGAGATAAAATGCTTAATTCGTCTTTCCATTTCATCCTCGCAGCTGCCGCCTTTTGGCAAGCCGACTACTAGTTTTGTCGCATTTTTTTCTTTTAACATTTTTAAAGTATCTTTCGCCGCCTGATTGCGATTTTTACGTAAAATAGGTTCGCTAGGAAGTACAACAGTCGGTAAAACCGCAACCGCAACTCCTATTCTTTTTAGTCCGACATCGATAGCTACTATCAAGATAAAATCCTTATATATACTCCGTCTATAGAAATTTTACCCTCCAGCTCGTATTCATACAAAGCGTCTCCAAATCTCGCGTAACACTCATCAAAGTTTTGATTTATTTTTATAAATTCCAAAACATCGTCTTTACTCAAATCACTGTTTAAACTTCCGAATTTAGAAGCAAACTCATCAAAATCGGCTATTAAATTCGCCCTATTTTTACTAAGCAGATCATTTGTTCCATTGCTCTCATTAAACCTTTGAGGCAATACAAAAAGAGGAATTCCCATATCCAAAGCGAGTCTTGCGCTAGACATTGATCCGCTTTTAATATCCGCTTCTGCTATGATCACGGCGTCGCTTAGGGATACGACTATTCTGTTTCTTTCTAAAAAACTCCAAGGAGTCGCAAAAGTATTAGGTTCATACTCGCTAAGAGCCAATGCGTCTTTATAAATTTTTTCTATCATTTTTGAGTTTTGAGCCGGATATATATTATTAAGTCCATTTCCAAAGACTGCGATGGTATTTGGAAAAGCGCCTTCGTGAGCATGTATATCGGTACCTATAGCCGCTCCGCTAACTACGCAAATACCGTAATTTTTAAGAGTAGAGGCTAAACTCAAAACAATATTTTTTGTATAAGAAGTACATTTTCTCGAGCCGACTATCGCTACTTTGGGGAAATTTAAGAGTTCTAAATTTCCTTTATAATATAGTTTATTTACAGGTTTTTTTAGCTTTTTTAAGCTTAAAATATCAGTTATAAAGTCCATAAATATCTTTTAAATATACTACTTCTACATCTTTTAAAATAGTTTTTTTAGCAACTTTAATAGTTTCAAAAGTTACCTTATAAGGATGACCTATTGCTATAGCAAAACCATTTTTCTTTGCTTTTTTTATAGCTATTTCAAGCTGTTTAAATATAGCAACACTACTTTGATCATTATCTATAAACACATCTCTAAAAACGTATTTAAGTCCCATTTCTTTAGTGACTTGTTTAGCTTTAGAACCTTTTGAAGTAAGACTATCGACAAATAAAATATTATGATTTTTCATGGATTTTAAAAGCATTTTCATAGACGAGTAATCACTTGTAAATTTGCTTCCGGTATGATTGTTTATATAAGATACATTCCCAAACTGCTTTTTTATAGTTGATATTCTATTTTCTATCTTATCTTTCGTATCGCCTACATTTAACGTATTTTGCTCATTTTTCTTGAAAAATATCGCTTCTAAAGGCAAATGAACCATATAAAACTCAAACTGTTTTGAGATCTTTACGCTATCTGGATAAAAATCTGTCGGCGGAAAAATAGACGGAGTTATCTTAAGCCCTAAAGACTTTATATCTCTTGCTTGAGCCATTGTGGAAAGATCATCGATTATGATAACGAGCTTTGGCTTTTCAAATTTATGAATATCTTGTTTTTTCACTATTTTTTCGATATTTTTTTGTTCATATTTTAAACTCGAATTTGAACTATTTTCATCCAGTTTTGAAGTAATATTTTGATCAACGAACATAGATATTTCTTTTTTCAAATTCGGCTTTAAAGGCGAAACGATCTGTTCTTTTGGCAATGCAACAGTTATATTTTTATCGGAATCTGAGATATTGCTATCTACTTTAAATTTCAAAGTTTCAAAAAGCTCGGAAATATTTTTATCTTTTTTTAAATTTGGTCTGTTGAACGATATATTTTTATCTTTAGAAATTTCATTTTTTTGCGTATCTAAGTAACGCTCTATCTTTTTTATCGTCTTTTGACTATCTAAATTTGGATCTTTTTTAGAGCCTGAAACAGCATAAATTACGCCAAAAATCGCAAGCAAACAAACAGCTATACCGATATAAACTAAAAAAGCCCCTTTTTTAGTTTTAGGGGCTTTTTTTCTCGACCTCTTTGCCAATTAATTTTTGTCTTTATTAACTAATCTGCCTTTATTTATCCAAGGCATCATACCGCGAAGTTTTTCGCCTGTTTTATTAAGCAGACTTGCTTCGCTAATTTTTCTCTCAGCATTCATTTTAGTATATCCAGCTTTTCTTTCTAAAATAAAGTTTTTCGCAAAAGTACCGTCTTGGATCTCTTTTAATATAGCCTTCATAGCAGCTTTACTACTTTCATTTACTACTCTTACTCCACTTACATAATCCCCATACTCAGCAGTATTTGATATGGAGTATCTCATATCGGCCATACCGCCTTGATAGATTAAATCAACTATAAGTTTCATCTCATGCAAACATTCAAAATACGCCATTTCAGGCTCATATCCGGCTTCGGTAAGAGTTTCAAATCCAGCATTTATAAGAGCACAAAGTCCGCCGCAAAGAACGGCTTGCTCACCGAACAAATCAGTTTCCGTTTCAGCTTTAAACGTAGTTTCTATGATGCCTGTTCTTCCACCGCCTATTGCGCTTGCATAACTTAAAGCTAGATCTTTTGCTTTGCCAGTCGCATCTTGAGAAACAGCTATAAGATCAGGAATTCCTCCACCATTTACAAACTCGTTTCTAACAGTATGGCCCGGAGCTTTTGGAGCTATCATTATGCAATCGATACCTTTTGGGGGAATGATTTGACCGTAATGTATATTAAAACCGTGTCCGAAAGCTATGGCGTTGCCCTCGCTTAAGTTTGGCTCTATTTCAGCTTTAAAAATATCGGCTTGAAACTCATCAGGAGTTAAAATCATTATAAGATCGGCATATTTTGTAGCCTCGCTTACGCTCATTACTTTAAAGCCTTTAGCTTCTGCTTTTGCCCAGCTTTTACCTTTTGGATTTAAACCTACAACGACATCAACACCACTATCTCTTAGATTTTCAGCGTGGGCGTGACCTTGAGATCCAAAACCTATCATAGCAACTTTTTTTGATCTAATTAAGCTTAAATCGCAATCTTTGTCGTAATAAACTGTTATCGCCATAACTTTTCCTTTTTTAAAATTTATTTAGGAATTATACTACTGTAGAAATTTAAAATCACTGAAATTTAAAAAAATTATTTAAATTTAAGTGATTTAAAAAGCCAAGTGTTGTAAAATATACAAAATTAAAATTTCCGAGAAGAAAAATGAATCAAGCAATATATAAAAGCATAAAAACTTTACCGCCACTTGATGATACGATTGTAAGAATACAACAAATCTGTAACGATGAAAATAGCGATATCAATGAGCTTATAACAGTTATACAAAAAGATCCTATGCTAACAGCAAATATATTGCGTTCTGCCAATAGCCCGCTTTATGGATTTAGCCGAGAGATAACAGATATAAATAGAGCAGTTACGCTTTTTGGTATGGCTACTATAAGAGGTTTCGCGCTTTGCGGAGCGATTAAAAAATCTTTTTCTATAGATCTATCTCCTTATAACATAAAAGATAGCCAATTTATGGAGATTGCTACAACTCAAAACGCTCTTGCATTTAACTGGTACAGCAAGATAGATAGAGAGCTTTTAAACATACTCTCTCCTGCTAGTTTTATGATGGAAATAGGAAAAATAGTTATAGCAAAAGAAATTTTGGAAAATGATAAAAATGCTGCTTTTAAAGATGCTTTAACACACATTAGCACTCCATCAGAACTATCTGATTTAGAAATAGATATGGTAGGAATTTCAAATGAGGAAGTTACGGTAAAAATATTTGAACAGTGGAATTTAGAAACAGAAATGATAGATGCTATACTATACTCAAATAGTCCAGATGATGCTCCAAATCATATAAGAGCATCATCTATAGCACTTAAAATTATAAAAAATAGCGTTAATATATTTGGCATATTAAGCGATGAGAATATACAAAGCACATTAACACTTCTTGATACTTATGGATTAGAACAAGCTAAATTTATAGATGCGGTTAAAAAAGTAAAAGGGTGAAAGAGTTTTTAAACGCCCTTGTAAACGGCGTAGATGATAAATTTATAAAAATAGACGAACGAGAAATTCTGCGCGTACTAGAACAGATAAAAGCTGTTAAAAAGCATAAAAACAAATATTACTTAAACGATGGATATGTCTGCGGTAAGCTTGATATAAGTAGTGGGGGCACAGGATTTTTGATGCCATACGATGTGCGTTTTAAACAAGATATAATAATAGAAAATCGAGATTTAAACGGTGCTCATTTTGGAGATATAGTACTATCAAAATTAACAAAATCTAAAAAATCCAGACTACACGCAACCATGATAGCAGTTTTGGCTATGGCAAATGAAACAAGCGTAGTTTATACTAAGCAATTCGGTCAAGTCATAATGGGAGTAAGCATCCCAAATTCTCTTACTATAGCACTTAAAGCCAGCCAAAAATCCTTAAAAGAACTACCAATAGGAACTGTTTTAAAAATCAACAATCTAGATAATGATATAACAGAAGTTTTAGGCGTATTAAGCGATCCATCAGTAGATGAAAAAATATCATTAGCAATCTACAATAAAAAAAATCTTTTCCCCAAAATATGCGAAAACGAAGCAAAAAGTTTTGGAGATAACGTAGATAAAAGTATGTATCCAAATAGAGTAGATTTAACAAATTTACCATTTTGCACGATAGATCCGGTTGATGCAAAAGATTTTGACGATGCTATTTATTATGACGTAAAAAATCGAACCGTATATGTGGCTATAGCCGATGTTAGCGAATACGTAGCCGCTTATAGCGGTATAGATAAAGAGGCTAAATTTAGAGGATTTTCAATCTATTTTCCTCATATCGCCATTCCTATGTTGCCAAGATCACTTAGTGAAAATATCTGCTCTTTAAAACCAAATTGCGATAGGCTGGCTTTTGTATTTAAAATATCTTTAGATGAGAATTTAGAGTCTATAAAAGAGGAACTTTTTGAAGCTGTTATCCACTCTAGAAAACGGTTTAATTATGATGAAGTAGATGAAATTTTAGCTTTAAATTTAAAAACAGATGATGAGATACAAGAGTGGATTTTGCCGCTATTTGAGACTGCTAAAAAGCTGAAATTTAAAAGATTACAAAACGGATTTGATTTTAGAAGCAAAGAGCTTAGAATGAGTATTTCTACAAATGGAGATATCTTAAAAACAACGTATGAAAAAGAGACTCCTTCTCACTCTCTTATAGAAGATTGTATGCTTTTAGCAAATAAAGCCGCTGCAAAAAGAATAAATCACGGTATATTTAGAAACCACGCTCCAGCCGATCTTAAAAAAATAAACACGCTTTTAGATGATCTAGCAGCTCTTGGCATAGAAATTACTTATGAAAGTGATTTAGTAGCGCTAATATCTAAAATCCAAACTCAAGCAGATAGTTTAAATATCAGAGAAGATGTTGATAAACTCATCATAAAAGCACAAAAAAGAGCAGAATATGCAAGTAAGCCTACCGGACATTTTGGTTTAGGATTTGATCTGTATTCTCATTTTACAAGTCCGATTAGACGTTATTCTGATCTTATTTTACATAGACTTTTAAAAGCAAATTTAGAGAATAATGCGAAACTTTTTAACTATCTCCTTTTGGATATAGAAGGAGTTTGCAGGGGATTAAACGAACTTGAACGTGAAGCCGATAGAGTAGCGTGGGATTTTATGGATAGAAAATTTGCAAGATGGGCTACAAATAATATCAATAAAGTATTTCGCTGCTACATAAGCGAAGTCGGCAATCAAACAATAGCTAAATTAGACGATGAAATAAAAGGAGCTAGAATATACATAGAAAACTTTACTTGTTCACTTCTTGCTTCTGTTATGGTGCAGATAAAAGAAGTAGATATACCAAGTGCAAAAATTATAGGAAAAGTAGTACAAAAACTAGATGTATAAAAAAGAGTTTCAAAATCTGCTAAATTCTAATAGATTGCCAAACTATTTTTTGCTTTTTGGGAATGAAGAGTATCAAGTAGAAATTTTTGCTAAAGAGTTGATTTCTAAATTTAAAAGTGAAAATTTACTTAGTTTGTATTTTGACGAATATGATTTTATCAGCGCAAAGTCGCACTTAATGGAGTCGTCGTTATTTTGCGATTCAAGTACGCTGCATATAAAAACAGATAAAAAAATACCGGCAAAAGAGTTAAAATACCTGATAGATCTGTGCAAAAAAAATACAAATAATGCATTTATATATGAGCTGCACGAAGGTGATATGAAAACAATTTTTGATACTAAAAAGGCATTTGGTGAAAATTTTGTTAGGTTTTTTTCGCCAAATACTCCGGCTGAAGGCGTTAGTTTGCTTATGTATCACGCTGAAAAACTGGGATTAAACATACAAACATCCGCACTTTATCAAATTTACAGTTTGCAAAATGAAAGTTTATATCTTTCTAGCAGTGAATTAAATAAGCTCGCAAATTTAACTAAAACTATCAATGACGATAGCGTAAAAAAGTTAGTTTTTAGTTTAAACGGAATTAGTTTTGAACTATTTTTTAATAAACTTATCTCTTTGCAAAACATAAAAGATGATTATTTTAGCTATACGAATGATTCTAATTTCAATGAAATTGCACTGATAAACTCACTGTATTCATCTTTTTTTAGACTATTTAAGATACAAACTTATGTTAAAATCAACGGTAAATTTGATATAGAAAAAGCCATAGGATATACTCCGCCTCCGACTATTTTAAACCAGATAAAATCACAAGCTCTTAGCATAAAAACAGAGTTATATATGGATATTTTTATGAAATTAAACTCTATAGAGTATGATATAAAAACAAAAAAAGATATAGATAAAGAATGTTTTTTACTATCATCTATTTTATCTATACAAAATTTAATTGCAAAAAACAGCAAATCTTAAGCAAGACTTCGGTATTATAATAAGCTGCATTTTATGCACAAATCCTTGCTCTTTGAATTACCAAAAAGAGCTAAAATCCATAAGGAGAACGAATGAAACATTATGAGCTTTTATTCATCTTAAAGCCAACATTGACTGAAGATGAAGCTAAAGTTAAAGTCGACTTCATAAAAGAAGTTATCACAAAAAACGGCGGCGAGATCGCTAGCGTAATAGAGATGGGAACTCGCAAACTTGCTTATAAAATAGACAAGTATGAAAGAGGAACTTACGTAGTTATATACTTTATGGCTCCTACTCAATTAATCGCTGAACTTGTAAGAAACGTAAGAATCACTGAAGAGATTATAAGATTCTTAACTGTAAAATATGAAAACAAAAGAGAGATATCAGCTTGGGACAAGCTAAGCAAAGGTCAAAAACTAATGCCTGCTAAAAAAGAGCTAAAAGCCCCGGAAAAACCGGTTGAAGCAGAATAATAATCACTAAAAGGTTGCAAAATGTTTAATAAAGTCATTTTAGTCGGTAATTTAACAAGAGATATTGAACTAAGATATGCTCAAAGCGGATCTGCTATTGGTAGCACAGGTATAGCCGTGACCCGTAAATTTAGTGGTGCAAACGGTGAAAAACGTGAAGAGACATGCTTTATTGACATTACATTTTTTGGTAGACAAGCTGAAATAGCAAATCAATACTTAAACAAAGGAAGTAAAATACTTGTTGAAGGAAGATTAAAATTTGATCAGTGGCAAGACCAAAATGGAAACAACCGCTCAAAACATAGCATAACCGTAGAAAGTATGGAGATGTTAGGAAGTCAGACACAAGGCGGATTTAAAGATTCTCATCAAGACCAAACAAATAGCCAATACTCTAATACAAGCTATTCAAGTAACTACCAAAATCCTACTGGATACCAAAATGATAGCAATATGAATAGCGGTTATAGAGAGCAAGAGTCGTTTGCTCAAAAAACACCAAAAAGAGCTACGAACGAGCAGCCTTATGAGGAGAAAATCCCAGAGATTGATATCGACAGCGATTTACCTACCCAAAGCCAAAATCGCCAAAATAAACCAAAACAAAATATCGATGTCAATATAGACGATGAAGAAATTCCATTTTAAAAGGACAATACAATGGCAGAAAAAAGAAAATATAGTAAAAAATACTGCAAATACACAGAAGCTAAGGTTGAATTTATAGATTACAAAGATACAACTCTTTTAAAATACTGCTTATCAGAGAGATTTAAAATTATGCCTAGACGTTTAACTGGTACAAGCAAAAAATATCAAGAAATGGTAGAAAAAGCTATAAAAAGAGCAAGACACGTTGCTTTAATACCTTATATAGTGGATCGTGACAACGTAGTTACAAACCCTTTTGAAGGCATGTAAAACATAAAAGTTTTGGTCTTTATGACCAAAACTACTTAAACCAACTTTTTATCTTATCAAAAATACCCTCATCGCCTGAACTTTCACCACTTTTTATACCAAAACTATTTTGAAGTTTTTCTAATAACTCTTTTTGTTCATCAGTTATTTTTTTTGGAGTATTTATAGCTATCTGCGCTATGAGTCTGCCCTTTAATTTTGTATGAGTATTTTGTATTCCTTCATTTTCAAGCACAAATTGTTGTTTATCTTTAGCCCCAACTGGAAGTTTGAGCTCGCTTTCTCCTCTTAAGGTTGGTATTTTTATAGTTTCACCAAGCATGGCTTGAGTAAAAAATACCGGAATTTCTATATAAACATCATCTCCATTTCTAACAAAATGCTCATCATCTCTTACGTTTATTCTTACGTAAAGATCTCCGCCGCCATTAGAAGATTTATTGCCTTTGCCTTGAATGCGTATTCGATTTCCATTATCAACGCCTTCTGGAATATTTATTTTGATATTATCGCTAGTTTCATTGTATCCATTTCCAGAGCAGTCTAAACATTTATCTTTTATAATCTCTCCGGTTCCACCGCAATAAGGACAAGTCTGAACAAAATTCATAAATCCTTGCCTATGACTTATCTTTCCACGTCCACCGCAATGTGAGCAAGTTGATTTTTTGCCATCTTTAGCTCCAGTAGCACTGCAAGTTTCGCAAGGCACTTTATAGTTGTATTTTATCTCTTTTTCACAGCCAAAAACAGCTTCATTAAAATTTAAAGTAATATTTACTTCTATATCTAATGGGTATTTGTAGCTATTTCTAGAACTTCTTGTTCCACCAAAATCACCGCCGAAAAATGAACTAAAAATATCTCCCAGATCAAATCCATCATCAAATCCGCTGCCGCTTAAACCATCTTTTCCATATCTATCATAAATACTACGTTTATTTTCATCGCTTAAAATTTCATAAGCTTCATTTATACGTTTAAACTTTTCTTCGGCTTCTTTATCGCCTTGATTTCTATCTGGATGATATTTTAGCGCAAGTTTTCTATATGCTTTTTTTATAGTTTCACCATCAGCATCTCTTGAAACTTCTAAAATTTCATAGTAATCAAACTCCAAACCGTTTCCTTTTAATTAAAATTTTAACCAAGTATTCTATCTAAAAAATAATAAATTTATCCCTAAATTTAAAAATATTTATATATAACAAATCTGCCTATAAAACTAACTTATTTTTAGTTCATTTACTAAATTTAGGTTAAGTTTTTACTATTTTTTTGATATAATAAAGCATAAAATTACAGGAGTAAAAAATGATAAATGTCCTAATGATAGAAGATGATCCAGAGTTTGCTCAAATACTATCTGAATATCTTTTGAAATTTAATATCAAAGTTACTAATTACGAAGATCCATATTTAGGACTTAGCGCGGGTATTAAAAACTATGACCTGCTTATTTTGGATCTAACTTTACCGGGAATGGATGGCTTAGAAGTCTGTAAAGAGATAAGAGAAAAATATGACATCCCAATAATAATAAGCTCGGCAAGAAGCGATGTAAATGACCGAGTTGTAGGACTACAAATAGGAGCCGATGACTACTTGCCAAAACCCTATGATCCAAAAGAGATGCACGCTAGAATCATAAGTCTAATAAGAAGATATAAAAAAACAAATGAGATACAAGAAGAGACTGCAGATACGGCATTTAAAGTAGATGATAAACGTCATGAAATTTCATATGGCGGTAATGTTTTAACACTAACCCCTGCCGAATACGAAATCTTAGAATATCTCATAAAACAACATAGTTTTTCAGTATCTCGCGAACAGCTAGTATATCACTGCAAAAGCTTGAAAGACAAAGATTCAAAAAGTCTTGATGTAATTATAGGAAGATTAAGATCAAAAATAGGCGATAGTTCAAAATCTCCTAAGCATATATTCTCAGTGCGCGGAATCGGTTATAAATTAATAGGATGAAATACTCTTTAACCACAAAAATTACAGTTATCTTTGCCATAGGATTTACTGTAATTTGTGCACTATTTTTTATGTTTTCAAAGCTTCAGCATGAAAGCGTGTTAGATAAAGTAAAAGAAAACCAGTATAACTCCATAAACTGGCTACTTTCACTATACAAAAAGTCAAATATGCCAGAAGATTGGGAGCAGTATTTTAAAAATTTTAATCTAGCATATATCAAAGATCCGAATTTAGAAAAAATAATATTAAATAACGGTGATCTGATCGAAAGAGTAGATACTCCAATAGGTATAATAGAAACTATTTTTTATAGAAACGAACTATTTTTGAGAATAAAAAATCAAAGTGTTGTTATAATGCTTCAAAGCACTTTAAAAGGGACAAATGATTCACTTTTAATAGGATTTATTATCACTATAGCACTTTTTATATCTTTATATGTTTCTATATTTAAAAGTCTTTTGCCGCTTAAAAATTTAAGAGACGATATAAGAAAATTTGCTGCTGGAAATATGGACAGCATATGCTGTAAAAACAATATAATAAAAGGCGATGACGAAATAGCCGAAGTCGCTTATGAGTTCAATAATGCTGCATGTAAAATAAAAGAACTTATCATGTCAAGACAGTTGTTTCTTAGAACTATCATGCATGAGTTAAAAACTCCTATCGGAAAAGGTAGAATCGTCAGCGAAATGTTAGACGATGAAACACAAAAAGATAGATTAGTAGCTATATTTGAAAGATTAAATATCTTGATAAACGAATTTGCAAAAATAGAACAACTATTAAGTAAAAGCTATGCTTTACAATACGAAAACTACCATTTTAGTTTGATACTTGATCAAACAAAAGATATATTGTTATTAGACGATTTTGACAATAAAGTAAGCGTAGATATAAAAGAAGATGCTCTTTTAAGGGTTGATTTTCAGCTATTTTCTTTGGCAATTAAAAATCTAATCGACAATGCGCTAAAATATTCAGATGATAAAAAAGCTATCATCATATGTGATGAAGAATACATCTGTATAAAAAACAAGGGAAATCCGCTTGAAAAACCTATTGAGCATTATAAACAAGCATTTATAAGAGATAACGCATCAAAAAATACGGGTATGGGACTTGGATTATATATCATAGAGCATATTTGCGCAATGCATAAATTTGGATTTTTATATGAATATACAGACGGTTATCATACATTTTTCATAACTTTTAAAAAGCCGACAAATGCCAAATCAAAAGCTTGAAAAATTTAACGAGCTTGTGTCTTGTTTTGAAAAAATACCGGGAGTAGGTAAAAAATCAGCACTAAAATATGCGTATCACGTAGCCCTACAAGACTCGTTTTTTGGTTTAAATTTAGCACATACCATAGAAGATGCTGTAAGATTTCTAAAACACTGCTCAATGTGCGGTGGAATAAGCGAAAATGAGATCTGTGATATATGCAGCGATATAAATAGAGATAAAAAAACCCTTTGTATAGTAGAAACGCCAAAAGATATATTAACCATAGAGTATTCAAACTCATTTAACGGTTTGTACTTTGTTTTCGATGATGCAAATAAACTTGATAAATTGAAATCCAATATCAAAGAAAATGGAATCAAAGAGCTACTTTTCGCTTTAACTCCTAGCATAAATAGCGATGGTATGATGCTATATATAGAAGATAAATTAAAAGATTTTGACGTAAGTTTTACAAAAATAGCACAAGGCATACCTACTGGAGTTAGTCTTGAAAATGTAGATATTTTATCTCTGACTAAAGCGATAAAAGATAGAAGATCTTTATAAAGTTAAAATTTAAATTTAGAAAAACAAAGCTTCTTGCATAAAAGATCTAATTTTTTCATTTTCAAATTTATTTTCATAAAAAATATTAAACGATAAGATAGCCTGAAAAAGCAGCATATCTTTTCCATCTTTGCAAGTGAGAGAACACGACTTTGCTAAATTTAAAAAAGGAGTATTTTTATTATAAATAACATCAAATGCAAATTTAGAACTATCTAACACTTGTTTTAAAATATCTCTATTAGCCGGCAAATGGTCGTCCGCAAGTCCCGCGGAAGTTGTATTAACAACTAAAGTGTAGCCTTTAGGCTTATAGTCTTGATGTGTAAAAAAACTGCAATCTTTGAAACTCTGTGCTCTGCTGCTGCTTCTATTTAATATTTCTACATCTATACCGTTTTTTTGAAGAATATAACAAATAGCTCTAGCCGTTCCGCCAGCCCCCAAAATCAACGCACTTTCGATATCTTTAAACTCACTTATAGCAAGCATAAATCCGGGTGCATCCGTATTATATCCAAATATTTTACCGTTTCTTTTTACAAGCGTATTTAACGAACCTATACTTTTAGCAGTTTCATCTATTTCGTCACACTGATTTAGAACAATCTCTTTAAATGGAACCGTGACATTTGCTCCACTCAATTCAAGTTTATTAAATGTATTTATTAACTCAAGTCCATCTTCTAAATGAACTCTGCCATAAAATCCAGCCAGCCCATAACCTTGTAAAGCAAGGTTATGTAGGCGTGGAGATATAGAATGATTTATAGGATTTCCAAAAACAGCAAAATACTTCACTACTGCACCTTAAATAAAAACGCACCGCTTGATATATTTTTTCTGATTTTTTCCATATTTGTATTTAGCTCTGCTCCATTATATGGTCCTATTAAGATTTTTACCACATTTTTTCCATTTACGGTTGTTTCATACGCATGATAATCAAATCCATTTTCTTTGATCTTTTTTATAAACGGATCATTTGAATTTACCTTAGAAAGAGACGCTACTTGTATATAGTTTCCACTAGCCAAATTTCCTGTTTTAGCCGGTTTAGTAACAGCTGCTTTTTGAGCTGGTTTAGCTGAAGGCTCGGCTTTTTTCTGAGTCGGTACCTTTGGAGTTATATTTTTATTTGTTTCGGCTTTTGGAGTATTATCTTTAGCAGGAACTACAGATTCAGGTGCTTTTAAAGGAGCGGCAACTGTCTGGTTATTATTCATAGCGGCTTGATTATTTTTATACTCATTTACTATATTTTCAAAATTATCCTTAGAATTAGTGTCTGAAATTATAGGGACTTGTTCAAAAATTTCGTTATTTGGAGTAGTAGCCGGCTGATTTGTTTCTACTCTAAGCTCCGGTTCTGATGGAAGAGCTAAACTCTCTTCTTTAGTATCTGTACTAGGACTGCCACCATTTAACAATTTCATGACTATAAGAACTATTACAAACAGTATTACCAGTCCAGCAACACTGATTAAAATTTTTCTTATTTTACTAGATTTATCATCTTCATTTTTATCTAGCAATATATCTTGCAGACCTTTGTTGTTCTCTTCCATATCTTTCTCCTTACATATGCTTTGACCAGCTAGCTCCACGCTCTTTTTGATATAGAGCATAAGGCAACGCTAAAATATTAAACTCGCGAGGCAAATCAAGACTAGGAAACATTCTCCATTCTTGAGGCAACTTTTGAGCCAACATAACAGATAATCTATTTGCTATCTGATATCCTTCGCTTAAAGTGGTGTGACCTTTATGAACATACAGATGAAGATGGCCCGGAGTCTTACTTTCATACGCTGTAAAATTTATAAAACCCTCTTCTCTAAGCATAAGTTGTGCCCTATGCCAAAAACGCTCTGGAGTTCTACCATTATAATCAAAAACTATATTTTCTATCTTATCATTTTTACTAATTAATGAATGAGCAGCTATTATCTTACGTTCTTCATGCTCTTTTTGTACATTATAATTAAGAGGCTCGTCTATTCTTTCAAATTTATCAAAAAAATGCCTACCTTTATATTCAATCTTATTTAAAATAGCATCACGTTTTATATAATAGTGATCTGTTATCATTTTAATTAAAGTTAAATCTATACTCTGCATTAGAACATCGCCTTGTCATAAATAATAAACTGGTGAGCAAGCTCTTTTAGTTCTGCTTTTATCTTCTCTTGTTTTGAAGAATTATCTATATCATCTAAAACATCTGCTATACGGTTTGCTATAAGCTCAAATTCACTCTCTTTCATGCCTCTTGCAGTAAGTGCCGGGCTACCTACTCTTATACCACTTGTTATAAACGGACTTCTAGTTTCGCCCGGAACCGTATTTTTATTTACTGTTATTCCTGCGTTACCTAAAGCGATATCTGCATCTTTTCCACTAAATTCTTTATTTAAAAAACTTACTAGAACAAGGTGATTGTCTGTTCCGCCGCTTACTAGATCATACCCTCTGTTTATTAAGACTTCTCCGAGTTTTTTAGCGTTTGTCTTTACTTGCTTAGCATAAACTTTCCACTCCTCACTAAGATTATGCTTAAATCCAACTGCTTTTCCAGCAATCACGTGCATAAGCGGCCCGCCTTGAATTCCCGGAAATATAGAACTATTTATTTTTTTAGCAAATTCCTCATCATTTGTCATGATGATACCGCCTCTTGGACCTCTTAATGTTTTATGAGTGGTTGAACTTACAACGTGACAGTGAGGAAATGGATTGTTATGTTCTCCTGCTACTACAAGACCTGCTATATGAGCAACATCGGCAAATAAATATGCTCCAACGCTATCGGCTATCTCTCTAAATTTCTTAAAATCAATCTCTCTAGCATAAGCACTAGCACCGCAAACTATCATTTTAGGTTTAGTTATATTTGCTATCTCTTCTACTTTATTATAATTTATACGTCCATCAAGCTCAACACCGTAGAAAAAGCTCTCATAGTTTTTTCCAGAGCTTGAAACTTTAGAACCGTGAGTAAGGTGTCCGCCATGGCTTAGATCCATACCAAGTATTTTATCACCAGGTTTCAAAAACGCTCCATAAACGCCTTGATTTGCCTGACTTCCGCTATTTGGCTGAACGTTTGCAAACTCGCAACCAAAAAGCTTTTTACATCTATCAATTGCTATTTGTTCTATCTCATCTACAAACTCACAACCACCATAATATCTTTTGCCAGGGTATCCCTCAGCATATTTATTTGTGAGTACCGAGCCCATAACTTCCATGACATCAGGATATGTAAAATTTTCGCTAGCTATCATCTCTAAATGATCGCACTGTCTTTCTAACTCTTTATTTACTAAAGAGTAAATATCCTTATCAAAACTTTCCAAACTCATTTTTTATTCTCCTTATTTTCGGTTTTTAGTGGTTTCATAGCAGGAAAAAGTATAACATCTCGTATAGACTTTTTATTTAGAAGCAGCATTACTAACCTATCAACGCCAAGTCCCCATCCTACGGTTGGAGACATACCATAGCCTAATGCTTGACAATAATCTTCATCCATCTCATGCGCCTCATCATCTCCTGCATTTTTTGCTTCTATTTGGGATTTAAATCTCTCATACTGATCAACTGGATCATTTAACTCATTAAATGCATTTGCCAACTCACGACCTGCGATGAACAGCTCAAATCTTTCGGCTACATTTTTATCTGCATCACTTCTTCTTGAAAGCGGGCTTATAGATATAGGAAAATCCACTATAAATGTTGGATTTATTAGCTTATCTTCAACATAATTATCAAAAAGTTCAGCTTGTAAATGACCAAGATCCAGCTTATCATTCGCTTCAAATTTATCTGCTTTTAATTTTGATAAAATTTTATCTTTATTAGTAACTATATCTCTGCTAATACCACCGATTTCAACTATAGCGTCTATGTATTTTACTCTAGCAAAAGGCTTAGAAAAATCAATACTTTTACCATCAAATTCGATAACTTGTGGTAAATTTAATCTATCTAATAAAACAGCAAATAACTCTTCAGTTAAATCCATTGCTTCAAAATAATTATGCCATGCCCAGTAAAACTCAATGCTTGTAAATTCCGGATTATGAGTAAGGTCCATTCCTTCATTTCTGAAACATCTATTCATCTCAAACACGGCTTCCATACCACCTACAATAAGTCTTTTTAGATATAACTCCGGAGCGATTTTCAAATACCTATCCACATCTAGTGCGTTATGGTGAGTGATAAACGGCTTTGCGTTTGCCCCGCCAGCTATCGGATGCATCATAGGAGTTTCAACTTCCAAAAAGCCTTTATCTTCAAAAAATCTTCGAATAGTGCTTATTATAAGTGAGCGTTTTACGAAATCGGCTCTAACATCTTTATCCATTATCATATCAAGATATCTTTGACGATATCTCATCTCGATATCGGTAAGACCGTGAAACTTCTCTGGAAGAGGACTGATAGCTTTACTAGCTAATACTATTTTACTTGCATGGATACTAAACTCACCGGTTTTTGTTATAAACGCGTATCCGGTGACTAATACTATATCTCCGACTTCCAGATTTTTTTTAAATTTAGTATAATCTTCTTCGCCTATACTGCCTAAAGAGTAGTAAATTTGAATATTATCATTTTCATCTTCCATATTTGCAAAAGTAGATTTTCCGGCCACCCTTTTTAGTTTCAAACGCCCTGAAATAGTTACTTCTTCATCTGCTTTTTTTTCATCGCCATTTAAATCTTTGATATAGGCAAATTTGGTTTTAAACTCGCTAATACTCATATCGCGTTTTAAAAAGTGAGGATATGGATTTACTCCTAAGCTTCTAAGCTCATCTGCTTTAGCTAACCTTGTTAATTCTAATTCATTTTCAAATATCACGTATCTTACCTCAATTCTTTTTCTTGTTGCACTCTTGGCATACTCCATAAAGCTGCATCATATGACCAGTGAGCTTAAATCCGTGTTCTTTTGATATAATAGATTGTCTTTTTTCTATAATCGGATCCTCAAATTCGATTATATTTCCGCAAGTTCTGCATATCATATGATCATGGTGCGGTTTTGTCGCTAACTCAAATTTCTTACCTTGAGCCCCAAAACTAATTGAAGTCACCATTCCGGATTCTTCTAATAAATTTAGACTACGATAAACAGTAGCGATACCTAAATTTAAATCAGGATGACTATCTTTTATATAAAGATAAAGTTGCTCTGGTGTAAAGTGATCACTATTATTATAAAGAGTTTTCAATAAAATCTCTCTTTGCTTTGTATATTTTAGACCATTATCTCTTAAAACCTTCTTGAAGCGATCAAGAAGCGTGTCGTATTCGATATTATCAACATTTGTCATTAGCTATCTATCCTCCTTTGTACTATTTGTCTCATTACTATCAACACTCATAGGCTCATTATCAAATTTGTCTATTGCATCTTGTTTTGTTCTATTTAAATCTATATTCATTATAAACTTTCCACTAGCCAAAAGAACCGGATAAACCTTGCTATTTTCAAAATATGGCTCAATTTTTTGGCTTAATACACTTATATTTGATATAATAGCGCAAAATATAGCAAAAACTAAAAATATTTTAGCGCTTCCTATAAAAAATCCTAATATTCTATCTAAAAACCCAAGTCCACTTAGAGACAACATCTTTGAAAATATATTTCCAGCTATCAAGCATACAAACCAAAATAGAATTAAAGTTACTAAAAATCCAAAGAAAAATGAAGAAGAATCGTTTAATTGATAAATATTGCTGCTTATAAGATCTCCTACGCTTTGAGCATTTCTGCTTGCTATAATAACTCCACCTATAAGTCCTATAAGCCCAAAAACCTCTTTTACAAGTCCGTTTATTATACCTTTTATACCTAATATAACCACAAGGGCTATAACAATAATATCAAACCAAGTTACAAAATTCATTAAATTGCACCTAACTTTCCAGCTAATTCTTGCTGATTTGTTGAATATCTTATAGCGTTTTCTTTTGTTATAAAACCCATTTGCACCGCCTTTTCCATCGCTTGAGTTTGTGTTTGCATACCTGTATTTTGTTGATTTAATTGTATTTGAGAGTAAATTTGATGAGATTTATTTTCTCTGATCAAATTTGAAATTGCATGATTATTTATCAAAACTTCATGAACGGCAAATCTGCCGTTATCTGCTTTTGGCACAAGAGTTTGAGATATAATAGCATTTAGAGATACGCTAAGCATATTTCTTACTTGAGCCTGCTCTGTCTCATTAAAACTATCGACTATTCTATTTATTGTTTGTACGGCTGAGTTTGTGTGCAAAGTACCAAATACCAAGTGTCCTGTTTCTGCGGCCGCTATAGCTATAGATATGGTCTCCGGATCTCTTAAATCACCTACTAATATTATATCCGGATCTTCTCTAAGAGCGTATTTCAAAGCCCTAGCAAACGATTTAGTATCGGTGCCTACGTTTCTATGAGAGAATAGAGAATTCTTATTTTGATGAACAAATTCTATAGGATCTTCTATGGTGATTATATGTTTTCGCTCAGTAATATTTATCTCATTTAGCAAAGCTGCTAAAGTCGTCGATTTTCCAGCTCCCGTTCCTCCAGTAACAAGAACAAGACCTTTTTCTTTTTTTACCAACTCTTTAAAAATAGCCGGAGCATTAAGATCATCAAGACTTGGTATATTTAGAGGTATCATTCTAAAAGCAGCCGCTAAACTTCCGTTCATAGTATAGTAGCAATTACCTCTAAAACGCCCTATTCCTGGTAATTCTAGAGCAAAATCTAAATCCTTGTTCTCTTCCAATTCGCTTTTTTGCGCATCAGTTAAAATAGTGTAGCATAAATTTTCTATATCGCTTCCATCTAAAACTTTACCTTCAAGCGGTCTTAAGCTACCATCAATTCTGATTTGAGGCTCACTTCTACCGACTAAATGTAGATCGCTCGCCTTGTTATGCATCACAGTTTTTAAAAGAGTTTCAATATTCATATTTTACTCTATTATTTTTGGTACTTCAAAATATCTATTTTGTTTTTTCGGAGCATGGGTCAAAATACCGTCTATAACGCTACCTTCTTTTGAAATATCTTCTCTAAACGGAGTTCCGCCTCCTATGGTGCTTACGGTAGCTTCTATGCCATCTAAGTCTAACTCATTTAATATATCAACAAAATCAACAATCTTTCCGAGCTGAGATTTAAACTCTTCGCGATTTTGATCTGGTATTTTTAGTGCGCTTAATTTCTCAAGTTTCTCAAGCATTTTGTCATCAATTTGCATAGAATACAACTCCATTTTTGATTTTTTATAAAATTATAACACATTTTCATTGGTTTTTAGTAATAAATTATCAAAATTAACTCAATTTTGAATAAGCAAGTTACCTACGAAGTTTAAAATTATGCTCAATTTATAAATTTACAAATAATATAGCTTCCTGTTTTATATTTTTAAGAAAATTTATGCTAGAATTACCAAAATTTTATGTTAAGGATACTATTTTGGCTATCAAAGACGATTTAAATTATATAAAAACAGAGATAAGTTCGCAAGAGCAATTTTTAGAAAATGCGATAAGAAGCGAAAGATTCATAAAAAAAAATAAAAAAATAATTATAGCGATAGTTGCAGTAGCAGTAGCAGCGTTAATAGCTTATGCGGTTTTAGATCAAATAAAATCAAGCAACATAACAGAATCAAACCAAGCTTATGCGGCTCTTTTATCAAATCCAAACGATAAAGAAGCAAAACAAACCTTAATGCAAAAAAATCCATCTTTATTTGCTCTTTATGCTATAAAAACAGCTTATGACTCAAATAACACTAAGATATTAGATGAAGCAACAAATCTAACTATCGATCCGCTTTTAAAACAAATTTTACAAAATGCAAAAGGAGAGAGCGGTGATGGACTTTTATCTACTTACAATTCGCTTGTAAAAGGATATGAGCTGCTAGCAGAAAACAAACTGCCAGAAGCTAAAATAGAGTTTTCAAAAATACCGTCAAATTCGCCATTAGAGCCTGTGGCTAAGAATCTAGAACACTATCAAGGAAAATAAATATGAAAAATATAACTATCATAGCTTCTATTTTTGCCGTGCTGATATTAGCTGGTTGTAGTACAAAAAGAGAGTATTTTGAGCCTACAGATATTGCTGGAAAAATTAGCTATAATGAAACTTTAAGCTCATCTATAAATTATACGACAAAAAGCGGAGCTACATTAAAAAATGGCGATGCAATATCAAAAAATAGTATTATACCCGGTCTAAATTTAGATAAAAAAGATAACTTTATAGGTGAATTTAACGGCAAACTGATAGTTGCGAATTTAGACGGAAATTTGAAAATAATTGAAGGTAAAGACGTTATCTATACAAAAAAATTTCAAGGAACAGTTGTATCTGCATCACTAAAAGACGGATATCTAGCAGCTCTTAGCTCTGAAAATACTATATATTTAATAGACATAAACAGCGATACTACAATGCTTGAGTATAGAACAGGCGACTCATTCGCCCAAGACTCAAGAACAGCCAATCCTGTATTTCTTACTAGTCTTATAATATATCCGACGCTAGATGGAAAAATTATGATAGTCGATAAACAAAACGCAAGAATAATAAGAGACGCCGTAGTGAGTAGTGATCCGTTTTTTAATAATGTAATATTTTTAGATGTTTTAAACGACAAAATGTTTGCGGCAACGGCTACAAAATTAATTATGATAAGCCCAAACGGAACGAAATACTACAACGGTCAGATAAAAGACGTAATAGCATATCAAAATAAAATATATATATTGTTAAAAGATGGAAATATCGAGATAACAGACTTAGATCTTCAACCTATAAATAAAAAAGAGTTTAAATTTGCGATATTTTCAAACGTAATCCCAAAAGGGGATTATCTTTACATTTTTGAAAAAACAGGATATTTGATCAAAACGGATCTAAATTTAAATAATAGCAAAATAATAGAGCTAAACAACGAAATCGAAGATAAAAGTTTTGCCGGAAAAGATGCATTTTATTACGATAATAAAGTTTTAAAACTAGATCAAATTTAAATAAATATGGATAATAAAATATCTGAAATTTTTAGCCAAAATAAAATTTTATTAAAAAATTTAAAAACGCTGGATTTTGGTGAGTTTAGTAAAAAACGTACATATAAACTATTTATAGGAATCGATAAAAATAGTCTATATACTCTTGTTTTTATGCGTGAAGCCAAAAGCAAATTTATAAAAAAAGAGCTTGACGAGCTAGTTAATATAACTAAGCTTGTGGAGACTAAATTTGATACCAACATCAAAAAATTGATCCTACTTTATAGATCTCAGATCTGTTCTAAAGTGATAAAGAACGCCACGGATTGGAAATTTTATGCTTTTATGTGATATAGGAAATACAACCGCTACTTTCTATCAAAATAGAAAAATATGGAGCTACAAAATAGACGAGTTTAGAGCTTGGCAGCCAAAAGAGACGGTGTATTATATAAATGTAAATGATAGTTTATCTGATAAATTAAGAAATCCTATGTTTATAGATATACAAAAACAGATAAATTTCAACACAACGTATATAGGGCTTGGAGTAGATAGAGCAGCGGCTTGCTATAGTATAGATACGGGACTAGTAGTAGACGCGGGAAGTGCTATAACTATGGATGTAATGTCAAACGGATTTCATCTAGGAGGATTTATAATGCCCGGTATAACTACTACTTTAAATAGCTTGAAGACAATCTCTTCTAGATTGAATCAAACGCTAAACTCACAAATAGATCTTGAGTGTCTACCGCAAAAAACAAATGACGCCATTAGCTATGGAGTTATAAAACCGATAATCTTACTAGTAGAACAGCTTTCAAACGAAAAACCTATATATTTTACGGGCGGAGACGGAGAGTTTTTATCGAGATTTTTTAAAAACTCTATTTATGATAGGGCTTTAGTTTTTAGAGGTATGGAAAAAGCCATAAATGAAAATAAGGAGATATTTTGCTTACAGTAGCTTTACCAAAAGGCAGAATTGCCGATGAAACATTAAATATTTTTAGTAAAATTTTTAATGACGAGTTTAAATTTGAAGATAGAAAATTAACTATGATAAAAGATAATTTTGAATTTTTAATGGTAAGAAATCAAGATATTCCTACATATGTTACAGAAGGTGCTGCAGATATAGGAGTAGTTGGGCTTGACGTCTTAGAAGAGCATAATTGTGATGTTTTGAGGCTTTTAAATTTAAAACTTGGAAAATGCAAAGTCTGCATAGGTATAAAAAATAGCGATACGCTAGATTACACAAAACCAGAACTTAAAATAGCAACTAAAATGCCAAATATCACAAAAAATTATTTCGCGAGCAAGGCAGTTGCAGCAAAAATCATAAAACTATACGGATCTATAGAATTAGCTCCAATAGTAGGACTAAGTGACGCTATAGTAGATATCGTCGAGACAGGAACAACTATGAAGCAAAATGGACTAAAAGTCGCCGATATCATCATGGAAAGCTCTGCTCATCTTATTGCAAATAAAAATAGCTTTATAACAAAAAGAGATGAGATACTATCTTTATACCATAAAATTAACTCAGTTATAAATTAAGTATAAATTTGAAAAAGAATCTATTAAAAAGTGATTTTCTTATCATATCTTTGATGCTGTTTTCCATGTTTTTTGGAGCTGGAAACTTCATTTTTCCACCAATGGTAGGAAAAGAAGCCGGAGAAAATTTATATGAAGCTATAGCATTTTTTTGCCTCACTGCTGTTGCTTTGCCGGTACTTGGTATAGCGGCTGTAGCAAAAAGCGGTACGTTAGATGCACTAGTAAAACGTGTAGATAGACTATTTGCGCCAATTTTTACTATATCTGTCTATATAATTATAGGTCCACTTTTAGCAATTCCTAGAGCTGCAAATATGCCTTATGAAGTTAGTCTTTCGCCGTCTTTTGGAGATAGTCTACTTTTTGTATATACCGCAGTTTATTTCATCATAAATTATATAATCTGCATCAACAAAAGCACTATGATAGATACTATAGGAAAATGGCTTGCTCCTATTATGCTTGTGCTTATCTTTGCTCTTTTTATGGCTAGTATTATAAATCCTTTAGGCGAACTTGGCGAAGCAAGTGGAAAATACGCAATCAGCCCTATGTCTAGTGGATTTTTAGACGGATATCAAACTATGGATGCTATGGCGGCTCTTGTTTTTGGTATCGTAGTTATACAAGCTATGAAAAGTATCGGTATAAAAGATAATAAACGACTTGCAAACTCGGTTATTAGCTCTGGTATTTTAGCTGGAGTTATATTAATGAGTATATATATAATACTATCTTATATAGGAGCTAGTAGCGCTAGCAGATTTCCTGAAGCGGTAAACGGTGCAAACGTACTATCTTTAGTAACACATTATCTATTTGGTTTTTATGGAAAGTTTATATTAGGATCTATATTTTTATTAGCTTGTCTTACCACTACAGTGGGGCTTATAGGCTCAGCAAGCGAATATTTTAGCTCTATAGTTCCTAAGCTTAGTTATAAATTTTGGGTATTCATCTGGAGTTTTACTAGTTTTTGTATGGCAAACATAGGCTTAAATGATATATTAAATTATAGCATACCTATTTTAACTACATTCTATCCGGTATCTATAGTATTGATACTATTGGCTCTTATAAATAATATTATAAACTCTTCAAAGCTGATATATCGCTCTTGTGTATATCTAACATTGATAATAAGCCTTGCTTACTCCTTAGAACAAATAGGAATTAAGCTGCCTGTCATAGTAAATATATTTAAAAATATACCGTTTTACGATATCGGTCTTGGCTGGGTAATACCCGGAATCATCTGTTTTTGCGTCTCATACATAATTTTTATACTACGAAAAAGAGGTAGTTTTTGAACCCGTATTTATTTAGTATCGTATCTATATCTATATTTTTAGCTATTAATTTTTACTGCTATAAAAAGCTTAAACAAAACTTACTTTTATCTAAATTTAAAAATATTTTAGCTGCTTTTTTTGTGTTATTATTTATTTTTGAACTGCTATTTTTTATAAGTTTAAAAAATGGCGAACTGAGCGGTATATTATATAAAATATCGATTATCAGCGTTGGTATAAGTTTTATGCTATTTTGTATAATTTTGCCTTATGATACGTTGCTTTTTGGAGTAACTAAATTTAGCAAAGGAAGAAGAAGGGCTATTAAATTTATACTTGATATCAGCGTTCTTATAGGTTTTTTTACATATTTTTTCAAAGGATTGTTTAACGCCAACTTTAATACTTACATAACAACTAGAGAAATTTATCTAAAAAATCTTGCAAATCCATTAAATATCGTAGTAATTACCGATGTTCATATAGGTCAATTTTTACAAAAAGATTTTTTGCAAAAAACAGTTGATAGAATAAACACGCTCTCACCCGACGCTATTTTTATAGTCGGTGATTTAGTAGATTTAAACGCTGAGAGCTTAGGAGACTTTTTAGATCCTTTAAATGAACTAAAATCACGATTCGGAACATTTTTTGTTGTTGGAAATCATGAGTATTATCATGGTATAAGTTCTCTTTTAAATAAATTTAAAAATTTAAATTTAAAAATTTTAGAAAATGAAAACGTAAGTTTTGGAGGTATAAATTTAGCCGGAGTTTATGATATACAAGGGCTTAAAATGGGTATTTTTGAACCGAATTTTGATGAAGCGCTTTCAAATTTAGATCCAAATTTACCGACTATTTTACTAACTCATCAACCAAAATCTCTGAATTATCTTAAGCAAGAAGTTGATTTAGTTATCTGCGGACACACTCACGCTGGGCAGATTTTTCCATTTTCTTTACTTGTATGGCTTGATCAAAAATACGTTTACGGACTATACAAATTAAGTAAAAAAATGCAACTTTTAGTAAGTAGCGGAATCGGCTTTTGGGGTCCTCCAGTAAGAATTTTAAGTAAAAGCGAAATAGTATATATAAATTTAAAAGAGGATAAAAAATGAATTACAATAAATTTTCAAATTATTTCGGACTTGTAGCTCACTATAAATTTCCAAAAACTATTCAAAATTTAATAAATAGTTGGTATATAAAAAAATTTAATATAAATATGGAAGAATTTAAAAGTGCAGATAAATATAACAGCTTAAATGAGCTATTTACACGTACTTTAAATAAACAAAGAAAGCTAGAAGATGGATTTATAAGCCCTAGTGACGGAATATGCCTTGAGTGCAAAAAAGGAGATAAGCAAACAGCTTATAGTATAAAAAACTACTCTTATAGTATTAATGAGCTTCTTGGTAAAAGCCTTAAAAAAGGTGAATTAGAGTCACAGTTTGAGTATATAAATATATACTTATCTCCTAAGGATTATCACCATTATCATTCTCCGTGTGATTTGGATATTATGAGTTTGCACTATATTCCAGGAAAGCTTTTTAGCGTAGCAAAAAATTGGCTAGAAAAAGTTGATAATCTATATTGCAAAAATGAGAGAGTGATACTAAAAGCTAAATTAAACAATGAAAAACAGATTTGGCTAGTATTTATAGGGGCTTGGAATGTCGGTAAAATGAAATTTGATTTTGAACCGCGAATAAATACAAATATAGAAGCCAAAGCCGTATATTATGAATATTCAAATTTAAATTTAAAAAAAGGAGATCATATAGGAAATTTTGAACTAGGATCAACTATTGTGATGATAAGTGAAAAAAATAGTATAGAATATAACGTAAAAGCCGACGATACACTAAAATTTGGAAAAAATATAGGCAAAATACTATAAAAGTATCTCACTTATAAAGAAAAATAGCATAAGTTAAATCAAACGGTTGGATTTCCGCTATAAACTATATCATCAACATCGCTTTCATCTATTTTTCTTACTATTTCTCCTATATGGTTATTATTCGATTTTTCTATGTCTTCATCTAAATTTTGATAACTATATATCATAGCCACAGTAGAAATGCCATTTATAGCCTCTATGCTTTTATATGATTTTATCTCATCATCAAATGTTTGAGATTCTATCACTACAACTATTTTATTTTCACTTTGAGTAACAACTTCGCAACCATATATGTCAGATATAGAGCTTATAACGTCGCTCACAAAGCTAGGATCTATTACATTCACAACAACACTTGAGATATTCATTTTATACTCCAAAAATAAATTGTATTATCATAACTAGCACTTATTAAAGTATTATTCCAAAATAGCAAATAATTTATCTGATCTTTGTCATAATCAATATGTTTTATCTTCTTACCGTTAGCAGAAAATATCTCTATGCCGTCTTCCGTATAATAAGCACCAAACTCATCGCTCAAACCGACTCTAAAAACATGCTTATTATCCGTTTTGAATATATGAGGTTTAATACCGTCAAAATAATAAGCCAAATTTTCAGCAGATCCAGCTACAAATTTATCCCCTACTGCTCCAACGCTATATAAAATATCTTTTTGTATAGGCAGATCTTTAATCACTTTTTTACTTTTTACGTCAAAATAATATACAACTCCGCCCTCGCTAACAGAAACAAGGCATGATTTATTTGACAAATAAACAGAATCGGCAATCCAAGATGAGTAGCTAAGTTTTGCTTTTAAAGTAATCTTTTTAGAATTTAAATCAAGATAATAAATTTCACTACTAAGACTAACTAATAAAACCAAATTCTCATCTATAAAAAATAGTTGTTTCATTCCTTCTTCTACATCAAACGAAGTAAGTTCTCCATCAAAAATACCAACTCTTTTTAGTTTATTATCCGTCTCGTATATAAAAGCAATTTTATTTTTAAAATTATCTATACTGCTAATTCTAGAACCGATATTTTCTTGAGTTGTGGTTGAAATTTTTGGTAATTCCAGTAGCTTTACTAAACTTTTATCTTCTAGATTATAATCATATAGTTCGCCACTATCCAATCCTATAAAAAGTCTATTTTGATCTAGTTTAAGTCCCACGACATTTGCATCTAAATCCAGCTTTGAATCGGCAAACAAAACTACAAAAAAGCTAAATAACACTACAAAAAATTTCATAAACAATCCTTTGAATTCATCGAAATCGCACTCTTAAAACAGCTGCTTATACATTCACCGCAGTTAGTGCATTTGTCGTTGATAACAGGGCGCAACATACCAAAAAAATCAATAGCCCTAAATCCGCAAACATCTTGACAACTTGAGCAAATTACACCATTCCAAGATATACATAAATTCACATCAATCACAGTATTGGCATTAATAAACGCACCATTTTCTAAATTTAAAACCTCATTCGGACACTCTATAGCACACTTTTCACAGAAATTACAGCCTATATTTGAAGCATCAAATTTTACGACACCGTTTTCTAAATTTAGCAACTCTCGTTCGCAAACAAATGTACATTTTCCATCACATTCATTACAATCAAATTTGCCGCCAAAATATGGCGGCGGTATTACATTGGATCTCTTTTGACCCAAAATTTTACTAAATATTGTCCTTTTAGAAAGGTCTGGCATTCTTAGATACCTTGATTTAAAATATCTAGTAAGTTTGAGCTTTCATTGCTATCTTTATATCTAAAGTCGGCTTTGAAATTGTTTTTCTTAAGAGGTTTAACATCTGCTTGAGGTACGTGACATTGAGTACAGTTAAATCTCTCATCACTAACTTGTCCGTTTAGATCTTTTCCGGTTCTTAAAACAACAAGGTGACTCTTTGGAACCGGTATAGTTCCAGCGTCTTTTGCTACTTCTGGAACGTGACAGCTAAGGCAACTATTGCTCTCGATAGTAATAGGAACCAATCCATCAAGACTATGAGAAATAAGCGGAGGTGCATTTTCGAAACTTCTATCAAATGTTTTATTAGTTCCCGGGGCATCTCCTAACCATTTTATATCAGGATTTGCAACGTTATTTTCATCGTTTAAATCAACGTTTCTAAGACCTATTTCAGTATCAGAAACAGGGCTTTTATTTTTATCGGCAGGATTAGCCAAACTACAAGCGCTTATAAATAATCCTGCAGCCAAACAAAGTATAATAGTTTTCATTTATTATCTCCAAATTTTAATATACTAAAATTAATCGCATCATCATTGCAAGCTTCAATACACTTGCCGCAGCTTATACACTCGCTGCCAATAATACCATCTTTTACTCCAACTAGATCCAAAACTCTCTCTTCGGGGCAAACTGCTTTACATCTGTAGCATTTACTGCATTTATTTAAGTCGTATTTAACACGAATCAGACTAAATTTACTGATAATCGCATAAAACGCTCCAAGCGGACAGATATGAGAACAAATGAGTCTTTTGCCTACAAAAGTTTCAATTATAATGATAATAACGCCTACGCTGATCACGCTATAACTTAGATAAAATAGACTTCTGTTAAATGCATTAACAAAACTTAAGCTTTCAAAAGCTGCTATACCAAAAATCAAACTAAATATAAGGCTTAAAGCCAGCAAATAATATCTTAAATTTTGACTTATATTTAAGATATTTTTACCTATTTTCAATTTTGTTCTTAAAAAAGCCCCAAAATCCGTAAGGATATTTACAGGACAAACCCAACCACAAAATGCACGCGGAGCAATAAGCGCATAAAATGCAAAAACAATTATCGCTCCAGTAATTGCTACTGAAGATACGCTAAAACTAGCTAAAGCTACTTGCAATACAGCAAAAGGATCGCTTAAATTTATAGTATCAAACAGTAAAGAACTGCTTAAATTTCCCTGTAAAATCTTAATTCCAAAAATATTACCAGCAATAAAAAGCAAGATAATGCTAAGCTGAACTAATCGTCTTAAAATAGTAAATTTCATAGCTCATCTCCATTTAGGTATTTTAGACTTTTCTTGCCATCTAGCTTTATTTTAGTATCGTTATCTTTGATCCTATTTTCATCACTTTGATCCCAGCCTTTTACGTAATTATCGTTCATTTCGCCTTTTAGAATTTCTCTAGGAACAACCGTGATAGAAGCCTTCTTGGTTATACAAGACTGCTCACATTTACCACATCCAGTACATACATCAGTATCTACTATAGGAAGTAATAATGCGTGTTTTCCTGTTCTTTCATTGTGTTTATACTCAAGTTTTAACGCTTTATCTATAAGTGGACAATTTCTATAACAGGCGTCACATCTAAGACCAAAATAAGCTATACAAGCTTTATCATCTACAACTGCCATACCCATTCTAGCTTTATTGATATCAAGTTTTCCATCGCTACTAACAGCTTCTACGTCCAAAGCTCCAGTAGGGCATTTAACTGCACACGGAATATCGGTACACATAAAGCAAGGAATTTCACGCGGCTTAAAAAATGGCGTTCCTAGCCCAATTCCGCCGTCTTTAAACTGTGCTAATTTCAGCGTATCAAACGGACACGCCTCTACACACAATCCGCAACGAATACAGCGAGCTAAAAATTCATTTTCATCTCTTGCTGCTGGTGGACGGAGTTTGAGTGTTGGTTCAGCAGCAGCAAATTCACAATAAGCAAATCCGCTAGCCGCCAAAAGACCCACTAAGCTAAAACCTTGTTTTATTGCTTCCCTTCTTTGCATAATTAAGCCTTATAAATCTTAACTGCGCATTTCTTAAAGTCAGTTTGTTTTGAGAGTGGATCTGTTGCATCCAAACAGACCTTATTTATAAATACGTTTTCATCAAACCATGGAACATATATTAAACCCTCTGCAGGTTTATTTCTACCACGGAAATCAACCCTAGCTTTTACTTTACCACGGCGGCTTTCAACCCATATGATATCATTTTGTTTAATACCAAATTTATTTCCGTCTATTTCATTCATAAAGCATAATGCCTCAGGAACGGCACGGTAAAGCTCAGGAACACGCATAGTCATAGTACCACTATGCCAATGCTCGAGAACACGACCCGTACATAACCATAGCGGATAATCTTTGCTTGGCATCTCTGGTGGATCCATATAAGGACGAAAGAATATCTTAGCTCTGCTCTTAAGTGCTTCTTTCTCTTTTGAAGTAGCTTTGGCTAGATCTCCGGTTACTAAAGCTCCGTTTTTATTTCCATAGAATGAAAAATCTCCGTTTGGATTATCTTTTTTAGCATATACATCATACTTTGTATTAAATCTCCAAAGAGTCTCTTTACCATCAACAACTGGCCATCTAAGACCTCTAACTTTGTGATAAGTATCAAAATCGGCTAAATCGTGACCGTGTCCTAGACCAAACTCACGATACTCTTCCCAAAGATATTTTTGGACAAAGAATCCATAACCCTTAAATACGTTTCCGTCTGATCCAACAACATTTCTGCTATCACCAAATACTTCGGTATTATCATAGCCGGCCATAATTTTATCATCACTACTAAATTTCATAGCACTTTTGTTGGCAAATAAAACTTCAAAAAGAGTATTTTCAGGATTATATCCCATCGCAACTGCTTTATCTAAAACATTTGGTAAAGTAAGTTTGCCGTCTACTTTAACTTCACCCCAAAAATCTTTTAATTTAAAACGTTTTGCAAATTCCATATATTGCCAAGTATCACTCATAGCATCACCTACTGGTAAAACTTGTTGTCTCCAGTGTTGAGTTCTTCTTTCAGCATTACCATAAGCGCCCCATTTTTCATATATCATAGCAGTCGGAAGTATAAGATCTCCGACTTTAGCTGAAATTCCAGGATACGGGTCGCTTACTACTATAAAGTTATCCATCTCGCGTGCCGCTTTTATCCAGTGGTTTGCGTTTGCCGAGTTTTGCCATGGATTATTTACATGCACCCATACAAATTTAACTTTTCCATCTTCAAGATCTCTCATGATCTTCATATATGGAGCACCCGGTTTTGGATTTATAGTTCCGGCTGGAATTTTCCAAATTTTTTCAGTAATTTCTCTATGTTTTGGATTTGCAACAACCATATCTGCTGGAAGTCTGTGTGAGAACGTACCGACTTCTCTAGCTGTTCCACAAGCACTTGGTTGTCCTGTTAATGAGAATGCTCCGCTACCCGGTTTTGCTTGTTTGCCCAACAAGAAATGCACCATATAACTTTGCTCATTTACCCAAACACCTCTTGTATGTTGGTTCATACCCATTGTCCAAAAACTGACGACTTTACGATTTTTTTCTATATAAAGGTCGGCTAATGCTTTTAATTTTTTCTTAAATTCTTCTAAATCTTCGTTTGGATCACCTTTTGCAAGCTTAGCTACAAAATCCAAAGTATAAGGAGCTAAAGCCTTTTTAAAATCTTCATATTGAATTATCCAGTGCTTATCCGGAGCGCCTGTACTTTTATTTTCTAAAGTATCACCTGCTTTCATTCCTAAATAAGCAAGAGTAACTCCTTCATTTTCGCTTAGTACTGTTGATTTTTCTTTTGCGGCAGTATCAAGTTCACTCGGAAGGTATTTTGGGTGCTTTATATTTGCACGCATACCATAACCGATATCTACTGGTCCTGTTGTAAATACACAATTTGCTTTTACAAACTCTTCGTCTATAGCTTCTGGGTGATTATAAACAATCTCTCTTGCTATATAGTTCCATATAGCAAGGTCGGTATGCGGAGTAAATATAATCTCTATATCAGCTATGTTTGAAGTTCTAGTTGAATAAGTAGATAAATTTACTACTTTTACTTTATCGCTATTTTGAAGTTTTCTATCACTAACTCTTGACCAAAGTATCGGGTGCATTTCTGCCATATTTGCTCCCCAAGTTACGATAGTATCCGTAAGCTCGATATCATCATAACAGCCAGCAGGTTCATCTATACCAAATGTTTGCATAAAACCAACAACGGCACTAGCCATACAATGGCGTGCATTTGGATCTATATTATGGCTTCTAAAACCGCCTTTAATTAGCTTAGAAATAGCGTAACCTTCTTGTATAGTGTATTGACCGCTACCAAAAACACCTATACCAGTAGGTCCGAGCTCTGCGTAAGTTTTGCGGAATTGTTTTTCCATCTCGTCAAAAGCTCTTTTCCAGCTAACTTCTTGAAATTTACCTTTTTTGTCAAATTCACCATTTGCATTAACTCTAAGAAGAGGTTTTGTTATACGGTCTTCACCATACATAATTTTTGCATTAAAGTAACCTTTAATACAGTTAAGACCTCTATTAACTGGAGCTAGAGGATCACCTTTGACTGCCACGATTTTACCATTTTTTGTAGCCACCATGATACCACAACCAGTACCACAGAACCTACAAGCAGATTTATCCCAGCGCCAACCATCTTGATTCTCAGCAGCGCTTAATGAGCTTGGTACTGCTATCCCAGCAGCCGAGCAAGCAGCAGCTGCAGCTGAGCTTTTTATAAATTCTCGTCTATCCATATCGTTACACCTTTCTTGCTCTAATATTGCAAAATATCGTAAATGTATTATATTTAAAATTTATTGGTTTATAATAAAATTTCCAACAGTTTTTAAATATATATTTTTATAATTTTATATAATTTAATAAACACTTAATCCTTTAAAGCTCAAGTTAAAAATCAATGAATACGGTATTTAGATAGTAAAAGTTAGTTAGTATATTTTTTTATACTTTAAATTTAAAAAATATATCTTAATACCAGCTATCAAAATAAAATAATAAAATTAAAAAAATATATAACACTATTATAGCATACTTTAAGCAAATTTAATTAAAAAATTTAAAAAATATTTTTATATTTCAGTAATAAATTAAGAAACAATTTATAATTAAAAATTTAATAAGCCAATGGCTTATTAATAAGTAGTTCTAGTATTATAATATCTAACTATAATAGATAGGCTAAAGCACACTATAAAATACATAGCTGCAACCAAACCTATAACAGCGAGTATATGGCTAAATTCTTTTAAACTAGCTAGTATGAGCTTACTTTGATTTGTTAGTTCATAAACTCCTAGTCCAGCCATAAAAGACGTGTCTTTTACTGTGGTTATTACTTGGGATAATATAGCTGGAGTTGCTTTTTTGATTGTTTGTGGAAAAATTATCTTATAAAGAGTATAAAAGAAGCCAAAACCTTGCGACGCGGCTGCTTCGAATTGACCTTTAGGAATGGAGTTTAGACCTCCTCTTATTATCTCGGACATAACAGAAGACGTATATAAAAATAGCCCGATAGTACCCAAAACTGCGTAACTAAATCCTTGTAAAAATGAAAAAATAGTAGGCAAAACAAAACATCCGGCATACATCCATAGTAGAAGCGGAGTGTTTCTATAAATTTCCACATACGCTCCTGCTATGCCTCTTATAAATTTATTCCCATAATTTCTCATAACAGCCAAAATAGATCCAAAAATAATACTCCCTACGGCAGCAAAAAACGCCATAATCAGCGTAAGACTTAGTCCATATAATAGATTTTTTAAATTTATGTAGTTTAGAACAGCTTCCATTATTAATTCCTTGTCAAATGTGCATTTTTAAGCTTTTCTTCATAATTTCTAGCCCACATGGCAAGTGGAAAACACATTATAAAATATAAAATTCCAGCAACACTATATGAAGTTGCGTAATTTAGACTGTCGCTCGCATAAGAATCGCTCATATACATAAGTTCCGCGCCTGCTATTATAAGAAGTACAGAGCTATTTTTTATCAAATTTACTGCCTGATTTGTGGCTGGCGGTAATATGATTTTTATAGATTGAGGTAATATGATATACATCATTTGTTCTATATAACTAAAACCTTGCGACGTGGCTGCTTCGAATTGACCTTTAGGAATGGAGTTTATACCACTTCTTACTACTTCGCTCATATAAGCACCATGATAAGCGCCTATACCTAAAACTCCTATAGTAAATACGTCTAAATTTATACCCATAGGAGGCAAAGCAAAATATAAGAAAAACAGCTGAATTACAAGTGGAGTATTTTGAAATACTTCAACATATATACGAGAACAATAGCGTAAAATAGCTATTTTTCCAGTAGCCATCATACCGCTTATTACCCCTATGACACCAGCTAAGATAAGCGCTAAAATGCTTACTCCTAAAGTAAAGCCAAGCCCACTAGCAAACATCTGCCAGTGAGCTAATGTATCTTCCCATTTCCACAAAGCAAATGGACTTAGGCTATCCATTACTTAAGACCCCATTTTTTTGCCAATTCATCAATCTGAGATTTATTTGCTATTACAAACTCATCAACGTATTTTGAAAACTCAGGATCATTTTTTCTAGTAGCTATGCCGTATTCTTGAGGAGCAAAACTCTCATCTAAAATAACACTATTATCATCGATATATCCCAAAAGTATAGATTTATCAACGCTAAATGCGTCTATTCTTTTTGCATCAAGAGCGGCTTTTATAGAAGGATAATCTGGATATTCATTAAATTTAAGCTCTATTCCAAGATTTTTAGCGGCTTCTAAAATACTCTTTTTGCTAGTAGAACTCATAGAAACTCCTATTGTCCCGCCTTCAAGATCTTTTAGAGTGTTTACACCGCCATCTTTTCTTACTAAAAGACCTACTGCATCTTTATAATACGGAGTTGTATAATCATATGTCTTCTTGCGCTCATCTGTTATAGTAAATGTGGCTATAACGGCATCTAACGTACCGTTATCTAGCATAGGTCCTCTTGTTTTTGCTGTAACAGAAACCAATTTAACTTTATTTTCATCACCCAAAATATGTTTTGATAAAAGTTTTGCTATGTCAATCTCAAAGCCTTCTATCTTTCCAGTTTGCTTATTTAAAAGCCCGAAACCAGGAACATCGTCTTTTACTCCGGCTGTGAAAATACCTTTTGATTTTATATTTTCTAAGTTTGAATTTGCCTCTTTAGAGTCGCTACTCGTATTTGAGCTGCACGCCGCAAATACAAGTCCTGTGCCCAAAATCAGCAAACCTTTTACAAATTTATTCATTTCTTTCTCCTTATATTAGTGTTTTAATATCTTACTTAAAAATATCTCTGTTCTCTTGTTTTTTGGACTGTTAAAAAATTCATTAGGCACTGCTTCTTCTAAAATGGTTCCATTTTCCATAAATATAACTCTATCGGCAACCTGCTTTGCAAAACCCATTTCGTGAGTGACAACAACCATTGTTGTGGATTTCTCTCCCGATATTTTTATCATCACGTCTAAAACTTCTTGGATAGTCTCAGGATCTAAAGCCGAAGTCGGCTCATCAAACAAAATAATCTTTTTTGAGTGCAAAGACTTCTAGCTATCGCAACTCTTTGCTGCTGACCTCCGCTTAAAGTCGATGGATAAACATTTGCTTTATTTTCTAAACCGACTACTTTTAAGTATCTATAAGCTATCTCGTTTGCCTCTTCTTTACTTTTTTTGCGAAGTTTTATAGGTGCTAAAGTTAAATTTTGTAAAACAGTCATATGCGGATAAAGATTAAAGTGCTGAAATACCATAGCCACATTTTGTCTGCAAATTTCAAGTTTAGTTTTTTTATTTAACTCTTTTCCATCTACGATTACTCTACCGCTAGTGATCTCTTCTAGCCCATTTATACAGCGAATAGCAGTTGATTTTCCACTTCCGCTTGGACCTATGATAACTAATTTCTCGCCCTCTTTTACTGTTAAATTTATATCTTTTAATGCTTGAAAGTTGCCAAAATACTTATTAACATTTTCTAATTGAACCAATTTTAACTCCAATAATTTTATGTAACGACTATATCACATAAATATTAATGATATTATATTTGTTTAATATTTTATTAAAATAATTTAATCTATGTTTCTTATAGTAACAATTTATATAAAAAGAGTGTATTTAATAATAGAATTCAAAAATATGAGTCAAATTTATAACATAGGAGCTTTTATAAATTTAAAAAAGCTCCTTAATAGATGGTTAAACGTTAAATCTAAAATGCATTACATCGCCGTCATTTACGATATATTCTTTACCTTCTAAACGCATTTTTCCAGCCTCTTTGGCTTTAGATTCTCCGCCGCAAGCAACATAATCATCGTAGCTTATAACTTCAGCACGAATAAAGCCTCTTTCAAAGTCATTATGTATGACGCTGGCTGCTTTTGGTGCTTTCCAACCTTTATGTATGGTCCAAGCTCTTACTTCAACAACTCCGGCTGTAAAGTAACTTATTAAATTTAGTTTTGCAAATGCTGTTTTTATAATACTTTCAAGACCGCTTTGCTTAGCCCCTAAACTCTCTAACATCTCATGAGCTTCATTATCATCTAGTGAGATCAGTTCTTCTTCTATCTTTGCACAAAGCTTTATAACTTCATGATTTGAATGAGAAGCATACTCTTTTACCATTTTTACATACTCATTATCGTTGGATATATCGTCTTCTGATACATTTGCGCCGTATATCACCTCTTTAGCAGATAACAGCCTGAGTTCTTTATTTAGATTGTTAAAAATATCACTATCAAAAAGCTCAAAGCTGCTTGCACTATTTCCTGCATTTAAATGTTCTAGTAATTTACTTGCACACTCAAGACTCTCTTTGGCACCTTTTGCTCCGGCTTTTGCTTCTTTGTTTAATTTTTCTATCTTTTTATTTAACTGTTCGATGTCGGCTAGAATCAGCTCTGTTTCAATTATTTCTATATCCCTTATAGGATCTATGCTATTTTCTACATGAGTAATATTTGAGTCATCAAAACATCTAACCATATGTAAAATTACTTCGGTTTCTCTTATATTTGAGAGAAATTTATTGCCAAGTCCTTCGCCTTTACTAGCGCCTTTCACAAGTCCTGCGATATCTACAAATTCGATAGTCGAATGTTGGATTTTATTTGGATTTACTATTTTTGCAAGCTCATTTAAGCGTATATCTGGAACCGGAACTATGGCTTTATTTGGCTCTATAGTGCAAAATGGATAGTTTGCAGATTCTGCATTGCTAGCTTTTGTTAACGCATTAAAAGTCGTTGATTTTCCAACATTTGGAAGTCCTACTATACCTACTGCTAAGCCCATTATTTGCAGCCTTTTTCGGCATTTCTAGCAAGTTTAACCAGATAATATAAATTTGCTCTCACTCCAGCTCCAGTAGCTCCAGACTGATTATAACCCCAAGCCTTTTCCGTATAAGCGGGTCCGGCGATATCAAGATGCAGCCATTTATCTTTATAATCGTCTTTTATAAATTTATCTAAAAATATACCGGCAGTTATAGCTCCGCCGTATCTGCTTGAAGATGTATTGCTTATATCTGCTATTTGAGATTTCACAAGTTCTCTTAAATGATCATTAAACTCTAAAATAGTCAAAAACTCGCCACTCTTTTTCGTAAAATTTTTGAACTCATTTTGGAGTTCATAGTTGTTTCCCATAATCCCTGTAGTATATTCACCAAGACCGACAACGCAAGCACCTGTTAAAGTTGCCATATCTATAAGAAGATCAGGTTTCAACTCACTTTGCGCCCAGTCAAGACAATCGGCTAGTACAAGACGACCTTCTGCGTCCGTGTTTCTTACTTCAACACTAACGCCGCTTCTGGTGATCAGCACGTCGTCCGGTTTATACGCATTACCGCCTATCATATTTTCAGTTGCACCTAAAACAGCGTGTATCTCGAAAGGAAGCCCCATTCTAGCTGCTCCCATTATGATCGCCATAGCAGCTGCCGCACCGCTTTTATCTGATTTCATAGTTAGCATATAATCACTCGGTTTTAAACTTAGTCCGCCACTATCATAAGTTAAGCCTTTACCTACAAAAACAACCTTTTTAAGACTGTTATCTTTTGGAGTATATTTTAAATGAATTAGACGAGGAGGATGCGCACTAGCTCTATTTACCGCTAAAAATGCATTCATATTTTGTGATTTTATATAGTTTTCATCATGAATTTTACACTCTATACTAGGATAACTAAGGGACAGCTTTTTTGCATCTTCTGCCATTTTTTGAGGAGTATAAATATCGGGTATTTCATTTACTATATCTTTTGCATAGTTTGTAGATTCTGCTATTATCTGAGCATGTTGTAAGCCAAGATTTGCTTCAAATAAAGCTATCTGCTTACCGCTAAACTCATCGGTAGAAATATAAATTTCGCTTATAGAGCTCTCTTTTTTTTCAGTTTTATACTTATCAAATTTGTAACTACCTAGCAAAAATCCTTCGCCTATAGCCTGAAAACTCATTTTAAAGCAGCATCCTACGTAACTAGCCATTTTAATAGTTTTTAAATTCAAATCTTTTAATGCGTTATAAGCATTTGAAACACCTAATCTAATACTATTTGGCTCAAGATCTTTTATGCCAACATAAATTCTTCTTAAAGTTGTTAGATTAAGAACATTTTCACCTTTAAATTTAAAAAAATCAAACTCATCTCCGTCTTTTATAAATTTATGATTTAAATCTTTATTGACAACAAAAATTATTTCGTAATCGGCTTTTATATCATCTAATGGTTTTTCAATTATTGTGAATTTCATGTCGTTTTTTCCTTTCATTTAGTATATTTTTTTCCAATTGTTTAAATCCTAAAATCAACGCTGTTAAGAACAGTATGATGATAGGTATAGCAAAGTACCAGTGAGCTTCTGCCCAGTGAATCGCATTCCAGATCTGCTGACCGAAATACCAAGCTAAGAGTATTGTTATAGCAGCCCACATCCAAGCACTTAGCAAATTTATAAATGCAAATTTTTTAGCACTATAACGAGTTATACCAATACTCATAGGTATAATCGTGCGAAATCCATACATATAACGCTGGATAAAAATTATAGGCCAACCGTATCGTCCTAAAAGCAGATGCGCAACTGCGAATTTTCGTCTCTGTTTAACAAGTTTTTTTTGAATATATTTTTTATTATATCTACCTATATAAAAATAAATTTGATCTCCCACAAATCCGCCTATACCGGCTACAAACACTATCATAGCAAGATTTACATGCCCTTCGTGAGCTAGTATTCCAGCAAGTATGAGAGCTATCTCACCTTCCATAATACACCAAGCAAAAATAATAAGATACGCCCAATTTTTGTATTCAAATAATATATGTTTTAAGGTCTCTTCCATCTTTAGACCTCTAAAACACTATAAACTGGGCACTCGCTTTTAAGCTCTTTGCTTCCTCCAAGTTCCACTAAATCCACTAAAAAACAAGCTTCTACTAAATTTACGCCTAATTTTTTTAGAAGCTGAGACGAGGCTTTTGCCGTGCCTCCGGTTGCTATTAAATCATCCACCAAAAGCACTTTAGGATTTTTGATGCTATCAAATGCGTCAATGTGCATTTCAACTTCATCAAATCCATACTCCAAGCTATATTTTTGTGAAATTGTTATATAAGGAAGTTTATTTGGTTTTCTAACAGGTACAAATCCTAAATTTAGTCTCGCACTAAGTGCCGCACCTAAAATAAATCCTCTGCTCTCTATACCGACTATAAAATCTAAATTTTCATCTTTATATCTATCTTCTAGGTGATCAAGTAGAAATTTAAAAGCTTTAGCATTGCCTAAAAGCGTGGTTATATCTTTAAATATAATTCCCGGTTTTGGAAAATTTTTTATATCTCTTATAGTACCCAAAAGATACTCTTTATCAAATTTAGAAAGTTCTTTCATTTTTATCCTTACTTTATAGTAGAGCTTCTATCTTGCCCTCTAGCTCTTTTATTCTTAATCTTAATTTATCATTTTCTATACGGTACTGAGAATTTCTAGTACGAAGACTAGTAACATCTGATTTAATTTTATTTAGTTCATCTGTTAAAATATCGATATTTCCTAATGAACGTTGGAGCTGAACTTGTAGTTTCCTGATAACTATTTCGGTATCATCAAGATTATTTTTCATAAAATCACGCATTGAGCGCTCTTTTCTAAGCAAAGTTTTATAATAAAACACCATTACTACGAGATATATGCTAAAGCATATTAAAAATGTATAAAATAACCAATCCACTAGCATTTGTAGTTTCCTAATTTATAAACTCTTTTTTCATGTCTACCACCGGCAAACTCAGTAGTAAAAAATACTTTTACCATATCTTGAATGATACTAGTTCCGACTATTCTGCCGCCAAAGCAAAGTACATTTGCATCATTATGCTCACGAGCTAATTTTGCAGTAGTAGCATCATGGCAAAGAGCGCATCTTATATGAGGATGGCGATTTGCGGCTATGGATATGCCTATTCCTGTTCCGCATATTAAAATACCAAATTTAAAATCGTTATTTATATTTTCAGCCATTTTATCGGCAAAATCAGGATAATCTACGCTCATATCTTTAGAATATGCTCCAAGATCAACCACATCAAACTCGAAATTTGATAAATAACTTTTTACAAACTCCTTAGTATCAAATCCAGCGTGATCACTTGCTATAAAAATCTGAGCAACTTTCATAAAATCATCCCATAACCTTTAAATTTCGCATAATTATATCATAAAAACCTGAATTTAGCGTGATATAAGCATAGTTCTAACCAAATCCAAAATAGTATAAATAGGTGAAAAAACATAACTAGCCACTGGACTTATGATCAAAATTACAAGAATTATAAATCCATATCTGCTAAGACTTTGATATAAATTTGCTAATTTTTCAAATTTAAAAATCCTTAAAACATAAGAAAGAGCATGTGATCCATCAAGAGGCGGTATAGGATAAAGATTAAAAATTCCTAATATCAAATTTATAGTTAAAAGCATGCTTATCGCTCTTAGGCCAAACTCTGGAGCGATTCCGAAATATATAAGCAAAAATGAAGCCAAAGCAAGTAAAAAATTATAAACAATGCCCGCCAAGCTAACACATATGGCGCCAAAATATCCACCGTTTTTAATCACTGTATATGTATTTATAGGAACAGGTTTTGCCCAACCAAATAAAACTCCGCCGGCTAAATACATAAGCGATGGAACCACAATCGTACCTAAAATATCGATATGTTTTAAAGGATTTATACTAAGTCTGCCTGCATTTTTTGCCGTATTATCTTTAAATTTAAAAGCGACAAAACCATGGGCTATCTCATGACCTACTACAGATATTATCAAAACTACAACAAGCGTTATTATAGTAGGCGCATCAAAATTACTCATGTATCAGCGTCTCATCAGTCTCTAAGGTGCTAGCGAGTCTGCCTATTCTCTCCCATCTAACTTTATACTCTTTATCCCAACTAAAATATACAAACCAAGGTTTTCCAACTATGTATTTATACGGTACGCTTCCCCAAAATCTGCTGTCATTGCTATTTTCTCTATTATCTCCGACCATAAAGAACTCATTTTCTGGAACTTTAAAGTAAAATGCATTAAAAGGAAGCCCGTCCACGGACGGAAGTTCCTGAATAAGTGCTGGAGTCATAGCAAATTTATTTTGATTTAGATAATAAAGCGCTATGGTAAATGTATCTGCGCTTTGCCCGGCAAAATTATCTTTTTCACCCCTATTTTCATAGTGAATACCTTTAAATTTATAAGGCTCTTTAACAAATTTCTTACCAAGTAGTGTAACAATATCGTTTTTATTATAGTTTTCTTCTATCTGAGCATCACCGCCAGAAGGTCTTAAATACATAGTTTTTGGTGCAAATATCACCTCATCGCCGCCATTTGCAAAATTTCTTTTTACATAGTAAATTTTAGGATCTCCGGGATATCTAAAAACAACGATATCTCCACGTTTTGGCTTACTTCCTTCTATTATATGTCCATCTCCGTCACTATCAAACCAAACAGGAACTTCTAAAAACGGAATATGCGGAGTAGAGACGCCATAAGCAAATTTTTTTACAAATAAATGATCACCTATAAGAAGCGTATTTTTCATAGAACCACTTGGTATAACAAAAGCTTGAGCGACAAAAAATATAAACAACAAAACTATAATTATAGTCCCGGTCCAACTGCTAGAAAAATTATAAGCTTTAGAAAGAAATTTTTTCATACATTGCGCTTTCTATTTTTAGCAGATTTTAATGTATTACTTAAAAGCATAGCGATAGTCATAGGTCCAACGCCGCCTGGAACAGGCGTGATGAGAGAGCATTTTGGAGCAACACTATCAAAATCCACGTCGCCTACTAACTTACCACTATCTAAACGATTTATGCCTACATCAATGACTATAGCGCCATCGCTCACCATATCGGCATTTAAGAAATTTGGTCTTCCGACTGCTACTACTACAAGCTTAGCACGTCTGGTTATTTCGGGGAGATTTTTAGTTTTAGAATGAGCGATGCTTATAGTTGCTCCAGCATTTAAAAGAAGGCTCGCCATAGGCTTTCCGACTATATTGCTTCTTCCTATAACGACTGCATCGATACCTTGCAAATTTACGTCATACTCTTTTAAAAGTTCCATTATGCCAAGCGGAGTGCAAGGCACGAATCCATCAAGTCCGCTTGAGAGTTTTCCAACATTTACAGCGTGAAATCCGTCAACGTCCTTAGTCGGATCGATAGCTTCCAACACTCTGTTTGTGTCTATATGTTTTGGCAATGGAAGCTGAACTAAAATACCATCAATGCTATCGTCTAAATTTAAAACCTCTATAAGAGCTAAAAGCTCGCTTTGACTAGTTTCTTTACTAAGCCTATGCATCACCGAACCCATTTCACAAGCCAGGCAAGCTTTTTCTTTACTTGCGACGTATGTTTGGCTGGCTTTATCCTCTCCTACTAAAATTACTGCTAATGTTGGGGTTATACCTGATTTTTTTAAGCTTATTGCTTCGTTTTTTACGTATTCTTTGACTTTTGCACTTACGCTTTTTCCATCTATGATCTGCAAAGTTCATCCTTTTTATACTTTTTTTATTACAAAAATTGTATCATATCAAAATTCAAATTAAACTCAGGTGATTTTAGATGAAATTTCTTTATATTTTTTTAATGTCTTTTAGTTTTTTAATGGCTGAAGAGTTCATAACAAAATTAGAATACGCTAAAATGCTATATCAAAATCCACGCGGCATCGGATGCAATAAATGTCACGGTGAAAAAGGAGAGGGAAGCCTCATAGTAAAATATAAAAATTTAGATAGGAAAAACAATGTTTACGTAGAAAAATCACTTATTGCTCCAAGGATAAATAATCTCGATTTTGATAAATTTAAATCAGCAGTCAAAGAGTCAAAAGGTATAATGCCGAGCTACTTTTTAACAGATAACGAGATACTAAATTTATACGAATATATAAAAACTTTTAATAAGGAAAACAAATGACTAATAAAAATGCTTTTTTAGAAGCTAAAACATATATACCAGGCGGTGTCGATTCTCCTGTAAGGGCTTTTGGATCGGTAGGGTCAGATCCTGTTTTTATAGATCACGGCAATGGCGAGTTTTTATACGATATTGAAGGAAATGAGTATATAGATTATGTTCTTAGCTGGGGTCCTCTTATATTTGGTCATTGCGACTCGGATATAGAGGAAGCTGTTATCAAAACTGCGAAAAAAGGACTTAGCTTTGGTGCTCCGTGTCTGCTTGAAACAGCTCTTGCAAAACTTGTTTTATCAAAATTTCCATGGTTGGGAAAAATTCGTTTTGTAAGCAGTGGAACAGAAGCTACAATGAGTGCAATAAGATTGGCTCGTGGATATAGCAAAAAAAACGGTATTATTAAATTCGAAGGCTGCTACCACGGACACAGCGATAGTTTATTAGTAAAAGCCGGTAGCGGAGCTACGACTTTTGGATATTCAAGCTCACTTGGAGTACCTGAAGATATCGTAAAAAACACGCACATTGCTATTTACAACGATATTCAAAGCGTAGAGCAATGCTTTAAAAATGAAGATATAGGAGTTATCATAGTAGAACCGATCGCAGGAAATATGGGATTAGTCCCAGCAGATCAAGTATTTCTAGATGCGCTTAGAAAACTTTGTGATGAGTACGGCGCGGTTTTGATATTTGATGAAGTTATGAGCGGATTTAGAGCAAGCGCTACTGGAAGCTATGAATTTAATAAAATACAAGCCGATATCGTAACTTTCGGTAAAGTAATCGGCGGAGGAATGAGTGCTGCGGCGTTTGCGGCAAAAAACGAGATAATGGAGATGATAAGCCCGCTTGGAGGAGTATATCAAGCAGGAACTTTAAGCGGAAATCCAGTAGCCATGGCAGCCGGACTTGCATCGCTAAGCAAAATATATAACTCTCCAAATTTATATAAAGATTTAGAAAACAAATCCAAATTTATAGTAGAAGCATTGGAAAATAGTGCTAAAAAAGCAGGTATAGCTTTGCAAACCGAAGTTAGAGGATCTATGTGGGGATACTTTTTTAATGATAGGCCTGTTAAAAACTATAAAGACGCATTAAACTCGGACACGAAAATGTTTGCTAAATTTCACGCACAAATGATAAAGCGCGGCATCTATCTAGCTCCTAGTCAGTTTGAAACAGGATTTGTATGCGATAAACTTAGCCAAAAAAGCCTAGAAAAAACAGCAAATGCGATAGAAGAAAGTTTCAAAGCGTTATGAGTGAAAAATCAAATAGAGCCACAAACATAAACAAAGCAATCAGAGCAGCAGACGGGTTAAGTCTTGGTATTTCTATGGTTGTAGCTGTGATAATGGGATTTGGTATTGGATGGGGTTTGAAGCTATTAAGCGGCTCTAACTGGGGACTTGGAATAGGTATTTTTATAGGCGTAGCAGCAGCTATAAATAACGTATATAAAGCTTACAAATCGCAGATTAAAAGCTATGAGGAATTTAAAAACAAACCATCACCGAATTTTAAAGACGATGATGATGAAATTTAAAAATCTTATTATATTTTATGTTTTTTTAGACGCTGTTTTGATACTATTTATGGCAGCGTTTGGATATATTTATCTTTTAAATTCGCAAGTAGCTTTTATCTGTTCTACTTTTATACTTTTTACTAGTTATTACGGATACAAAAAAAGAATTAATGAAAAATCTATAAATTATCAATTAAGTGCGCAAGAAAAATCATTTTTTGACGATAATGAAGAAGATGATAATGATTTAGATATAAAAGAGATCAAAAAAAAGGCTAAATTTAAAAAAATGGATATTGTAGGAGCATTTAAACCATATAGGCTGCTTGGATATATTACTCTTATTTTAGCATTTTTTATGCTTCTAAGAAGAGAATTATTTGAGCCGTTTTCTTTCCTCTTAGGGCTAGTTTTGATGCCTCTTGGAGTATTTTTAGCTGGAGTTTTTACACGTGGTAAGTAGCAAAAGAGTTATAATATCGCTAAGTGCGCTATTTTTTGGAATGTCATTCATTTTTATTGCAAACGGTTTAGTAGTAAGTTCTGCTGGTGTGCTCCTTACTAGTATGAATGCAGATAAAACGATGATCGGAGTGATAACATCGTTTTTTTTCATAGGAGCGCTTACTTGCACGGTAGTTTCTCATAGACTTATTTCAAAAGTCGGTCATATGAGAGCTTATGCTATATTTACTGCAATTTTTGCTATTTCAGCTTTATTGCATGATTTAAGCAGCAATCTTATAGTTTGGGCTTTTTTAAGATTTATGCTCGGATTTTGTTATTATAGTATAGTAATGGTAATAGAAAGCTGGCTAAATGCAAAAACCGCAAACTCTATTAGATCACGAGTTTTAGCGTTTTATGAGATTATATTTTACAGCTGCTTTGGTCTAGGAGCTATTATTATGAGTCTAAATTTAGATGCTACAAAAGTATTTTTAATAGGAACTATATTCATTATACTAGGTTCCATTCCTCTTAATTTTTTAAAAGTAAGGTCACCGCAAATTCCCCAAACTGCAAATATTAGCCTACCTAAAATTTACGGTATAGCTCCTCTGGCCTTAGCAACTAGCATAGTAGCAGGACTTCTTATAAATGGATTTTTTTCCATGTCTGCTCTATTTATACTAGCTCAAGGATATAGTGCAAAAGAAGCCGGCGTATTTATAGTTTCATCTATGTGCGGTGGATTTTTATCACATATGTTTTTTGGAGTTTTATCGGATAAATTTGGAAGAAAATTTGCCATTATTTTAGCCTCTTGTATAGCACTTATCTCGTCACTTTTATTTATAGTTATAAAACCGTCTATAAATATTCAATATATTTTTGCATTTTTTTTAGGTATAGGAATTTTCGTATTATATGCACTAGCTCTTGCTAGAGCAAATGATGTTATAGAAGATAAAAGCAGATGCGTAGAAGTCGGAAGAGCGCTGTTATTTAGCTATCTTTTAGGATCATTTTTTTCTCCACTTATAATCGGATTTGCGATAAATACGCTTGGGGATTTTGGTTTTATATATTTTTATAGTTTAACGCTTGCTTTGCTGATAGTATTTGCAATATTTCAAAAATCAATTCCAAAAGAACTTGAAGTCGCATTTACAAGACATAGCGGTCATAGCGTAGTTTTTGATGAGTTAAAAGATGATAATCACAAACAATAATCAAGCCGCTCAGTCCCAAATTACCCAAAAAGACGAGAAAAAAGAGGAGAAAAAAGACCTCAAATCAGAGATCTCGTCTAAAACTATATTTAAAAAAGACGTCATACAAAACGCAGATATACCTCTTTCAAAGCTTGATTTAGAATTAAATAAACTAACTAACAAACTACTAAACGCTTTAAAAGCAAGCAATGAAGAGGGCGGATATAAGCCAAAAATTTTAGCTGAAGTCAAGATGGCTCAAGTGGCTCCAAATTTAGCAAAAGATCTAAACGAACTATCAAAAGCACTAAAATCAGAACCGTCTCTTATAAAACTTGCAAATAAACTAGATGAGTTTTTAAAACCTGTTGAGCATATAAAAAATACAAATATGGCTCAAACCATAAAAGATACGGGCATTATGTTAGAAGCTAAAATAGCTCAAAGTTTAAACCCTCAAACTCTGCCCACAAGTATAAAAGAGCTTTTAAGTCTTATGAAAAATGTTTCAAATAAGCAGCTTGAAAATAGTTTTTTAAATTTAGCAAAGGATGAAAGTACGGATATAGCAAAAAATTTTGAAAATTTAAAAAATATATTGCAAAATGCAAAAGATAAAAATCAACAAATAATCCAAACTTCAAATTTTAAAGGTCTTATAGACACTCATGCGAAATTAGAAAATGCGATAAAATACCTAGATAAATTATCAAATTTAATGCAGACAAAAAGTGACAAATTAAATATAAAAAGCGTAGAAGTACAAATGCCAAAAGTACTAGATCAAATAACGCAAATAGTAAAAAATTCGGAACAAATTTTATCTAAAATTAATTTTGAATTACCGAATTTAAAAGATATTAAAGAGATAAAAAACGAGTTTATAAAAACTATAAACAACATAAAAACGGAAATAGAAAATATAAAAAGTAGCTTAAAAAAAGATCATGATATAGCACTAAATAGAGATCCAAAACAAATAGCTGCGCAAAAGCTTGATGCAACAACGAAACAAGCTGTTCAAGCAGTACAAAAAGAAGCAGCACCAAATACTCAAATAAACCTTTCAAATTTAATAAACTCATTAAGCAGTGAAACATCACAAAATCAAGTAGCAAACATAAATTTATCCATAATGACAAAAGAGATAAGCACTGATGCTAATAGTCTAAATTTACAAGAAAAGCTTAATCTAGCCGCTAAAAAACTATCAAACATAATGAACTTTTTTGATAAAAATAGCGTCGATGCAAAAAATAACGTAACTGAAATAAAACATCTCTTAAAAGCCGCTTTAAGAGCTGGAAACGACATAGATAAAATCATTCCTTTTGATGAAAACACGAGTTTTAAAAATCTGCAAAACGATATAAAAGGAGCATTACTAAACATAAAAGAAGCAACCGCTAATCAGCAAAGCTTAAACAATATAAATCAAAACGTAAATCGCTTAATAACTCAAATTGAAATGCATCAATTAATAAGCTTTGCTCAAAATTCGGTGCAGACGTATTTGCCGTATACTTGGGATGGATTAGAAAGCAGCACGGTTGCTTTTAAGCATGGTAAAAAGAATAAATTCTATGCAAAAATAGATCTTAATTTTATTAAATTTGGATCTATTTCGGTAGTTTTGGGACTATTTGATACGAAATATATAGATATTTCGATATTAACCGGTACAGATGAGTTTAAAAATATAATTTTAAGCTCCAGTAAAGAGCTTAAATCAGCCATAACAAATTTAGGACTCATAGTAAGTAGTTTTACGCTTGCTAACAAATCTAAATTTGAACCATACAATGAAGAAAAAGCATTCGATCTTGGATTCAATGTGAAGGCTTAAAATGGCGAAAATTAAAAAAGCTGTGGCTTTAGGATATAATAAAAAAAGAGACAACGCTCCAAAAGTACTAGCATCTGGAAAAGGTGAGATGGCTAGCAAAATCATAGAAGAAGCTCAAAAACATAAAATACCTATAAAAGAGGATTCGGACCTTGTAGAGATACTCAGCAAAATAGATATAAACCAAGAAATTCCACCGAATTTATACAAAGCGGTAGCTGAAGTATTTAGCTTTTTATATAGAGCAACAAAGACAAAAAACTAAACTATTTTATCTCTTTCTTTATGTATTTTTGATCTATATAACCCATATCTAGCAACTTATTATAAATTTTAGCTACAATAGGTCCCCCGGCACTTCCTCCGCTACTACCGTGCTCTACCAAAACAGTAACTACAAACTGCGGATCTTCATATGGCCCATAAGTAGTAATCCACGCGTGAGATCTCTCATAGCGTTTCATCTCAGACTCTTTCATTCTAGTTTTCTCGCTTTGAGATATTCCTACTACTTGCGCCGTTCCTGTTTTTGCTCCAAGAGATATTTTAGACGCACTTAAAGCTCTAAAACCAGTTCCGCCCTGAACATTTGCAACCTCATACATACCGCGCCTAATATATTTTAGATATGATTTTTCTTGCGGGGTTAAGATATCTTTAGTTTTCCACTCTACGATCTCACCATCTATGCTATGCAAAAAGTGTGGCGTCATATCAACACCAGAAGCAAAGATAGCAGTATCTCTTGCTACTTGCACAGGAGTAGCCAAAAAGCTTCCTTGACCAATAGACGTGTTTAACGTATCTCCTTGATACCAAGGCTCTTTTGATTTTGTTCTTTTCCAATCTTTATTTGGAACTATACCTATATACTCATTTGGAAGATCAATTCCACTTCTAACGCCAAATCCGTATTTCTCCAAAACAGGAGCGATAATATCGATGCCTACTTTATACGAACCTCTATAAAAATATGTATCGCAACTCTCTTTTAAAGCTTCGACTATAGTCATATTTACATAACCGTAATTTTTCCAGTTACGAAATTTCCTGCCGCCAAGTTCAAAATACGGATCACACATTATCTTTGTAGTAGGATCTATCTTCCCGCTATCAAAAAACGCCATTCCCATAGCCATTTTGACAACGCTTCCTGGAGGATATAGAGAATTTACTAATTTGTTGGTAAACGGATGATCTAAATTATTTATAATGGCATCCCACTCTTTTTGAGTTATCCCTGTTACAAATGGATTTAAATCATACTCCGGGAAACTTCCTGCAGCTAAAATAGCACCATCTTTAAGGCTCATCACTACCACTGCTCCGGAGTCTTTATTAAATGCTTCAGTAACATACTGCTGCAACTCTGATTCTAAAGTAAGAGTTATATCTTTACTAGTAGCTGGCGAATATGATACCTCTTCAACTTCTTGATTGAGCGCGGTAACTTTGGTTTTTCTCTCCCCCCTGCTGCCTTGTAAAATTTGATTATAATATCTCTCAACACCGCTTCTTCCGGTATAATTTGTAAGCTTAGTCAGCTCATCGGTTTCTACATCTTTTTGGTTTGCTCTGCCGACATATCCTATAACATGGCTTGCTAAATTATTAAACGGATAATGACGCTTACTAGCTGGTTTAATCATGATATTTTCTCTTAAACTCAGCTTCGCAAAATGAGGAATCATACTATCATAATCTACAAATTCAATGACTTCTACAAAGTCTTGATTGTATGGAGAGTCGTTTTTTAAATACTCTTTTTTTAATTTTGTAACATTTAAATCCGTAAAAGTATGAGTTAAAATTTTTAGCTCTTCATCTAAAACTTTCTCATTTTTTCTTAAGTGAGGCTTTACTAACACTGAAAAACCAAGCCTATTTACGGCTAACGGTTTTCCTTTTATATCAAAGACTTGCCCTCTAACAGGAGCTATAAGCTCAGTTTTAATAGCGTTTTTTTCAGCTATTTCTTCATAATATTCATTTGATTTTATACTTAAATAATATATTCTAACAAGCAAAATAGTCCATACTAAAATCAAGATAGCATAAACAATACGCATTCTCATAATACTCTTTCCTTAAAAAGAAGTATAGCTATAACAGATTCAACAACTATATAAATAAGATATTCATAACTTATCCAAAGTCGCGGTTGATTTAAAATATATAAGATTAAATTGCTCATCAAAAGAGTTCCTATATATCCACTAAAAATAAATATAATAAGCAGACATTGTCTCCATTTCATATTTACTTTTAGCCAATCATGTATAAAATAGTAAAATATCAAAAAATTTAAAATTGTAGAAAATAGCTCAAATCCATGTATCTGCTCAGCAAAAATAAGAAATAAAATAGCCAGATACCATCTCTTATCAAAGTTATTCATATTTCTTTCGCTCTCATTTTTGAGTATAACTATATAGGCAAAAAATAACCCGATAAAAGGCGGCACTATGTGGCTAGTAGAACTTAGTATTTCATAAGCTATAAGCATAGCACAAAATACAATAAATCTTAAAGATAGTAAATTAACGCTATTTCGTTGCATACTGGAAAATGTTTGCATTTGATACAATCGGCCCAAATTTTTTGAGCCGGAAGCTTCTCTTTTGATATCTCATTAAAACCTAATTTTTCAAAAAAACTTTTTTGATAAGTCAATGTAAAAACCTGCTCAATTTCTAAGTCATTAGCTTCTTTTAAGAGCTCTTTTACAAGCCCGCCTCCTATGCCTTGACCTCTTAAATTCTCTTTTATAACAAGGCTTCTTACTTCAGCTAAATTTGAAGCATGAATGTGAAGCGCACTATAACCGACTAACTCATCATCTTTATAAGCAAGCGTATATGAACGGATATTAGTAGCTATTTCATCATCATTTCTAGATAAAATTATTCCGTTTTCTATCTCTTTTTTCACTATGGATTGCATAAGAGGTATGTTTTTTAATTTTGCTTTTTTATATGTTATCATTGAAACCTACAGTCCAAAAACACTATTATATATAGTTTCACTGGCTTTGTCTATACCGGTTTTTTTTGTACTAGATACCAAAATAGCAGAACTATCCATCTTTAATACTTTTGATCTTTCGCTCTGATTTAGCTTATCGCATTTTGTGTATAAATTTAAAATCTTTTGATCATTTCTTATAAATTCATTAAGATAAACACCTAAATTCTCATCTTTTTCTAAATTTGCATGTCTAGAGTCAACTAAATGAACAAAAGTTTTTATATTAATTCTATTTTTTAAAAACTCATCTAAATTTTTCTGCCATGCGCTATAAAGACTTTTGCTTACTTTAGCATAACCAAACCCCGGTAAATCTACAAATATAATAGGTATTTTTTGTCCATCATTATCAAAAATTACTTCAAAAAAGTTTATCAGCTGAGTTTTTCCCGGAATAGAACTGGACTTTGCCAAACCTTGATGATTTGTAAGGGCATTTATTATAGAACTCTTACCAACATTGCTACGCCCTAAAAATGCGACTTCGCTGATACCAAAATCAGGAGCGTCCAAAGAATTTACAGATGACGTAAGAAACTTAGCGCTTACTATCCTTATCACGTTTTATTTATCCTCTACTTGAAATATCAATTTTACCGGCTTTTTATCTTTGCTACTTACTTTATATGTTCCATCGCCTTGATTTACAACGATCTCATCGCCATATACTTTTTTATCGGTCTGCTCTTCATGTAAATATGCATCTCCGCTCAATGTATAAGTTTTTTTTAACGGCTCATATATAAGTATATTTCCGCTGCCGTTATAATTTTTTTTATTTAAAATAGCTTTAAATTTAGCATTTCCGGTAGCAACATACTTAATAGGCTGTCTTTTAATATCAAAATATATCTTTACGCTATTAGAAGTTAAAGTATCATAACTTCCTTTTTTTATAACAACATTGCCTTTTAGATCACTGGTTAGTGACTTCTCATCGGCAAAAAAATTATCGGCAGTTACTTCTACTTGCTCGGCATTTAAACCAATAGTAAAAAAACATAAAATTAAAACTATTTTTCGTAAAACCATCCCTTTACCTTTTGTGCATATATCGTATTATCCATCATATCGTAAATTACGCTTTGACCTACTATAGTATCTGCGTTTTGAGTTATTTTAAAAGGCACATTGCTATTTATAATTTTTGCTTTAGAATCATAGACAATTTCCTCTGAGTCATATCTTAATCCGGTTATTAAATTTCTATAAATTGCACTATTTTTTAAAGTTATATTATCATCTTTTAATATAGCTAATTTTGAACTCAAAGAGTGAGTGTAATCTCCTCTTAAAAACAACCCGCTGAAACTATTTAAAAGATCATAAGTTTCATATCTTGTGACATCACTAGCTTCATATCTTCCATATACTAAAGTAGAATTTAATTCATAGCTAACAACATTACTAGCTTGCATATTGGCCACTTTTAGCTCATTTTTATATATATTTGCCGAGTACGGAGTTTGCAACATCAAAAACACCATACTTACACTAAAAAGAGCGATCACAAAATAGAATATTTTTATAACCAACGCTTCATCCACTCATCTTTTAAATTTAAACGCTCTATTAATATATCTATCATCTCCCTAACAGCACCGTAACCACCTTTTTTGCTAAGTTCTATATCTGTTTGCAGAGAGTTATGAGCATCTATAGGCTTAAAACTGATGGCTACTTTAGAAAGTAATTTCATGTCATTTAAATCATCTCCTATAGCAGCAGCATTCCCCCAGCTAAATCCTTCTAACTTTAAAATTTGATCTGCTTGAGCAAGTTTATCTTTTACTCCTTGAAAACAGTATTTTATACCAAGTTCTTTTGCCCTATTTTCGACTATAAGTGATCTTTTACCAGTTATGATGGCTGAGATTTTACCTAGTTTGTTCCACTGTTCTATAGCAAAACCGTCTTTTACGTCAAACCTTTTGAACTCATCGCCGGTATTTGTTTTGTAAATTCCGCCATCGCTAAGACAGCCATCAACATCTAAAAATATAATTTCTATCATAAAACACCTTTTGTACTAGGTGTTCCCATTCTATCATTTTTGCTTATAGCACGTCTAAATGCTACGGCAAAAGCTTTAAAAGTTGCCTCCGCTATATGATGAGAGTTATCTCCTCTTAGTCTTATTAGATGAAGTGTTATACCTGCATTCATAGCCAAAGCTTGAAAGAATTCTCTTATAAGCTCACTATCAAATGTGCCTATTTTTTCATTTAAGCTACTTTCATATACTAGATACGGTCTATTTGACAGATCAATTGCACATTCAACCGCAGCTTCATCCATAACGACTATACTATTTCCATATCTCTCAACACAACTAAGGGGATATATACTCTCTTTTATAGCAGATCCTAATACAATACCACAATCCTCAACACTATGATGATCGTCTATAAAAAGATCTCCTTTACAAACAAGCTTTATATCCATCAACGAATGTTTGCAAAGAGCATTTAACATATGGTCAAAAAATCCTACTCCGGTATCTATCTCACATTTGCCGCTTCCATAAATTTCAAGCTCTACGCTAATATCAGTCTCTTTAGTTTCTCTATGTTTTTTTACCATTTAATTATCCCTTACTATAAATGCGCCTTTAAATTTACTAGTGCCTATGAAATCTCTAGCTTCATCTTCGCTTCTAAATCCAGTAAGGAATACTCTATATATAGGTTCTCCCTCTAAGATATAGTTTCTAACCGCGGTTCTATAACCACTTGTTTTATCGTATTGAGTTTTATAGGTATTAGCCCCGTCTCTTTTCCTAAACGCTCCGATTTGTACCATGAAATTTCCTCCAGAATATGTATGCGTAGTTGCTGATTTATTGCTTGGAGTTTCTATCTTGCCATAAAATCCTAAAACCTCAAGCCTAACAGGAGCAGTGCCGGCCGCTATCATAGATATATCGTTTGCTGCGGCTTTTGATAGATCTATTATTCTACCTGCTACAAAAGGTCCTCTATCATTTATCCTAACTACCGTAGATTTTCCGTTTTTTAAATTTGAAACCTTAACCATAGTGTTCATAGGTAAAGTTTTATGGGCTGCTGTCATAGCGTTCATATTATAACTCTCGCCGTTGCTAGTCTTTTTGCCATGAAAATTAGGACCGTACCAACTAGCTATACCGCTTGCAGTGTCACCCACTTCAACAACAGTAGGATAGTATGTTTTGCCGTTTATCGTATAAGGACGCATTGTGGCTTTTTGCATACTTGAGGAATTATTTACTTTATTTGTTTTAAAGTCACTAGTACCTGGATAATAAGGTAAATTTTTTACCACCGAACAACCCGTAAAAAATAGGATAGTTATAACTATAATTGAAATTTTATTTAGGTATAACAAGGCTATCTCCCGCTGCTACTTTAGAATTTTTGATATTATTTGCTTTTATTATCTCTTTTACTTCTACATCAAATTTCTTAGATATCCCTATCAAGGTATCGCCTTTTTTTACTTTATAATTTTCAAAAATAGGAGCTGTATTTTTTGATACAGGGATAATTATCTGAGAATTTGGGCTTAGTTTTGCTATCTCATTGTATTTTTGTATATCTTTAGTACCAACACGCCATTTTGAAGCTATTTTTGCTATAGTGTCACCTTTTTTTACACTATAAATTTGAAACTTCTGATCGTTGTTGAATGATTTAAAATTTGTAGCAAATAGATCTTTTTTGCCGATTGGAATATATATATGATACTCTTTTTGATTTGGCGGAGTAAAATCATACCTCAAATGAGTATTGTGCTCTTTTAGTTTTTTTAAGCTAAGACCGATGCTACTAGCTACCATGGCAAGGCTAGTTCCTCCGGGAACGAAAACCTTTGAAACGCTTATTTGATTTGGTCTATTTAACATTGATGAGTCATTGGATATAATAAAATCGCTATCTTCTGCTATATTTGCTGCTAGTAAAATTTTTCTTATAAAAAGCCTTGTTTCTAATGATAGATATTTTTTATCAGGATCTATAAGTACGCTAAGCTCATCTGTACCTGCTTTTTGTATAGCCTGTTTTACTCTTACTTCACCGCTATTATAAGCCATTATAGCAAGGTACCATTTACCAAACTGATCTTTTAATCTTTTTAAGTATTGCACTGCAGCCAAAGTTGAAGCCACCGGATCACGTCTTTCATCTACGTACTTATCGACTCTAAGTCCATAAAGCTTTGCTGTTCCTTCCATAAACTGCCACATACCAACGGCTTTTACATTGGAAACAGCTTTATTTGAAAGCCCGCTCTCAACCATAGCTAGATATAAAAACGATTTTGGCATATCTGTTTTACTTATAAGCTCTTTTAACATAGAGATATGCTTATACTCCTCTTTTATAGTATTTACAAAATCTTTTTTAGCTATATTTGATCTCTCGGCTTTCATAGCTAGAAAGTGCGGATCTTTCATATATTTTGGGTCTATATCAAGTTCTTTTAAGATTCTTAGCTGTGCACTATAATCATCTCTAGTTTGAATAAATCCAAAAGCCGAACTATAAGTTAAAAAACATAATAAAATTGCTATAAAAAATCTCATTGAACTCCTTAAATATTAAATAGTTTTTGTGCGTTTTTTGTAGTCATCTCCTCAACTTCTTCTTTTTTCAAATTTAATATGTCGGCCATCTTCTGAGCTACATAATTTGTAAAAACGGGTTCGTTTCTACTTCCTCTATGCGGTTCTGGAGAAAGATATGGACCGTCTGTTTCTATTATAAGTCTATTTTTTGGAATTTTAGGTAATATTTCAACCAGTTTTTTACCGTTTTTAAAGGTTAAAACTCCGCCTATCCCATAATAAAACTTATCGCTTAATTCAAGCAAAATCGGACTTGCATTATAACAATGTAAAACTCCACCTACAAGATCATTTTGATACTCTTTTAATATATTTAGACTATCTTCGTTTGCATCTCTTATATGCACTATAAGAGGCTTTTTGAGCTCACAAGCAAGCTTTATTTGATCTATGAAAACTTCTTTTTGCCTATTTTTATACTCCAAAACTCCGGACTCAGGAAGCCTGAAATAATCAAGTCCGCACTCACCAACGGCTACACATTTATCATCATTTGCAAACGATTCTAAACGACTTTTATCATATCCATCTACTTCATAAGGATGAACGCCAACGGAAAAATATAAATTTTCATAACTATTTGCTATTTTACAGGCTTTTGGTAAATCATTAATATCAGCGCCTGGAATTATTATTTTTTTTATACCGTTTTTAAATGCATTTTCAAGAACAGCATCTAGATCCTCATCATATCTCTCATCATCAAGATGACAATGCGTATCTATGATCATAGTATTTCTACCCTATTCTTGCCTGCTATTTTAGCATTATAAAGTGCTTCATCGGCTTTTGATATAATATGATCGATATTTTTAGAAAAATCTCCGTTCGTGACGCCTATAGAAACTGTAAATTTGATATCAAACCCTTTTATATTTATCAAAGAAGAGGCGATTTTAGCTCTTATAGATACTGCTTTTTTAACTGCATCATCAAAATTAATATTTTTCAAAACTACACAGAACTCCTCTCCACCAAATCGAGCAACCAAATCTCCTTCGCTAATCCAGCCTATTAAAAAACTCGAGAGTTTTTGTATGATAATATCTCCTATATCATGTCCAAATTTATCATTTATCTTTTTAAAATCGTCTATATCAAACATAGCAACAGCAAAGCTTTGATCTGAACAGTTTTTATAATACTCTTTCATATCCATATAAAAATATCTTCTACTATAAGCTCCACTTAAAAAATCCGTATTAGCTAGCTTTGCCATAAATTTGATATTTTCCATAAACTCGATACTATTATTTACACGACAAACTAACTCCTCTTTACTAAAAGGTTTAACAATGAAATCGTTTGCTCCGTTTTTTAGAAATTTTGCTCCAGTATCGGCGTCTTTTCCATCTCCTGTTATAGCTATAACACTTAGATCATTTTTAGAATATTTTTCCCTTATATGACCCATAAGCTCAAATCCGTCCATAACCGGCATATTATAATCAGTTAGTACGAGTTTAATATCCGGATTATCGGCTAGATAACTCATAGCTTCCTCTCCGTGCGCTGCGGCAAATACCTTAAACTGCTGAGAGAGTAAAATTTGTTTAATTTTATTTCTCATCGGCGTACTATCATCAACAACCATAACTTTATAATATCTGTTTTTACTAAGTCTATTTATACTATCAAAAATATAATCTATATTATTCATATTGCTTTTAACGACGTAATCCACTATATTTTTATTCATAAATATATCTTTTGTCGCGCTATCTATACTTCCTGTAAGAACTATAACAAGAATATTTTTAGATATTATATAATCTACTATTTCGCCATTTGGCGCATCTGGTAAATTCAGATCCAAAAGCGCTATAAAAAAATCATCGTTGTCATCGACGATATCTCTTGCTTCATTAAAAGTATGAGCAACAACTATGTCCATGTCAACATTATTTTCCATTTTCTTAGCTATTAATCTTGCTAAAGCCTTATTATCATCGACTATTAAAACTCTTTCTTTCATAATCTCCCTTATAATTATTATTAATAATAATTGTTTATTGTATCATTTTAAACTTTGTTTAATCTTTAAATATTAAGCAACGTTTTGGCAAATTCTCTAGCTTCTTCGCTTATAACTTCACCGCTTATCATTCTTGAAAGCTCCTTTATTCTATCATTTGCGTCTAATTCTCTTGCAAATGAATTCTCGCCATTTTTTTCTACCAAAAAGTGATGATGCGCTTTTGAGCTGAGTTGAGGCTGATGAGATATAGCAAATATCTGATAAAACTTAGCAAGTTCTAAAAGAACATCTGCGATGCTCATAGCCTCTTTTCCGCTCAGATTAGAATCAATCTCATCAAGTATCAAAACTCCGTTTCCAAAACCTGTTATTTTAGCTTCGCTTGCTATAAAAGCCAGTCTTAAACGGTTTATCTCGCCGCTGCTTAGAGTTTTTAAATTTGAACTATTTAAACTGATTTCTACTGCATCAATGCCGTCATTTCCCAACTCTTTTTGGGATAATTTTACAGATACCATATCCATATAAAGCTCTTTTAAATATCCGTTTAAAATCATGGCAAATTGTGTGATTTGTTCATTTCTAGCTTTAGAAATGCTACTTGCTAAATTCAACACTTCACTATGAAGTTTTTTAAATTTAAACTCAAGTTCACTCTTTTCAAACTCGATTTTTTCATAATGAGCCAACTCCGCTTTTTTTGTGTTTAACACGTCTATGGCTTCTTCTATGCTTCCATAACGTTTTATAAGTCCGTTTAAATTCTCAATTCTATCTAAAATTTCCTCGATATTAATATCGTCAAATTCATCAAAACTCACGCTGCTTCTAGCGATCTTTAACTCATTTAACGCATCACTAAAAAACGTCCCGTCGATATCGCTGATCTCAAGAGCATCAAGCACAGCTTTTTCATAGTTAAATATAGCATCAGCTTTTTGCCATGCGGCTTCTATCTTGTCTTTTTTACTTAACTTTTTTTTAGTAGCGATAAGCTCATCAAATTCCCCTATTTGTGGATTGATGCTTGATATTTTTTGTATCTCGAAACTAGCAAATTCCTTTAGCTCATCTACTTTTTTTTCCTCTTCTAAAACCTTTTCCAATTCCTTTTTGATGAGAATAAACTCTTCAAATTTAGTAGTAAAGTTTTTTAAATTTAGAACAAAATTTTTATCATTTTTACTAGCCAAACCGTCCAAAACGGATATTAGTCTGCTATTTTCAAACTCGCCTATCTCTTTTGCGCTTAGATATTTTAAGTGAGAACCAGCTATCAAACTAAGATTCTTTTTAGATATAGATTGATTATTTATAAAATATCTCGTGCTTTTATCTTTTAATAACTTAAACGTATTTATATCTGCTGTTTCTATGCCAAATTCATCTGCGCAAAAATCATACTCCACATCAGCTTCTATAAGCTTTGCTTCACTATCTTTAAATCCAAAAACAGATAAAATCGCACCCATTAAAACAGACTTTCCGGCTCCGCTGACTCCGGTAAATACGCTAAGTCCGGATCCAAAATTAAGCTCAAGCTCGCTAAATCCAAGATAGTTTTTTATATAAACTCTACTTATCATTATGCCCCCATCTAAGCTTCTGTTTTAAAATTTCAAAATAATCTCTATCTTTATGGCGGATAAGATTTACTCTAACATCGCTAATTCCAACTTCTACGCTAGTATAATTTTTCAAATCCACTCTATCTTGTCCGTCTATCAAAACTACAACATCATCACAGCTTTTAAATTCTACTTTAAACTCTTTTGGAAGTATGAGCGGACGCTGAGTTAAACTATGAGAACAAACAGGGGTAAGACTAAAAACGTCGCAAAGCGGATATATTATCGCTCCGCCTGCACTCATATTATAAGCAGTTGATCCCATGGCAGAGCTTATTATAACGCCGTCTCCAAAATATGAATTAAAGTATTTTGAGTTTAAAAAAGCTTCTATATTAGATGTAGAATCGATCTTTCGTCTCATCAAAACTATATCATTAAAAGCTAATTTTTCCATTATCTTATCATCTTTTTTAAATTTAGCTTCAAGCATATATGGTTTTTCTATTTCGTAGCATCCTCTAAAAAACTCTTCAAAAAATTTATCACACTGATTTAATGTAACATCAGTGAGAAATCCAAGATGTCCAGTATGCACGCCAAATACAAACACGCCGCTACTAGCGCATTTTCTGCAAGTGCTGATGAAATTGCCGTCGCCGCCTACTGATATTATTAAATTTGTATTTTTTAACATCTCGTCTAAACTGCAGCCTACTTCATTTAACTCGGCTGCTATATGATGCTCTAAAAGTACGCTTACTTCATATTTTTCAAGTATTTTTTTTAACGTATTTATAGCGTCTTTTTGGTCTATTGCGTTTCTAGTTAATATTCCTACGGCTTTTAAATTTTTATGAATTTCAATCATTATGTTTTCCTAATTTTTGTATTTTATAAAAAAAATGCTTAAAAACTAAACTATAAAATCATAACTAAATTTAAAAACATAACAATCTATTTTAAATTTAAATATATAAACTATAGTTTGATAAAAAATTTATAAAACTTGTATTATAATAGTAGTTTTTATTAAGAAAGGACAAAATATGCGGAGTCATTATTGCACCGACCTTAGCAGCAACGATATAGGCAAAAAAGTCCAGCTTTGCGGCTGGGTAAATTCATACCGTGATCACGGCGGTGTCATTTTTATAGATTTAAGAGATAGAACAGGTATTATTCAGCTTGTATGCGATCCAAAAGATAGCAAATCAGCACACGAAATAGGATCAAAAGTAAGAGATGAATATGTTTTAAAAGCTACAGGAACTATAAGAGCAAGAGGGGAAGGATTAATAAATCCGAAGTTAAAAACGGGCGAGATCGAAGTCATAGTTGATGAGCTATACATAGAAAACGAGAGCGCCGCACTTCCGTTTGTTATCGGCGATCCAAACGTCGGCGAAGATATTCGCTTAAAATACCGCTTTTTGGACCTTAGAAACACGGAGAGTTTTGATAAATTTAAACTACGCTCAAAAGCTTCTATAGCGTGTAGAAACGCTCTTGATAGACTAGGATTTTTAGAGGTTGAAACTCCTATTTTGACTCGCGCTACCCCTGAGGGAGCAAGAGATTATCTCGTGCCTAGCCGCGTATATCCGGGAAGTTTTTACGCACTTCCGCAAAGTCCGCAGCTTTTCAAACAACTTTTGATGTGTGCAGGATTTGATAAATACTTTCAAATAGCCCGTTGTTTTAGAGATGAAGACTTAAGAGCCGATCGCCAACCAGAATTTACTCAAATCGACGTCGAAATGAGCTTTTGCACACAAGAAGACGTGATAAAAGTCGGCGAAGAAATTCTAAAAGATATATTTTACGCTTGCGGACACGATATCATAACTCCGTTTAGAAGAATGGAGTACAAAGACGCTATGGAGACTTACGGTAACGATAAACCAGACTTAAGATTTGATCTACCTATGGTTGATGTCATAGATATATTTGCAAAATCAAATAACGAAATTTTCAGCACTCCTGCACAAAATACAAAGAAAAACCGTGCAAAAGCCATAAAAGTTCCGGGAGGAGATAATATCTTTAGCAAACGTCAAATGCAACGTTTTGAAGAGTTTGTGCGTAAATTCGGAGCAAAAGGTCTAGCATTTATACAAGTTAAAGAAGACGGACTAAAAGGACCTTTAGTTAAATTTTTTGAACAAGAGCAAGTAGATGAACTAATAAAAAGATGCGAACTTAAAGTAGGAGACGTCGTATTTTTCGGTATTGGAGATAAAAAAACCGTTCTTGATTATATGGGAAGATTTAGAGCTTTCCTTGCAAACGAGCTTGGCATCATAGACGAAAACAAGCTTGAGTTTTTATGGGTAGTGAATTTCCCTATGTTTGAACAAAATGACGACGGTAGCTACTCTGCGATGCACCATCCATTTACTATGCCAAACAACCCAGACGAAGAAGACCTTGAAGATATAACAAGCATAGCTTATGACGTTGTTTTAAACGGCGTAGAACTTGGCGGCGGAAGTATCAGAATTCACAAAAACGATATCCAACAAAAAGTATTTAAATTACTAAAAATAGATGAAGCGGAGCAAAGAGAAAAATTCGGATTTTTACTTGACGCTCTTAGTTTTGGTGCACCTCCACACGGTGGATTTGCCATAGGTCTTGATAGACTTATCATGCTTGTCACAAAATCAGCTAGCATAAGAGATGTTATAGCGTTTCCTAAAACTCAGCGTGCAAGCTGCCCTATGACAAAGGCTCCTAGCAATGTCTCAAACGAGCAATTAAGAGAGCTAGGACTAAGACTTAAAGGGAAGGAAACTAAATGAAAAAACTATTTTTAATCATCGGAGCGCCAGGAAGCGGCAAAACAACCGATGCAAGTATGATAGCCGCAAACGATGATAAATTTGCGCATTATTCAACCGGAGATCTTTTAAGAGCCGAAGTTGCGAGCGGAAGTGAGCTAGGAAAGCTAATAGACAGCTTTATATCTAAAGGAAATTTAGTTCCTTTAGAAGTAGTCGTAAACACTATCATCTCAGCCATAAGATCAAGTGATAAAAACTATATCTTAATAGACGGATATCCAAGAAGCGAAGAGCAAATGAGAGAGCTTGATAGGGTTTTAGCTTCTCAAAGCGAAGTTAAACTCGATGGCGTCATTGAAGTAGATGTAAGCGAAGAAGTAGCGAGAAACAGAGTTTTAGGTAGAGCACGCGGAGCCGATGATAACAATGAAGTATTTAACAATAGAATGAAAGTATATCTTGACCCTATAAAAGAAATACGCGCATTTTATAATGACAAAAAAATACTTCACATGATAAATGGCGAACGCACTATAGAAACAATAGTAGCGGATATGAAAAATTTAATCGAAAACTTAATCAAAGGATAAAATCATGGATATAAGCAAAATCAAATTCGGAAGCAATCCAGACAAACTAAACGCAGTTATCGAAATTCCGTTTGGCTCAAACATAAAGTACGAGATCGACAAAGATAGCGGTGCCGTAGTCGTAGATAGAGTTTTATACTCAGCTATGTTCTATCCTGCAAACTACGGTTTTGTACCAAACACTTTGGCTGATGATGGCGATCCTGCAGATATCTTAGTGCTAAACGAATATCCGCTTCAAGCAGGTAGCGTGATACCTTGCCGTTTGATAGGTGTTTTAGTCATGGAAGATGAAGCCGGAATGGACGAAAAGCTTTTAGCGGTTCCTGTTACTAAGATAGATCCAAGATACGCAGATATCCACTCTATAAGCGACCTTAGTGAAGCTACGCTAAACCGAATAAAAAACTTTTTTGAGACTTATAAACTACTCGAACCAGGAAAATGGGTAAAAGTAAAAGGCTTTGAAGATGCTAAAAAAGCCGAAGAGATTTTAGACAAAGCTATTAAAAATTATAAATAACTAAATTTAAAACGGCGCTTCTTAGCGCCTTTAAATTTAAATATCTGATTTGATCTCTAATTTATGCTAATCTCATATATAAAATAGGATATGGATTGCCCTGTTCGTCAATATCTGATCTTTTATAAACACGAAAACCCATATATTCATAAAACCGTTTAGCTATAGGATTTTGCTCATTTACGCACACTTCGTTAATGGAATAGTTGTTTATACCATAACAGATGAGTTTCTTTCCAAAACCTTTATTTTGCTCTTTTGAAGAGACAAATAACATATCTAGTTTTTGACCTTCTATCCCCATAAATGCTTGTATATTTCCTTTTTCATCTTTTAAAATAATCAAATTTGAAACATCATATAGAGCTTGCGGGACGTATTTTTTTATATTCTCTATTTCCAGATCAGATAAAAACAGATGTGTCACTCTGAGCGAATCTTCCCAGACGTTTACAAGTCGTTCTATCAAAACCGAATTTCTGTCTTTTATTTCTACTATTTTCATTTATTTTTTACCTCAAATCAAATTTGACAAGATTTGCAAGCGCAAATTTTAGTCGTTCATATCCTCAAAATCATCATAATTTATCTCTAGTTCATTATTTTCATACTGTTTTAAAACTATATTTTCAACCTTTTGTTTCAATACCGAAAAATTTTCAAAATCATTGTTTCTTATCTCATCGATCAAAATCAAACAGGAGTCATCATCTAAATTTAAAGATAAAAATTTAAGAGCTCCACTGATATCTGTATTTTTTGTAATGCTATGTTCTATAAACTGTATTGCACGCAGTATCTCGCCGCTGATAGTATTTGCTTGACCCATATAAGGAAGCAAGCTTTTATACATCTGTTCTTTTATATCATCCATTGTTCCGATAAGGGGATTTTTTTCCAACACAAACTCATCTCCAAAGCGCGGAGTAATCTTATAAGTATCCACTCCGACCACTTTATGAAATTTATCACCTCTTCTATCACCGCACTCCCAACATCTCGAATAGCACTCTCCATCCCATCCATTAAGCGCAAAAAATCTCCCATCTATCTCGACTACGACTATTTCTTTATCTAACCAATGCATAAAATTTCCTTTTTTTGCGTTAATTATACAAAAAAAATTATAAATATAAAAGATAATTTATATCTGATTAAAAACTAAATACTAATTTCATATATTCCATTTTGGCAACAGTCTATCTTTTTCATTGATTTTTAAGCCAAAAAAGCTTATTCCAAAAAGATTTTTTAAATTTACATCAGTTAAAATATCTTTTGACTCGCCGAATATAGCGCCATTAACACCATTTAGCAAAAGAGTTTTGTGAGATATAGCAAGAGTATGATCTGGATAATGAGATGTAAATAAAACAGATATATTATATTTAGTATTTAAAAGATTTATAAGAGATAAGATCTTGTTTTGGTGAAAAACATCGAGGTAGGATATCGGCTCATCCATAATCAAAAGCTTAGGAAACAAACATAAAGCTCTAGCTATCAACACAAGTTGTTTCTCTCCTCCGCTTAACTCATAAATATTTTTACTAAGCAAATTAGTTATACCTACGATATCTGCAGCTTCTAAAACATAATCCAAGTCATATTTACTCGGTCTTTGGAAAAGCCCTAAATGAGCGTTTCTACCCATTAAAATAATATCTTTTACTAAAAATGCAAATGTTGAATTCTCTGCTTGAGGTACGTAGCCTAGAAACCTTGCTCTATGTTTTAAATTTATAGAACGGATATTAACGCCGTCTATAAATATTTCACCACTACTATAGCTTTGCAAAGACAATAATATCTTTAAAAGAGTACTTTTACCTATACCGTTTTTACCTAAAATCGATACGGTTTCACCTTTTAAAATATCAAAGCTAACTCTATTTAAAATTAAATCATCTGCGTAACTAAATGATAGATTATTTACGTTTAAAACCACTGATTTGCCTTTTTGATAATTATAAAACCGACAAGCGGAGCTCCAATAAGTGCTGTTAATATGCTAAGCGGTATTTCAGACTGAGTAGCGCTCCTTGCTACGGTATCGACTAAAATTAGATAACCTCCTCCTATCAAAGCTGACATAGGTAGAACTACAAGATTATTTGCACCAAATATCATTCTTACTATATGCGGCACCAAAAGTCCAACCCAACCTATGATACCGCTAACAGCCACGCTAGACGATACGACAAGAGTTGATAATATAATGATAGATAAACTAAGCATTCTACTCTCGCCTAAAAATCTTGCGTGATCACTGCTCAAAGAAAGAATATTTACTTTATAGCTAAAAGAGCATAATAAAAATAGACCGACTAACGATATGGGAAGCAAAAACAGAAGATCAGACCAGCTAGTAAAGTTCAAACTTCCCATAAGCCAATATATGATATTTGGAAGTTTATCATTAGGATCAGCCAAATATTTAACTATGGCGATCAAAGCTCCGAATAACGCTCCGACTATAATGCCTGCTAAAACTAGCATTAGTTTTGAGTTTTTATTTGATATATTTCCTATAAAATATGCCATTAAAACAGCTATAAATCCAAATACAAAAGCCCCTATTTGAACCAAAAACGGCTCGTTAAAAAATAATATAAACACCACGGCTCCAAATCCTGCACCGCTTGTCACTCCTAATATATTTGGACCTACTAGAGGGTTTTGAAAGATGGCTTGAAACGCTGCTCCGGCTACCGATAAACTAGCTCCGATAAAAAACGCCGCTATCAGTCTTGGGAGTCTTATTTCAAACAATATCATATCAAAAAATTCATTTTGCGAACTATATAAAAGCTCACTTAAACTTATTCTTCCTACTAAAAGAGAAAAACCGGCTATCGCAATCAAAGCAGTCAAAACAACTGCGTATTTTTTCATTTTATCACTCCAATATATCTTCATAATATCTACTATTTTTATTCTTTTCGTAATGCAAAATAGATAAAATTTCACTATCGTTCAAATTATAATTATAAAAAATATTATAACTATTCATCATCTCTTTTTTTAAATTTAAACTAGATTTGCCATAAAATATCTTATTTAACCATATCCACGACAGATGAGACTCTTGAGACGGGGGATCCCATCTCTCGCTACCGAAGGGAATTTTATAAACGGCTCTATTTTTTACCGCATTTATATGTTTTAGAAATTTATTTGAGTAGATATCCTCGGGACTGAGATCTTGCTCGAAATTATTTAATAGTACTATATCCGGATTATAAAGTAATATCTGCTCTAAATTCACAGTTTTTTGACCGATATGAGAAGCAACGTTTATCCCGCCTGCTAATTTAATATTATAATCTTGATAGGTCTGCTTTCCTGAAACCAAAAAAGCTTGTTTGTACCTTAAAAAATATAGAACTTTTGGTCTATTACGTATATTTTTTAAGCTAGTTGTAATCTGATTTTCAACAAAACTTCTATTTTTAAGTATAGTTTCTACTTTATGTTCTAAATCGTAAGCTTTGCCTATTATTTTAAACCAATTAATAGCGTTTTTCTCGTCTCCATAGTCTAAAAGTACTAAATTTATACCTATTTTCTGCAAAGGTTCAACTATCTTTTGAGACATATGTGCCCATTGAAATACTATATCAGGCTTTAATCTTATAACTTCTTCCACATTTGGAACGAAATTTGAGCCGACTGCATTTGTTTGTAAATCAAGCGTCTTAGGAAAAATCCTTCCTAAGATACCGTTTTGAATTGCGATTTTTGCAAGCGGATGGATGGATACTAGTTTATCTGCGTTATTATCTACGCTTATGCTAAATGAAGCTAATGGAATCGGAAAACTGATGACTCTACTAGCTGGTTTTTCGAGCTTTATCAAATTTCCTCTCTCATCGCTAAACTCTATTTCTTGTGAAAATAAAGATACAAGCAATACAAATAAAACAACAAATATTTTTTTCACTTATATAATTCCATTTTAGATAAATATCTTAAAAATGCTTCTGCAAATTTTGTAGCATTTGGCATAAAAAAACTTCCGTGATGATAAAATGGATCTAAGGAAGTTAATATTAGTCTACCACCGTAATAATCTTTATTATCTAAAAATATAGTTTTTTTCTGTATTTTATGTTCTATAACACTTATAGCACCGTTCATAGGCTCATATCCATCATGATAATGCCATATCATATCGTTAAAATTTATATACTTAAATAGTTCATAATCCGCATTTGAAACCTCTATATCTATGCTATTATTTTTCTTATCTAACCACCACCAAAAATTAAAAGGAAGCTTGGATAATTTCACGCCATGCAGCCAAAGCTCAGCATCGTTTCTGCCCATTACGACTAAAGTCTTTCCGGCTTTTAAAAACTCATAAAAAATATTTTTATGCTCTAGAATTTTTTCTATCGAACTAGCGCAAGTCACTATCAAAATATCCACATCATGCAAATCATCTATTTGAAGCTCAGGTATATAAATAACTTTTGAAAAAAATTTATTAAAAGGTTTTTTATGCAAAGATACTATATGATACGGTGTTCCGCTATCTAAAGCCGCTATACTATTCATATCTATCTCCTAAATAACTAATGATATTTTTCAATATCTTAGAGTTTATCTCGTAATTTTCACCGCAAGTATAAAGATCATTTCCACAATGAGAGTAGAATTTTCCATTTCCAACCTCAATCTCCCAATCAACAGGAACATTACCGCTACTTATAGAAGTGATAATATCTGCGTTTAAAGGAGGTGGATTTTGACCTCTTGAGTAAAATCCTGCCACGCCTTTTCTCGTATTTAACTTTTCTATGTCTATTTGATCATAAATTTTATGATAAATGCACTGCATAATAAAAAAATCCGTAAATTTGGGATTTTGAATAGGTTTAAACTCTTTTAATTCCTTTAAAAACGGTAAAATAATATGACCGTTATAAAACACTCGTCCTCCTAAATTTAAAAAGTTTTCAAATTTGAAACTAAGTTTTTTTATTAGATATTGATCTAGATAAATAGTCATCAAAATACCGTTATATCTGTTAAAATCCATATCTTCTATACTATATTGACTAACGCATTCAACTCTTTTAAACTCACCTAAACTCTCAAAATTACTCAGTTGGGAGGGCTTGGCTCCTATAAATAAAATATCTTTCATAAAATCTCCTAAAAACTAGCTCTTAAGCCTATTTTAAAATTTCTACCTGGATTTAAAAGCGGATTTGTCTTGCTCACGGGATATCTAATATCCTCGGGCACTGATGGCATAGAATATTTTTTATCAAATATATTTTCAATGCCGAAATTCAACTCCACACTCTTAAAAGCGCCCATATTTCCGAATTCTTTTCCAAAATATAAATTTGAAACCGCGTAACCGCTTCGTTCTCGCTCACTCAAATTATCCGTTCTTGTCTTATTTGACGCCCATTGAGTAGTATATTCTATATATGATTTTTTTATAGATTTTGGCTCATACATTAGACTGATAAAACCATTTAAAGGCATTATCTGGGGCAATGGTTTATGAGACGTTTTATCCTCGCCGTAAAGATAACTTGCATTTGTTTTAAAAATCAAATTTGAAAGCAATTTATAAGCTATATCAAACTCAATTCCGCTTATGCTAGATTCTCCTACGTTTTGCAGCTGCCTTGCGGGAGTATTTTTATATGTTATATTTCTCGTAACTATTAAATTTTTATAACTGCTTGTGAATGCTGTTAAATTTGAAATTATCAAACCGTCTTTATACTTTAATCCGGTTTCATAACTTAATCCGGTTTCTGGTTTTATACTACTATTTGGAAGAGTAAATACGCCGCTCACTCCATCACCAACAGCCGTTATCTCCGTGACTGATGGCGCCCTAAAAGATGAGTTTATATTTAAAACAAAATCCAAACCTCCAAATAAAGGATATATCATACCAAAACCGCTAGTAGTTTTGTTTGTAGACGTATCTCCGGCACTTTCAAACAATTTTTTTATCTCGTTATTTTTGATAAAACTTGTTTCAAGTCCGGTCTTAAAATAATCATGCCTAAGACTAGCGCTCAGCAAAGTTCCTCCTTCAAATCCATACTCCAATAGCCCAAACACTCCGATATTTAGTTGAGTAGAATTTGGCGCACTTTTTATTCTATTTTTACCGTTTACGCTCTGCTCGCTACCGTCTCTACTCTCATAATACCAGTCTATTCCATATGTCTGAGACAAAGACTCACCGCTATAAGCAACTATACTTTTACCGCCATATACAACTGGTCCAATAACATAATTATCAACCCATTTTTGCGGCGAGTTTAAATTTGGAATTACGTTTATATGAGTATAAAGCTCTCTTCTATAAAGACTAGCTTCTAAACTACCGTTTTGCATCTGCGCACTATATCCCAAAGCTAAATATTTTTCCCTCATAGGCTCTTCTCTCATCTGTCTTTGCAAAACACCGGGTGCATTTCCGGCTCCAGGAGATGCAAATTGTCCTGCAGCTCTACCTCGATTTACTTTAGTATATCTAGCCGCAAGTTCTACTCTATTCGTATCTAAAAAGCTATAACCGGCTTTTAGATCAAAGCCTCTATAAAGATAGTCCGAGTTTGGTATTACGCCCTCTTTCGTACCGTAATTATCTCCGTCTTTGTAGTTTATACCTAACAAAATATCAAATCCGTCTCCAACTCCTCCAAGCTGAAATCTATTTGCAATCGCATGATTTACGCTTTGATATTCACTGCTTATATAAGTATCTGTTATATTAAATGGAGCTTGAACATCCCCAGTAGCTCTTTTTGTTATAACATTTACCACGCCTCCAAAGGAATCCGTACCATACAAAGATGAAGCAGGACCTCTTATTATCTCTATTCGCTCTATCTGGTTTGGATCAAAAAGCATATACTCAAGAGTATTTCTACCTCTAAACCTATTACCGTCTACAAAAAGAGGTGCTCTAAAGTTCTGAGTACTAAATCCTCTTAAAATAATCTGTCCCGAGCTCATTCCATCAGGAGCATAAGAAATTCCCGGCTCATCGGCTATAATGCCGGTTAAATTCGTGCTTTGTCTGCGCTTTATCGTATCGCCATCTACAACAGATACGCTTTTGCTTATATCATCAAGTTTTTGTGCACTTCTATTTGCACTTACTATGACATCATCAAGCTTTGTACCGGCATATAAACTGCTTGCTAAAACTAAAGATAGTAAAATAGTAATCTTTTTATACATTTATAATTCCTTAGATATTTTTGTTATAATACTAAAATTGATAGTAGATTTCAATATAAAAATTACCAAATAAGTAGTAAATTTTACCGAAGGAGTATTTTTTGAATAAATTTATTTTAGATAATAGCGACATTTCACGCATAAATAAATCAATCCAAATAGACCAAAACAAAGCAAATATATCAACCAAAATAGTTGAAATTTCAAAAGATATAGGTCTACATATAAACAATTTTATAATTTATGAAGACAATGCCGCGAACTACGACTCGGACTTCAAAGGAGTGACGATAAACATAACTTTTAGCGCAGATCACTACTATAAAAGTACTGTTTGCGACTTTTATTTAGCTCCAAAAGCCGGTCGAACTCTTATAAACTACTTTTATATGGATAAAGGAGTAATTCATTACAAAGCAAATACTCAAATCAAAAACGTGATAATAACCATAAAAAACGAGTTTCTTGAAAAATATCTTGATAAAAATATAACAACAAAAATTCAAAACACGGATAGCTCAAAAATTATACAAAACAGAGCGACTTATGCTAAAACAGCATTTTGTGCAAGTGAAATTTATAAATTTATAAACCAAAAACAGATAAATGCTCTATTTATAAAAGCTAAAATACTTGAAATTTTATCTTATGAGCTGACAAATTTAAATTTAAATCTCAAAGAAAGCTTAAATTTGAGTAAATTTGATATATTATCTTTAAATAAAGCCATGGAGATTTTAAAAAACGATTATAAAAACCCTCCTTCTATAACAGAACTATCAAAGAAAGTAAGATTAAACCAATGCAAGCTAAAACAAGGTTTTAAAACTCTATTTAGAACGACTCCTTATAGCGTACATATGGATACTAAAATGCAAAAAGCAAAGGAATTTATAGAAAAAGGAGAGCTTAGTTTGAATCAAATCTCAAAAGAATTAGGATATAAACAGCCCCATAACTTCACAACTGCTTTTAAAAAATACTTTGGATTGAATCCTAGCAATTTTACTAAAACCGTAAGCTAAATGTGGGCGTCAAATCTACTTTTATACCTAGTTCAGATATAAAAATTTATCTAACTAAACCTCTTTTAAGTTTTCTTACTAAAAATCTTGCAGGATTTAGAGAGTTTAATATACTGTTTGTAGTGCAAACAGGACGATTTAAAGCGATATCTAGCAAAATTTCAGCTCCAAAAATAGCAGTTCCAAGTCCTCTTGAACCATGAGCGCTACTTATCAAAATATTTTCGTGGTGAACGGCAAATTCATTGTTTTTGCTATGTTTTGTCCATAATAAAGATTTGTAAATTTTCTTAAACTCACTAGCATTATGCACGGCACCTACAATTGGAAATCTATCGCCGCTATATCCTCTAAATCCAACATTTGAACCTACTACTTTAACATCTAAATTTGTTATAAACTCAGATAAAGAATCTATATTTTTCTCATCATCGGTAGCTCTTGCTGCGCTGCGATTATCATTTCTATCATACGTCGCGCCTACAACTTGTATGCCTCTAACATCTTTGCACATATAACCGCGAGCGCTAAATGCGCTATTTAAATTTAAAACTTTATTTAAGTGAGTTACTTGACCTCTGACACTGCTAAGCTGCATGAATTCGTCTGCAAAAACGTTTTGAAACAGATTTGTGCTAGCATCTCCCATAGCAAATATCACAAGAGATGAAAAAATATTTTTTGAATTTTTAAATTTAACTACGTAACCGCCCGTGCTTTTTTCTATCGATTCAAACTCATAACCGTATTTTATATCAAACTCACTCGCTAAACTCATGCAAAGCTCTTTTGGTCGTATTTGAGCGGCACTTTTTATAAACGCTCTTGGATACGGCTCAAAATCGTTTTCAAATTTAAAAATCTCACTATCCCAAAGAGATAATCTTGTTTTTTCTAAGTCGTTCACACCATAATCATAAACGCCGCAAAAATCAGCAAACGGACTATTTGCATAAAAATGCCTAGCAAATAAAAAAGCGCTCATATGCATATTTCCTAAAGCAACCTTAGGTTTAGTTATAAGAGGCATCAAAATTCCCGCTAAATTTGAACTTCCATTTGTAGCAGCTTCACTCATTTTTTCAGCTATACAAACATTAAATCCAGCCTTTTTAAATTTAAAAGCAGCCGCTAACCCGGCTACTCCTGCACCGATAATCAAAACATCACTAAATTTAGATATATTTGGCAATGCATACCACGGTTCTTTAAGTATTTTTGGGCTTGAGTGTTCCAAACTAGCTTCTAAAATCTCGCGTTTTTTATAATGACCTTTTAATTTTTTTATACTAAATCCATGCTCTAAAAATCTATTTTGAACTATTTTAGCACTGCTAAAAGTACGTACTTTAGCTCTATTTTTACAAAACTTGCTGAGCCTATCAAAAACTTCTTTGCTCCACATATCTGGATTTTTAGTAGGAGAAAATCCATCTAAATACCATGCGTCTGCTCTAAAACTAAGCTCATCAAAAGCATCTAAAATATCACCAAAGTACAGATCTAAAATAACTCTTTCATTTAAAAGCTTTATACGAATCAATGCACCATCTAAGATCTCATATTGCTCTATAAACTCATCAAAAAACGGTTTTAATATCTCAAATTTAAGATATATTTCTCTTAATTCGCTCTTTTTAAAAGGATATTTTTCCACGGCTATATAGTGAAGTTCGGTACTATTTAAACTTAGAAACTTTAAAACGGTGCTAAAAAAATTTAGTCCGGTGCCAAATCCAGCCTCTGCAACAACAATAAATTTAGCATTAATTTCATCTAAGACGCTGCTATAAGTATGTTCACATTCAATCAAAGGCTCATTTGTATTAAAGTATATATCATCAAATTTAGAATTATAAAGTCCGTCGCCTCTAAAAGTTATCATCTATTTTTCGCAAAATAATCATCAATTCCATTTGCGATTCCCTCCGCTAATTTATCGGCGTAAGCATCATTTGCAAGGAGTTTTCCCTCTTTTGGATGAGTAATATATCCAGTTTCTATAAGAACTGCTGGCATAAGCGCACCTACTAAAACCCAAAAAGGAGCTTCCCTTACTCCTCCATCAGACACGTTATAATTAGTTCTCACAGAGCTTAAAAGATTTGTTTGGATATCGATAGCAAGTTTATTTGAGGCAATTATTTTTTCTCTATTTAAGAAATTTAAAAAGCTAATTTTAGTGAAATAATTCATCTCATCTGTATCTGATTTATTCTCTAAATTTGCTGCTCGCATACTTCTCTCACTTCTAGTTGGACTAAGAAAAAATGTTTCTATACCTTGCATTTCAGGAGCTTTTTTACTATTTGGCGCGGCGTTAGCATGAATAGATATAAAAAGATCAGCCATCTTATCATTGGCAAAACTAGTTCTATTTCTAAGACCTATAAATTTATCTTTATCTCGCGTATAATAAACTTTGTAACCTCTATTTTTGAGTATCTTTCCAGCTTTCAAAGCTACTTTTAAAACAACATTTTTTTCATAAAGCGTTCTTGAACCGACCGCTCCGGCGTCCTTTCCACCGTGTCCCGCATCCAAAACTATAGTTTTGTTCCTAGGTATATTTTTTATGGTATTTTTATTTTGTGTTTGAGATTTTTTATCATCTTCTTTTTTAGCTGTTTTAGCCACAGCAGAGGTCTGAGTCTTATTTTTTTGAGCGGTTTTATCACTAGTTTTTTGAGTTTGAGATTTTGAGTCTAAATTAGCAACTGGTTTTTTAGATACTCCATCTTTTATGAAAAAAATTATATTTTTATTTTCAAATTTAGTATTGATATTTTGTTTTTTATCACTATAAAATACAACCCTTACCGTATCTTTATCAAACTGAGCGACTCTTATATCATCAGATATTTTTTGAGTTGGTTTTTTAAATTGAGTAGTTAAAATCGCATTAATATCATAAATTCTTTTATATAGCTCTTTTGTATTTAATTCAAAAGTTTTAATCTCTTTTTCATCCATATCCCTATTTAAACTCAAAACAAAACTATCATCATCGCTACTAAATTTAAGTACCTTTAGAGGTTTTTTTACCTCATCTTCGTTCTCTTTTGAGCTGCTTTTTTGAACTTCATTCTCTACTTTTTGCTCTTTAGATTCTATTTTTTTAGCAGAAGTTTCAACTTTCGGGATAATATTTTTATTTATAGTCTGCTTTTCAGGTTTTTTTACTAATTCTTTAGTTTGAGCGTAGCTTATAATATCCTGATTTTCATAATTTTTAAGTTCGCTTTCATAAACTTTATAATCCAACCCAAGCTTTTTTGAGCCATCTACCAATCTTAAAAGAGTTTGTATTTTTAAGTCTTTATTGTCGTTTAATATAGAATGTACATAAACGCCTTTTAAATCATGATAAATACGGAGCTGTTCTTGTTTTGCCGAGCTATAAAATTTCGTATCAAACTCGCCCAACCAAGACGAAAAGTCAGCTCCGAATGCAAACGCACTTAGGATAAATAGTAAAAGAACTCTAACTATTTTCCCCATATACCAACTTTTTTATCAGATCTTTCACACTAATTATCTCATTTAGTCTATATCCGTTTGCGCCGGTAAAAAATAGTCCGGTCTCTTTTTTTCCTGAATAAGCATCATAAAGTCTGTCTGCTATACAATAACCGACTTCTTTAGCTTCTTTACCACGACAACAAGGACTCACACAGTTGCTTATACACTGAATTTTAGGTCCGCTTCTTTTTTCTACTAACTCTATTAAATTTGTTCTAACTCCACGAGCAGGATATCCAACCGGACTTTTTATAAGTTTTATATCTTCTTTTTTAGCATTTAGCAAAACACTTTTAAAATTATCGCTAGCGTCGCATTCAAAAGTTCCGATAAATCTAGTTCCCATCTGTACGCCGCTTGCTCCCAAACTTATGACTTTTGCTATATCGCCATGATCCCAAATTCCACCAGCAGCCATAACAGGAATCGGTTTTCCGCCGATCTTTTCCCACTCACTAGCTTCTTTAACGACAGGTTCTATAAGCTTTTCTAATTGAAACTCCGGATCAATACACTGTTCATAGGTAAATCCTTGATGTCCGCCGCTAAGAGGTCCTTCTAATACAACTGCATCAGGAAGTTTTTCATATCTTAGATGCCATCTTTTACATATTATTTTAAGTGCTTTTGCGGAGCTTACTATAGGGACTAAAGCAACGTCTTTGAAGCCTTTTGTAAGTTCCGGTAAATTTGTAGGAAGTCCGGCACCTGAAATTATGATATTTATCCCATGTTCACAAGCGTCTTTTACTATCCTAGCATAATCATTACTAGCACACATTATATTTGCAGCTAAAGGTCTATCGCCGCATATTTTTCTAGCATTGTCTATGATGGCTTTAAATCCATCTCTTGAGTAGAAATTTTCACTATCATAAGGTTTATTATTTATCTCTTTAGCAATATGACTTCTATGTTCATAATAACCGGTTCCAACTGAACTTATAACTCCTAATCCACCATTTAAACTAACATTACCAGCAAGCTTGTCCCAACTGATACCAAGTCCCATTCCACCTTGAATAATAGGATATTTTATCTCATATTTGCCTATTTTTAAGCTTTTTAGTTCCATTATTTTACCTTTAATTTTGCGTACGTTTTTTTACCGACTTGCAAAATATACTCACCCTTAGCAAGTTTAAGCTGCTCATCTATAACCTTTTGCTGATTTACACTCACTGCGTTTGCTTTTATATGACGACGCGCTTCAGCGTTACTAGAACACAATGCACAATTGCTAAGCGCTTCTACTATCCAAATTTCGTCTTTAACTATCTCAAACTCAGGCATATCGCTTGGAAGTTCTTTTTTAGAATGAACTCTGTCGAACTCATCTTTTGCAGCCCCGGCTTCACTTATTCCGTGAAAACGACTTGTAATTTCTAAAGCTAAATTCTCTTTCACTTTTTTTGGATGCAATTTTGCACTGCTAACATCTGCTTTTAAATTTAAAATATCATCAGAACTTTTATCGCTTAAAAGCTCATACCATACCCACATAAGATCGTCACTTATGCTAAGAGTTTTAGCAAAAATATCATTTGCACTCTCTGTTACGCCTATGTAATTGCCAAGGCTTTTACTCATTTTATTTACACCGTCTAAGCCTACAAGCAGAGGCATCATAATAATAGCTTGTTCTTTACCTATACCGTACGTTCGTCCAAGAGTGCGACCCATTAAAAGATTAAATTTCTGATCTGTTCCACCCATTTCTATATCACATTTCATAGCTACACTATCATAACCTTGCAAAAGAGGATATAAAAACTCGCTTATAGCTATAGGAGTTTCGTTTTTATAGCGTTTTGTAAAGTCGTCTCGCTCTAGCATTCTAGCTACGTTAAACGTACTTGCAAGAGCGATAAGTCCATCTGCTCCTAGCTTGCTTAACCAAGCCGAGTTAAACATAACTTCGGTTTTACTCTCATCTAAAATTTTAAAAACCTGCTCTTTATATGTTTTTGCATTTTTAGCTATAGTATCATCGTCCAACACTTTTCTAGTTGCGCTTTTGCCGCTTGGATCTCCTATTTTAGCAGTAAAATCACCTATCAAAAATTGAACTATACCGCCATGTTTTTGAAGCAGTCTCATTTTATTTAAAACTACGGTATGCCCTAAGTGAAGATCAGGAGCGGTTGGGTCAAAACCTGCTTTTATATAGAAATTTTTACCATTTTCGTAATAATTTTTAATAAGGCTTTCAATACGAGAGAAATCTATTATCTCAGCAACACCTTTTTTTATCTCTTGCATTATACTATCTATATTATTCATATTACTCTCCTTGATTATGGTAAGCATCAGATAGGGATTTAAACTCAGCTATCTTATACCTCTCTTTTAACTTATCTCTTATCATATTGCTATCTAAATTCTCATTTAATTCTATAGTTACGTCAAAATAATCAGCAGCAATAAGGTCATCGCTTTCGCTTAAAGTAATAGTTACTAGATCCACATTTAATTTAGCCAAATATGTTAAAAAAGCAGCTAAACTACCGCGCTTATTCTCTATACTTAAAATAATTTTATATCTATGCGGTGCGTTTCTGGTCCATTTGACAAATATCATCTCTTCTTTATCGCTCATAAGTTTAGCAGCTCTTTCGCAAAGCTTATGATGAACTACTACGTTGTGACCATTTTTAAAGCCTATTATATCATCGCCGCGTTTTGGATTGCAGCAGTAGTCAAACTCTACACCTTTTATAGTATGATTTGAATAGACAACGATATTATCAAATTTCTGTTTTTTTACCTCATATTTATCGGCAAATTTAAGACTAAATAATTTATCTTGTTTAGGATATTTTTTAAGTGCATTTACAACGTCTTGAAGATAAACTGAATCACTGGCGGCTCTTGCGATTTTTTTATTTAAATTTTCACTCTCTAGCCAGTCTAATATCTTTCTTTCTCCAACATTAAATATACCGACTAATATATCCATAGCTACTTGCTGATTTACTTCTCTTATCTTTTGTCTGCAAAAACTTCTTATAGTTGCTCTTGCTTTTCCTGTTTTGACATTTGATAACCAAGAACAGCGGTAATGAGCTTCATTTCCCGTTACTATGCGGATTATATCACCGTTTTTGAGCTCTGTTAAGAGTGGTACTCGTATTCTATTGACATATGCTTCTTTAGCGTGAAGTCCTACTTCAGAGTGTATCTCATAAGCATAATCAAGAGCAGTAGCTCCACGTGGAAGAGTAAAAATTCCTCCTTTTGGAGAATAAACGGCTATATCTTCTACATATAAACTATCTTTTGCATACTCATATAGATCTTCTATGCTTTTATCATCGCCTTCTTGGGCACTTATATCGCTTAGCCAATCGAGTTTTGGAGCTATTAACCCTCCATTTTTATACTTCCAGTGAGCCGCTACACCGTACTCTGCAGTTTTATGCATATCAAATGTTCTGATTTGAGCTTCGATAATACTTTTGTTATCAAAAATAGTCGTATGAATAGTCTGATAACCGTTTTGTTTTGGTAAAGCAACGTAATCTTTAAATCTTGAAATAAGAGGATTAAAGTTCATATGAAGGACACCTAAAGCCAAGTAACAATCTTTTGGATTTTTAACTATTATTCTTATTGCAAGTAGATCCAAAACCTCTTCCATACTGATACCTTTTCTTTGCATCTTTAGATAGATAGAGTAGTAATGCTTTATTCTTTTTTGAACTTCAAAACTATCTTCTGTAAAACCGCTAGTAAGAAGTTTTTCGCCTACTTTTTGACTAAATGAGTTGATTTTTAACTGAAGCTGCTGTTTGTGTTCATTTATATATGAGTCTATTACGCAATACTCTTTTGGTAAAACGTACTTAAAACTAAGATCTTCTAAGATATTTTTTACCGCCGAAATTCCAAGTCTATGTGCTATAGGAGCATAAACAACTAGAGTTTCTTCTGCTATGCGTTTTTGTTTATCTGGCCTAAGGGCTTCTAATGTTAGCATATTATGCAATCTATCACAAAGTTTTATTACAAGTACTCTAACATCTTCTATAGATACTAAAAGCATTTTTCTAAAAGTTAGCGCTGAGGCTGCTAATTTTTCATTTGAATTAGAACTAGCCAACTCATTTTCTCTTATAGCGACTATCTTAGTAAGCCCTCTTACTAAATTTGTAACCTCTTCGCCAAATTCAAATCTAACTTCATCTTCGCTACACTCGGTATCTTCAACAACATCATGCAATAAAGAAGCTATAAGCATACTCTCATCGCCACCCATATGAGCTACGAAAGAGCATACCAATATAGGATGTATGGCATATGGTTCTCCACTTTTTCTAAACTGACCCTCATGAAGCCTAACACAGTAATCAACTGCTTTTAAAAGCATTCCTGTGGGCTTTGCAACGGAGTATAAAACATCTTTTGCCGATTCAATATTTTTACTGACAACAACCTCTTCTATAAGCTGTTCTAGTATCTGTCCATTATCTATTTGATTCAACGAATGCCTCTAACAAAACCTTGCCCTCTGATATCTCAAGAAGAGCAATATCCGTAAATTTCATTTTTGCAGCGTTTATCTTTACAAGCGGCGCTGCTCCCTCTGCTAGCATTTCAGCTCTTTTTGCTACTAGTAGAGCCAATTTATATCTATCATTGCCTACTACTTGAAGCGCTTTTGCTGCTATCTCTTCTGTTCTTTGCATTATCTCTCCTTGTTAATTTTTAACTACTGAGCAGTTTGTATAATCTCCATTTGCTATCTTAAGCAAATTACCCTCTTCAAACATATTACAAACTACGATAGGAAGCTTATTATCTTTTGCTAAAGCTATTGCCGTATCGTCCATAACTTTTATATTATCTTCCATAGCTCTTTCATAAGATATCTCGTTTAATAAAACAGCGTCTTCAAATTTCATAGGGTCTCTGTCATAAACCCCATTAACCTTTGTAGCTTTTATAATCATATTCGCATCTATCTCAATGGCTCTCAAAGTAGCCGCAGTATCGGTGGTAAAAAATGGATTTCCGGTTCCAGCAGCAAATATAACAACGCGACCCTTTTCAAGATGACGTTGCGCTCTACCCATGATAAACGTCTCACAAATAGCTTCCATTTTTATGGCGCTTTGAACTCTAACGCTAAGTCCGCTATACTCCAAAGCCTCTCTCATAGCAATTGCATTAATTACGGTTGCAAGCATTCCCATATGATCGCCGCTTGTTCTTTTGATAATGCCGTCTTTTGCCGCACTTACACCCCTGATAATATTTCCACCGCCTATAACTATCCCGATTTCTATGCCATTTAAAACTAAGCCTTTTATCTCGCCTGCTATGTATTTTAATATGTGAGTATCTATTCCAAAACCGTTTCCGCCAGCCAAAGCCTCACCTGAAAATTTAACCAAAACTCGCTTTTTGTCACTCATTACTGTCTCCTAAAATTTGGGAATTATACCTAAAAACTCCTTAATATTTATTAACTCATTTAAGACTAATAAGATCAAGAGGATTGATATGATAGTTTTTTTGAGTAACTTCAAATGTCAAATCCTGCTTAACTCTTCCTATAACATAACCTTTTTTTATTTTACTTCCTACTTTTATAGTAGGAGCTATCTTATCTAAATGAGCATAAATAGTATGAATACCGTCTGAATTTTCCACAATAACTACTTTATCAAGTATCGGCGTATCTTTAGCAAATACCACAGTTCCAGCAAGTACACTTTTTACTTTTGCATCTGGTTCGTTAGAGCGAAGCACGATAGATTCATTAAAAATCTTAATATTGTAAATAGGATCAACGTAGTCTCCGAATTTCTGCTTTACGCTAAAATTATCAAGAGGAGCTATAGTTTTTTCGCCTACGTATTTTTTAACATTACTTGTTTTATAACTAGATCCTATTTGTTTTATATCTCCAGTGTTCGCATTAGCCGGAGTATTTGGCTTGGTTTGTTTAGTCTCTTTTTTTTCATCTTCTTTTTTAGCTAGAATTTGGAGCTTCTCAAGAGTTTTTCTGAGCTCATCTTGTTGATCTTGCAGTTTTGCTAACTTTTTTGAATAAATATCTTTATCTTGCTTTAAATTTGATAAATTGCTCTTTTGTTTGTTTTGAAGGCTTTTTAATTTTGCTTGTTTTTGTTTAAACTCTCTTAAGTCAAATTTAATTGAGTTTATCTTATCAGACTGAGATTTTATAAGATTTACGGTCTGCTCATAGTTTTTTGCTATCTTTTTAAATTCATCTTGCATAACCAAATTTAATTTAGACAAAACTTCATTTGCTATAATACTCTCTTCGCTCTCTTCATAATCGTTTGGAATTATAAGATCATACGCAAAATCCTCACTAATAATTCTAATCAATCTTTTTTCCATATCTTTTTGATTCTTTATCAAATCACTATTTTGACTAGTAAGCTTGTTTAACTCTGCATTAGCATCATTTGCGCTACTTTCCAACTCTTTTACTTGCTTAGCCAACTCCTCTATCTGAATAGCGGTATTTTTCACATCGGCTTCGCCTTTTATTATATCGCTAACTAATTCTTCAAGTTTTTTATTTAATTGGGTTTCTAACTTCTTAGCAGAACTTAAAGTCTCTTTTTTGTCTTGTATCTTGTCAGCAACACTAGCACCGAACAAAACGACATAAAATAATAATAGTAGTGAAATAAATCTCATTTAGGCTCTCTAGACTGAAGCATCACTAGACTAACTGCTATTATAGATACCACTATAGAAGCACTAAAAAGCAGCACCGTATCGCTAAACAAGTCTAAATTTGGAAGTTCAAAACCTATGCTAAAAACAGCATTTTGAAATATATCAAGAGCCGGAATAAAAGCATAAAACAGAGTTACTAAACTAGTCGCTATAATGCTATCAATTATTGCTAATTTATATAGCATGGCAGATTTTAGCCAGTATGGAGCCCCAAAAAGAGTCATGATCTCGACTCTTCTTTTATGCTCATACAGCCAAATTTTCATCTGTTTAAATATTAAAGCAACTCCCATAAGAGCTATAAGTACGGCAAAATATTCAAAAATAGATTTTGATAAAACAAGCATTTTATATACTTTATCATATGTTTTAGAAAAAGTTTCTACCTTTTTTATACCATTTATTTTTAGCAATCTACTTTGAATCTTTGACATATACTCAGAGCTTGGAAAACTATTTAATTTTAAAGAGTAAAACTTTGGAAGAGAGTTACTTAATACTGATAAATTTCTTGTTGAAACATCATTTTTAAGCCGATCTAAAACAGATTTCGTATCAAGGGGTATTAAATCTTTAAAGGTTTCAATATTTTGCTTGATCGTATCACTGCTAATCTCATTTTCAGAAACGATAATAATATTATAATCATTTCCCATAGTAGTTTCGTAATTACTTACTATCTTATCGACCATAAAACTAAACTCGATAGAAAAAAGCAGTATAACAAGCGGAAAAATAACACCTAAATGGCTTTTAAATGATTTCATTTATCTCTCCATTTAATAGTTCAAAATGTCTATACTCGGTTCTCAAGCTAGATGGAATTTTATGAGTTACAACAACAACGCAAGTTCCAAGACCATCTCTAGCAGACTTTAAAAGCGACCATATCACATCACTTGAATACTCATCCAAACTACCTGTAGGCTCATCACATAACAGAAGCTGAGGATTATGCACTAAAGCCCTTGCCATAGCTACTCTTTGTTGCTCTCCGCCACTTAGTTCAAGTGGAAATTTATCTGCTTTATGAAGTAAATTTACATGATTTAGCAGCTTTGCGGCCTGTTTTTTACATACACTTTGGTTATAACCTTTAATTATAAGAGGAAGCATTACATTTTTTTCAACATTCCACTCATTTATAAGTCTAAAATCTTGAAAAATTATTCCTACTCTTTGTCTAAGAAGCGCCAAGCTTGATCTGTTTATATCTTTAAGCTCGCTTAAACATACTATTAGACTGCCTCTATTTACAGATATATCTCCGTACATAGATTTTATTAGCGTAGATTTTCCACTGCCGCTTTTGCCTGTTATAAATACAAAATCATTCACGTTTATGTTAAAATTTGCTCCATTTATAACATTTTGATCTCTTTCATATCCGATATTTAGATCCTTAGCTTCTACGATGTGCTGCAACTTAAATACTCCTTTAGAGTGCTGTGTGCTTTTAAATTTTCATAAGTAAGAAGTGGTTTTTTAATAAAATATGAGGCTTTTGAATTCTCCACTAGTATAAAACAGTGCTCAGGTCTATAAAACGAGCCAAATGCGACCCTTAAAAGCAGTCCGCCGTTTTTTTCGCTGCTATCTTTTTTATAAATACGCTCCATATGAATAAAATAGTCATCTTTTTTTATAGTTTTATTCTCGAATTTAGACAAAATATCTTCTTCTAAAACAGTCCCAAACTCAAAATCTCCATGCAAAACTTTCTGCTCACTAACAATTAAATTTGTAAAAACAACATCATAAATATCTCTATTTTGTTTTATCCATCTATCTTCATATTTGCTTGAAACATCTAAAAAACGATTTTTATAGATCTCCATTTTAGCTTCTTTTAAATTTAAAAAACAAGATATCGTAAAATCGGTGTAATTTTTATCATCACTCCTAAGCTCAAATGAGCCGCCTGATTTTAAAACTCTTTGACACTCATTTGCAAACTCAGCACTCACTACGCGTCTTTTTTCTGACTTTTCCCAAGGCACTGGAAAGTGTAGAAACAATCTATCTACGCTATTTGAATGGAGCAAAGACATAACCAATCTAGCATCTAAATTCAAAAGAATGACATTTTTTAATCCCATACTCAAAGCTAGATTATTTACCTGCTCGCAAGAGCGTTTATAAACTTCTATACCAACTACTAAAGTATTTTCATCTGTTTTTGCCTGATATAATAGATGTCTTCCGCTGCCAAATCCAATCTCTACAAAAATCTTTTTAAACTCACCGCTCTTTAGCTTTTCTAAAAACTGAATGTCGTTTAATATAAACTCTTTTTTTGCAAGTTGTTTTTCATTTTTAATAGCTATGGTCGATGATTTTAGATCTAAAACATTAAGATCTTTATATACACTAAGAGCTTTTTGGATAGTGCCCAGACTAGCAGGACGAGTTAGCTTATCTGATTTAACTACGAATTCGGTTTTCTTATCCTTTACAAGTAAAAAAAACTCCTTTTTACCTGTTTTTGTATAGATAAGACTTTCATCACCTGCTTTTGCACTCCATAAGAACTCAACGCCATCTGCCCCAAACGGAAATTTGAGATTTTTTAGACTGGTTGCTACGAAATTTGGCATTACTTGGCTACTACAATAGCTTGTTTGGACTCATTTGAGTTTATGCCGTACTCGTCAATTCCTACAATTTTATAAGTATATTCAAGCCCAAATTGTATTTGGTCATCATTATAACTATTACCAACTATATCTTCTATGGCTTCTTCACCTGCAGCACTTGATTTTAGTATTTTGTATTTTACGCTTCTGTTATCGCTTCCTGAGCTCCATGAAAGTTCTATACTTATACCATTAAAGCTAGCTCCTGTTATAATAGGAGATTTAGGAGATGTTAGAGTATTCCCCACTACCGGATTGTTTTGTTTTGGACTTTCTAATCCGTCTTTATCTACCGCAGTTACTTTATAATACATCTGAGCGCCGTTTTCGTTTATAAGATCATCATACTGAACAGATGTCGTTTCTGTAAGTTTCAAAAGTGGAAATATCTCATTTGACGAACGATATATATTATAATGAGAAAAATCGTCATTCGTGTTTGGCTCCCATGTCAAAGTTATCTTTTTAGGAAGATTTGTTGTCGCTTGCAAATTCAAAACCAAATTTGGAAGAGCTTTCGTTTGAGCAGATATAATAGCACTTGGTCCAGAAGTAATGCCGTCAACTGTTTTAACAAGTATTCTATACCTATAATGATGATTTGGATCAAGACCATCATCTATATACTCTACGTTTAATCTACCTTTTACCTCAGCTATACGATACCACTTATCGCTTGAAATATTATTTCTTTCAATTATATATGAAGCAACTCTAGGATCTGGATGCGGTCTCCATAAAATTTTAATTCTATTTGGCAATCCATAAACGGCTTGGGCAAAAGATACCGATTCAATTAGTTTGCTTGTAGAAACAGTTATAATCTCTCCGTTGTTTGATATATCACCATTATTATCATAGCTTCTTAGCTCATAGCTGTACTCCGTAGATGGAGCTAAGTTTGTATCTACGTAATGAGTTGCGAATCTATCTTTGATATTTGCTACTACGCTCATTTTTCCATCTTCATTAGGATTTGAGCGATAAAGATAGTATCCGGCGATATTTTCATCATTTACAGGATTCCACTCAAACGCTATTTGAGTCATATCGCTGATTGTTTTTAGGCTATTTATGGTCGGGAGATTTGGATTTACCTGAGATACTTTATAGGCACATCCACTCATTAAAGCCATAAAAAGCAGAGCTAACAAACTCGGGATCAATTTTTTCATTTAAAATCTCCTTGTCAATTTTTTTACTTAAAATATCATAAAAATCAGTTGGTAAAGGTGCTATAAACTGCATCTTTTCACCGCTTTTAGGGTGTGTTAAATTTAATATATAAGCATGCAGCATAACTCTTTTTATTTTACAATTTTTGCTCTTAAAACCATATAAATTATCACCTAAAATGTGGCGATTTATACTAGCTAAATGCACTCTTATCTGATGAGTTCTACCCGTGAATAACTTCGCTGCTATTAAATTTAGATCGTCTTCGCAAATAATATTCGTAAAAGCGGATTTTGCAGCTCTACCGTTTGCCGCAACACTATTTTTCAATCTATTTTGCGGATTTCTGCCTATTGGCCTATCAATAATTAATTTATCTTTAAGATTGAAATCTATCAAAGCTAAATATACTCTGCCCATACTCTTATCACTTAATTGAGCGGCTAATGCGGAGTGAGAAGCGTTATTTTTAGCTACTACTATAACTCCACTAGTTCCTTTATCTAGCCTATGAACGATACCGGCTCTTATGTCTCCATTAAGAGTAGAGAGCATATAACCGTTTTGTTTTAGCCACTCTACCAATGTTGCTTCTTTAACGCTAGGTGCCGGATGGACTGTAAGATTTGAAGGTTTATTTAACACTAAAATATCATCATCTTCGTATAAAATTTTCACATCAAAATCAGCTTTAAACTCGCAGTTTTCAAATTTAGCCTTAGGCAAATTAAAACCGATTTTGTCGTTTAAAAGAACTTTAAATGACGGTTTTAGCATTAAATTATCATTCACATATACATTTCCAGATTTTATAAGCTCACTAATTTGATTTCTTGAAATGCTCAGATATGAAGCGAGAATTTGATCTAGCCTAGCACTGTTGCTAGATATAAATTCATTCAATCTTAATCCTTTTTTTAGTATAATTTTACCAAAAAATTCTTAGGTTTAAATTTGATACGATTAGACAAGCGTATTTTAACGCATTTTGATTTTGTTCAGCCTATTTTAGTGCTTCCTATTATTATTTTATCTTATACTCTAATCTCTGAAGCAAATGACATGTTATCTAGCAAACAAATAGTATATTTTAGCATAGGTTTTTTAGCTTTTACATTCTTTTTTTTGATGCCTATTAGAAAGATAGAGTGGCTTATACCTACCGTATATTGGATAAATATCATTTTACTTTTCAGTGTTGATATTTTTGGTGTAAGTAAACTTGGTGCGCAAAGATGGCTAGAAATTCCATTTGTACATTTTACTCTTCAACCTAGTGAAATTATGAAGCCATCTTTTATTCTTATGTTAGCATATCTTATAAAAAGAGATCCTCCTGGTATAAACGGATATAATCTAAAACAGTTTTTAAAAATCAGCATTTATATATTACTACCATTTGGACTTATACTAAAAGAGCCTGATCTTGGTACGGCAATGATGCTGATCATCACAGGATATGGTATTTTATTTATAATAGGAGTAAATAAAAAAATTTGGCTAACACTCGCTATTTGCATCGGTGTAGCAGCTCCAGTAATTTATGAAAGCTTGCACGACTATCAAAAAAAGCGAATAGTAGATTTTTTGAGTAAAGAGCCAAGCTATCAAGTAAGGCAATCTATTATAGCAATAGGAAACGGCGGAATCACTGGAAAATCGGCTGAAGAAGCTACTCAAACTAGATTTAAATTTCTACCTATAGCAACAAGTGATTTTATATTTGCCTATACTATAGAAAGACACGGTTTTATAGGGGGCATGGTGCTTATCTTGCTTTATGGATTTTTGATAGCTCATTTATTAAGTCTTAATTATAAACTAAAAGGAAATTACTTTATAAAGGCCGTCACAAGCGGAATTTCCATTTTAATATTTATATATGTAAGTGTCAATATATTTATGACTATAGGTTTTGCGCCTGTCGTAGGAATACCTCTGCCATTTTATAGTTATGGCGGAAGTAGTTTTGTAACGTTTATGTGCTTATTTGGGATATTGCAAAACCTGCTTACATTTAGATTTGATCCTACTTATAGATTTATAAAGATCAAATTTTAATGATTTTTAACTAAGTTTTGAATTTGACTTTTCACATTTTCGTATGTTAAGTTTGAAACTTCTTTTATAAACCTACCTTTTTTATCAAATAAATATATAGACGAACTATGCGCCACAGAATACTCCATCACAGAGTCATTTAAATCTACTATTTGATATTTGGCTCCATAATTTTTAGTTACTCTATCTAGCTCACTATCGCTAAATCTCAAACAAACAGAATTCGGATAAAAGTACTTAGCAAACTCATCACAACTTTTGATATCATCTCTTTTTAGATCAAGAGTAACAAACAAGATCTCTACAGAGTCATTTATCTTAAGCTCATTTAGAGCTGTTGAAACCAAAGTGAGTGTCGTAGGGCAAACATCCGGACAAAATACATAGCCAAAATACAATATCTTGTATTTACCATCAAAACTCTTCATGCTAACTTCACCATTTACGGTAGTCGCTTCAAAATCATATTTAAATATTTTTAACTTATGATTTACTAGCAAAAATGCGCCAGAAGCGATAAACACAAAGACTAACAGATATAGTATCTTTTTCATTCATATCCCTTTGAGTTTAATATAAACATAACTTTGCATTGTATCACAGTAAAGATTAGAATAAAATTATATAAAACTTATTTAAATTTAGACATTGATAAATATCAATATAAGATTTAATACAAAATGATATAAGTTTAAAAAATAATAAGGAGTATCATTATGTTTAAATCACTCTATTTTAGAATGAGAATAATACATATAGCAGGAATCTTAGTTTTAGCGATAAATGCTTTTTTCTTTACCGAAAATCAAATCGGTCAAATAGTACAATACATAATAGTTGCGGCACTGGTATTTCACGATATCGATGAAAAAAGATGGGGAGTAGATATGACCAAAGAGATAATAAAAAAGTTGAACAATATAACATTAAACTCAGATATTAAAGTAAATACGTCTTTTAGCAAGGAAAATGGAAAAATCCTTTCGAGCATAGATGAATTTAAAGAAAATATTAAAATTATCGTAGCGGCAATTTCTGAAAATACCATTAAAAATAGTCAAAACATCAAAGGATTAGAAAATATAGGAAATTCGCTATATATTTCCAACAATAATATGAAAAATATCGTAGATATAACATATTCAAAAACAAACTCTATCAACGCCCTACTCGATAATTTTATCAAAGATATACTCCAAGCAAAAGCGGATCAAGAAAGCATGTTCAGCACATCTCAAGAAATTAAAAATTTATTAGAAGACGTGCAAAACTTAGTAAAGAAAATTTTCAATCAAAACAGCGAACTTGCGGATCATTTCAACTCTTTAAAAAACAACATAAATTCGATAATGAAAATAGTACAAACCGTAAGTAACGTAGCAGATCAAACAAACTTACTAGCATTGAATGCAGCTATAGAAGCAGCCAGAGCCGGAGAACACGGAAAGGGATTTGCAGTTGTTGCGGACGAGATAAGAAAGCTATCTGAATCAACGCAAAACTCGTTAGAAGAGATAAATAATAATATAAAAGAGATCACAAAAGGTGTTGATAATAGTAAAAATTCGCTATCATCAACTATGGAAAATGTAGATTATTTACTATCAAAAAGCACAGATACGAATGAAAAATTAAACAACTTTGAATCTATTTTTAACAACAACTACAAAACCACTCAAAAGATTATAGAACATAGCTCGCAAACTAAATCAAATTTAAAAGACATTACTGCAGAAGTAGGCAAAATCGGAATTCTAGCGGATAATAGCCTTGTAAATTCAAAAGATATAAATGAAATTTCAAAAGATATAAAAAACAGTTTTGATGAGCTACAAAGAGCCGTAGATAGCTTTTTTAAATAAATACTTAATTGATATATTTGAGCTTAGACTCGAATATATCAAAAAAACAATTTGATAAAGATAAAAAATAGCTATTTTTTATAAAAATAAATTTGAAAATATCTTAAAAATTCAAATCTATCAAATAAATTTAAAATCCGTTTTTATAACTCTCGCCCCAATTTTCTAAAGCGATTAAAATATTTTCTAAACTATGGCCAAGCGGAGTAAGTGCGTATTCTACACGCGGAGGCACTTCGGCATAAACCTTCCTGCTGATGATTTTTGCATCTTCTAACTCACGTAAATTTTGAGTTAATACGTTTTGACTAATGCTTTGATTTTTAGTTGCACTTATACTTTTTTTAAGTTCGCCAAAGCGTTTTTTACCACCCATTAAGTCTCTAATAACTAGAAATTTCCATTTATTGCCGATAAGATTTAAAGTAGTCTCCACAGGACAAGGAGAAAAATATCTATTCATGATAAAATCCTTTTTAAATTTCAAGCCAAATTATAACAAATTTTGAGATCAATATCTCAATTAAATTTAAAAATATTTAAAAAATTATACACTTTAAATCTCTAAAATAGACAATGCTATTAAAAATAATACTAAATTATAAAAAAATATCTACTTGTTTTTTAGAACTTAAATTTATTATAATTCTAGCATTAATTTTAGTATGCAAGTTAAAAATACAAATTTATTTAGGTGATCATATGAAAAAGATAGCTATATTAGCCGCAAACGGTAAAGCAGGACAAGCAATCGTTTATGAAGCGTTAAGTAGAGGTTTTAACATAAGCGCTTTTATACGAAATGGTTTAAAACAGCAATTCAAAGACGATATAAAAATCGTGCAAAAAGATATTTTTTCTTTAAATTCAGAAAATTTGGAAGGATTTGATTATATAATTGATGCTTTTGGAGAGTGGGAAGATTTAAATTTGCATAAAAAACACATAGAACATTTATGTAAAATTTTACATAATAATAAGGCAAAGCTTGTTATAGTAGGCGGCGCAGGAAGTTTATATATGGATAAAAATCATTCAACTATGCTTATAGATATGCCAAATTTCCCAAACGAATACAAACCTTTAGGAAAAGCTATGGCTGAAGGTTTAGAGTTTTTACGCAGTGAAAACAAGATTAATTGGTTATATGTAAGTCCTCCTGCCGATTTTATTCCAGATGCCCCAAAAAGTGGTAAATACAAAATTATAAGCGAAGAATTTGAGGTAAATGACAAAGGAGAGAGCAAAGGAAGCTACAAAGATTACGCAGCAGCTTTACTTGATGCTATGTTAAATTATAAACTAAATCGAACGCGCATAGGCGTAATAGGCTTATAAAATATACTATTTATATATTAAATAAAATCGCTTCAGCAAAACAAGTCAGATTGGAGCGATTTAAATTTATAAAACAGCATAAATTTAAATCAAAAACTATATCTTATAACCATTTTGGATTAGCCGTTAGACTCACTAAAAGCCAAATTTTATAGCTAGGTATCTCAAGTCTCTGCTCTATCTCATTGCGGATACAATCTAACTCTCTTACGCTAAGTATATCATTGCTGCTAGTACTTAAAATATTAACTTCTATAATAAAAAATCTACCGCTTTTTGCAACGTGAGTATCATAATCCCTAAAGCCGTATTTTAGACTTAAACTCTGCATAATTTCTGTTATTTTATCATCAAGATCTTTAGGAGCCACCATAATTAAATCTTTAAGATTAGATATAAAAATTTTTAGCGGCGCCACAGAAAGAAAAATCGAAAATAAAACAAGCAAAATAGGATCTATATAAGGACTAAACCACTTTTCTTGGGCAGGATCAAAGATATAGATCAAACCAAAAGCTATAATGCCTCCACAGTATAAAACGCAATCTATAAGCCACTCTGCTCTATCTACGTAAATAAGTTCGGAACCTAAATATTTAGAATAAAAACTTGTATAAGTAAAAATTATAAAGCACAAGGCAAAAGCAACTATAGTATAAATCACAGCCGCGCCAAGCTCCAAAGTATAACCTCCGCCAAAAATGCTTTTAATTGCACTAAAAAATGCATACAAACATACAACAAGCAAAATAAGACTTTTAAATAAATTCACCATAGGCTCAAAACGAATATATCCGTATTGAAAAATATCATCGTCTTCTTTATAAATATAACGAGCAGTAACCACGCTAAGAAGTCCAAGCCCAACGCTTACAAGAGCTATAATTCCATCAAAAACTATGGTCAAACTCTTTACGAATAGTCCAAAACCTATACCAAAAATTGCTAAAATAAGTGCGCAATACATAGAAACTTTGAGCACAAACTGCTCTTTATGGCTAATATTTTCTTTTGTAAATTCAATATCTTGAAGTTTATTATCTCTTATCTTTTTACCGTAATTTACCGCAGCTTTGCCAAATTGCATCAACTCTCCTTTATGAGTACTTTTAACATTGTAGCAAATTTAGCATTAGTATTTTTTAAAAAGATTTAAATACGATTTTAAATATATTTATTTTATATATTTTAAATTTTTCCAATGTAGCGTATAGATTGTTTTAAATTTAAAGCCTCATAAAAAGGCTTTAAATCTTAAATTTACCATTTGCTGTTTTTAGCTTCT